>NZ_JACAWW010000023.1:0-11846 GCF_020075515.1 Bacillus sp. KS1 | reverse complement strand
CGGTAGCCCCGCACTTTGACCTGCTGGTCGATACGGCCGATGTATTCAATGCCGCACTGCGCGTTCCATTTGACGAGGTCGCCGGTCCGGTACATGCGCTCGCCGGGCACGAACGGATCTGCGGTAAACCGCTTCGCCGTTTCTTCTTCACGGTTCAGGTATCCGCGCGCAAGACCGCGGCCGGCCACACACAATTCACCGGCAATGCCTTCCGGCTGCACCTGATCGCCGTCGCCGAGAATATAAACTCTCGTATTGGCAATCGCCCGTCCGATCGAAAGCGATCCTTCCTCCGGATTGATGACGCCGCTTGTCGCGACGACGGTGTTTTCCGTCGGGCCGTAGTTGTTGACGATCGTGTACGGCTGTTTCACCGCCCGCTTCAGCTTGTCACCGCCGACGAGAAGCATACGGAGAGAGGTATTTTCCAGCTCCATAAATTGTTCGGCCAGCTGCGTCGGCAGGAAGGTGATGGTCACGCCGTTCTCCTCGAAATAGTGATTTAAGCGGGTGATATCCAGCCGGATCGCTTCGTCAATGACGTGAAGCTCCGCGCCGATGATCCATGCCGGGAACATTTCCCAAATGGAGGCGTCAAAACCGAAGCCCGCGTATTTGGCGCTTTTATCATCCGCCGTCATGGCGAATGCGTCGTGATGCCAGAAGCACAGGTTCACCAGCGCATGGTGTTCGACCATGACACCCTTCGGCTGTCCGGTCGTTCCTGACGTGTAAATCATATAAGCGAGATGATCCGCCGTTGTTTCTGTCTGCGGGTTCGCTTCATCGTTTTCATCAAGCGGCAGGCTCAGAATGGAGCGTCCGCCGTCAAGCAGAATCGTTTCTCCTTTGTAGCTTTCCGGCACGTCCAGCGCTTCCTGTGTGAGAAGAAGCTTGGCGCCGCTGTCCTGCAGAATGTAGCTGATCCGCTCTTCCGGGTAGTCGGGGTCAATCGGCACAAATGCCGCGCCCGCTTTCAGGACGCCGAGTACGCCCGCGGCCATTTCCAAGGACGGTTTCGTCAAAATGCCGACACGTTCGTCAGCCGTGACGCCGCAGTCCATGAGAATGCGCGCGATGCGATTCGCCCTTGCGTTCAGCTCGCCGTACGTCCACTTCGCGCCGTTGTATGCCGCGGCCGGCCGGTTCGCGTAGCGGGCGGCCGTTTCTTCAAAGAGACGGTGAACCGTTTTGTCCCGCGGCACAGAAATTGTTTTTCCTTTCCACGCGTTGAGGAGGGCTTGTTTTTCAGCATCGCTGATCAGTGAAATCTCAGGCAGCTTTCTGTCCGGGCTTTCTGCCGCTTGCTTCAGAATCCGCAGGAACCCGGCGCTCCACTTTTCAATTGTTTCTTTTTTAAACAGATCAGCCGCATATTCAAACTGAAGACCGAGGCCTTCTTGATCCGTAAACCCGCCGAGTGTCAGATCGAATTTCGCCGTGCCTTGGTTCGACTCATACGGAGTGATGCGCAGGTTCTCCAGTTCCAGTGTTTCTTTATCCGGATCTTCTGTCGTCACCATGACTTGGAACAACGGATTTCGGCTCATATCTCTCGGCAGGTCAAGCTTTCCGATCAGATCCTCAAACGGATAATCCTGATGCGCCAGCGCGTCGAGATTGGTTTGTTTCACCCGTTCGAGCAGCCCGGCGAAGGTCTGCTCTTTGCGCGTTTCATTGCGAAGCGCAAGCGTATTGACAAACATCCCCGGCATCTCCTGAACTTCGGCGCTCGTTCTTCCGGCGGTCACCGAGCCGATAATGATATCGCGCTGCCCCGTGATTTTGCTCAAAAAGACATGGAACGCGGCGTGAAGCACCATATGAAGAGTCGCTCCCGATGATTCCATTAATTCACGCACCGCTTTTTCCGTTTCACGCCCCGCTCTGAAACGGACGGATTGTCCTTTAAAACTTTGGACCGGCGGACGGGGAAAATCAGTCGGCAGATTCAATTCAGGAAGCTCGCCGGAAAATGCGGAGAGCCAATAACGCTCATGGTCTTTCATCCGTTCGGCCTGCTCAGGTTCATTCTGCCAGACGGCGAAGTCTTTATAGTGCAGGTTCGGCGACGGCAGACTTCCCCCTTTATAAAGGTGAGCGAGCTCTTTGACCAGCATGCTTCTGGACAAGCCGTCGGCAATAATATGATGCATATCCAGCAGCAGCAGGTGTTTCTTTTCATTCAGTCTGACAAGAGCGGCCCGAATGAGCGGAGCCGCACTCAAATCGAACGGCTTAATGAATGCCTGAATGATAAGATCCACTTTCTCCTCATCCGCTGCTTCAAAGATGTGCAGGTCAATGTCAGCCTGTTCTGCGATCTGCTGCATCGGGCGGCCGTTTTGATCGATAAAGGACGTCCGCAAAGATTCGTGGCGATTGATCATCTGATTGAGGACTTCCTGAAGCCTTGAAATATTGACTTCTCCTTCCATCAGAAGAACGGATGGCATATTATAGCTGATTGTCTCTCGGTCAAGCTGGTTCAGGACGTACATCCGTTTTTGGGCGGATGATAACGGGTACGCGTCTGCACTGTCGGCCGGCGTGATCATCCGATATCCCTCAGATACCGCCGATTTTTCGATATATGCGGCAAGCAGGCGGACAGTCGGCTGTTCGAACAGCGCTTTTAACGGAACCGTTTTGTCCAGTTCAGCCTGAATATTGGCGAGGAGCATCATGCCTTTTAAAGAGTGCCCGCCGTAATCGAAGAAATTATCGTCGATGCCGAGCGTATCCGTACCGAGTGTCAGTTTCCAAATGCGGCACAGCTTTTCCTCCAATTCCGTTTCCGGCAAGGCTGAAGCTGTTTGCGCCGTTTGGCTGACGCCCGGTTTCGGGAGGGCGTTTTTATCGGTTTTTCCGTTGGCTGTGAGCGGAATGCGGTCTACTTGCACGAAATAAGCCGGAAGCATATGAGACGGCAATGTTTCGGAAAGCCGTTTACGAAGCTCAGAGCCTTTCAGCTCGCTGCCGGCTTTATAGTACGCGCACAGTTCCGGCAGCCCGCCTTCGCTGACTGCGAGAACGACCGCCTCCTGAATGCCGTTTACGCTTAACAGCACGGTTTCAACCTCTTTTAATTCAATGCGGTAGCCCCGGATTTTCACCTGATCATCCGCACGGCCGATAAATTCAATCGTCCCGTCAGGAAGCCTGCGGACGACATCTCCCGTTTTGTACATGAGGCTGTCCGGTGAAAAAGGATTTGAGAGAAATTTCTCCGCCGTCAGCTGCGGACGGTGAAGATATCCTCTGGCAAGCCCCTTCCCGGTAATATAAAGCTCGCCGCTTGCGCCCGGAGGAACGAGCTGCATTGCTCCGTCCAATACAAGCGCGCCGGTATTCGCGATCGGGCGGCCGATGACGGGACGCTGCTCATATTGATCAAGGCGCTCCATATTGATCCGTCCGGCAATGGCGCCGATCGTCGTTTCCGTCGGCCCGTAGTGATTGATGAAGTCGGTATGGGCGTACACGTCATGAAACTTGCGGACATCGGACGTGATGATCTTTTCTCCGCCGAGCACTACTAAACGAAGCGGGCTGAAACGGCGTTCTGACGTAAAACGGGCTGTATTGACGATCATATGGAACAATGACGGCGTCAGTTTCATATACGTAATGCCGTTTTTCTGTATATACTCACCAAGCTGATCAGGCGCGGTGTACGTCTCTTTCGGCACAATGTGCAGCTCTCCGCCCGCCTGAAGAATCGGGAATATGGCCGTATAGCCGAGATCAAATGCGTAAGAAGACAGCAGCACAGATTTGTCAGCTTCGGTCAGACCGGCTTCACGGCTGAACCATGTGACATAATTGATTAGATTGCGGTGCTCCAGCTGGACGCCTTTCGGTTTGCCCGTTGTTCCCGAAGTATAAATGATATAGGCAAGCTGGTCGGCGCCGGGCTTCGTTTCAAGCCGGCCGGCGCTTTCGTTCTGCCATTCTCCGTCTTCCATTACGACCGTTTTTCCTTTATAAACGGCGGCCGCGGTCATGTTTCTCTCATTGACGACCAGAAGCTTCGTTCCGCTGTCTTCGAGAGAGTAGCGGATTCTCTCTTCAGGAGTCTCAGGATCAATCGGGAGAAATGCCGCTCCGGCTTTCATGACGCCGAGAATCGCGGTAATCAAGTCGGCCGAACGATCCATCATAATGGCCACGATGTCCTCACTGCCCGTTCCGCAAGCCTGAAGGTGGCGGGCAAACCGGTTCGAGCGTTCATCAAGCTCACGATATGTCAGACTTGTTCCGCCCGCAACCGCCGTGAGATCAGGCGTTTTTTGCGCTTGCCGTTCAAACAGCGAAACAAAAGTGCCCTCAGGCAGTTCCGCTTCCGTACGTTTTTCATCAGAAAGGAGCGCTTCCCGTTCAGGAGCGGACAGCAGGCTTGCGTCGGCCAGCTGAATATCCGGATTTTCGGCGCAGGCTTTAATCAGATTGACAAAATGAGCACTCCAGCGGCGGATGGTTTCGTCCGCAAATAAGGCTTTCGCGTAATCAAAGCTCAATCCGACCTCTTCTCCGCGTTCAGCCGCTTCTAAGGAAAGATCAAATTTAGCGACATGATGATGCATGGAGTATGAAGAAATCTCCAAATCTCCGAGCCGCAGGGCCGGGATCTCCATGTTCTGCATATTAAATAACACGCTGAACAGCGGACTCCGGCTTGTGTCCCTCGTTAACGGCAGTTTTTCAATTAATTCTTCAAGCGGATAGCTTTGATGCTCAAAAGCTTGAAGGCTCGCCGTTTTCACCTCATCCAGAAATTGTTTGAACGTTTTTTTGCCGGCAGGATGCGACCGAAGCGCAACTGTGTTGACAAACATGCCCGGCACGTCTTGAAGATCAGGATGCTGTCTTCCGGCCGCCGGAGACCCGACTATGATGTCTTCCTGACCCGAATATTTGGACAGCAGCACTTGAAAAGCGGCTAACAAGAACATGTACATCGTCGTATCCGTATCAGCCAGCAGCTTCTTAATCTGCGCCGTCACCTGTTTATCAAGCCCGAAGATGACGCGTTCCCCTTCAAAACTGCGCTCGGCAGGACGCGGGAAATCAAGCGGCAGATCCAGCACCGGCAGATCGCCTTTGAACGTATCAAGCCAGTAGGCTTCGTGCTGTTCGAGATTTGCTTTTTCACGCTGCCAGATTGAAAAATCCTTATAATGAATCTTTGGCAGCGCAAGCTCCGTGCCTTGATAAAGCTTCGCAAGATCACCGATGAAAATGCCCATTGAGCTTCCGTCCGTAATAATGTGGTGCATGTCAATCAGCAGAAGATGCCGGTCTTCTTCAAGCCGGATCAGCTTCGAACGGACAAGCGGCGCGCGGTTGAGCGCAAACGGCCTGATAAAGGCTTTTGTCAGCTCTTCTGCATCTTCTTCCCGGCCCTCGGCGGTTTCAAGCTCAAACGACACATTTTTATGAATGGTCTGCACAACTTCTCCATCTGCCATGTCAAACGACGTACGCAGTGTCTCATGACGGTTGATTAATGCCTGCATGGCCTCCTCAAGACGCTTTTTGTCTACTGATCCTTCCAGCAAAAGTACAGCAGGGACGTTGTAGCTCGTGCTGGCCTGTCCGAGCTGATTAAGGATATACATCCTGCGCTGTGCTGAGGAAACAGGATAATGCTTCTGATAAGGCGCTTGTCGGATCGGTTCAAACTGCTGTTCCTCCTCGCTCTCATGCTCCAAATAATGCGCAAGCTCCTGAATGGTCGGCTTTTCAAATAATACTTTAATCGGCACTTCTTTTTGAAAGTGCTCCTGGATTTTAGCGGTCATCATCATAGCTTTTAAAGAATGTCCGCCAATCGTGAAGAAATTGTCAGTCACACCCGCTTTTACACCGAGAATGCCTTCCCAAATGTCCGCGAGTTTCTGCTCCGCTTCCGTTTTCGGCGCTACGTATTCTTTTTGAACGGCTTCAGCCTGAGGCTCAGGCAGCGCTTTTTTATCAATCTTTCCGTTCGCCGTCAGCGGAAACTGATTCATCTGGATGAAGTGCGCGGGAATCATATATTCCGGAAGTGATTCCGAAAGCGTTTTGCGCAGGTCTTCCGGCGAAAGGGCTTGGTCTGCGGTAAAGTAAGCGCAGATTTCATTTTCATCCGCTTTATTTTTCCGGATCACAGCCGCAGATTCCGTCACATTCTCCGCCTGGCTGATTTTCGCCTCGATTTCGCCGAGCTCGATTCTGAAACCGCGGACCTTTACTTGGTTGTCAATTCTGCCGAGAAACTCGATCGTGCCGTCCGGAAGCCACTTCGCCAAGTCCCCCGTCCGGTATATCATTTCATCCGGTCTGAACGGATCGCGGACAAACTGCTTCTCCGTTAATTCAGGCAGATTCACATAGCCCCTTGCCACTCCGCTTCCGCCGACGCACAGCTCACCCGGCGCGCCGATCGGCTGGAGGTTGCGGTTTTCGTCCATAATGTACGCAGTGGAATTTCCGATCGGCTTCCCGATCGGGACCGAACCGTCGTAGTCCTGATCAATGAGAAAACTCGTCGAAAACGTCGTATTCTCCGTCGGCCCGTAGCCGTTCCAAAGCGACAGCTCCGGTGATGCCTTTCTCACTTTGCTGACGATATGCGGCACAAGCGCATCACCGCCGATGATGAGATGCCGGAGCGTGTTAAACATGCCGGCATCCTTTTGGGCAAGCTGATTAAACAGCGGAGACGTCAGCCACATGGTCGTGATCCGCTGCTCTTTCAGAAATTGGGCGAATTGTCCGGCGTCAAGCAGCGTCTCTTTTTTCACCGGATGCAATGACGCTCCGTTCAGCAATGCGCCGAAGACTTCGAAGGTTCCGGCATCAAAGCTGACGGCTCCCGTTTGCGCCATCCTGTCTTCTTCATGAACCGGCACGTAATTCGAATGTTTGACGAGCCTGATGATATTTCTGTGTTCAATCATGACGCCTTTCGGTTTGCCGGTCGATCCGGATGTATACATGATATACGCCAAGTCGTTGCCGCCGGCCGGAAGATTCAAGTCTGTTCCGCTTACCGTTTCATCCGCGCTTTCATCCAGCATGACGACCGGGACTTGCAATGCGCCCGCTTGTTCTTGATAGTCCTGAACTGTCAGCACGAGCCGAATCGAGCTGTCTTCCGCCATAAAGCGGAGACGGTCCTCCGGAAAAGCCGGATCAATCGGCACATATGCGCCGCCTGCTTTTAGGACGGCAAGCATTCCGATAACGGTTTCCGCAGACCGGTCGTTCATAATAGCGGCGGTCCGGCCTTTTTCCAGTCCGCTCTTCACAAGGTGTCTCGCCAGGCGGTTGGCCGCTTCGTTCACTTCACGGTAGGTCCATTCGCGTCCCGCTTCTTTTATCGCGATGCTTGCAGGCGTCCGGTTTGCCTGTTCTTCAAACAAACGGTGAACGGCCTCCTCTTCCGGAAGAGCCGTTTTCGTATCATTGAATACCTCAACAATCTGCCGCTCTTCTTCGCCTGAAACAAGGCCGAGTTCCCGCACGGGCGCGTCAGGCGTTCCGACCGCGGCTTTCATCATGCGGGTCAGATGGTGCGCCGTTCGTTCGATGGCATCATGAGCGAAAGCCGCTCCATTGTATTTGATTTTGACAGTCCACGTTTTTCCCGGATACACGATGAGATTGAAATCAAAGCTCGTCTGCTCAAAAGCATGTTCCACTTTAATGGAAAAGCCGAGTCTTTCCTCCATGCCCCCGTTTTCCAGCTCTTTGTCCAGCGGATAGTTTTCAAACGCGACCAAATGATTTAAGAGGCTGCCGTCCAGGGCGGAGCGCTTTTGAATGTCATAGAGCGGCACATAATCATAGCGCTCGGCTTCCACGGCGTTTTTCTGAACTGCCGCCATCACGTCCGAAAAGGCTGCACCTTTGTCAATCTTGATTCTGACAGGAATCGTATTGATGAACAGCCCCGCCATCGTTTCTATGCCGTTGATTTCTGAAGGACGGCCTGATACGACGGTGCCGAACACCACATCGTCTGTATAGTTGTATTTGCTGAGCACCGCACCCCAAACGGCCTGAAACAGGTTAGGCCCCGTGACTTGATGCCGGTTGGCGGTCTGCTGAATCTGTGCGACCAGCTCTTCATCCCAGACAAAAGAATATTCTTCATTTTGGTAGTCTTTCTTTTCTGCTGCCAGACGGCCCGGGAGCAGGCTCGGCTGTTCGAAATCCGCCAGGCGGCTGCTCCAATATTGTTCCGCTTCCTCATAATCCCGGCCCCCGAGCCATTTGATATAGTCAGAGTAAGGTTTGCCCTGGCTTCCCCCGGCGGGCCGGCCGGCACGAAGCGCTTCATAGTTTTGAAACAGGCTTTTCATCAAAACGCCCATACTCCAGCCGTCCATGACGATATGATGATTGCTCCAGACGAGATACAGCTCCTTCTCACTGAGTCTGAACACCGCCGCTTTAAAGAGAATATCCTTCGCCAGATGAAAGCCCTGCTGCTGCACGCCGCGTTTATAGCGTTCGATATACTCAGTTTGGCGCGCTTCATCTAATTGACTGATATCTTCATAGTGCACCTTCGTCTTCCGCTCCGCCAATACGACTTGGCGCGGTTTTTGAAGCTGCTGGTGCACGAATACCGTACGCAGGATGTCATATGTCCGGATCAGCTCATTGACGCTTTTTTCAAAAAGCTCCAGCTGAAAGCTTCCGTGAATCCTAAGCTCTAATTGTGTGAAGTAGGAGGAAGAATGCGGATCAAGCAGCGCATGATACAGCATTCCCTCCTGCATCGGTGTGAGTGCATACACCTTTTGAATCGATTTTTTGCTCATATGTCACCTCTGTCTTTTCTGTTAGAGAATTTCCATTAATTTATCAAGTTCATCAAGCGTCAGATCATCATCGCCAAGATCGCTAGGCGTAAGCTCAGGTCCGTCTTGGGCCAGGCAGTGATCTATGATTTTCAAGAGGTGCCCTTTAAAGCTGTCACTGAACGATTGAATGGTTTTTTCATGAAATTCGAGAGAATGATAGGCAAACGTCATCGTCATCTGCCCATTTTCTATAAATCCGACAATATCAAGCGCATTCGGCTTCTCTGTGTCAGGGCTCAGCGATTGTCCTGACGGCATCCCGGATCTTGTAAATAATCCGGAATCCGACATCTCATTAAACTGGCCTAAGTAGTTAAAGCTGATATCCGGATCAATCTCAAATGAAAGATTCTCTTTATGCTCAGGCGCCGTTACATAACGCAGAATGCCGTAGCCGACTCCTTTGTTCGGGATGTGTCTGATGTCTTCTTTCATTTGTTTCAGCTGATATGAAAGATCGTCGGCGTGCTTCATCTCAAGGATCATCGGATACATGCTCGTAAACCATCCGACCGTCCGGGTGATATTCAAGCCGTCAAGAATGTCTTCGCGCCCGTGGCCTTCCAAATGAACGCCGATCGTGTCTTCACCCGTCCACTCTTTCAGCGCCAGTCCGAGCGCCGTGAGCAGGATGTCGTTCATTTCGGTGTGATAGGCTTCATGTACGTTTGTCGTCAGCTGTTCAGTTTGTTCAGGCGTCAGAGAGAAGCTGACTGTTCTCGTATGTCTCATGCGCTGATCACCAGACTGCCTGTCTTTCGGAAGCTGAGTGCATACCTCTTTTTCCTCAAGCTCTCTCCAGTAATCCGCTTCTTTCAGAAACGCCTTCGTATTTGCATATTCTTTGATTCTCTCGGCAAATTCGGCGAATGAATGTGTTTTCGGCGGCAGCGCCGGTTCATTGCCTTGCTTCAGCTGCGTATAAACGGACGTGAAGTCCTCCAGTAAAATCCGCCAAGATACACCATCCACGACTAAGTGATGGATTGCGAGAAGAAGGTGGTCTCCATCTTCAGCCCGGAAGAGCCCGGCCTTCAAGAGATGTCCTGTTTCCAGTGAAATACTGCTTTGAAGACGGTCTGCTTCCCTTTCGATACGGTCCTCATGGTCTTCAGCAGGTCCGTTCAGCTCAAAGACGTTCAGTTCAACAGACGCATCCTCAAGCCCTCTGTAATACGGTTTTTGTTCACGATAAATCATCCGGAGCGCATCATGGTGCACCGTCAGGACATGTAATGTTTTTTCTGTTATCTCCGGATCAAAGCCGTCTTTCGCGTGAAGCATGACGGATTGGTTCCAGTGGTGTTTGTCCGTAAAGTTTCGTTCAAAGAACCAACGCTGGATCGGCGTTAAGGCCGCTTCGCCTTCGACAGGTCCCTGGTCGGCCTGCTTGCCTTCCGTCCGCTCCACATAAGAGACGAGCTCTTCGATGGTCGGATGCTGGAAGAGATCCTTCATCTCCAGCTTGTAGCCGTGCTGGTTCAGACGGCTCGCCATTTGGATGCCTTTGATCGAGTCGCCGCCGAGCGTGAAGAAATTATCGCTTACGCCGATCTGGTCAAGACCGAGCACTTCCTGCCAAATGTCTGAAAGCAGCGTCTCCATCTCCGTCTCCGGCGCTTTGTAAGCGGCGCTTCCCGCTTCAATGTCCGGTTCCGGCAGGGCTTTTTTGTCAATCTTTCCGTTTGCGGTGACCGGAAGCTCGTCCATCTCCACCCAGAACGCCGGCACCATGTAGTCAGGCAGCGTGTCTTTCAGCGCGGATTTGAGCGCTTCAATATCGTCCTGCTGAGGCGCGACATAGGCGCAAAGCGCGGTATTGCCCGCTTTGTCTTCCACCGCCGTCACCGCTGCGTCGTGAACGTCCGCAAGCTGGGCGAGGCGGACTTCGATTTCTGAAAGCTCGATTCGGTAGCCCCGCACTTTGACCTGCTGGTCGATACGGCCGATGTATTCAATGCCGCACTGCGCGTTCCATTTGACGAGGTCGCCGGTCCGGTACATGCGCTCGCCGGGCACGAACGGATCTGCGGTAAACCGCTTCGCCGTTTCTTCTTCACGGTTCAGGTATCCGCGCGCAAGACCGCGGCCGGCCACACACAATTCACCGGCAATGCCTTCCGGCTGCACCTGATCGCCGTCGCCGAGAATATAAACTCTCGTATTGGCAATCGCCCGTCCGATCGAAAGCGATCCTTCCTCCGGATTGATGACGCCGCTTGTCGCGACGACGGTGTTTTCCGTCGGGCCGTAGTTGTTGACGATCGTGTACGGCTGTTTCACCGCCCGCTTCAGCTTGTCACCGCCGACGAGAAGCATACGGAGAGAGGTATTTTCCAGCTCCATAAATTGTTCGGCCAGCTGCGTCGGCAGGAAGGTGATGGTCACGCCGTTCTCCTCGAAATAGTGATTTAAGCGGGTGATATCCAGCCGGATCGCTTCGTCAATGACGTGAAGCTCCGCGCCGATGATCCATGCCGGGAACATTTCCCAAATGGAGGCGTCAAAACCGAAGCCCGCGTATTTGGCGCTTTTATCATCCGCCGTCATGGCGAATGCGTCGTGATGCCAGAAGCACAGGTTCACCAGCGCATGGTGTTCGACCATGACACCCTTCGGCTGTCCGGTCGTTCCTGACGTGTAAATCATATAAGCGAGATGATCCGCCGTTGTTTCTGTCTGCGGGTTCGCTTCATCGTTTTCATCAAGCGGCAGGCTCAGAATGGAGCGTCCGCCGTCAAGCAGAATCGTTTCTCCTTTGTAGCTTTCCGGCACGTCCAGCGCTTCCTGTGTGAGAAGAAGCTTGGCGCCGCTGTCCTGCAGAATGTAGCTGATCCGCTCTTCCGGGTAGTCGGGGTCAATCGGCACAAATGCCGCGCCCGCTTTCAGGACGCCGAGTACGCCCGCGGCCATTTCCAAGGACGGTTTCGTCAAAATGCCGACACGTTCGTCAGCCGTGACGCCGCAGTCCATGAGAATGCGCGCGAT
>NZ_JACAWW010000022.1:0-216827 GCF_020075515.1 Bacillus sp. KS1 | reverse complement strand
TCGGTTTCTGCGTATTCTTTCGTTAGATCGTGATCAAGCTTTCCGAGTTTATGTATGGTCTTATCCCGTTTTTTGTCTGCTGAATCCAGCTTTTGATCGACATCTTCTGTGGAGAAAACATCAAGATGAATGATATCGCTGATTTCATCAAGGATACCTTTCATTTCATTGCGCTGCTCCTGCATGATGGCTTTTGATTTATTCTTCGCATGAATCAGCTCATGTTCTAAAAAGGACTCTTCCACAAACGAATCGGCCAATCCGGCATCAGCTACTTTTCCAGAAATACTGTTAAGAAAAGCAATTTTCATATCGATCAGATCAAGCCAGCTGTCTGTGACACCGGCGTGATCTTGAAAGAATGCTTTAATGTTGTCTGCGCCTTTGCCTGAAAACTCACTGTCGTCTAAGTCAGCCATTCCCTGAAACGCTTTTCTGAGATTGATAAATTGTTCTCTAATCTGATCGTATTGTTTTGCCCGCTTTTCTGCGGCTGAGATTAACGAGGATGCTTCAAATACCTTCATATCTGTCTCCTTTCCACTTGGTCTTATCTAAACTCTCTATTCTGAAACATATTTATAATATTCTTTAATTTTAGGCTTTACTTCCCAATATTTAGTTCCGTTTGATGACACCAACATGTCAAACCATATCTCAAAGTTAGAGTCTAAATATACCGTATCTTCAATATTATCAATTGAATCCAGATACAACATATATCCTAATCCCTTATTTGATCTGTTTACATCAATAACATACCTGCCATCATAATGGTACCCAATTAGGACATATCCCTTAGGGAAGTCTTGAACTTCATTAAATTCAATTATCCCTTCTGTACTAAGAAGCTCAATACCATTAAACATTTCCATTCCATTGTGATTGAAAAGGAACTCTTTATAATCATTGGGCAAAGTTACCCCTAACATCTTTTCTAAACTATTAATTTCTTGAGGACTGGCTGGGTCTCTGAATTGAAAAGCAGCATCTTCCATGACATGCCCTCCATGTTGGAGCATAGGAAAAGTTCCGTATTTAGAAACAGCTTCCTTTATCCCATCAAGAGTCATGCGAATTAACTTTCCTTCTTCCATTTAAATTTCCCTCCTCTAAGGTGTTTAGGTCACTAAATTTTACCACATAACTGTATTTGAGTGTCCTAAAATACCAAAACACAATTTACAATCTTTGGTTTTATATTTATAATTAGGAAGGTTTGTCCGATATAGAGACAGAACAAACAAATTGGGGGAATTACATTGAAGAAATGGTTATTAGGCATTGGCGCATTATCTCTAAGCTTTTCTTTGGCTGCGTGTGGATCTGATTCTGCTTCTACAGATAAAACAGATTCAGATAAAGCTAAAACAACGCAGCAAGAAGAAAAGGATGCAAAAGAGACAAAGGCAGACACTCAATCAAATGACAAAAATGAAAAAGCCGAAAATGCTTCAAAGAAGGATTCGTCGGATAAAAAGGCGTCTGACAAAAAGAAAAAGCTGGTCGATGTAACACTTAACAGAACAGTTGATGGGAATACGATTAAAGTTAACTATAAAGGCGAAGTCAAAACTGTTCGTTATTTACTTGTTGACACGCCTAAAACTAAGAAGCCAAACTCTTGCATACAACCATATGGTGAGGATGCTTCAGCAAGAAACAAACAGCTGGTTAACAAGGGAAAACTTCAACTGGAGTTTGATAAAGGAGATCGCACAGACAAGTATGGGAGAATGCTGGCTTACGTATATGCAGATGGCAAATCAGTACAAGAAACACTGCTTAAAGAAGGATTAGCACGAGTAGCTTATGTATATGAGCCAAACACGAAGTATTTAGACACGTATAAGAAAGATGAGCAAGCTGCGAAAGATAAAGACTTGAAGATTTGGAGTAAGAATGGATATGCGACTGATAAAGGATTTAATGGCTGCGTAACGAAACCGAAGAAATCAGTAAGTGTATCTAAGCCGGCTCAAAAGTCAGTTGCAACACATCAATCCGAGACACATAAATCGAACTCAAGCAGTTCAGCATCAAGCAGCTCTTCTAACTCTGCACAAGCCTCCCCTTCTGCTGGAGGAACAGAACACTTTGCAAACTGCACAGAGCTGAGAAAGAAATATCCGCATGGCGTACCAAGCACTCACCCGGCTTATACATCTAAGATGGATCGGGATAATGACAACTTTGCATGTGAGAAGAATTAATTATTTTGAAGTCCTCTGAGGCTTCTTTTTTATTTGGGTATATTCAATCTAAACAAAAAACCACAGAGCGTGTGAGGGGCTCTGTGGTCTATAGTGGCTGTTAAACCCCTATGATACATCAATTAGGATTTTATCAAAACTTTTCTTTTAAAGATAACATCATCTCTGTCTCAAATAGTGCCTGAAGCAGTTCATCGATATTAATTTCGTTCTGCTTGTAATTATTCTTTTCATAAGTACGAATAATTTCTTCATATTCTGATCGATTATCTCCTTTAATGGAGCTAATTCCAAGCTCTTCACCGTATCGGTTAATGAATAGTTGTTTATTCATTTCTTTCGCTTTATCATTTTCATAATTACAAAATGCACCTGACAACTGGACGAGAAAAGTTTCGTCTTCAGAATTTAGGTTATTTTCGTTACACCAGTCTACAAAACGATTTCCAGTCATGTTATCACCTTTAATTTTAGTATTTAAAGAACAAGATAATCTGCAGCAAGGATGATATATTCTACTGCCATGCCAATTGTTTCAGCAACTCCTGCGCCAACTGCACCTTTAATAGCTGGTGGAATTTGTTTTCTTGCCATAGCAGCAACCTCTTTAGGAGCTCCGGTTATATCTTCGAGAACCTTACAAATTTTGTTTGTGTTTTTAATAATCTTGTTTACCGTGGACTTTCCAAACATTGTACCTAAAATGTCTTTTGCCCAAGCATTATTCGCTAGTCCTCTAATAACCTTAATCGCTTCTTTAGCTGCGGCGCTTTTAGCTCCCATAGTACTCATTTGATCTTGTGAGTTACCATTTTCGAGACCTTTTAATTCTTCAGCAGCATCTAAAATGCCTTTTTCTTTTACTGGTGCGGCTGAGTATTCTTTAGCTAGTTTTTGAAGCTCGGTAGGATTATAAGTAAATTGCACGTCCTGTTTAGAAACACTCGCTTTTTGCACTTCTGAGGCCGAAGCTCCAACAGTAGGGATGGCTATAACGGCTGCAAGCAACATCAAAAGAATTTTAGCAAATAGACTTTTCAATTTGAACTCTCCTTTATCCCTAATTTTATTGTTCAACACATTGACCACAATACCATAAAATACTAATATTTTTTCCTGTTTTTATTATATTCGTTTAAAAAAGGTAAGGCAGTCCTACATTTGAAACTGTTCAGAAATCACTACGGTGATCAAATATTCATTCACAATTTAAGATATTTTCACTACACAAAAAAGACTGTTCTCAAAAACAGTCTTAGATGTTTTTAGAATTAACGTATCCGTTAATTTCTTTAATTCTTATTCTGATTTTTAAACGCCAAGTGCTCAATTCTTTGATCCTTAAAAACTTGACGGATATAGGGAGGCGAATAATTATATTTCCGGCCAATTTCTTTAGCTCATTTTTTTGTTGAAATCAGATCGTATAGCAGATCAAAGTCTTTTGCTCTCCTTCTCTTTGACAATTCAGAGTAAGAAAGCTTGTCCACTTTTTTTGCCAAATAGATTCAGAATACCCCAGTCTGGGATATTAAGTTCCTTTGGTATTTCCCCCACCGTTTTAAGTTCTTTGTTTATGGGTAAAACCATTATTTTATTTAGTGTTCAAGTTATATTTGCTCATAAGCGCTGCCATATGAGGATTAAATGAACAAAATAAAAACCCTGTTAATTACAGTCGGCGTTTAATTAAAAAATGAATCCGATTAGAATAGATCAATATTCAAACAATACAATCCTTACAATATTACGTTATTTTCGTATTCAATGTCAGACAGAATATTGTACGAATACTTCTGTTTTTACAGTAAATACAATAAAGAGGAGGTGCTGATTTTTTGGAGTTAAAAAACATCGTTCATTCTTACAACATTACAAATATTTTAGGTTATCTCAGACGCTCTCGTCAGGATATGGAGCGAGAAAAAAGAACAGGCGAAGATACGCTAACAGAACAAAATGAACTCATGAATAAAATACTGAAGTCGATTGAAATCCCCTATGAATTAAAAATGGAAATCGGGTCAGGAGAAAGCATTGAGGGCCGCCCTGTTTTTAAAGAATGTCTTAAAGACCTCGAGGAAGGCAAGTACCAGGCAATTGCTGTTAAAGAAATAACAAGACTCAGCCGCGGGAGCTACAGTGATGCGGGACAAATTGTTAACCTTCTTCAAAGCAAGCGATTGATTATCATTACACCATATAAAGTTTATGACCCTCGAAATCCTGCAGACATGCGTCAGATTCGTTTTGAATTGTTTATGGCCAGAGAAGAATTTGAAATGACCAGAGAGCGTATGACAGGCGCTAAATACACATATGCGGCACAAGGGAAATGGATTTCCGGACTAGCGCCTTATGGATACCGGTTAAACAAAAAAACATCCAAACTAGTCCCAGTCGAAGAAAAAGCAAAAGTCGTTCAATTCATCTTTAACCTCTTTTTAAATGGGTTGAATGGAAAAGATTATAGTTATACAGCGATTGCTTCTCACTTAACAAAATTACAAATACCGACTCCATCAGGAAAAAAGCGCTGGAATCAATACACAATTAAAGCAATTCTGCAAAACGAAGCGTATATCGGAACTGTTAAATATAAGGTTAGAGAAAAAACAAAAGACGGTAAACGAACAATTAGACCTGAAAAGGAACAAATTGTAGTATCGGATGCACATGCCCCTATAATAGATCAAGAACAATTTCAACAATCACAAGAGAAAATTGCAAACAAAGTCCCCCTACTGCCTAATAAAAACGCATTGGAATTAAGTGAATTGGCAGGCGTATGCACTTGTTCTAAGTGTGGTGAACCATTATCTAAATACGAAACTAGGCGAACGCGAGAAAACAAAAACGGCACGGAAAGTGTATATCACGTTAAATCACTCACTTGCAAAAAGAATAAATGCACTTATGTGAGATATAACGATGTTGAAAATGCCATTCTGGATTACCTCTCTTCTTTAAGCAACTTAGATAATAAGACTTTAACAAAACATATCATTTCAATGATTTCTAAATACGAAGACGTAAATAGTAATGTGAAAACAAAAAAGCAAATGTCTGAACATCTCTCACAAAAAGAACAAGAGTTAAAAAACAAAGAGAATTTTATCTTCGAAAAATATGAGAGCGGCATTTACACTGATGAACTTTTTTTGAAAAGAAAAGCTGTTTTAGATGAAGAATTTAAAGAACTCCAGATTGCCAAGCATGAGCTCAATGGAACCCAAGAAGCGCAATCAGAAATAGACAGTAATACAGTCAGAAACAACATAAATAAGATAATTGATCAATATCACATTGAATCAAACACAGAGAAAAAGAACGCGCTATTAAGAATGGTCTTCAAAGAAGTTATCGTTACGATGACACAAAAAAGAAAAGGGCCAATTCCGGCTCAGTTTGAAATCACCCCTATCCTGAGGTTTAATTTTTCCGTTTTCGACTTCACCGTCACTGATAGTCCCTCAAAATGCAGTAAATATCTTAAAAAACCGATAAAGCCGTTTCCCCGGTAAACACAATGGGAGCTACGAAGCTGTTGTCCGAGAAGCTGTTTCATCAGGCGAATCATCATGTTCAAAACCGCGGTACGGTATTTTGTTCGGTCCGCTTCGGCAATGTGCTAGGTTCACGCGGTTCCGTTATTCCTATTTTATTTGAGCAGTTGATGGCAGGCGGTCCGCTCACCATTACGGATAAAAACATGACGAGGTTTTTTATGTCGATTGATGATGCCGCAACGCTCACCCTGCAATCTGCGGCGATTACAAAGGGCGGAGAAACGTTTATTTTTAAAATGGAGTCCCTGAGGCTTGAAGAACTGCTTCACGGGTTTGAAGAATATGCGTTCCGGCATGGACTGCCGCGGCCAGCCGCTGTTGAAGTGGGAAAACGCCCCGGTGAGAAGCTTCATGAAGAACTGACCTCTCCTCATGAGACGGAATCTTTATATGAATGGGGCAATCTTTACGCGATATTGCCGGATCCCGCCAAACATCCGGAATTTCGGAAGGTCAATCTCCCCAGATATCAATCCGATCAGGCGCCGCTCATCACAAAAGACACAATCGTAAAGATTATTGAACGATTACATGAAGAAAAAAAAACATAGAAAAAAGGCCTGTCTGATAGGCAGGCCTCATTGCTGAGCTCTATTTTTCAAATAAATGCAGGCAGGCTTCATAGCCCTCTTCCTTCAGCTTGTCTTTCGGAATAAACCGGAGTGCCGCAGAGTTAATGCAATAACGGAGACCGCTTGGCCCCGGGCCGTCATTAAATACGTGGCCTAAGTGGGAATCCGCTGTTTTGCTTCTCACTTCCGTCCGGATCATCCCGTGGCTTGTATCCAGTTTTTCGTCAACCTCTTTTTCCTCAATCGGTTTTGTAAAACTGGGCCAGCCGCAATGAGAATCGAATTTATCCAGAGAAGTAAACAAGGGCTTTCCCGATACGATATCAACATACAGCCCCTCTTCTTTGTGATCCCAGAATTCATTTTGAAACGGCGGCTCCGTTCCGTTATTTTGTGTGACTTCATATTGCATACGGTTTAATGATTTGATTTTTTCTTCTTTATTAAAAGCCATCTTATCTGTCCCTCCAATGCTCATCCAGAAAGCCTTGACGTCCGGAACCTACACGGTAGCGCCCGTAGTGATCAGGATTTTTCTTATAAAAGTGCTGATGATAGCCTTCCGCTTCATAAAAAGGCTCAGCCTTTAAAATGTCTGTCACAATCGGCTTTTTAAATATGCCGCTTTCTTCAAGCTGTTTTTTTGAGGCTTCAGCGATTTGTTTTTGTTCATCATTATGGTAATATATCGCCGCCCGATATGAACTTCCGCGGTCTGCAAACTGGCCGCCTGCATCAGTCGGGTCGATCTGCTGCCAAAACAGCTCGACAAGCTTTTCATACGGATAAATGTCAGGTTGAAATGTGATTTGAACGGCTTCTCTGTGTCCGGTCGTTTCACTGCACACTTCTTCGTAAGTGGGATTCTCAGTATGACCTCCTGTATAGCCGGACACCACCTTTTCAATTCCGGGCTGTTCGTCAAACGGCTTCACCATGCACCAAAAACAGCCGCCTGCAAATGTGGCGATTTCTTTTTTTTCTGACATACGGGTGCCCTCCTTTGTTCATACGTGGTATTATTATATTATAGCATGTATAAACAGAATAAAAATAATTCTGCTTTCAGGGGAAGCTAAACGAATGCCACGCTGACTACATATTGGAGGTTCATGATTTGAAAGTAAGGACACAAATGATGTATGATATGGAAGCTTTGCTTCGAAAAGTGTTTAAACAAATCAGAAATGAAGTTAATGAAATTCTAGATAAAGAGCTGTCCAGGAACGAATTCACCATTTTGCGGATTCTCAGTGAACAAGGGCCTAAAAAAGTAACGGAATTCGCCCCCATTCTTGAGGTTTCCGCAAGCCACATTACCGCAGTGACCGACGCTTTAGTAGAAAAGGAATGGATCACCCGCATCCGTTCTAAAGAGGACAGGCGAATTATCAGAATCCATATTACGGAAGCCGGGGAGAAAATTGTCGATCATTTCAACCAGAAAAAAACAGAATACTTTTTTAAACGGTTTGACTGCTACTCTGATGAAGAGCTTGCAACGTTAATCAAACTGTTCAGCAAGCTAGACAAAAAACGCTGACACGAAAAAACACAAATCCCTGAAAGGATCTGTGTTTTTTTATGAAGACTTATTGTTTCGGATGATAATAGGAAAATTCAATTTCATCCGTGTCGAGATTGATTTTATCCGCTTTTACATACATGCCGTTGTCTAAAGGCATTTCTGACAGACGGATCTCGATGCTTTTATCCCCGGAATGAACGTGCACAAATGACGGGAGTTCATAAAAGCTGTCCATATAATTCAGCACAAAGCTGATCGGCAGGCTTAATTCGCCTAATGAAAACTTCGTCACTTTCAAAACCACATCTCCGTTCTCCTGTACGGACGGTTCAAATGTGACGACCGCATTAATGGAGGTTGAGAATGCTTTGATTTTACCAGCCACGTGCACATCGTTATTGATGTCCACTTTGTAGTCAAGCTGATTCGATGCCTTCTCTTTTAAGTACGCATTCACAAACCTGGCAAGAGATTCTTTAGAGCTTGTGATATGAAAGCCGTACTCACTTTTTGTCTGATCTTGTATTTTCGCCTGCTCTCCCGGCATAACCAATAATGTCACAATTACCGCGGCGGCAATCACATTGAGTGCGAGAAGAACAAAAAACAGCGATTTCCACTTTTTCATCATTTCACCCTATTCTGCTGGTAACCCTTGTTTTTCAATAATGCCGTACAATCGATCGGCGATGAGTGCATATCCTTTTGCGTTCGGATGAAAATCATCATCCTTTGAAATCCGTCTGCTGCCGCTTTTTTGACTGAACAAGTCTTCAACATTCACCGCGGCGGCGTGAGGATCTTTTTCCAGCTCTTTTGCGGCGATCTTGTTCCAATCCGTTACAACCCCGTTAATTTCTTTTAATTCAGGCAGCGTAAACGTGAATGGATTATACATGCTGACATACACCAGCTCTGCGTTTCCATTATATTTGCGGATTTTTGAAACGATCGCCTTGAACCGTTTTTCAAAAGGTTTCTCTTCCTTTTGGAACGGCTGAACCGTCAGCTGCATCATATTCTGGCGGAGCACCTTCATTAAGTCATTGCCGCCGATGGTAAAAAAGATATAGTCGGCGCTCTTTAATGATTTCTGAACTTTTTTATTATCAAGCTTTTCCAGCAGGTCCGACGTTTTGTCGCCCTGCACCGCATAATTTTTAATATCTACCGTTTTCACATGTCCCTTTTTCTTAAGGGATTCCGCTGCCCTGCCGACGTATCCTGAACCGTCAGGATCTCCTACTCCTTCAGTCAATGAATCACCGACCGCAGCTATGACAATATGATCTTTCGTTTTCGGTTCTTCAGCGTCAGAACCGGTGCGCTGGACAGAACATGCTGATAAAAGCAAAGCCAGTCCGGCGATCAATGAGAACATTCGCAGCTTCAATCTGGTTGCTCCTTCCCCGTCTACTAGTGGAAAGTGTAACATGTTTTTTCAGATTTGAAAATGTCTAATCTGCCAGTTTACTTGAGCTCCTCAGCCGCTTTGACATCTGAGAGGATATCATCATACGGAACCTTCTGCACACCGTCATAATCTTTAAGCACCTTGCCGTCAGGTCCGACTAAATAAAAAGAAGTTTGATGTATGACCTGGTCCTCTCCCTCCGGCTTTTTGACGATTGCTTTAAAGCTGTTCAGCGCAAAATCTTCAATGTCCTTTTGGCTGTAACCGGTCAGAAAATCCCAGTTGCGAAGCGAAAGCGGATATTTGGAAGCAAATGCTTTCAGCTGTTTCGGCTTATCATTTTCAGGATCTACACTGAACGACACAATCCGCACGTCCAGGTTCTCAGCCTTCAGTTTTTTTTGCAGTTCGGTCATGTGGGCCGTCATCGGCGGACAGACTGTATTACAATTTGTAAACATAAAGTCGGCAATCCAGACATGCCCCTTCAGGCTTTTCAGTGACACTGTTTTTCCGTCTTGGTTTTGATATGAAAACGGCTCAATCTGATAGTTCAGCGGGTCTTTTATCGTTTTCCCCCCGCAGGCGCACAAGAGCAGCAAACAAAAGACGGCAGCGAAGATTTTCATTTTTTTCATTTCCATTCCCCCCATGGATAAAACGCTTACAGGATTCATCACAAAAAAATTCCCGCACCCTCCCCTATCAAAAGGAAGGCGCTAAGGAATATGCACCGTTATGCGTTATGTTTTAAAATCTCTTGGTTGAAAACGGCCTCGTAATCTTTCCACTTCATACGGCGCTTGACATATTGTCGGAATGAATACACTGTTCTCACACTTTGTGAAGCAAAAACCTCTCTCAAATAAAGCTCAAGGTGCTGATGAATTTGAAAAAAATAATGTTCACCTTCCGTGACAACCGGTATTTCTGTCACTTTTACCTGAATCCCGTCCTGTCGTTTGAACTCTAGGCTTTTGAGTAACAAGATATCAATCCTTCTTTTTCGATTGTTTTCTTTTTATTATATACAATCTGAGAAAGCGTGTCTGTCATTTTGCGCGGCCCTTCTAAAAAAAGTCAGATTAACAGGTGGAACAGATCCTGATCTTTATTCACCTCTACGTAATGAAATCCTTTTTGATTCATCCGGGCAATGAGTGCGCCGTAATCTTCCCGATGCTTGAGCTCAATGCCGACCAATGCGGGGCCGCTGCTTTTGTTATTTTTTTTCGTGTATTCAAACCGGGTGATGTCATCATCAGGCCCGAGCACTTCATCAAGGTATTCGCGAAGCGCTCCCGCCCTTTGCGGGAAATTAACGATAAAATAATGCTGCAGCCCCTCGTAAATCATGGAGCGTTCCTTCATCTCCTGCATTCTGCCGATGTCATTATTCCCTCCGCTGACCATGCAGATGACGTTTTTCCCTTTAATCTCTTCCTTGTACAGATCAAGTGCTGACACGGACAATGCACCCGCCGGCTCCGCTACGATGGCGCATTGATTATATAATTCAAGAATCGTGCTGCACACTTTTCCTTCCGGGACAAGCACAACGTCATCGACGACGGTTTCGAGCGTTTGAAAGGTTTCGGCGCCGATTTTTTTTACGGCCGCCCCATCGACAAATTTATCAATTTTCTCAAGTTCAACCACTTGTCCGGCTTTTTTCGATTCAAAATAGGAGGCTGCGCCCTTCGGCTCTACCGCTATGATTTTTGTATCCGGCGAGATGTTTTTCATGTACGTGCCGAGCCCGGACAGGAGTCCTCCTCCCCCTACGCTTGCAAAAAGAAAATGCGGTTCAACGTCAATGTCATTTAAAATTTCGATGGCAGCCGTTCCCTGTCCGGCCATGACATCGGGATCGTCAAACGGATGAATAAACGTGCGGTTTTCTTTTTCACAGCATTCCGCAGAACTCTTATACGCATCATCGAAAGTGTCACCCGTCAATATGATTTCAACAAATTCTTTTCCGAACAGTTCCACTTGAGATACTTTCTGTCTCGGTGTGGTTGACGGCATAAAAATCTTGCCGTGAATGCCGAGGTGTTTGCATGAAAACGCAACCCCCTGCGCATGGTTTCCCGCACTTGCGCATACAATTCCGTTTTCAGTCTGCTCTTTTGAGAGCTGCCTCATTTTATTATAAGCCCCTCTGAGCTTAAATGATCTGACCACCTGCAGGTCTTCTCTTTTCAAATAGATATTGCAGCCATACCTCTCAGAAAGTCTGTCATTCCTCTGCAAAGGCGTATGTATCACAACGTCCTTTACATTTTGGTGCGCTTTTAAAATGTCTTTTACCTGGATGAGAGAGTCTTCTTTAAGCAACGGTTTCATTTACAGAGTCCTTTCTTATTTAAATCCCTATTTAATATGCCATTATAACATGAATATTCAAACAATAAGATAATTATTTTAATTTTGTAAATAAAAATAAATGAACCGATACAAGAGAAAAAGATATTTTCGATCGCACAAACGTGTTATACTTAAACCAATTAGAACCAAAAGGAGCCAATTTATGAGTGTAATTGAACAAACTGATCCTTTTTATCAGCTGGCCGGCGAACATCAAACCTTTTTAGAAGCGAAACGATTGGCCTCGCAATTTGCCTTATCTGATTTGCCGGTCTTCATAACAGGTGAAGTCGGAACCGGAAAAAAACAAATGGCCAGAGCGATCCATCATAAATCCCGCAGAAACAGCGAACTATTTATTACCGTTCACTGCAGCCAAAACGAAGATCGGCTCGAATATGAACTGTTCAGCGCTGAAGGTGCATTAAACAGGGCCCGCCGCGGAACATTATTCTTATATGAAATCGGAGACATGCCGCTCTCGGTACAGACCCGCCTTCTTTCCGAGCTGGACGCCGGGATTTCCGCCCGCATCATTGCAAGCAGCACGGCGGATCTTGGCGATACCGGCGCAGAAAATACGTTCAGCCAAGATTTATTTTACAGGCTTCACGTGTTATGCCTTCCGCTCCCTGCTTTATCTGAACGAAAAAGCGATATACCGCTTCTTCTGCAACATATGCTGACAGCCACCGGGCAGCATGTTCATATCGATCCGTCCGTTTATCCGCTGTTTGAGCGGCACACCTTTAACGGCAACATCAGAGAACTTCAAAATGCGGCGTACTATATGGCCGCGGCAGCATCCGGCAGCACGATTTATCCCGATGATGTCCCGCTGTATATCAAAAACAGCCAGAAAGCGAAAACAGCTAAGAAAAAAGAAAAACGGCTGACATTGATGGAGAAAGAAGAGTTTTTGTTTATTTTGGAATCAATTAAAGACTTAAATACAAAGGGCGAACCCGCCAGCAGACGGAGCATATCCGAATTAAGCGAAAACAGCACAATGACATTATCGCCCCAGCAGGTCAGAAACAGGCTTGATTACTTAGAAAAGATGAACTATGTGACAAAAGGCCGAGGACGCGCAGGAACAAAAATTACATTAGAAGGGTTGAGCTTTTTGCAGTCACTGCAAAAACAAATCCTTTAAAAAGGAGGACATTTGATTGTTCACAATAAAAGAAGAAATCGCAAATGCCGTCACACACGGAATCGGTGTATTGCTGTCGATTCCGGCGCTTATTTTTCTCATTATCTTCGCGGTGAAATACGGCTCGCCGACAGACATCGTCAGCTTTTCAATCTTTGGCGCTTCAATGCTGCTGCTGTATCTCAGCTCGACTCTTTTGCACAGCATTCAGCATAAAAAAACGAAAGACATTCTTGAAATTGTGGATCATTCCGCGATATACGTATTAATAGCCGGAACATATACGCCATTTTTATTAGGACCCCTTAAAGGGGCGCTCGGTCTGACCCTTTTAATTATTGTTTGGTCGCTTGCCATCGGAGGCATCGTGTTTAAAATCTTTTTCGTGAAGCGGTTTATCATTTTTTCAACGCTTGTCTATTTATTGATGGGCTGGCTGATCATCGTCGCCATTAAACCGCTGTACGCTTCGCTGTCAGGCCCCGGTTTCGGCCTTCTTCTTTTCGGCGGCTTATTGTATTCCGCCGGCACAATATTTTATATTTGGAGAAAGGTTCCGTATCATCACGCCATTTGGCACAGTTTTGTTTTAGGCGGCAGCGCCTCGATGTTTTTCTGTATTTTGTTTTATTGCGTCAAAGTTCCCTTTATCTGAAATAAAAAAGCACAGCCTCTCTATAGAGACTGTGCTTTTTTTATGCACGGAGCCGTTTCTGACCGGCCGGATAATAAGCGGGCTTTATATGTAATTCAATGTCAGCCGGCTTCAGCCGTTTCAGTAATCTGCCCCGCAGCAGCCGGTCTGTTCCCGAAGTGCTGACGGGCACAATCGGGAGATCGAAACGAAGAGCCAGTTCCTCCGGATTGATTTTGCCGTCTTCGGACAGAATCAGGCTTTGCCCTTTTTGCAGACGGACTTCCGCCTCCTGAAACACGGCGTCCCGGCTGTCTCCGTCACAAATGACACCCATCAGCCGCAGCCAATTTCCGAGAAACGGCATCCGGAAAGCTTTCTCGCCAGCGATAAAACCAGCCGGCTCTTCAAGATGTCCCGCAAGCAGCAGAAGATCAGCCGGGCGCAATCTGGGATGCACATACAATACGGGGCCGTCCGGTATCGGCTGATCATGATGAATGCCGATTGCCGATCCCGATACGTCAATGCAGCCTCTCATAAAGGCTTTCGGCCTCTCATACACCAGCCTCATCTGTTTTTGAAAAGAAAGCCGCGGGTCAAGCTCTTTTTGATTGATATATTCCTGAATATTTTTCATGAACATAAATACAACGTACATCACAAGGCAGCCGTAACGAATCAATTCTTGTCCCCCTGCTTAAACTCAATTCTTTTTCTCGTATACAAGGTACTCATAATCGTAAGGGTTTTTGTCATCTTTTACTCCCTGTTTGCGGGATGTCAATTCCCATTCAGCTTCATTAAATTCCGGAAAAAAACGGTCTCCTTCAAAGACATGGTGAATTTTTGTCATGTAGAGTCTGTCCGCATAAGGAAAGAGCGCACTGTACAGCTGGGCGCCGCCGATCACAAAGCATTCTTCATCCGCCGGGATCAGCTTGAGCACTTCCTCAGCCGAGTCGGCAGTAATACAGCCCGGGAATAAAGATTCGTCCCGTGAGGTTACAACGATGTTACGCCGGTTCGGAAGCGGGCGTCCGATTGATTCAAACGTTTTCCGCCCCATTACAATGGTGTGACCCGTCGTCACTTTTTTGAAATATGCGAGATCATCGGGAAGGTGCCAAGGCAGATCGTTATCTTTTCCGATCAGCCGGTTTTCATCCATCGCAAAAATAAACGAAATCATACGCTGACAGCTCCTTTTATGTGCGGATGCGGGTCATAATCCTCAATGATAAAGTCTTCAAACGCAAAATCAAAAATAGAATCAACATTTCGCGCAAACCGCAGTTTCGGCAGCGGACGGACATCCCTTGTCAGCTGCAAATTCACCTGCTCCACATGGTTTTGGTAAATGTGGACGTCTCCGAATGTATGAACAAACTCACCCGGTTCAAGCCCCGTCACATGCGCGATCATCATTGTTAAAAGCGCATAAGACGCAATATTAAACGGCACGCCGAGAAAGACATCCGCTGAGCGCTGATAAAGCTGGCACGACAGTTTTCCGTCCGCGACATAAAACTGAAACAGGCAGTGGCAAGGCGGAAGCGCCATATGATCAATTTCGCCGACATTCCAGGCGCTGACGATTAAACGTCTGGAATTCGGGTTTGTCTTGATGTCGTGAATCAGCCGGGAGATTTGATCAATGGTCTCGCCGTCCGCTCCGCGCCATGAACGCCATTGAGAACCGTAAACCGGTCCGAGTTCTCCGTTTTCATCCGCCCATTCGTTCCAGATGCGGACTCCGTTTTCCTGAAGGTAGCGGACATTCGTATCTCCTTTTAAAAACCAAAGCAGCTCATGCGCGATGGACTTAAAATGGAGCTTTTTCGTCGTAAGCATCGGGAAACCTTCCTGAAGGTTAAACCGCATTTGGTAGCCGAACGTGCTGATCGTACCCGTTCCCGTACGGTCTCCTTTTTTTTCTCCGTTTTCTAACACATGACGGCACAAATCTTTATATTGTTTCATTTTTTTCATCCTTTTAAAGTAGTCTTTTAGTAGTGTAACACAATAAAAAATCATTTCTGCAAAATTTCTCAGAAATGATTTTTTTATTTCTTCTCGCTATTACACGCTCATCCAGTCAGGCGGCGTATTGCGGTCCCAGTAAATGCTGCCGAGCTCATGATGTGATTGAAAGCCGTCTTCAGCGGTATGGTAATGAAAATTAAACCAGTAGCCGTCTTGCGGAGGATGATCCCGGCGGACGTGGAACCTTAAAAGATCTTCACCCGTCAGCCTGTTATACACATGAAAAATTTTTTCAGTTTTTCCGGCTGACGGTTTGCTGGAAATAACCACATCCTGATACGCTTCATCATCTTGAAACTTGGCCAAATGTCCTGTGATCACATCTTCGATTTTCGGCAGAATTTCACTTCTGTAATCATCTTCAATGACCGGAGAGATTTTGCTGCCGAATTTTAAAAATGATTGATTTTCAGCATCACCGAGAAGCTGCTGCTGATACGATTGAAACAGTAATTCAGGCTCCCGCCCTGCCTTCTCTTCTCCCGGCAGGGCGTGTTCATCATAAAAAGCGGTGTAATCATTCTGCTCAAGACTGCTCGACTGTCCTGAAGGCTTGTCTGTCATCAAAGCAGCCGGAGGAGACACGAGTCCGAACGTTACAATGGTAAACAGAACCACAAGGGTCTTTTTCATCCACAATTTCATGACAGATTGTTCCCCTCTGTTTTATTGTCCTCTTTTCCTTTATTTTAGCATAGATGAAAGCGCGGCGTCATGTCCGGCAGCGTATTATCATGCAATATGGGAAATTGGTAACTGTGACCGAGCGGATAAACCGCTTACAATAAGAAGGAGAAAAAGGAGGGGATGAGATGATTAACGCTTTATTTGCGACTGTATCACTTCTCACGCTGCTTTATTTTGTCGTTATGGAAATCACTGATTAACGAAAAAGAAGCCCATGATATCATGAGCTCACATGGATGACACCAAAGTGGAAAAGCGCCGTCTTTCTTTTCAGCACCTTGAAGCCGTATCGTTCAAACCGCGGGCTTTTCCAATGGTCTTTAAGCACTACGCATTTTTTCGCCGCCCGGACGGCTTGCGTGATGCACTCTTCGTTAAAACCCTCTTCTGCCAGCGCGCGGAGCGGTGCAATCCCGTCTGACGTTTCAACAGGTTCGTGAAACATCGGGTCAAAATAAATGACATCTACCGATGAGTCAGGAAGCTCCCGCAAATAATCGGCGCAGTCGGCATGTTTGACCTGAATGCGTTTCATGGCGGTTTGGAGCTGCTCCATTCCGGTTTCCCACGTTTGAAGTCCTGTTTCTACAAGCAATGAGACAAGCTTGTTTTTCTCCAGGCCGATGACTTGTCCGCTTTTTCCGACTGCCAGGCTTGCCAAAATCGCATCGGTTGCCAGGCCGAGCGTACAATCTAAAAAGGAATCCCCTTCGCGTAATCCGGCTGCTTTTAACAACGGCTCGGCTTCACCTCTCAAAAACCGCTTTGCGCGGAACATCGCTGTATTCGGGTGAAAAAAGAACTTCTCCCCTTGCTTCGTGTAAAGTTCGAACCGTTCCTTTCCGATGACTAAAAGATCGCCAGCCGCTCGTTCCAGCATTTTTTCAATGGGCTGTTTATTGCGGCTGCAGTAAGTGTCACCCAGCTTGACACTGAGTGACTGCGCTGTGTGTCTCGTATATTCGCTTGGTCTGTAACTCGTTGTGATCATTTTTTTCTCCAAAAAGAAAATGCCCGGAATTCGGGCATTTCAGCAGTGCGCATCGAAGGCATCCGTCAGATTTTTCATAATTTCCTCCATGTCATGCCCTTCGATTTCGTGGCGGGGAATAAAATGAACGACCTCTTTCCCTTTTAACAGCGCCATTGAAGGCGAGGAAGGTTCCTGCCCCGTAAAATATTCACGCATTTTTGCAGTTGCGTCTTTATCTTGACCGGCAAATACGGTAACCGTATGATCAGGCGCTTTTTCATGCTGTAAAACAGCCTGAGTCGCAGCCGGACGGGCAAGACCGGCAGCACAGCCGCACACGGAGTTGACAACGACCAATGTCGTGCCCTCTGCCTGTTCCATAAAGCTTTCTACTTCTTCAGCAGTCGTTAATTCCTGAAAACCCGCACCCGTCAGCTCACGGCGCATCGGCACGACCAGCTGGCGCATATATTCTTCATAAGCCATTGACATAAAAAAGCCCCCTCTAAAATCCTTATATGAAGTCAAGGATACTATAGAGGGGGCCGGAATTCAATTGTTCAGGCCTCTGTTTTATATTTTCATGATTCCGCCTGTATTGGCGCTTGTTACGAGTTTGGAATACCGGGCTAGATATCCTGTTTTTACTTTCGGCTCGAAGCCTTTCCATTCGGCCTTGCGTTTTCCCCATTCTTCTTCAGCCACTTGTACGTCCAAAATCCGTTTTTCTATGTCAACGATGACATGGTCGCCGTTTTCTACGAATGCGAGCGGGCCGCCTTCAGCCGCTTCAGGCGATACGTGCCCGATTGAAAGGCCCCGGGACGCTCCTGAAAAACGCCCGTCTGTAATAAGCGCCACTTTCGGGCCAAGCCCCATTCCGACAATTTGAGACGTCGGAGCGAGCATCTCCGGCATGCCCGGGCCGCCCTTTGGCCCTTCATAACGGATAATGACAACATCTCCTTCTTTTACTTTGCGGTTTATAATACCTTCAAGCGCGGCTTCCTGGGAATCAAAGACGACAGCGGGCCCTTCATGTCTTGTAATCCCGTCCTGTACGCCGCCTGTTTTGATAATGGCGCCGTCCGGAGCCAGATTCCCAAATAGAACGGCCAAACCGCCTTTTTCGGTAAACGGATTGTCAAGCGGATGAATCACGTCATAATCCTTTACTTCATGACCCGCAATTGTTTCTCCGAGTGTGCGGCCTGTTACAGTCAGCGCGTCAAGATGAAGCGCTCCTTCTTTTTTCGCCAATTCATTAAGGGCCGCCGAGACTCCGCCCGCTTCGTGCAGATCTTCAATGTAGACGTCCGAGGCCGGCGCCAATTTCGATAAGTGAGGCACTCGTTCAGCCACTTCGTTAATCCGTTCTAAAGAGTACTCAACCCCAGCTTCATTGGCAAGCGCAAGCGTATGAAGCACTGTGTTGGTTGAGCCGCCGAGAGCCATGTCTAACGCAAATGCGTTGTCAATCGCTTTTTCGGTGACGATATCGCGCGGCTTAATGTCTTTTTTGATGGTCTCCATCAATTGAGCCGCTGATTTTCTCACAAACTCTCTTCTCTCCGGTGAAGTTGCAAGAATTGTTCCGTTGCCCGGAAGCGCCAGACCGAGCGCTTCAGACAGACAGTTCATGGAGTTTGCCGTAAACATGCCCGAACAAGATCCGCACGTCGGGCAGCCGAACTGTTCCAGCTCCTGCAGGTCGCTTTCACCGATTTTCCCGGCTTGATATGCGCCGACGCCTTCAAATACTGAAGAAAGCGAAATTTTGCGGCCGTCGCTTGTGCGGCCGGCTGCCATCGGCCCCCCGCTGACAAAAATGGTCGGAATATTAATCCGCATAGCCGCCATCAGCATTCCCGGCGTAATTTTGTCGCAGTTCGGAATGCAGACCATTCCGTCAAACCAGTGCGCCGAGACGACCGTTTCAACTGAATCGGCAATGATTTCGCGGCTCGGCAGCGAATATCTCATGCCGATATGCCCCATCGCGATTCCGTCATCTACTCCGATCGTGTTAAATTCAAAAGGCACACCGCCCGCTTCCCTGATTGCTTCTTTTACGATTTTTCCAAATTCCTGCAGGTGAACATGCCCGGGAACGATATCGATGTATGAATTACAGACCGCGATAAACGGCTTGCCGAAGTCTTCTTCTTTTACGCCGGCAGCGCGAAGAAGGCTGCGGTGCGGCGCTCTGTCAATTCCCTGTGTGATCATGTTGCTGCGTAATTCTGCCATGGTGATCCCCCTACTGTTTTTAGACTGTGCATTATTTTTAAAATTTTCAGTTTATTCTAGGGCGTGTTCTGCAAATTTTACAGTGTCTTTGCCCTGTCTCGCTTTTCTATTCTTTCTGTATTTCGATAAAAACCCTCCAACAATTAATATTGTACTTACTATATAGAGTTTTGAATCATTTTTCAACAATATTCTAAATAATTTTTATAAAAAGTGAATTCAAATAAAAAAAGGTGCATGGCGCACCTTTTTGTTATAACTGTTCTTTTTTTCTGCTTTCAGTCATCTGTTTCCAGACTGAACCTTTCGCCTCTTCTCCGTGCTCAATCCGTTCAATCGCCATTTTGACTTGCAGGCTGACTTCGAATTCCGGATCGTCTTCCGCCGCTTTTAATGCTTCCAGCGCGCTTTCATCGCCGACTTCATATAAAAACATGGCCGCGCGCCAGCGCACAAGCTTACTTGAGTCACTGAGCGATTTCATCATGGCCGGGATGGCGCTCGTATCGCCGAGATCCGACAGACAGTCACCCGCCGTCCTTCTGACCGTCACCGTTTTGTCTTCAAGCGCTTTGTATAACAGCGGAAGCACAGACGGTTTTTCGATCATTCCCAAATAAACGACGGCTTGTCTTCTGATCGAAGTCTTCGGATCATGCAGCGCCTTTTCCAATACTGGTAAATCGTCTTCATCCGGATCCATTTGCTCAAGATGGGCATAGCGCTGTTTCCAGTCTTCATCATCAAGCATCTCCAATGTCACTTTATAAGCTTTCCGCTGCACTGCGGGTTTGGCCTCACCCTTTTGCTGTGCGGCTGCTTCTGTCAGACGTTTGAGCCGCTCATCACTGTAGGCGGCCTGAAGCTCTTCTGTGACATCGTGTCCGATTTCGGTAAAATCCCCGAAGCGCACGCCTTGTTCTTTCCAGGCCCGCTCAAATACGACATTTGAAGCTTCGGAACGCAGCTTTAAAATGGCTTCTTGGAAACGTTCCGGAAGGCCGAAGCGCTCTTCACGTTCGCCGTCCGTCAATTTGACCTGCATCGGGATTCCGCTGAACATTTGTACGAAAACCTTCACTTCACCGAACGATTCCTGTTCAGAACGGCTCTCAGACTGCTCCGTATGTTCCATTCCGAAGGCGGAACGGACCTGAGGCAGAATTTCCTTCCAGTCAAAACGGGCGTTTCTCTCCACAGCCAGGAAATCGGCAACGTGATAAACGCCCTTTACTCCTTCAATGTTTAAAATATCACGTACGACAGCCGGAGCATCATCTGCCTGATCGGGCTTGTAATTGTTGCTTTTCCCTGCCGGAAGCTCTTCAGTCAAAATTACTTTCATCGTGTTCGGACTCGGCGTCGGTTCTATTGATTTAATCTTCATATTGGTCCTCCTATGCGCAATCTGACACTTATTCTAACATAGTCGGCACAAGCGTTCTATTGCGCCGCTCAGCTTTTGCAAATGCCGGCCTCTTTTTGGATACGGGCGGCGAACTGCAAAAGAAATTGATGCCGCTCCTCTGCTAAACCGGCCCCCGCTTTTGTATTCATTAAGCCTTTAAGCTTGATTAATTTATCCTCTATATGGGCCAGCACACTTGTTTGAGTTCCGTACATCGGGTGACCCTTCGCGCCGGCAAACATAAAAGCCCTGCCGATGCCCGCTGCGCCGATCGCATCAAGCATGTCTGCATCCTGAACAACTTTCCCCTCCAATGAAAGCGGCCGCTTTTTCAGCAGTTCCCTGTGTCTGAATGACATTCTCGTGATAATATCCGCGATCTCCTGAATGGAGCCAGCCGCGATGTTGAAAGCAGCCAGCCGTTCTGTCACTTCGCCTGCCGTCAGCCTTTCGCTTTTTTCGAGCTTGGCGTCAATCAGATCATGAACCAGCGCGGCCGTCTCAGTGATAAATAAGTCGGCGCCTTATTCTTTTGCCATATAAACAGAAAGTGTTGCGACCCGGGAAATATGAAGCCAGTCATGGCCCGTACGTTCATTAATAAGCTTTTCTCTGACCCAATTCCTGACGCTTTCCAGCTGCTCTTTTTCGTTCACCGTATCACCTCTTATCGGGCCAAAAGCCTCTGCACCGTATCTTCAAGCTCTTTTGGGTTGACGTTCGGTGAAAAACGCCCGGTGACTTCACCGTTTCGGTCCACGATAAACTTAGTGAAATTCCATTTGACCGCTTTTGTGCCGAGCATCCCCTTCGCCTTTTCCGTCAGATATGTGAAGAGAGGATGAGCGTCTGCTCCATTGACATCGACTTTCGCAAACATCGGGAATGTGACTCCGTAGTTTTTCACACAGAACTCTTGAATTTCCGCTTCGTTTCCAGGTTCTTGGTTCATGAATTGGTTGCAGGGAAATCCCAATATTTCAAGACCTTCCTCCCGATATGTATCATAGAGCTCCTGAAGCTGCTTGAGCTGGGATGTGAACCCGCATTTGCTTGCTGTATTCACAATGATCATCACCTTGCCTCTGTAAGCCGATAGCGTCATGTCTTCGCCTGTTATGGTCCGTACGTTTATATCGTAAATTGTCATCTGCGGCCCTCCTATTTACATTCTTCATTTATTTTACCTGTTTTACACTGCAAAACAAACGGTAACCGCTTTTTCCTTCCACTTAACGGAAAACGTTTTTTTCGAGGAACCAAACGGCTGTTTACCCGTCATAATAAAGAGCCGCTCCGAATTTATGCCCATTTGCCGCTTTTATCCTTGTCATTATGCGTTAAATGCGGTTTATTACGCCGGGATGGATTGAAAAATGGCTTAAAAATTTCTATAATGAAGAAAATTAACGGGGAATAACGGAGGTGGCATGTTGCCTATTAATATACCAAATCACCTGCCCGCTAAGCAGGTGCTTGAAAGTGAACACATCTTTGTAATGGATGAAAGCCGGGCTTTTCATCAGGATATCCGGCCGCAGAAGATCGTGATTTTAAATCTGATGCCGAAAAAAATCCAAACGGAAACCCAGCTCCTCAGGATGCTTGGGAATTCACCTTTACAAGTTCACTTTACGTTCTTAATTCCGAGCACACATACTCCAAAAAATACGGCAAGGCAGCATCTGGATGAATTTTATACGGATTTTTCCAGTATCCGCCACAAACGGTTTGACGGAATGATTATTACCGGAGCTCCGATTGAGCACCTGCCGTTTGAAGATGTTTCTTACTGGGAAGAATTGAAGGAAATCATGGAATGGAGCAAAACGAATGTCACTTCAACCCTCCATATCTGCTGGGGCGCTCAAGCCGGTTTATACTATCATTACGGCATTGAGAAAGTGGAGCTGCCGAAAAAAATCTTCGGTGTGTTTGAGCATACCGTTCTTAAAAAACATGAGAGATTGGTAAGAGGATTTGACGAGCTATACTATGTGCCCCACTCACGGCATACAGATATTAATACGGAGCAGCTGCAATCGGCTTCGGATCTGGATGTGCTCAGCGTTTCAGAGGAAGCGGGGGTCTGTTTAATCGTTTCAAAAGACGAAAAACAGATTTTCTTAACGGGTCATCCGGAATATGATACCGATACGCTACTTCAGGAGTATGAGAGAGACATAGAGAGAAATCTTTCAAACGTAGAAGCTCCTAAGCACTATTTTGCGCCCGGCGGGAAAGAACCTGTTAACCGCTGGAAAGCTCATGCAACGTTATTGTTTATGAATTGGCTGAATTATTACGTATATCAGGAAACCCCGTATGAATGGGATTAATTTTTGTTTTGAGTGATACGGTGACAAAAATATGATAAAATACTCTTGATTCAGTATGCGTATAACAAAACTTTAAAATAATGGAACATATCAATTAAATTTAGTTTAAATATGTTGCCGCGCTTATTATATAATGATGCACTTGTGTTATGTTTATCTATAGACAATAACTCCTTACGATGCATGAAGCTTGCTTGTTGTTGATTACATTGAGGTGAATTTACTTGAATACCAATAAAAAAGTATTAATTTTGACTGCAAATTACGGAAACGGGCATGTTCAAGTGGCCAAAACGCTCTACGAACAGTGTCTGCGTCTCGGCTTAGATGTGACGGTTTCCAATTTGTATCAAGAGTCAAATCCGATTGTTTCAGAGGTTACTCAATACCTTTATTTAAAAAGCTTCTCAATCGGGAAACAGTTTTATCGTTTGTTTTATTACGGAGTTGACAAAATCTATAATAAACGCAAATTCAATATTTATTTTAAAATGGGAAATAAACGTTTAGGCCAGCTCGTCGAAGAGCATAAGCCGGACATTATTATCAATACATTTCCGATGATTGTCGTACCGGAATACAGACGGAGAACCGGAAAAGTGATCCCGACGTTCAACGTTATGACCGATTTCTGCCTTCACAAAATCTGGGTTCATGAAAATGTTGATAAATATTATGTCGCCACAGATTACGTGAAGGAAAAACTGATTGAAATCGGCACTCACCCGAACAACGTAAAGATCACGGGCATTCCCATCAGGCCTCAATTCGAGGAATCGATGCCGAAAGAGCCGATTTATAAAAAATACAATCTCTCTCCCGACAAAAAAGTTCTTCTTATTATGGCGGGAGCGCATGGTGTGCTGAAAAACGTAAAAGAACTGTGCGAAAATCTCGTTCATGACGATCAGGTGCAGGTTGTGGTGGTATGCGGCAAAAACAGCTCGCTGAAAGAATCCCTCAGCAGCTTGGAAGGTGACAATGCCGACCGGCTGAAAGTGCTGGGCTATGTAGAAAGAATTGACGAGCTGTTCCGTATTACGGACTGCATGATCACGAAACCGGGCGGCATCACACTGACGGAAGCGACGGCGATCGGCGTACCCGTTATTTTGTACAAACCGGTTCCCGGACAGGAAAAGGAAAACGCCATTTTCTTTGAAGATCGCGGTGCGGCTGTCGTGGTCAACCGCCACGAAGAAATTTTAGAGTCTGTCACCTCCCTTCTTGCGGATGAGGAGAAGCTGAACCGGATGAAGGACAATATTAAAAGCCTTCACCTCCCTAACTCCTCTGAAGTCATTTTGCAGGACATTATAAAAGAATCTGAACTGATGGCCGAAAAGGCGGATATGGCATTATCGTAAGAGAAAAGCACACGGACGATTCGTGTGCTTTTTGTTTTTTTCCGGATAAGCTTTGGCACTGGAAAAATAAAGATAAAAAATAGAGAGCGGCCGCTTGACGCCCGCTCCCATATGGTGTATAGTTGAACCATCATTTAACAACGTAAACATACGTACGGTTGAATGATGACAAAATTTTTTTTAGCACGAAGGTGCTACAGTACTAGGAGGAATTAAGCAATATGCAAAACGGTAAAGTAAAATGGTTCAATAACGAAAAAGGATTCGGCTTCATCGAAGTTGAAGGCGGAGACGACGTATTTGTTCACTTCACTGCTATCGAAGGAGACGGATACAAATCATTAGAAGAAGGACAAGAAGTTTCTTTTGAAATTGTCGAAGGTAATCGTGGACCTCAAGCTTCTAATGTTGTAAAACTCTAAACTCAATACATGTTGATCAGATGACACAAATAGAGGAGAGGCGTATGCCTCTCCTATTTGATTGCCGTCTGAATCTCAATTGCGACAAGATTCTGCTTGCAGCGCTGCTCGATTTCTTCAATTTGTTTCTCCATTGACGGCATTCCTTTTTTCGCCATTTCCGCTAAACTTCCCAAATCACCGTATATTTCTTTAAATGTCTGCTGAAGGATTGTTTTTAAATCTTTATCATTCACGGCTGGTTTTTCCCTTCTCTCCCAAGATACCCTGAATAATAGTAAATAAGCCCTAATTAATCAGGTTCAATAGTTATATCGGCTTATTTTATATATTTTTTCTATTTTCCGTACATATTTCTAAAAAAAATCTCCAAACTATTTGCGGAGGTGTTTTTTAATGGACTCTGAATTTTTTCCAAACGGACTGACGGATAAACGCCAGCTTGAATTAGCGGTAGAAACGGCCCAGAAAACAACGGGAGCGGCTACCCGGGGCCAAAATTCAACTTTGGTGGAATCTGCTTACCAGGCGATTCAGGATGCCAGAACGATGTCACAATCCAGTGAACTGCAAGCTCTCGACCAGGATTTTCTGCAAAAGCAGCGAATGCTTCTCGACGATTGTCAGCATCAGCTCGATGAATTCGAAAAATAAAACCGCAGAAACTGCGGTTTTATTTTTTATTGATTTGCCAGCACCTTGCCGTAGGCTTTCAGCTTCTCCCCCACCGTGCATTGGTTGATGCAGAAAGAATGAGCGTGCGTTTTTCCAAACTCTTTGCGAAAATGCTTTTTTACGAAACAGTCTTTGCAATATTCATCCTGAAGCTCAGTCAATTCTTTATAAATGCTTTTTTTATCCAATATCAGTCATCTCCGTTACCTTCTAATGTTATGCGGCTTTCAATCTGCCGGTCCGAGAGAATTTTTCTGGCAAGGTCATCCGCTTCTTGATTTTCCTTTCGGTTTACGGCTTCATATGTCGGTGTCAGCTTTAAGGATTCGAGCAGCGCTTCAATTTTATCCAGCCATTCGTTTTGCGTTTCATCATAACACGGCCAGCTGCCGTCAAGCTGATGTAAAACGACGAGGGAATCCCCTCTTATCGTGATTGAATTTCTGCTTGCGCCAAGTTCCTGCACTTCCTTAAGCGCTTCGTACAAAGCGGCATATTCCGCCTCATTATTCGTCTGAAGCGTTAAGCTTTTGTTTTTCCGTATGCGGTGCCGCTTGCCGCCGAGAGAATAATACACGACAATTCCGAGTCCGGCGCGTCCGCTTGTTTTGTCAAAGCCGCCGTCGAAATACACTGTAATGTCGTCAGGTTCGTGCGCAAGCTCTTCAGTAAGCTTTTCTAATTCTTTAAGCGTCCAGCTCGCGCCTTTTTCATCCTCAAAATAAATGTCTTTTATATAAGGAAAGCGGCTGACTTCTCTTGCAAGCATGCGCGCTTTCGGAACGGTCAGCCAATCTTCGGAAAAAAACGCGACAGGGCCTGTTCCTTTTGCTTCTATTTCGATATACGGCTTAAGATTCATTGAAATCACCTTACCATTCATTAGTTGACGGGCGTGTGCTATAATCAAACCATTCTCAAATTGAAAGGAAGTCAGCAGGTTTTGTTTAACGATGTGTTATGGATCTTATTTGCGGTCATTCATTTTATCATTGTTCTTCTGTTTTATAAAGGATTTGGCAAAACGGGCCTATTCGTATGGATCGGTTTCGCCACGGTGTGCGCCAACTTGCAGGTTGTCAAAACAGTCGAGCTGTTCGGGCTTACGGCGACACTGGGAAATATCATGTACGGCACCGTTTTCTTCGCAACGGATGTGCTGAATGAAAAATACGGTCCCAGGGAAGCGCGCAAAGCCGTCTGGCTCGGGTTTTCCACTCTGCTCGCTTTGACATGCGCCATGCAGGGGGCTCTTTTATATAAACCGGCTGCGTCAGATATCGCACAGCCGGCCCTTGAGACGATTTTCGGTTTTCTGCCGCGTGTTGCGCTCGGAAGCCTCTTGGCTTTTATTTTCAGCCAAACGATAGATGTTTATGTATATTCAGCCATTCGGAGAATCTTTCCTTCAGATAGGCTTCTCTGGCTCAGAAACAGCGGAAGCACGGCGCTCAGCCAGCTGCTGGATACATTTATCTTCACTGCCGTGGCCTTTATCGGCGTTTATTCCGCGGGAGTATGGTTCAGCATCTTCATTTCAACTTACCTGATTAAATTTGCGGTATCACTCATTTCTGTCCCTTATGCGTATGCGGCAAAACGAATGACACCGAATGGAGAGTGACGGATGATGCCCGCTGAAATTTATGTAGACGGTGCAAGCGCCGGAAACCCGGGCCCGTCCGGTATCGGTATTTTTATTAAACATGACGGGAAAACAGAATCTTTCTCCATTCCGATCGGTGACCATTCAAATCAGGAAGCTGAATTTCTCGCTTTAATTGAAGGAATGAAGCTGTGTGCCGCCCGCGGATTTGAGTCCGTGTCATTCCGGACGGATTCGGATATTGTGGAGCGGGCCGCAGATCTTGAAGCGGTTAAAAACAAGGCTTTCCAGCCGTTTGTGGACGAAATCATCCGCTTAAAGGCCGGATTTCCATTGTTTTTCATTAAGTGGATTCCCGGCAGACAAAACCAAACAGCCGATCAGCTCGCAAAAAAAGCGATTCGGCTGAATAAATAACCGGAATGAAATTGCGTCTCACTGTTCATCCTACAAATGAGGTGAACAGCTATGAGAAAAGAAAATAAAGGCCGGCTGACCGGGGGCGTGAATCCTCAGGGAAATATGGAAGGAAATGCGCACAAAGACCCGAAATCAGCCCTAGAAAACAACGCAAAAAAAAGCAATACAAAACGCTAGAGGGATCAGCTGATCTCTCTGGCGTTCAGCTTTTCGAGCATCCTTTCAATTCCTTTTATCTGATGGCGTCTGAGCATTAATGCCGCCTCTTCCATCTTTAATGAGAAAAGCGCTTCTTCAAGCGTACAGACTAACGGCACCTCGCAATGTATTTCAGCAAGCTGCCTTGACAGCTCCAATTCTTTCAAGCTTTGCTGAATTTTCGTTTGCTGGCCCTTCGGCAAGAGAGCGAGGCTTTCTAATAAGCGGTCTATGTTTTGATATTCACGGATCAGCTTGTACGCCGTTTTTTCCCCGATCCCTTTAACGCCGGGATAGTTATCGCTCGTGTCTCCCATCAGCGCCTTAATGTCAATCAGCGCTTTTGGCGGAACTCCCGTTTCTTCTCTGAATATCTCATCTGTATATACCTTATAATTGCCGATACCCTTTTGCAGCAGAGCCACCTGAACTTGTTCATTCAGCAATTGAAGCAGATCTTTATCACCCGTTACAATCGTAATTTCCGCTTCCCCGGAAAATAGGGCAGACAGCGTACCGATACAGTCATCCGCCTCATAGCCTTTTATGCCGATGTTTAAAACCCCGAGCTCCCGCGCTGCTTCTTTCGCTAAATCAAATTGTGGAATCAGCTCAAGCGGCGGTTCGCTTCTGTTGGCCTTATAATCTTGAAACAAGTCATTGCGGTACGTTTTGCTTCCCATATCCCAGCAGCAGACGACATGTGTGGGCTGAAACGTATCAACCGCTGTAATAAGATGCTTTAAAAAACCGTTGACTCCGTTTGTGGGAATTCCGTTTTCATTTATCATAAAATTGCGATGAACGGCCGTCGCGAAAAATGAGCGGAACAAAAGCGCCATACCGTCAACGAGCAGTAATTTATTATTCATATATCGAAACTCCTTTTTATTCAATGTTCCTATTTTACCAAAGAAGGCGGTAAAAAAACAGCATCCCCCCATTTGGAAGATGCTGCCGTCACGTTATTCACCGTGTCTTTTATTGCTTGCCATCAGCTTTTCAGCTTCACGGCCGGCATAAGAATCAAATTTCTGTCCGAAGCCGTTTTTCTTTTTGGCGTTGTTATTCTGCTGAGCATTTCTGTTTCCCAGTTTTGTTCTGCCCATGATCATATCCCCCTTTAGAGAAGATACGGATAGTATGTACAGCAAGCGCTGATGACACACGCGGCAGGTTCATCCATTACTGTCTGCTGACGAATTCTTTCACCATCTCTTCACTTACGAATCGTCTTTGCGGCACGATGCCCTTTTTCGCCAGCTGGTTCATTTTTGCGGTAATGCCATTGATGGCATCTGTCGTGAACGGTTCATTCTGTCTGCATTTTACAACGGCTTCTTCAATGGCCTGTTCACGCTGGTAGTCAAGCTGTACAAATGTTTTGACATGCTGATGCTGTTTTGCGGAATGTGCTGAAATTGCTTTATGGACTTCTGACATAAAAGGTTTCATCTCGCTTTTTTCATTTTAGTCTACCACGACTGTTATCTGCCCGCCAACCGGATTTTTAAATTTTCAGCATTTCATCTTTCTTTTTCCATGCTTTTTCGGCTTCGTAAAGGTGTTCAATTTCCCTTGCACTCGTATTTTCCGCAAGACCTTGTAAATAAGTGTCCCGCTGCTCGCGGATCTGGGACAGGCTTTTATCCGCCATGTCTTCTTGCAGACGGCGCACCTGCTCAGTATATCGCTCTGAAAGGCTTTCTTTCTCCTGCTCAAGCCACTTTTCTGTCACTTTTTGCAGGCTGAGCCTGAGCCCTTCTACAAACGCTGCTTTTCCGTTCTGTTCAAAAAATTGCTTCGGTGATTTAACTTCCTTTATGTGATGTGAGAATACCGAGACGTCAATGACCGGAGCGACCTCTTTCAGCTGAACGGCAAATTCGTTTTCACCGCTCACATAAATGGAGAAATCTCCGTCTTCCATAAGCTTCTTCTGACAGTTTTCCATCCATTCCTCAGTCATATGGCGCTCAATAAAACCGGTCATCCGGATATCGAGCGTTTTCAGCTCTTGAATATATTCAAAACGGAATTCCTTGAGCGCTTCATTCAGCGCCGCTGATATATTTTGTTTCCAATCACCGTTTTGAAGGCCCGGATGGAAGGCGGTTTTCAGCATATCATTCGCATAAAACGTCAGGCGATGTTTTATGTGATAGAGCTGTTCTTCCGTATCTTTCATCACTTTTCGAATGATGACCTCAGACGTACGGCGCTTTGAAATGTCAGCGAGAGTTTTTTCATAGGAAGACTCCAGACGCTGTTTCTTTTTCTCTTTTTCTTCTGCCGACTGGTGAAGAGATTCGTGAAGCTGTTCCACCATATCGCACAATTTGTCCGCCTCTGTTTTCAGCTGGGCGCAGCTGGCCCTCATTACATCTTCCTCAATAAAGTGCTCAAGCCCGGTTCTTACATCAGAGAATCTGTTATAAAAAGCTGCTTTTTTACCCGCAAGCTCTTCTTTACTTGAGACATGATATAATTTCGGCCGGTTAATCCCCTCTTTTGAGAGTTCTGAGCGGACATAGTCTTTGACGGTTTCCAGCTCGCTTTCGGTTTTAGCCAGATCGGCGGCGTTAATGACAAAAAACATTTTATCCATGCCGAATGATTCTTTGACGAGGCCGAGTTTCTTCAGAAAAGACCTGTCTCCTTTTGAAAAAGAATGCTGATAGTACGTCATATAAAAGAACGCGTCAGCATCTTTTATATATTGAAAGGCAAGCTCCGTATGGCGCTTGTTTATACTGCTTGCTCCCGGCGTATCAACAATGGTGATGCCTTTTTGCGTGAGAGGAGAATCATAATACACGGTGACTTCTTTTACGCAGCAGGCCGTTTTTTCTTCGGCTGCGTACGGTTTTAAATCTTCAATCGGCACCGTCAGTGTCAGCCTTTGACGGATCTGTTCTTCATACGTATCAAACGCCTGCAGCATCGTCTGAATCACCGGGATGAGTTCATCCGGAACTTTTCCCTTTTTAATGGCATAGTTCCATCTCTCTTTCAGTGAACGCCCTTTTACATCAGCATCTTTCAGCTCAGTCAGCTGAAGCATTTCAGCGTCCAGCTCCTCCTCCGTTTTAAAAACGATCTCCGCAGATTTATGCGGTTTGCCGTCTTGCGGTTTCGTTATTTTGTTGATCGTAGCAGTTGTGGGCGTCGGTGATGACGGAAGCACGTATTCACCGACAAGCGCATTTGCAAATGATGATTTACCGGAACTGAATCCGCCGAATAACGCCAAGGTAAACTGGCGGTTTTCAAGCCGCTCAATCCTGCTTCGAAAGGCTTCTGCCTGTTTTCCTAATATGCTCGAGGATTCAAGAATCCCGGCAAGCTCATAGAACCGATCAGTCTGCTCTTTTATAGGAAGTTCCTTCATCGCATTTTTTTCGGGCTTGCTTACTTCATGCTGTACAGCCTCTTTTGGTTTCTTTTGGACGGGCGCTTTTGCAAGGCGTTTTTTTCGCGTATACCAGTCGCCGCTTCCCGTATCACAGGTCAATTCTTCTTCCCACAAAGCGCGGACTCGGGCTGCTTTTTCCAAGGCATTGCGTTCTTCTTTTGCCGATTGCGCGAGCTCATCCCTTATTTTCTTTTCTTTTTCGAGCCGGTTTTTCAAGTTCTCAATGAGCGGTCCGTTTTTTGTCTGAACATAAGCGGTCAGCTCCTCAATGAGTTCCGCTGTCTGTCTTTTGGCTTCCCTTCTGATCATTTCAGCAAGGTCTTTCGTATAAGTTAATACGTATTCAGATGAAAAGGCCGCTCCCTGCTTAAGGGCCTGAGCGATGATATCATCAGAAAGCGGTGTGCGGTACGCCTGGATTTTCTTGATCAGTTCGTCCGAATCCGCTTCATACCGCTTGGCCGCTTTCGTAAATGTGTCGATAATATGCCAATCCGCTTCCCCTTCCGTTCTTTTTTTAATATCGGCAAAAAATTCAGCATGCCTTCTTTCTTTCTCCTGAGCCGTTTTCGCTTTTGAAAAGAATAATCCGGTTTTAAATGAGGGCTGCTGTGATTCAATATAAGCAGATGCAAGCTCCCTCATCTCAAAGGGTGTCAGATTAGCGTTTTGCAATATGTTCTGCACGTCTTTTCTGATGTCTTTCTCTGCTGTTTCAGCCTGTTGAACGGCTTTTTTAAGCTCATTTTCAACAGAACGGACAAGTGCTTCTTGTTTGTCAAACTGCTCTCCGCTGCCGTTTTTATCATCTTTTACGAGCATCTCTATATGCTCTTTGACTAAGTGTGCAACTTTTCTCTCCGTTAAGGACCATAAATTTGTTTTTGCCTGCTGTTTCAGCTTCTGCAGATGTTGTTTCAGCTGATCCATGCCGTTTAAAGGATGGTCAGGCTCAGTGACAGACGTAAAGAAAAGCGATTCTTTCGGTATTCCCGCGCCTTCAAGCATATCTTCCACCTGCCTGCGGTACTCTTCAAACTTCGTTTCAGTTTCATCATGTCTGTCAATTTGGTTGACGATCAGAAACAAATTCGGAATACGGTCTTTGATGGAGCTGAGAAACAGCATATTTTCTTCTGAATGAACGTGATTATAATGAACGACGTAAAATAAAGCGTCAGCCTGATGGAGAACCGAAGCCGCAGATAAAAAATGCGCTTCGTCCGTCGAATCAATTCCCGGTGTGTCGATGTAGGCCGCATGAGGCTCTGACTCCTTAAAGCCGGCATAGACTTCCACCGTCTCAATTTGCTCACCGTCTCTACAGAATTGCTGCACTTGTTCTTTATCGTAACTTCCTTTGATCTCTGCATAAGCCCCGTCCGTCGTATGAAGCACGACTTTATCTTCACCGTGCCGGATGACAACGAGGTTGGCGCTTGTAGGAATCGGGCTTGTCGGCAGTATGTCTTCACCGAGCAATGTGTTTAATAAAGAGGACTTTCCGGCCGAATAATGCCCGGTGAACGCGATATAAACCTCTTCATCAGCCGCTTTTTTCATAATGGCCGCGAGCTGATCGGCCCGTTTTTTATCCTGATGATCCAAAAATTGTGCGTATAAGGCACCCGTTCTGCTGAAAATCTCCCTGTTATGGCGTTCTTCTGTCATGTGTCTTTACCCCTTTGTGTCTGTCGCATCAAATGACGTTTTTCATTTTTAGAAAGCTCTGAAAAAAACCTCTCCCCCATTTTACACAAGAATGGCTCACTTTTCTTCAGGAAACGCAAAAAAGCCGCCGATATCGGCAGCTGATAAAGAAAAAACACCCGCGGCAGGAAAAACCGCAGATGTTTAAGAAGACATCGATTTATTCGAAACTTTTTTCAATACGAAACCAATTAAAACACTGTATGTACAAACGGCTGCAAATAAAAATAACATTGTCATTTTCGGCACCACCTTGAATGAGAATCATTTTCATATTTACATCTTATCATGAGTGAGAATGATTTTCAATCTCTATTTTGCGGTGTTTTCTTCTAGCGCTTTCTCTTCGGCGCGAATCCTCACAGTGAGCATGCAGGCATTGAGAATCGAAAAGAGAAACAGTGTCCAATACGCTCCGTATAACAGCGGCAGAAAAATAAATTCTAAGATGACGACCGCGTAGTTCGGGTGTTTCATCCACCTGTACGGCCCCTTTCTGACAAGCTCCGCATCCGGCACGACAAGGATTTTCGTATTCCAATACCGCCCTAATGATAATAGCGCCCAATACCTGATCCCCTGTACAAATAAAATAATACATATAATGGCGGCCCATCTTGGAGAAAGCGTTTTTTGAAACGCCGCCACCTCAGCTGTAAGAGAGACAAAAAAGAGCACGTGCATCAGGACGAGAAAGGGATAATGTCCTTCTCCGTATTCGACTGCGCCTTGCTTTTTCACCTTTTGCTCATTGCGCCGGGCCACGATCATCTCCGCAATCCGCTGGGCCGCAAGCAGCATGATAAACAGCCAAAACATTAAGAAGCCCCCTTTTCCCAGCTGAACAGCAAAAGCTCAGACGAAAATCCCGGCCCGAGAGCGCCGATCAGCCCTTTTTCGTTTTCTTTCTGCCGCCCGTGGAGCAACTGTTCTTCTATCACATGAAAAATAGTTGCGGAAGACATGTTCCCGTGTTTTTGCAGCACCTTCCGAGATGCCGCAAGCTGACCGGTGTCCATTGAAAGACTCGTTAAATAGGCGTCAATGACCTTTTTCCCGCCGGGATGGGCAAGAAAGGTTTTAATGTCGTGAGGACTGACTCCATATTCAAATAAAAATTCATCAACATTGTCCTTCAGCCACTGTGAAACCAGGGTGGGAATGTCTCTTGAAAAAATGACTTGAAAACCGCTGTCGGTGAATTCCCAGCCCATCACATCTTCCGCATCCGGCATCATCACCGATTGAGTGGCGAATATCCGCGGAAGAAGCGGCTGTTTGACGTCGTTTCGGTTCGCCTTTTCTCCTCCGATTAGTACTGCGGCAATTCCGTCCGCAAACAGGGAAGTTCCGATTAAGTTGCTTTTTGACTTGTCGTTCGGCTGAAACGTTAAGCTGCAGAGTTCAGCCGCGATGACAAGCACGTATGCTTCAGGATACGCGCGGCAGTATTCGTAAGCCCTGGACAGGCCGGCCGCTCCGCCCGCGCATCCTAAGCCCCAGATCGGTATCCGTTTTGTTTTCGCAGAAAACGGAAGCTGATTCATCACTTTCGCTTCAATGCTGGGTGTTGAAAGCCCGGTGCTGGAAATAAAAAAGATCGCATTCACTTTTTCATATGGAAAGGGTTTTGTTAAACAATCCGGGTTTGTTAAACAATCAAGTGCCGCATGCGCACTATGCTTGACGGTTTCTTCCGTATACAGCCGGTTTTTTTCTGAAAAACCCCGTGCCGTTTTATACCATTCAATCGGCCGGACAAACTGCCTTGATTCAATTTCACCGTTTTGAAAGGCTTTTAACAGCCGGTCAATATCCTTAAATGAATCGGCAAACATCCCTCTCGCAAAATCCGCCGCCGTTTCTTGCGAGACATGATACTTCGGAATGCTCGTTCCGACCGATAACACATATGCCATGCCCATCACCTCTTCATATAAGGTTTCCGCTTTTTTCCTGAATGTATGCATAAGTGTGAATCGAGGATTTCACTGACATGCCATTTTAATAGGAAATTGGCCCTTTTGAATAAGAAACCGTTCGACTATACTTGATCCATTCATAAAAAAAGGTTGTGATAAGAATGCTGAAGCCTGTCATTCTTAAAGGGTCACTCGTTCAGTTAGAGCCGCTGGCGATTGATCACACTCAGGCACTCTGTGACGCTGCTTCTGAAAATAGGACGACTTACGCTTACACCCATGTTCCTGACGGAATCGAAGAAACAAAGCGTTATATTGAGCGCGCGCTTTCCGATTATGAAAAAAGACTTGCATTGCCTTTTGCAGTACGGAGTCTTGAAACAGACCGAATCGTCGGAAGCACGAGGTTTATGGATGTGGAAGTGTTTACGCGGCCGGCGGATGCAGCTCCGGAAGTGTGTGAGATCGGCAGCACATGGTATGCCTCTGCCGTGCAGCGGACCGGTGTCAATACGGAATGTAAACTTCTGATGCTGACTCATGCGTTTGACGTGTGGCAAGCTGTCAGGGTGACGCTGAAAACCGACGTTCGCAACCAGCGCTCACGGACTGCAATTTTGCGGATCGGAGCCCAATTTGAAGGAATCCGCCGCGTACACATTCCGGCTGTTGACGGCGGCCTCAGAGATACCGCCTACTACTCCATCCTTCGAGAGGAATGGCCTTATATCCGGCAAAACCTTTCTGGCCGGCTCGCAGCATATAACTGAAAAACCTGCCGATATACGGCAGGTTTTTTTACATATTCGGATCATGGACGTATAAATTGAGATCGATCCGTCCGTCTGACGTGACCGCTACCCCCTCAGCTTCAAGAGACAGCTTCTGTACAGAAAACATCTCTTCGTCTCTCAATCCGATTTCGCCCTTTGCATTGATGACCCTGTGCCAAGGAAGACGATGCTTTTTACTCATGGAGTGAAGAATCCTCACAACCTGCCTCGCTCCCCGCGGACTTCCCGCAAGACCGGCAATTTGACCATACGTCATCACTTTTCCTTCAGGTATCTGTTTGATAATGGCTACCGCCCGTTCCGTAAATGTCATGCAACTCCTCATTTCGACTAAAAATGATTTCCCTAGTATCATACAACAGTTTTGACGTCATATGATGATGCCTTACTCTGGAGGCTTAAAATAAGATGGTACGAGTTAATAAAACTCATGGGGGAAAATACTTTCTTATATTCACAAAAAGTTAACATAAGTTTATATGGACAAATTTTACATACAGTTATATAATACAGTTGTATCAAATAAAAAAAGGGAGTGTTTTAAATGAAATTTAAAAAAGTTTTAACCGGTTCAGCTCTATCACTTGCTTTACTTGTTTCTGCTGCTCCTGCTTTTGCAGCAAGCCCGACTGCAGATGGCGGGAGTCATAAAACTGCAGCTCCTCAGGCAGTGTTAAAAACTATATACATCAATGCTAATACACGTGGAGAACTTCTTAATGTAACAGTATTTGCTGGAGTTAAATACTATTTAAAAGATGCCAAGCAGAACAGTGATGGCACATGGACTGGTGAATACCAAGGTTGGTTTTAAGATTATCTAAGGGATAAGAGATTTTTCTCTCATCCCTTTTTTCATAGTTGTTTTCCCTACTAACCTCCTAAATACCATGATCAACGAAGAGCGTTGTGCGGCGATTTCAAGCAACCGTATTTCAAGCTCTGTCTCAGCAGCAGACCGTTGTTCCTCAATGCATTTTAGCAGAGTGTCTCAGTATGCATCCTTTTTTGTTCCCAACCATGCCGCTTTTCCTATGACTTAATTGTATTAATTGACAACTCACTCGTATTTCTGGGCAAGGTTCTTCTATTTCATGCCTTACGCACTCCTTATACTCCTTGGTGTGCTTTTCAGCCACCAATATTCACCGCCGCCTCTTGTATTGGAGATTCTGAAATGAATTCACCCTCGCAGAATAGTTTCTCCAGTTAGGAAAACACCTAAAATGAATAAAATTAAATGTAAGGGCAATAATTCTTCGTGAGCAAGTACCCCATAAAACCTCTTACTTGCTCTTTTATTTTTGATAAAAACACAATCCAGGGTGATAACATGAGATTTGCTTGGGAAGAATTAATTATAATTGCATTCGGAATGATTTTACTGAGAATTTCAGGGAGAAAATCCATTGCACAAATGACCATTGCACAGACAATGGTGATGATTTCAATAGGTACGATTATCGTTCACCCCATTTTAGAAACCAGTTTATTGAAAACATTAATCGCTGCGTCTATCCTTTTTAGCGCTTTGATTTTAATGGAGTGGTTTCAAGTAAAAGTAAACTGGATTGAATCTTTTTTAACCGGAAAATCTAAATTCGTTATAGAAGACGGCCAACTCAATATCGAAAACTTAAAGAAGCTGAGACTGACAGCAGATCAACTCGAAATGCGTTTAAGGCTTCTTGGCATTTCAAATATAAATACAATTAAATATGCCACTTTAGAAGCTAACGGACAATTAGGCTACGAATTAAAAGATGACTGTAAGCCTTTAACCATCAAAGACCTTAAAAAAGTGATCGATCCAAAATGTCTTAACAAAGAGCCTCAGCCTCAAAAAGATGATCAAGCCAATATATTCGAGGAAATCAAAAGTCACCAGACCCAGCACAAACCAAAAAATCTTGAATAATTCGCTGATTAGTAAAGCCTTTTGTTATTCGCCGAATCAGACCGTTAACCGCCGATCAAAACCGGTTTACAAGAAACAAAAAAAGCATCTGAAGCAGATGCCTTTTTCAATCGATATTGCGACGATGAAAAGAGTCGGTAATCCCCGTATTTTTCGAGAGGTCCTTGTATGCGCCTGAATATGCTTTTCAGCCGCCTATATCCACCGCCGCCCTTAGCCATAATGTTAGTCAGTTTGTTTTTATAAAATCATTGATTAATTGATCAGTCGTTAATATTGTGGCAAATTCATCATGCAACGTGGCCAGAGATATATTGTGAATAGTCTCTGCATCATAATATGTATCATTTTGATCTCTCATTCCGAAGGCTGCTGTTGCATCTGAAATCAGGTATGTATCAAATCCTAAATTACCGCTCATCCTTGTGGTTGTTGAAACACAGTGCGGCGTAGTCAAGCCAGTGATTACGACAGTTGTTATATCATTTGCTTTTAAAAGCTCTTCTAGATTAGTCCCAATAAAGCTGCTGTTTACTTTCTTGGTTATAATGACTTCTTTATCCATAGGTTTAACGATTTCCTTTATAGCAACCCCCTCATTTTTTGGATAAAATAAAGAACCAGGTTTATCAGAAGTATGTTGTATGTATATGACTGTCCATCCTTTTTCTCTCCATAATTTCAGTATTTTGCTGATATTTTCCTCCGCCTTTACGTTATTTCGTTCTCCCCACTTTTTATCACCAAAGGCTTTTTGTACATCCACAATGATTAAAGCTTTTTTCTTTTCTGCCATCAGATAACCTCCTATATTGAAAATTCGTATTTATAACATTTTAAATAAAGTTTTTACTTTTGTACAATTGATTAAGTTACTATCACATCTTCCTCGTTAGAAAAGCATTGAAATATCTAAAGTTCACCAGAGGCCAGCAATATTCAACTCTTTTTCTCTATATACTTATCAATATCCTGACATAAGCCGCAACAGTGAATGAAAGGATTGCCCCTAACTAAATTCACGCTTACAAAATATTAACAAAAAAACCCTTGGTTATTTTTGTATTGTATGTAATAATACAAGTGTATTAAAAAATGAAGGAGTGTTAAAAATGAAATTAAAAAAAGTTTTAACTGGTTCTGCCTTGTCTCTCGCTTTACTCGTTTCCGCTGCCCCTGCTTTTGCATCCAGCCCTGGTAATACAAATATCGACTCAACTCAAACAAAAATTTCGACACAAGCGACCAAAGATTCTTTTACAATGGATTACCTTCATAGATGGGATATTCCAAATACAACTGTTAAGAATGGTGTTACATATTACCTTAAGAAAGTAGAGATAATCGAAGGGTTCTATCGCGCAACTTTTGAAGGATGGATTAATTAAAAGAAGGGGCTTTCCCTTCTTTTACTCTCTTTTGTAAGAATTCGTGCACAAGATACTCGTTCACGGTACATATAGTCCGGGACGGTTTTTCGGCGAAATAAGCGGATGCCGCATCACTCAATTTGTTTCTTTTCAAACAATGAAACTAATAAAAAAAGAGGATGCCTCGCAAAAAGTTCAGCAAACTTTCGGAAGCATCCTCGATCTGGATAAATAAGATGTTATTTTAAAGAAAACAGATAACTAACCCTCTTGAACCCTTGTCACATCAAGGGTTTTTTTCGTTTTAGGAATCATATTATAAATAATATTCAAAAGGACGGCGGTAAAGCTTCCGGCGACGATTCCGTTTGTGGTCAGCAGATTTAAGTAAGACGGCAGGTGCTTAAACATATCGGGAACGACGGTTACACCGAGTCCCAATCCGACCGAACACGCGACGATCAGAAGGTTTTCCTGCTTTTTAAAGTCAATTTGACTGAGCATTTTAATGCCGTAGGAAATGACCATGCCGAACATGGCCACCATCGCGCCTCCCAGTACCGAAGACGGGATGATGGTCGTGAAGGCTGCGATTTTCGGAAAAAGGCCGAAGAGCATTAAAAGTGCGCCCGTGACACCGATAACCGCGTTTTTCTTAATTCCTGTCAGCTGCACGAGGCCGACGTTTTGGGAATAAGCCGTGTACGGAAAAGCATTAAAAATGCCGCTGATGAATACCGCCAGGCCTTCCGCGCGGTAGCCTTTTGCTAAATCACGTTCAGACAGGCGCCGGTTTGTCAGGTCACCGAGAGCGAAATAGACGCCTGTTGACTCAACAAGGCTGACAATGGCAACGATGGACATCGTAATAATCGGTGCCGCATGAAATGTCGGCGTCCCGAAGTAAAACGGTTTAATCATTTGAATGGCATCAGCATTCGCCACATTGTCAAATTGCACTTTTCCCATAAAATATGCGATGGCCGTCCCGATGACAATGCCGATTAAAATCGAAATGGATTTCAAAAATCCTTTTGTAAACCGATAAAGCAGCACGATGATGACGAGCACCGTAAATCCGAGGGCAAGGTTAGCCGGATCACCGAAATCCTTGCTGCCTTCCCCGCCGGCAATATGATTCATCGCGACCGGCATTAAGGTCATCCCGATAATCGTCACGACAGATCCGGTTACGACAGGCGGGAAAAACGATACGAGCTTACCAAAGAAAAACGACAGCAGAATGACAAGCAGACCCGATGCCAAAATGCTTCCGTAAATGGCTGAAATCCCGTATTCCTTACCGATCGAAATAATCGGCGCTACCGCGGTGAACGTACAGCCGAGCACAACAGGCAAGCCGATGCCGAAAAATTTATTCCTCCATACTTGAAGCAGCGTAGCCGCCCCGCACATAAAAATGTCAATTGATACGAGATATGTCAGCTGTTCTGCGTTCAGTCCCAATGCCGCTCCTACAATTAAGGGAACGACGACGGCGCCGGCATACATGGCAAGCACGTGCTGGATACCGAGGGAAAGTGTTTTGGCATAGCCGTTTTTCATGAACGGACCTCCTGTACAAATGTCACTTTTCCATCTTCAAGCGATTGAATTCTCGCCAGTGATTCGACCCGGCATCCTTTTTTCACCAGCTCATCTCTTCCCGGCTGAAATGACTTTTCAATGACGATTCCGATCCCGCAAACCGCTGCGCCTGCTTGTTTTACGATGGATAAAAGTCCTTCTGCCGCCTGTCCGTTCGCTAAAAAGTCGTCAATGATTAACACGCGGTCACCTTTCGACAGATGATTTCCGGAGACGGCAATCTGACTTTCTGTTTTTTTCGTGAAAGAATAGACGGATGCCGTCAGCAGATCATCCGTTAATGTGAGAGACTTCCTTTTTCTCGCAAAGATGACAGGAACGCCGAGTTCAAGACCGGCCATCACCGCAGGGGCGATACCCGAAGATTCAATTGTGACGATTTTGGTTATCTCGTCTTTTTCAAAACGGCGCGCAAATTCCCGGCCGATCTGCTGCATGAGAACCGGATCAATTTGATGGTTTAAAAAAGAATCCACTTTCAGCACTTGATCAGAAAGAACAATTCCGTCTTCTGCTATTTTTCGTTTTAATGCTTCCACAATGATTACCCCCGCTTATAAAAAATAAAAAAAGCATTGCCCGCTCTCCAAAAAAAAGAGCAAGCAATGCCGAATGATCTACACGTAACGGCCGAATAAAGCCGTTCCATTGCTCACTCATAGTCGGACATTTACGGTGACCGGTAGAAACTTGCGTGCCATATCCACGCGATTATATGAGTGTTCGTATGATATTAATCAAATTATAACAAGATACACTTCTTTTGCATAGTGAAATTTGAATATTTCCGAACTTTTACAAAGAATCAGTTTCGATTATTCGTGTTTTTGGAATTTTTAGAAAAACGCCCGGTGTATGCCGGGCGTTTCGTTTATAAATATAAATTTGAATATTTGCCGACGAGATACTCAATGAGATATTGAACGTTCAGCTCTTCTCCCGTTGCATCTTTTATGATGTCAAGCGGCATTTTGCGTCTTCCGTGCTGATGAACCTTTTCTGTCAGCCATTGTTTGATCGGCTCAAAATCGCCCCGTTCTATTAATTGGTCAAATTCAGGCAGATCGTCAAGCATGGTATGCTTCAGCTGTGCCGCATACATATATCCGAGCGCATAGGAAGGGAAATAGCCGAAATCGCCGCCCGCCCAATGCACGTCCTGCAAAATGCCTTTTGCGTCAGATGGCGGCGTAATGCCTAAATAATCTTGATATTTTTGATTCCACAATGCAGGCAGTTCTTCCACTGTCACTTCATTGCTGAAAATCGCTTTTTCAATTTCATAACGGATAATAATGTGAAGCGGATACGTCAGCTCATCGGCTTCAATTCGGATAAAGGTCGGTTTCGCCTCGTTGACAGCGCGTACAAAATCTTCTCTTTTCACATCTTGAAATTGATCAGGCGAAGCCTCAACCATTTTTTCATAATAGGCGGTCCAGAAATGTTGATTTCTGGCGATAAAGTTTTCATAAAATAACGATTGGGATTCATGAATTCCCATGGATGCACCGTCAGATAAGTTCGTTCCGCTCAGCGCTTCGTCAATATTCTGCTCGTAGATCGCATGCCCGCATTCATGAATCGTTCCGAAAATTGCCGTGCGGAAATCGTTTTCGTCATATCTGGTCGTCACCCGCACATCGCCCCGGTTGATTGTCGTCGCAAACGGATGCACCGTCTCGTCCAGGCGGCCGCCGTCAAAATCATACCCGAACTCTTTTAAGAAATACAAGGAGAGGTCTCTTTGCTGTTCTTTCGGAAATGTTTTTGTGATAAAGGCTGTGTCCGGTTTATTGCCGGATGCCGTCACTTTTTTGATAAGCGGAATGATCGCTTCCTTCAATTCAGAAAACAGCTGATCCAGCACCTTTACCGTAACACCCGGTTCGAAAATATCGAGCAATGCATTGTATGGATGATCTTCATAGCCCCAATACGAAATAAACCGCTTATTAAAATTAATCAGCTTCTCAAGGTACGGAGCAAACATAGAGAAATCAGAGGCCGCCTTTGCATCCTCCCAAGCCGTTTCAGCTTTCGATGTTAAAATGACATATTCTTTATACTCATCTTCAGGAATTTTTTTATTATGATCATAATCTTTTTTCGCAAGTTCCGCCGCTTTCACTGTATCTTCAGGCAGCTCTTCGGCATGCGCGAGAAGGATGTCGATCAGTTCTTTCATCCGGTCGGATGTCTGGATTTGAAAAACGTCAGCCGACAGCTGTCCGATGCTTTCCGCCCGGTCATCAGAGCCTTTTTTCGGGGCTCCCGTTCTTAAGTCCCAGTGCATAAGCGCAATGGCTTCTTCATAGTGGGACACTCTTTTTAACAGATCAAAAAACTCTTTTTCATATGTATGTAAATCCATATCCATTCCCCTCCCTTTTCACTATCAATTACAGGCTAATGGAACGCCGTGACAAAGTCAACTTCCCCGATTTAAAAAAGCCGCAGGAGAGAATCCTGCAGCTTTTGTTTTTATACGATTTTCGGTGTAACAGGCAAGATCTTTTTGACTTCGTCCAATACCCGTTCACTTTCTCCGCCCGCATAAATGGATATAGTTCCGCTGTCCTGATTAGAACGGATGAGGCGGCCGATTCCCTGCCGGACTCTCAAGAGCATGTACGGTAGATCAACTTCCTCAAACGGATTTTTTTTCGCTCCGTTCCGCTTTGCGGTAAACACGGGATCATGAGGCGGATACGGCAATGCCCAAATGGTTACATTCCGGAGCGAGTCACCGGGAATGTCAAGACCTTCCCATAAGTGGACGGAACAAAGCACGGATTCTTCATCCCGCTGGAATTTTTCGACCAGACTGCTGATCTCTTCGTCACCTTCGTAGTATATCGGATACGGCAGCTCCCACGCGGCAGCCTGTTCTTTAAATTCCTTCATGTCTTCAAAGGAAGGGAAAAGAACGAGGGTGCGTCCTTTATTCTTCTTAATGGTTTCAATCGTTTCGGCTGTTTTCTGCTCAGATGTCATGTCACCGTGAAGCGCAACAGACATTTGCTCCTCGTAATCGTACGGAGATTCAACGGTGAATGATAAAGGATCACGGATTCCGAGGCTGTCAGCGATATAATCAAATGAACCGCCCTCAGAAAGAGTGGCCGATGAGAAAATATAAGGGATCTTTTTAGAAAAGACCTTTTCTCCCAAAACTTCGGCTACTGTTCTCGGCATAACGACAAACGTTGAGTCTGTATCCCGCGTTTCAAGCCAGCTGATAGCATCCTTTTGATACAGCGACAGCGAATATGCCATTTGTTCGACGTATTCTTCTACGACTGACAGCTCGTACTTATCGATCGTATACATTTCCGATTCAAATACGAGCGCCTCGCCGATTTTATCGAGCAGACGGCATAGTTCGTCAGCCGCACGCTTAACACGCTGATCGTTTTGGATGTCCAATCGGTGAGAGCCGGCGATTTCCTTCGATTCCTCTGACAGCACATAGAAAAACTCATCGTTTGCGGCAAGGGCATCTTCAATCAGTTCGGCGAATTCCTCTCTGATGTCATTTTGAAGCAGACGCTCTAAAAACAGCTCAAGCGTCGACTGCTTCACGCGATAGGTTAACGCTTTTTGCGCGGCGAATTCTAGCAGATGTCCTTCATCAAACACGACGGCGCTGTGATCCGGCAAAAGCGGCAGCTGTCCTTCCCTTTTGCGTGATTCTTCCGTCCATACATGTTCCATGTAGAAATCATGGGAGCAAACAATCAGATCCGTTGATTTTCTGTAATGATCTCTTGAAAGTGTTAAACCGCATCTATGTCTCATATCACATGTTAAACAATCTTGGAAGGAATCATAGCTGACGCCTGCCCACTCTTCATTCGTCAAATCAGCGTACTGTTTGCGGTCGCCGTACGGATAAAAGCGCTGCATCGCTTGTGATTCGTGTACGAATGAAGGCAGCGACTCATAAAGATCCAGCCACTTTTCATCATCAGAACGCTGCATCGTTTTCTCAAGCTTTTTCAGACACAGATACTGCTCATGGGATTTGGACAGCCGTGTATCAATCTGCAGATCCAAATGTTCTGTCAGCTTGGAAATGTCGCCTTCTTTTTTGACAAGCTGTTCAATTAACGTTTCATCGGCGCATGCGATAATGGCCGGTTTACCCGTATATCTGGCATAGCTGATGGCAAACAGCAGATACACCAGCGTTTTCCCCGTACCGACTCCTGCCTCAGCGAACATGACCTTTTTCTCTTTAAATGCCCGTTCAAGCTGAAACGCCATAAATACCTGCTCATCCCGAAGGTCAAAGCCTTTCTCGGGAAGGATATCGTAAAACACGTCACCAATCCAATTGTTCAATTCTTCGTAAAAATTCTTTTCTTTTGTTAAAGCAAAAGGCAAACGTGATGTTGTCACCCAACTCCAACCCCTAACTATTCGGCATTCAGACCATCTATAATATCATTTAACCCTTTTCAATACAACAAAAAAACTTGGCCTCGCCAAGTTTTTGCCATTATCATTTCCGGTTAATGATATGTGTACATAGGAACGGATGGTCTGTTGAATGTGTATGTTTTACCGCATTTTCAAGTTCTTCCTGTGCGTGTGTCATGGCGGAAGGACCGAACTCCGCTCCGGCTTCCTCCAGCCGGAAAGCAGTTGCGTCTAACGCCTTTTGTATTTTACTGAAGTGCTCGCTGTTCAGCATAAAATAGATCACCTCTCAAATAGAAATAATCATCATTCTATGCCGATGCTTCACTTTCTATACATGCCATTCTGAATGATCCGCACCTGACCTGCACAAACTACAACAGATATTCGATTGAATATCCATCTTCACAAAATTATTCTATCCGGGAGTGATGGTTACATGAGTTATAAAGATCGATTAGATCAGCATTCTGAATTGTTTCATCACAATTGGACGCGGCCGAAACGCTCTAAATCGCAAGTGAACGGCCACACCGAAATGTCCCAGACCAACATTATTTTACGGAGCAACGCAAAAGCGCACCGCTGGTAATGGCAGAATAAAACGTAAAGATGCCGGAGAAGACGCTGTTTCAGGCGTCTTCTCTTTGTTGCGGCTTTTTCCGCTGCGGCCGCACTTTAGCCCAGTACTGATAATAATCCGTTTTGATAAAACCGTTAAAGAGCTTCCGTTTTTTGGTTGCTTTTCTTCCGTAGACCTCTTCAAATTGTTCATTTGACGTTAACATGTAGACAGACCATGTATCAAGAGATTCAAATGCCCGGCCCATTTCTTTATACATCTGCTCGACTTCCCTTTTTTCGCCGAGCCGTTCGCCGTACGGAGGGTTTCCGACGATTACGCCGTATTCGAGTTTCGTCGTAAAATCCTGCACCCGCATTTGTTTGCATTCGATCAGGTCACCAAGTCCCGCTTCTTCTGCGTTTTCTTTGGCGATGTTTACCATCCGGTGATCCACGTCACTGGCAAAGATCTGCAGCGGCTGATCATAGTTCGCCTTTTCTTCCACTTCAAGACGCGCCTTGTCCCACAGTTCTTTTCCGATCCATTCCCAGTCTTCTGAAACAAAATCACGGTTAAAACCGGGAGCAATGTTTTGTCCGATTAAAGCGGCTTCAATGGCGATCGTGCCGGAACCGCAGAACGGATCAACGAACGGACGGTCAGGCGTCCAGTTGGTTAACTGAATTAACGCAGCAGCGAGCGTCTCTTTAATCGGAGCTCCTCCCTGATCAACCCTGTATCCTCTTTTGTGAAGGCCTGTTCCTGATGAATCCAGTGTAAGTACGGCTTTATCTTTTAAAAGGGAAATCTCCACCTTATACTCGGGGCCCGTTTCTTCAATCCATTCATTTTGTTTTCCTGATTGAAGTTTCAGCTTTTCCGCTATCGCCTTTTTGACGATCCGCTGGCAGTCAGGCACACTGGCAAGCACTGATTTCACGGACTTTCCGATAACGGGGAACTTGGCGTTTTCCGGAATGTACGCGCGCCAGTCAATCGCTTTTGTTTTTTCAAACAGCTCATCAAACGTTTTCGCCTGAAACTCGGCGACCTGTACCTTGATGCGGTCAGCCGTCCGCAGCCATAAGTTAGCGCGGCAGATCGCAAGCGCATCTCCTTCAAAAATGACTTTTCCGTTGTCTACTTTGCATTCATAACCTAAATCACGCACTTCTTTGGCGACGATCGCTTCGATTCCCATCGGCGCCGTCGCTATTAGTGTGTACTTCTTCATCGTATCACCCTGTCTCTTTTTAAGCTTTCGTTTCATTCAAGATAAAAGCTCCCCTTTTAAGGAGAGCTCTAATTTGTCATATCAATAATGTTTAACGTTCTGTAAGCCATGTTTTGTTCCGTCGTACTGCAATCGGCTCATCACCTCGTACTCAGGCGGCAATCATCTATCTACAGAAAGTATTCTGTCCTTCTATCTGTTCAGTTCCTTCAAGAAGGTTCCCCTACCAAAATTTGGGTTTCTCGCTCGAGGGGTTTACCGCGTTCCACTCTCACCATTTCTGATGAGACTTCGTCACTGTGGCACTTTCAAGGATACTCAGCCATATCCGGAGACGTAGGCTTTTTTCCTGCCGTCAGCCTATCAAGGCTGCCCTAGCTTATTTCTTCGCTAGGCACGAACACTACGGGCATCTCAGCACCGTGCGAGCATGGACTTTCCTCTACAGATTCAAAGATCTGCAGCGATTACCCGAACGTTAAGAACACTTGTTCATTATAAAGCAACTTGTCTCATTTGACAAGTGCTTCTGCCTTATTCGTCATAAAGTTTGCTGCCGAATACATGTTTCTCAAGGTTGGACAGCCTTTTCAGAATGTCAAAGTTGGTTGTATTGGACTGCACCGGCTGTTTTTTGCTTGCTTCTTCAAGCTGTTTTTTCAGCTGCAGATTTTCTTGCTGCAGTTCTTCAATTTCTTGATGAAAGGTTTCATAATCCTTAATAATCATATCTAAAAATTTGTCAACGTCTTCTTGTCTGTAACCTCTAACGCCTGTTTTAAATTCTTTTTCCAAAATGTCTTTCGCAGAAAGCTTTACTTTATCAGCAAGCATCTTTTTCACCTCATATCGTGAATCATCATGTTATATTTTATTCAGAAACACGTCCCGTTGTCAAATATTCTCTGACGTGTTATGTAAAGAAATCTTCTTCTTCAACGGCGGCACGGAGATCATCCATCGTAATTGAATAAATCGGATATCCGTCTGTTTCACGGCGTTTTTCTGCCTGCTGCAGCATATATTTCGGCGATCCTTCCATTTCAGGGTCATATAAAAGCAAAAGCGCATCTGACTTTTCAATAAAGAACGCGTTTTTCTGCCGGAATTGGAGCGGACTTTCGTACGGCCGATGCGTCAGGCTCTCCTCATAATCTGCCTGAGCAAGCACCGCTTCATACATTTCTTTATTCGGATCCTTCCACTTTTCCTCCTGGCCGTAGAAAGGTGTGATAACGGCAACCTTTAATTCCGGATACTCTTCTCTGAGATCGTACGCCGTTTCTGCCGCCCAAAGCTCAGTCCCCAGCTGTCCGGATATGAGAATCCATTCCAAGCCTTCGTCAATAAAGCTTCTGAGTCTCGTTTCTATCGCCTTTTTTATATAAACAAGCGCCCGGTCATCCTGTTTAAAAATCCCGAGTTCAAACGGCTTGTATCCTGTTACGGCTAATACTTTCAATTGATCACCTGCTTAAAAAATGGGGCTCCCCATCGGGCCCCATTTTGATTTGCTGATATCCTAACCGATCTTGCTTAAGCGTTCAATACTAATGATCGCAGCAAGGGCTTCCGCACTGAAAATGCTGGTGAGTTGTCGGGTCAACATTTGAAAAAGTGTGCGGATAGTAATGAACGTGCTCAAAGTTGTGGTGATTTACGTTAGTTGTATGTTGCGGATGAATATGCGGCACAACCGTGTTAGAAAAGCAATGGTGTTCACAGCAATGAGTCGGATGGACAATCGGCGGCATCACGTTTGGTCTGCAACAATGATGATGAAACATGCTAAATCCCCTCTCCATTAACTTTTATTACACTGTTAGGTTATGAAGAAAAGAGGGTGCATGTTCTAATTCAATCACCCAATTTAAAAGTGCGTCAGCAAACTGTCTTTAAAATTCGAAAATACAAACGCAATCAAAAAAACCACGACAAAGAACAAGTAAAAAACACCTTTATACATACCAACTCTCCCCTATAAATAACTAACGCTATTTTACAAGATGCGGCACCATTCTACAACAAAATCGATGCGGATTCAGAAAAAAATATTTTTGGCGAAACAGCTCGGCTTTTGCGCTTTCCCGGGCAATATTTCAAGAGGAATATTTCCTCTTGAGCCGGGCAATTCTCACATGGAGCTTCTCGGCTTCTTTTTCCGATATTTCCCCGTCTTCTGCCGCCTGCTGCGCGACCTGCAGAGCTTTTTTGTAATCTTTTGCGTGATGCTCAAAATAGATCGCCAGCTCTACCGCTGATTGGTGTCTGCATATGTGAAGAGCAGAGCCCGTCAGTTTTTCCCAAAGGGGCACGGCGTCTTGCCTGCGGTTTTGTTTTTTATAAAGCATTGCTAAGTCAAAAAGGGCCCGATCCGAATCTTCAAAGGCTTTGCCTTGCAGTGCTTCCAGCTGTGAAACAGCCCGATCGGTTTCTTTATGAGCGATAAACCATTTCGCCATGGCGTATGCTTCCTGATGTTCTGACGTCTGATCAGAAGATGCAAAAATCTTTTTTGACATATGGATGTAAAGAGCGATGAGGGAAAGCACATCTTGTTCATTATGCGAGAGCACTCCCTTTAAAAGAGCCGGGTCCTCCGCCTTTAAAAATTGAAAATACAGCATCGGCGCCAAATAACCAGGTGTGTCTTCGTCCCTTTTAAAAGCAAGCTCTTCATTTTCAACCGCTGAAAGCGATACACGCTCTAATTTATGTTTCCAAAGCCGTCTCGCCCCATGCAGAAGATCAAAGTGTCCGAAATCAGGAAGTTTCGGAAGCCTGTCCCGCAGCAATGTATGCCTAGTTTTTACCTGAGGCCAGTCAAAGGCTTTTCCGTTATACGTAACAAGGGACGTAATGTCAACCTCACTTAAAAAGCTTTTGTAAAGAGCCGTCTCGTTTCCCGGTTTAGGAAGCAGATGCTGTTTAACCGCGACACGGTCTTCATACACTCTTGCATGACCGAGCAAAAAGATCATATTGCCGGCCCCGCCGCCGAGGCCGGTCGTTTCAGTATCAAAGAAGAACAGCTGGCTTTTTTCGTATCCTTCTGCTGATAAAGTATGTGTCAAACCGCCTTTATTCCATAATGCCAAGACGTCATCAAGCTCACTGAAGCTGTACCGTCCGTGACGGTGCGAAAGCGGATAGACGGTTTCGCGGATAAGACAGTATTCATCCTCAAAAAAGAAAGGCTTCACTCCGAATGCCTCCCATTCTTCTCTAAATGGGACTTGAATATCCGGGACCGAAAGTTGTGAATCTGCCGGCTTTTTTTCAGCTTCCGGCACATTCAGGTGGTTTTTCATCCGCTTTAATTTATTTTTCAAGGACATCTTTCGTCCCCCTTTTCTTTTACACGTAATTCAAGAGCCGGAGTATCGCTTTCTTTGCATCTATTCCTTCTATTTCGGAGCCGATGCAGGAAGGACATCCGTCTTGACATGGACATTGTCTGATCAGGCGCTCAGCCCCTTCATTGATTTCATCAAATCGCTTATATACTTCATCAGCAAGTCCGATTCCGCCTGGATAATGATCATACAGAAAGATTGTCGGAAGTCCGGTATGTGCGGCTTTGATTTGCGGCACGACATGCACGTCATTTCGGTCGCACATGACGTATACAGGCACGATATGCTGCAGGACGTGGGCAATGCCTAAAAGCAGCTGTTCAAGCGTTTTTTCGCCGATCTCCGAATCCGTCTCTTTCAATTCAAGCCAGGCAGCACTGGTATGCAGTTCTTCTTCTGGAAGATGAATCGGCCCTGATCCTATATTTTCAAATGTCGTCATTTTAATTTTTTTAAATATTGTCGGAAGTGCGTTCACGGTTACATCGCCGAAATGTAAGGCCGTTTTCTTTCTGCTGTCCGTTCTGTCAATGTCCAGCACTTTCAGCTGCACCGCTAAATTGGCATCTGTATAATATTCGACATCGACCTTTCGCACGTACGCTTTTTTATGATCCCAATCAAGCTTTTCAACCTGGTACTGCACCCCTTCATGAAGATAAATCGCTTCATCATGAAGAAGCGTCATCGCGCTGAAGCGGTCCATTTCTCCGATTATTTTTACATCAGCCGTCTCTGACCGGTCAACGATGACCACGTTTTCCTGTGACGCCGAACGGAGACTGATGTTGGAGGCGGGAAAAGATTCGCTCGCCCAGTGGTAGCGTTCGCGGTTTTCGTGAAGCACCCCTTCTTCCTCTAAATACTCAAGAATGTCCCTCGCATCATTTTCTCCGAATGTTTCATCGGCTCTGAAAGGCAGCTCATACGCGGCGCATTTCAGGTGATCGACCAGTATAATGAGATTATCGGGATTAATCCTTGCAGATTCAGGCGAGCGTTTAAAGAAATAATCAGGATGGCGCACAATATATTGGTCAATCGGATCAGAGTTCGCCACCATTACGATAAGCGCCTCTCCCTGCCGCCGTCCGGCCCGGCCCGCCTGCTGCCATGCGCTCGCGACACTGCCCGGGTACCCCGTCATCACGCAGACCTGAAGCTGGCCGATATCAACGCCGAGCTCCAGCGCGTTTGTGCTGACAACCCCGAGAATGCTGCCGTCTCTTAACCCCCGCTCTATTTCTCTTCTTTCTTTCGGAAGATATCCGCCGCGATAACCTCTGACAGACTTTGAGCCGATTTCTTTTTTTACGATCTCCTGAATGTGGCTTAAAATAATTTCAACCCGGACACGGCTTCTGGCAAAAACAATCGTCTGGATCTTATTTTTTAAAAAAGTTTTGGCAAGTTCGTTCACTTCCACGGTGGCGCTTTTTCGAATATGCAGCGGTTTATTTACAATCGGAGGATTGTAAAAAGCAAAGTGCTTTCTTCCGGCCGGGGCGCCGTTGTCGTCAATCAGGCGCACAGATTTCCCCGTCAGCTGCTCCGCCAACTCCCTCGGATTGGCGATTGTGGCGGATGTACAGATAAATGACGGCTTGCTTCCGTAAAAAGCGCAGATTCTCATTAAACGGCGGATGACGTTCGCCACATGGCTGCCGAATACGCCGCGGTACGTATGTAATTCATCAATGACGATATATTTCAGGTTTTCAAACAGACTCACCCATTTTGTATGGTGGGGAAGAATGGCTGAATGAAGCATATCAGGGTTTGTAATCACAATATGCCCGGCCTTTCTGACTTTCTGCCTGATGGCCGGAGACGTATCTCCGTCATAGGTGAAGCTTTTAATGTCCATACCCGTCTCGTCTATGATTTCGTTCAGCTCGCTTTTTTGGTCCTGCGCGAGCGCCTTTGTCGGAAATAAATAAAGCGCGCGGCTTGAGGCATCTTCCGCGATAGACTGAAGAACCGGAAGATTATAGCACAGTGTTTTTCCGGAGGCCGTCGGTGTGACAGCTACAATGCTTTCCCCGTTTTGAACCGTCTGAAAAGCGGAGTATTGATGTGTAAAGAGCCGCTCGATCCCCCTCTTTTCGAGAGCCGCCCGAATGTTCGGATCTACTTGCTCCGGCATCGGCATGGTTTTCGCCTCCCGCGGTTCCTCTTCATGCCAATGCACAATATTTTCATGATTTTTTAATTCCTGAATCAGTTCGTTCAGTGATTTTTTCTTCATCGTTCACACCTCTTTATGAGGTACAGTTTACCGAATATTTGTTTGCCTGGCTAGATGAAAATCCTGCACAAGAAAAAAAGCAGGGAATCAGCCCCTGCCTACTTCATTTTTATCGTAAAAAGCTCTGTTTGTCCTTTTTTCGCTTCATTTGCGCCTGCAAATTGCAAAGGTTCTGCGGCATCGCCATTCATAATCACCATAGGGATGACGGTGCTGCTTGCTTTTTCTTTTATTAAATCCAGCCGGCACGTTAAAAGCAGATCGCCTGTTTTCACTTTGTCTCCTTCTTTTACATGCGCTTCAAAGCCTTCACCGTTCATATTGACGGTATCCAAACCGACATGTATCAAAAGTTCCGCTCCGGAAAGGGTGCGGATGCCGACAGCATGTTTTGTATGGAACAGCTGAATCACTTCTCCCTCAACCGGTGAAACAATGTCTCCGTTTGCAGGCTCGACGGCAATCCCGTCCCCCATCATTTTTTGTGAAAATACGGGATCCGGCACTGAAGCCAAATCCATCACCATTCCGTCAGCCGGAGAAAAAATCACTTCCTCGGCCGGCTTTTTCCGGCTGTCTCCCAATCCGAATAATTTTTTCAGCAATGTGTTGTGCTCCCCTTCCTAAATGTGAATCCGTTACCAGTTTATTCTCCACTATTTAACCATACTTTCTTTTTTCCTTCAATTCTTAACCATACGGCATAACATCGCATAGTCTGTTTGTAAAAAGGCGGTGGTCATATGGATCAATCACAAAACGATAAACTTGATCCGCAAAGAAATGAGGACATCATCAGCCATGCGATGGACCAATTTTTTCACTCAGGTCCCTTCGCAGAATTGATGCATGGTTTTCAGCACCTTGTCAATTCGGCTTTTACTGAAGCGCAAGTGACGATTGACGTCAGAGAAGAGCCGACGGGCCTCGCGGTTGATATCGGCGTTCCCGAGACGTTCCGTGACGGGGATATGCTAGTGGAAACGAAAGGGTGCTACCTTCACGTTACAATCCGTTACGATCATAAACAGGCTCATTCATCCCATGTGTCTTCAAGCATGACAAGAACCGTTGTCCTCCCGTATAAGGTGAGTGAAGAAGATATGGAAACATCCTGGAATGAACAGACGCTTACCCTCTTTTTCCCTAAAAAATAAGCATGAATGATGGATATCATTCATGCTTTTTATTTGAAGATACTGGTGAGGCCTTTCACCAGCGATCCGACCTGATTTACGGCGCTTACCATCTGCCCCGTTGTATCCATCATTTTATTAAAGTCAAACTGTCCGTTCGTTTTTTTAAACTGGGAGAGTATGCCTGAGAATTGGGAAGACTGCTGCTGATTCGGTCTGGGAACGGGGTAAGGATTCACAAACCCCGGCTGCCCCCCGGGCATGGCTGCCTGAGGAGGAGGGGGAGCAAACGGCTGCTGCATATGACCGTATTCCTGATTCGGATAAAATTGCTGCGGGTACTGCCCTTGCTGTTGATATGGCGGAGGCTGCAATGGCTGTATCTGCTGCGGATACGGCGGCTGTAATGGCTGTATCTGCTGCGGACTCGGCTGTTGCAGCGGCTGTATCTGCTGCGGGTAGAAATATCCCGCCGGCTGCTGGTACATATTTTGATATGGCTGTGCTCTCCATTGCATATGACATTCCCCCTTGTCTCTCACTAAGTTTCTGCTATATATGTATGAATTCCGCCTTGGTTATGTGCTTTCGGAGATTCTGATCTTTGTCAAATGCTGTCGAAAGTCTTAATTTTTTAAAAACAGAAAAAAGTCGAATCGTTATGTTACCATAATCTCAACATACATGAGAGGGGATGCACCATTATGAACGTATCATACTTAAGAAAGCGTTTTGCTGAAGTGAAAAAATATGAAACAGATTGTGCAGATAAACTGATGGACTTTGCAAAATTCCTCTATATTCAAGGCCATCTCACCGCAACCGAATTTCGAAACAGTATGAAGGTTCTCGAAGCAAGTGGAGCAGAAAACCCGGCGTATGAATAACATACCCGACCCCTTTATATAAAAGAAGGCAGCCGTTTTCAGCTGCCTTCTTTTTCAATTTCATCCCTTAATATACGAAGCGTATATAAAACAGATTCAGTTAAATCCCTGTATCTTTTTTTATGAATATGATGAACATATGATTGGAGCATCAGCTCTCCGAAATTTTCTGTAACGGCCTGAATTTGTGCGTGATGAACGTATTTCGGACGGTTTTCCTGAATAAACGCAAGCGCTGCTTCTGTCCAAAGCGCGCAAAGCCGGTCTCTTTTTCCAACATCGGGTTTAATAATCTCAAAAAAATCATATGAACGGCCTGACTCTTTTCCATCCTGATACCTTTTTTCGGCTTCCAGAACCGCCTCTATCATTTGTTCTGTCAGCTCCAATAACGACTGTGTCTGCAAACGGACTCACCTCAGTACATATGGTACCAAAGTTTTTGCATAAAATCAGCTGATCCGGCAGGCTCTCGGCAAATCCTTTTTACGCCGGTCAGCCAAAAACAGGTCATCAATACAAACATGAAGCTCCCGCGCCTCTTCCTCAAGGCGGGAAAGTTTCTCCTGCCTGATTTCTTCAGCTTCCGCCTGACAGGATCTGACTGCTTGGGTAAGCGTCTTTTCAGCAGCAGAAATCCGGATTTCGATATCAGAAAGCAGACGGAGAATATCAGCCTTGCTCGTGTAAACAGACATTCATGTTCCTCCCTTTTATCACTTGCGTCTCTTTAGAATATAATTCTCGTTTTCATACCGCTCTCCTCTGCACATGACAAAACTAGAAGCAGTTCGGCAAACAAACAGAGATTATCCTAAAAGGCGTGCCTTTCGACAAAAAAGTGCCGCAAACTTTGTATGAACCGGCACGTTAATGCAAACGATACAGTTGAGGAGGTGCCGTATGAAAACGAGACCGAAAAATGCAGGTAAACAGCAAAAAACCGAAGCAAAAACGACTGATACGCTTGATAAAAAATTAGGCGGCCCAAACCGCCCTTCCACGTAACACATCAGCAGCCCGAAACCCCAGCGAACGGTTTCGGGCTTTTTCATTTCTTCAGCCACTCTTTAACTGCGAAGAGCGCATGGAGCTCCCGTCTTTTCTGGAAGTACCAGTCCGTCAGTTCAAGCTGTTTCGGCATTTTCTCCTGTAAGAAAGCCCCTTTTCTTAACCTTTTTTGAAACCAATCCGCCCTTTCGCCGTCTAATGGGTGGGCAACAATGGGATAGGTTGTCCTCAGCATCGGTGATGTTCTTTTTTTGATGCCGATCATTTTCTCCATATCAAAGCGTGAACCGGTATGAGGAACGGTATCAAGAAAACGGTAAAAAGAAGCGTGAAGATCAGGGCTGAACAGAAGGCGGGCCAGCTGTTTTCCGAGCGTAATTCTCTCTTCGGTTTTTGAAAACCGTTTAACGGAAATTCCGTATAAATGTCCGTTAAATGAAGGGAATATCACCGTATTAAAGTGAAACCAATCACTTAAATAAAAAGGAATCGTGCCAAAAACATTCTTTTTAAACGAAGGATTTTGTATAATAGGTGATTGGATAGTGTTTTGTTCATTTATAATAAGAGCATACATGAGCCGTTCCGTATCTCCGTCACGCCAAAAGCGGAACCATTCTTCCTGCATAAAAGCCGAGACGCGGAAATAAGGAAGATGACGGAATAGAGGTTCGCCGATTTGTTTTGACCACTGGTAGACCAGAAGCTGAGGATAGGCATCAGAAAAAATCAGCCAATTTGCCCTTTCATACGAAAGGAAAAACCAGTTTTTCTGACTGCTGTCAAGGCCCTCCTGATAAAGGACGCCTCTTAAATCAGTCATCGACCAGCCCGCATTGCGGGACACAAAGGATGCCAAAAGCGGCCACTTGATCTCAGGATGGCGGTCATAATATGCTTTATAGGCATTCGTCCGGGAAATATTATCGGCATTTTTTATTTTCGTCTCTTTTTCGATCAGGCGAAGAATGGCGGTTACGGTCTGTCGTTTATGCACGTTCATTCACTTCCGTCACTATTAGTTTGATAAGGAGGATGGAAAAAGTGATTCGGTACCCGAATGGAAAAACTTTTCAGCCGAACAAAACGGTTTCATCCCAAAACAGCCAGAAACGGTCTCATTCATACAGTAATCGCGGCATGACCCTCGAAGACGATCTGAATGAAACGAATAAGTATTATCTGGCTAACCAAATTGCTGTCATTCACAAAAAGCCGACACCCGTCCAGATTGTAAACGTCCACTATCCGAAAAGAAGCGCCGCAGTCATTAAGGAAGCTTATTTTAAACAGTCTTCCACAACCGACTACAACGGCATTTATAAAGGACGCTACATTGATTTTGAGGCAAAAGAAACAAAAAACAAAACGGCATTTCCCCTGCAGAATTTTCATGATCATCAGATTGAACATATGAAGCAGGTGGTCAGGCAAGACGGCATTTGTTTTGTTATTATATCCGCTTTCGGAAAGGTTTATTTCCTCGAAGCCGACAAGCTGTTTGTCTTTTGGGAGAGAAAGGAGAACAATGGCAGAAAATCAATTCGCAAAGACGAATTAGAAGATGCTTCCTTTCCGATTTCCCTTGGATACTCACCGAGAATTGATTATATTAGTATTATTGAACAGCTTTATTTTTCGCAGGAACAGTAGACTGAGCGAAAGGTTGATAAACGAAAGGTTGAGATGTTATGTCAGATCAATTTACGAGCCGTGAAGAACGCCGTAAGGCAAGGCAGACGAAAAGCACTAAGCCCTCTTCACCGAAAAAAGGCAAGAAACAGCGTAAAGGCGGTTTATTCAAAAAGATTGTGCTGTCCTTGGTTATTCTGTTTGTCCTTGGCATAGTCGGCGGAGCGGCGGCATTTGCCGTTTTGGTTTCCGGCGCGCCGTCTTTGGACGAAGCCAAGCTGAAAACGCCTTACTCTTCAACGATTTACGATAAAAACGGAAAAGAAATCGCGGAAGTGGGCGGTGAAAAACGAACCTACGTCCCGATTAAGGATATACCCGATGTTGTGAAAGAAGCATTTATCGCAACTGAAGACGCCCGTTTTTATAAGCACCACGGTATAGACCCGATCCGGATCGGAGGCGCCTTGGTCGCCAACTTTACGGATGGGTTCGGTTCAGAGGGAGGAAGCACAATCACCCAGCAGGTTGTGAAAAACTCGCTTTTGACCCATCAGAAAACGATTAAACGGAAAGCACAGGAAGTGTGGCTTTCACTGCAGCTGGAGCGCCATTATTCTAAAGATGAAATCTTAGAAATGTATTTAAACAGAATTTATTTCTCACCGCGTGCCTACGGCGTCGGTAAAGCGGCTGAAGAATTCTTCGGCGTAAAAGACTTGAGCAAGCTTACGGTTGAACAGGCGGCGACGCTTGCCGGAATGCCGCAAAGCCCGACTGGATATAACCCGGTTAAAAATCCGAAGGCTTCCGAGAAACGCCGAAACATTGTTCTCAGCTTAATGGAAAAACAAGGATTCATTTCAAATTCTGAATACCAGAAAGCAAAGAAAGTTTCCATGAAAGATGAAGGCGTCGTCAGCCAAAAAGAATACGATAAAAAGGACACAAATAAATACAGCGCTTTTGTCGAAGAAGTTATGAAAGAAATTGAGACAAAAGAAAAGAAAGACGTCGATATTTCAACTGACGGTCTAAAAATTTATACGACTCTTGATACGAAAGCACAAGATTATCTTGATCAATTGATGAACGGCGACACAGCCGGATTTACCGAAGGCATGCAAGGCGGCGTCACGCTCCTTGATACGACAAACGGAGAAATCCGCGCCATCGGAGCAGGACGGAACAGAACTACAGGCGGATTTAACTACGCGACAGATACTAAACGCCAGCCAGGTTCGACGATTAAACCGATTCTTGATTACGGCCCGGTCATTGAAAATAAAAAATGGTCGACGTATGAGCAGATTGATGACTCGGCTTATACGTACTCTGATGGCACTCCGATACATGATTGGGACAATAAATACAGAAATATGATATCAATGCGAGAGGCCCTCGCGGACTCACGTAATATTCCTGCTTTAAAAGCATACCAAGCAGCAGGGAAAGATAATGCCGTCGACTTCGCAAATGACTTAGGATTGGGATTAAACAAAGATAGTGTAACGGAATCTTATTCGATCGGCGGTTTTGGAGCTGATAATCCGGGGGTTTCTCCAATGACAATGGCGGGCGCCTACAGTGCTTTCGGAAATAACGGTACGTACAATGAACCGCACGCGGTCACATCGATTGAATTTAATGACGGCACTAAGCTTGATTTAACACCAAAGCCGAAAAGTGCTATGAGCGACTACACGGCGTTCATGGTTACAGATATGCTCAAATCAGCTGTCGAATCAGGAACAGGTAAACTGGCCCAAGTACCGAACGTGGAAGTCGCCGGTAAAACGGGTACGACAAACTTTACTAAAGGTGATATTCAAAAATATAACATTGCTCCGGGCGGAGTCCCAGACTCATGGTTTGTCGGATACACCCCTCAATATACAGCGGCGGTTTGGACCGGAGTTGAGTCTGGCAACAAAGCAGGCAAGAAATCACTGTCTTCTGCTGACCAGCAAGTCGCAAAACGGATTTTCCAAAAGCTGATCTCATACGTTGATGACGGTAAAGGAAGCTTCAAGCAGCCTGACAGCGTCGTCAAAGAAACGGTTGAGAAAGGCTCGAACCCTGCCGCTTTAGCCGGACCGAATACACCGGATGATAAAAAAGTGACGGAGTACTTCGTGAAAGGAACGCAGCCAACTGCCGTTTCTAAAACGTACACGAAAGAAAAAGCCGATAAACCGACAGGATTGCAAGTGAAATACGACAAAGATAAAAAATCATTAACCTTAAGCTGGAATTATGACGGTGATGCAACATTCAATGTCAAACAATCCGTTGACGGCGGAAGCTACAGTGACATTCAAAACAGTTCGGCAAAAGAAGCCGTCGTCTCAGATGTCACACCAGGCTCCACATACAGCTTCCAGGTGACAGCGGAAAACGATGACGGAAAAAGCGATACGGCATCAGCTTCTTTCAAAGTCCCGAAAGATGAAGAAGATGATGCGGATAAAGATAAAGCGACTGACGATGAACAGAAGTCTGATGAAGATAAAGACAAAAAAGACAAGACGCAAACTGATGATTCAAACACAGATGACAATCAGACAGATACGTCCGACGGATCGGATCAAACACCAACTGAGGACCCGGATAAAAATCAGGATCAATCCGATAAGGATCAAACAGATAACAACAATCAGAATCAGCCCGGTAACGGGACCGATAACAACGGACAGCAAGATAACGGCTCTGATAATGATTCCGATTCCGGTTCAGACGGCTCAAATAAACCTGACAGCGGTCAAACGGACAAAAACAAAGACTCATCTTCAAATATCAACGGGCAGTCCAATTCGTCAACCATCCAGTCAAATTCCGCTCATTAGCGGACGAAATCCTTCACCTCAAACAGGTGAAGGATTTTTTTCATACAAAAAAACCTCCTTATCAGAAAAGGAGGTTTTTAACATTTGTTCATGGCTTCATATTTATGATATTGTTTCTTCATCTCCGTCATCAATTCATCAAGCTGAATAAACGAGTGATATTGAGTCGGTTTTGTTAAAATAAACGCCATTCGCTCCGCCCAATTGATCGGTTCGGCGGGAAAATGCTTTGTTTCAAGCACAGACCAATCAAGTGATGTGACCCGCTCCCCTGCCGTCCAGTGAAAAGCGGCAATCAGACAGGCAATTCCCTTCAGCATGTCATTTTGATCACATCTCGATTTTCTTGTTTGAAAAACGGGAAGCAGCGTTTCTTTCGTTTCGTTCCAAATCTGAAATAGAAACGGGACATATTCGCCTCTTTCCCTCCATGGCTGCACGGTTGGCTGACCGCTGAAATCCATATACAGCGGATGGCGGCGCAGCGCCGTTTTGATCTCAAGGCTTTCCAAGTCCGTAAGGCTGCGCAGGTATGTTTCATAGCCTGCCAGAATGTCAATCGCCGTCACCGTTTCACCAGCCCTTTTTTGTCACGTTTCTGCCCTTCTCTGCATAGCGGAAGCAAAGGACATTCCGCACAGCGGGGAGATTGCGCTTTACAATGATACCTGCCGAAAAATATTAATCTGTGGTGCGTAACAGACCAATCCTCTTTCGGCACTTTTTTCATTAATGTTTTCTCTACTTCCAAAACAGAGTCCTTCCAGCGGCAGATACCGAGCCGTTTAGAGACCCGCTCCACATGAGTATCTACTGCAATCGCAGGTACGCCGAAAGCAACAGACACGACCACATTTGCCGTTTTCCGTCCGACACCCGGCAGATTCACAAGCTCATCCCGGTCTTTCGGCACTTCTCCGCCGTACTCTTCGATGATCATTTTGCTCAGCTTTTGAATATTTTTGGCTTTATTACGGTACAGGCCGATTGATTTAATATCCTGCTGGAGTTCTTCCAGCGATACGGCAAGATAATCTTCGGGCCGTTTATATTTTTGAAATAGCGTTTTTGTCACTCTGTTGACGAGAGCATCCGTACATTGCGCGGATAATGCGACTGCCACAACCAATTCGAAAGGATTTGAATGGACAAGTTCACATTCTGCGTGCGGAAACATATCGCCGATTTTTTCAAGACAATATTCAATCTGCTTTAAATTTAACACGTTTCTCCCCTTCTCATGTTATTGTTCCAGCCAATTGTAAAAAGGCACCTGCCTCGTATACTCTTTTTGCGGATCATTTTGTTTCGTTTGAACTCGCCGGAATTTTTGGCTGTGCGCCTTCGCCTGCTCAACCGTTTTGAAGCCGTTCTTTTTCCATTCAAATAAAATCCGGTCAATATAGCGAAAACTGAGTTTTCCCGATAAAACGGCTTCTTTTAAGGCGTGTTTAATCAGAATCGCATCATGCTGATCCTGATCCTGCCATATGGCCAGCGTCTCGCATTCAAGGGGCGACAGCGGTCTTCCGAACTCTTCTTCAAAGATGGTATACAGGCTTTTTTGTTCTCTTTCTGACGTTCTTTCCTGCGTTTCATTTTGAGAATGCTGCATGTAATCATACAGCTTCGCCCATAACGGCTGCAGAGAATATTTTTCAAACTTTATGCCGTTATGGTCTTCACATTCTTCAATAAACAGAAAACCTTTTTGAATAAACATTCTCAGACAGCTTGTACATTCTTCAGCAGAGATGGACATGCCTGATTGAAGTTCAAACGGCGTCGGAAAATAAGAGCCCTTTTCCAAATGCATTTTAATCTTCAAAAGCAGAATCAATTCGGTTTCATTCAGCCCGAGCTGCCGGTAATGTGTCAGCAGCAGGTTGGGAATGCTTGAAATGCCGAGTTCCTGCATATCTATAAATTGCTGTTTTTTCATCCTTACACCTCTTACTGTAAAAGGTTATCTCCGGGAGCTTTCCCCTTTACTTAGAAAAAGTCTCCCTTGCAGGAGACTTCGTTTTTTAAAACTATTACGGATACAGACGGTTCAGAAGTCTCGGGAATGGAATCGTTTCACGCACGTGAGGCGCTCCGCTGATCCAAGCCACTGTCCGCTCAAGTCCAAGGCCGAAGCCGGAGTGCGGAACAGAACCGTATTGTCTGAGTTCAGCATACCATTTGTAAGCATCTGAATCCAGACCGTGTTCTTTTAATCTTTCTTCCAATAAATCCATATCATGAACGCGTTCTGAACCGCCGATGATTTCCCCGTAGCCTTCAGGAGCAATTAAGTCGGCACATAACACGACATCGTCACGATCTTTGGCAGGCTGCATATAAAACGGTTTTAATGACGTCGGGTAATGAGTGATAAACACAGGTTTGTCATAGCTTTCTGCGATCGCTGTTTCATGCGGCGCACCGAAGTCATCTCCCCACTCAATATCGTCAAAGCCTTTTTCTTTCAGGAATTCGATCGCTTTATCGTACGTAATGCGCGGGAATGGCGCTTTGATTTGTTCAAGCTTCGATGTGTCTCTTCCTAATGTGTTCAGCTCGATCTTACAATGTTCCAGCACACTTTGTACGATGTATGCAACATAATTCTCCTGAACTTCAAGGTTTTCTTCAAATTCAACAAATGCCATTTCAGGCTCAATCATCCAGAATTCAATGAGATGGCGTTTCGTTTTCGATTTTTCCGCTCTGAACGTCGGTCCGAAAGAGAATACTTTTCCGAGCGCCATTGCAGCTGCTTCCATATACAGCTGGCCGCTTTGAGACAGGAAGGCGTCTTCATCAAAATATTTCGTCGCGAACAGTTCAGTCGTGCCTTCCGGAGCGCTTCCCGTCAAAATCGGCGGATCAACTTTCACGAAGCCTTCTTTGTTGAAAAATTCATAAGTCGCACGAATGATTTCGTTGCGGATTTTCATAATTGCGTGCTGGCGTTTCGAACGGAGCCATAAATGTCTGTGATCCATTAAGAATTCCGTACCGTGCTCTTTAGGCGTAATCGGATAATCAGTCGCTTCATGAATGACTTCAATGGATGTAACAGCAAGCTCATAGCCGAGCGGTGAACGCTCGTCCTCTTTCACAATTCCTTTTACATAAAGTGACGTTTCCTGTGTCACTGATTTCGCGATTTGGAAGATGTCTTCTTCTACTTCAGCTTTAACGACAACTCCCTGAATGAAGCCTGTACCGTCTCTCAGCTGTAAAAATGCGATTTTACCGCTTGAGCGTTTATTAGCGACCCAAGCTCCAATCGTTACTTCCTCGCCTGTGTGTTTATACACTTGGTTGATTGTTGTTTTCAAACTCTTTCCCTCCAGAACAAGAAAGACATTCAGGAATCTGCCTGAATCTCTTTTTTCATCACTTTATTATACCCGTTCTACTCTAACGGGGTCAATGCAAGTGAAAAGCGGCTTTAAAAGCCGCTTTTTCAGAATCAGCTGTGTTTTTCCGTGAAGCGGCGGATTCTTTCGACCGCTTCTTCTAAAAGATCAAGTGACGTTGCGTAAGATAAGCGGACGTTGTCCGGTGAACCGAAACCCGAACCCGGCACGATGGCGACTTTTTCTTCTTCCAGAAGCGCCTTGACGTATTCATCGACATCTTTGAATCCGCAGTTTTCTGCGGCCGCTTTGGCGTTAGGAAACAAGTAAAACGCCCCTTCAGGCTTGACACAGGTGAATCCGGGAATTTCACTGAGCTGAGCGTAAATGGTGTTCAGTCTGTGCTCAAATGCCTGTCTCATCTCTTCCAGCGGCTCAGCCGGCCCGTTATAGGCCGCAATGGCGCCGTATTGAGCGATAGACGTCGGATTTGATGTGCTGTGGCTCGCAAGGCTCGTCATCGCTTTAATAATCGTCTCCGAACCCGCCGCATAGCCGATCCTCCAGCCCGTCATGCTGTGAGATTTCGACACGCCGTTAATGATGATCGTCTGCTCTTTCAATTCATCTGAAAGCTGTGCGATTGAGACGTGTTTTTTTCCTCCGTATGTAAGCTTCTCATAAATCTCGTCAGAAACGATCAGAATGCCGTGCTCCAGACACACTTTTCCGAGTTCCGCAAGCTCTTCTTTCGTATACATAACACCTGTCGGGTTGCTCGGTGAATTGATAATGAGCGCTTTTGTTTTCTCGGTGATAGCCTGCTTCAGCTGCTCCGGTGAAATTTTAAACTGATTGGATTCCAGCCCTTCTGCATAGACGGGACGCCCCCCTGCCAGTTTCACCTGCTCAGGGTAGCTGACCCAGTAAGGAGTCGGTATAATCACTTCGTCCCCTTCATCGAGAATGACCTGAAATAATGTATACAGAGCGTGTTTCGCTCCGGTGCAGACAATGATTTCTGACGGCTTATATTCAATCCCCTGGTCGTTTTTGAATTTTTTTGCGATACTGTCTTTCAGCGCCGGCAGACCGCCTGAAGGCGTATATTTCGTATGGCCTTCATTCATGGAACGCACCGCGGCATCTATAATGTGCTGAGGCGTATTAAAATCCGGTTCTCCTGCTCCGAGGCCGATGACATCATGGCCTTCTGCTTTCAGCTCTTTCGCTTTTGCAGTAATTGCTAGTGTTGCAGACGGTGTTAATGCGGATACTCTTTTTGCCAATTTCAACTTGAACTCCCCCTAATACGTCTCACGGTGTGATGTTTTTGAGAATCTTGCCGCTTGTAAAGTCCACATAGCTGAAGCTATATTGCCCGCTTTTGTTGATATAGGTCACTTCCCATAACGGAACATTGTTTTCTCTCGCCGGGTGAACGCCATTCAGCTTGGAAACAAGCCCTTCGTCCCGAACGATCTTGGCAGCCTTGCCGCTTGAAATGCCGTCACTGGCTTTTTTTGAGAGAATTTTTGCTTTTTTGTCGGCCGGAACCCATACATACATATCTTTTCCATGTTTATCCGTTCCGGTAACAACATAATATTTCTGTTTGCCGACAAAGGTCTCCACTTTCTCAGCATCTGTCAGCTCCGTTTTTTCTTTAGCGGCTGCGGCAGCTGTTTCGTGGCCTTCTTCTTTTTGGGCCATTGCAGATTTAAAAATGCTGGCCGAAAATAAAAGAACTGCTAAAAAAATAATACCAAATACGGCTGTAAATATTAATGCTTTTTTTCTCATCTTTTTCACCTATGTGCGATAAATGGTGAAGACCGCTTCATTTTGATTTTCTTCGTCTAGCGCAAGGCCGAACATCAGATTGTCCCGTTTCAAAGTCCGGTTTAATGTATCGACAATTTTATATAAATCATCTGAATGCTCCACATTAATCGTTGACAGAATTTCAATTTTGCTTTCCATTTTTATACCCTCCATCGGTCGAACAAATTTTGTTAGTCATAACGGGATGCGCCCGCGGCATAATAAAATCACAAGGCGGCATGAACCCGCTTTTACTATAAAAACAATTCCTCATCCCACACCACGAAAGCCGCGTTTATGCGGCTTTTATTCCGTTTGGCTGACATAAGCCGCCATTTCGGCATCCGTCAGTTCCAAAAGAGATGAAGTCGGGAGCGCTTCAAGAAACAGCCGTCCGTATCCCGCCGTTTTTACACGCTGATCTAAAAGAACGATTGTTCCCTTGTCTCCCGCCGTACGGAGCAGGCGCCCGATCCCCTGTCTGAACGTTAACACGGCCTCAGGCAGGGAAATCGTCTGAAACGGATTTTTCCCCTGCTTCTTGGCAAATTCGCATTTTGCGGCATGAAGCGGATTGTCAGGCGCCCTGAAAGGAAGTCTTGCGATCATGACGGTTGACAATTCATCCCCCGGAAAATCAACGCCTTCCCAGAAATGATTCGTCCCAAGCAAAATCGCCCGGCTTGCCGTTTTAAAGGTTTTCATTAATTTACCGGGACTCCCGCCCGAAATACCTTGGGCGAGAAGCTGAATGCCTGATATCTCCATACTGAGTTTCAGTTCCTGATACACTTTTTTCAGCATATCATGAGACGTAAACAGGACAAGGATCTTCGGCTGTTTTCCCTTTGACATGATTTCTGCATACTTGGCAATATGCTCAATGACTTCCCGCTCTCCGTCATATTTAACGGATTTCATCTCTTTCGGAATGATGACGTTCATCTGATCATCGTAAGAAAAAGGAGACGGGATGCTTTTGGTGCGCGGATAAAAATCCGCAAGTCCGAGCCTTTCAATCATAAATTGAAAAGACTGCTCCACCATTAAGGTCGCTGATGTGAGCACAACGCTTTTTTTGCGGGCGAAAAATTGGTCTGCCAGCATTTCACCGGGCTCCAAAGGCTGCGCATAGATGCTGACTGCATTTTTTGCGCCCTTCGCATCAATTTCAACCCAAACGGCTTCTTTCTCATCATTTTCAAACAGCAGCCTGCTGAACGTATCGCGATATTCTTTCAGCCCCCTGATACACTTTACATATTCGGCCGCTAAAAAAGCCGCTCCGCTTTTCATCTGTTCAAGCTTTTGATGTAACAATTTCTCCTGTACTGAAAACATGTCAAGCAGCTGATCCAGCATCGCGCAAAGCCGCTCCGCTCCGTCCGTTATCATGTGAAACCCTTTATCCTGGCTTTTATGATTGAGACTATAGACGAGACGGTTCAGATCGTCTTTAGGTTTTCTTCGTTTGACAAAAGAATGCACTGAACTGAAAAATGCGTCGCTTTCCGATTGAATATGCTTCATCCACTCATCGGCGTCAAAAAAACTTTCCGCCGGCAGTTCATACGTATAAAACAGTTTTCTCATCCGCTTTAACAGTCCGTGTTCCTTTAAGGTGCCGATTCGGCTGAGCTTTGTGTGCAGTCCGATATATGAAGCTCTCTTCCCCAGGTGCTCGCTGGCGGCGCGTTCGAAATGATGCGCTTCATCAATGATGATCGTTCCGCTTGCAGGCAGTTTTTTCGTTTCACTGCTTTGATCTGAAAACAGCAAAGCATGGTTTGTGATAATCAGATCTGCGGCCTGCGCTTTTTCTTTAGCCCGTTCATAAAACCCGGCAGCCGAGTCCTTCCCTTTTTTAAAAAAAGAATTCTCATCGTAAGCCATGCGCTCCCACAGCAATCTGCCGCCTGATGGAAGATTCAGCTCAGCGGCGTCGCCCGTTTCAGTCTCCGTCAGCCAGACGAGAAGCTGCGCTTTCGTCAAAACCGCATCATAGTTGTCATCTTCCTCATGCAGAATATGTTCAAACTTAGGCAGGCACAGATAATGTGATTTCCCTTTTAAAATAGCGGCTTTGACCGGCCAAGGAAACATACGCTCCAAAAGCGGAAGATCTTTAGACACGATCTGCTGCTGCAAAAGAGTAGAGTACGTGCTGATAATCACGGGAGTCTGCTCCGCTTTGGCAAATAAAACAGCCGGAACGAGATAACCGATCGTTTTTCCGATGCCGGGTGCCGCTTCAATCAGCGCATGCTCCCGATTGCGGAAGGCGCCAAGCACTTCATCCATCATCGAAAGCTGCCCTTTCCGCTTTTCATAGCGGGGGATGATGCCGGATAAGATCTGTTCTTTTTCTTCGTTCCACTTTTCAAGGTCAATGGCCGCATTCACCGGACGGGAAACCGGAATGTGATCGGGCTCTTTAATTGAAAAAGAGGCGTATGGAATGCAGCTCTTTTCTTCCGCCAGCCTGCTTTCATGTATAAAAGAATCCAAAAGCAGCGTCAAATCGCTGATAAAATGCTGTGAAAGCCTTTTAAGCTGCTTTAATGTCGGTAAAGGCAAATGTTTCAGTTTATGTAAAATGTCTAAAAAGACCAGTCCCGTAACCTCCGCATCGCTGTCTGCGCGGTGAGGGCGGTCATGAACAATATTCAGCTCCGCGCACAACTCACCGAGCTTATATCCTTCAAACCCCGGGAAAACAATACGCGAAAGCTCAACCGTATCAAGCACTTCACAATCCGGCAGCTCATAGCCCGCTTCGCTCAGTTCATGCCGGACAAATCCGAGGTCGAAATGAATATTGTGGGCAACAAAATACGCGCCGTCAAGCAGATGAAAAATCTCCTCTGCGACCGCTTCAAACGGCAGTTCATTTTCAACCATTCCGGACGAAATTCCGGTCAGCTGTTCAATAAACGGCGGAATGACCTGATTCGGATTGATATATTTTGAAAACCGCTCAGTTATTTGTCCATTTTCAATGACAACCGCTGCGATTTGAATGATTTTATCGCCCTTTTTCGGCGAATTTCCTGTTGTTTCGACATCTATGACAACGAACCGTTGTTTGTTCATTAAAATGGACACCTCAATTCTTGCATACGAGAAAAGTGTAACACGTTTTGTTGAGAAATGGAGCGGAAAAACAGCTTTTGCCCCCAAATCTTAAAAGAAAACCCCCATGAAGGGGGCTCTTTTACAAAATCGTGTGTGCCGGCTCCTGGCCCAGCATCTGCTCGATTTTATTCTGATCATCCAGAACAGCCACCTTCGGCTGATGGCTTTTTGCTTCCTGATCAGACATCATTTGATAAGAAATAATAATGACTTTATCTCCTTCTTGGACGAGACGGGCGGCTGCTCCGTTTAAACAGATGACGCCGCTCCCCCGCTTACCGGGAATAATATACGTTTCAAGTCTCGCTCCGTTGTTATTATTCACAATCTGAACTTTTTCATTAGCGAGCATTCCGACGGCATCTAAAAGATCTTCATCAATCGTAATGCTGCCGACATAGTTTAAATTGGCTTCCGTCACGGTAGCTCGGTGCAGTTTTCCGGCCATCATAGTGCGGTACATATTATGATCTCTCCCATTCATCAATATCAATAATGATATTATCAATCAGTCTGGCTTTAGAAAATTGGACGGCGCAGGCCAGAATGACCTTGCCGTTTAATGTTTTAAGCGGAGTCAGCTCCGGATAAGCGTACAGTTCGGCATAATCAATGACGCCGCTTGTGTTTTCGATGATATCGGTGACGGTTTTTATAACGGTTTCCGGATTTCTTTCACCGTCTCTGATCAGTTCGGCACCTTGCTGCAATGCTTTATAGATCATCGGCGCTTCTTTGCGTTCCTGCTCTGTCAGATAGACGTTGCGAGAGCTTTTGGCAAGTCCGTCTTCTTCTCTGACCGTGTCAACTGCAACCAATTCGATATCCATAAAGAAATCCTCAATCAATCCGTCCACAACCGCTGCCTGCTGGGCATCTTTCAGGCCGAAGTAGGCGCGGGTCGGTTTAACGAGATTGAAAAACTTCGTCAGGACAGTGGCCACTCCGTCAAAATGGCCGACGCGGGAGGCGCCGCACAACACGTCAGTTCTCCTTTTCACTTGCACGGCAACATTTTGCTCGCCTTTATACATGTCACTTGGAGACGGCGTAAACAAAACATTTGCCCCCGCCTGTTCTGCAAGCCGGGCATCGCGCTTTAAATCCCGCGGATATGCTTCGTAATCCTCGCCCGGTCCGAATTGAGTCGGATTGACAAAGATGCTCATCACGACAATATCGTTTTCTTTGCTTGCTTTTTCAACCAGCGTCAGATGTCCTTCATGAAGAAAACCCATTGTCGGGACGAATCCGATCGTCCGGCCTTCTGAGCGGTATTGTGCAATCAATTCTTTCAGCTGTTGAGTTTCTGTCAGTTGTTTCATCGCTTACTTTCCTCCGTACAAGCCTTGCAGCACAGTTTGATTTATCTGAAAGGAATGCTTTTCTTCCGGGAAAACCCGTTCTTTCACATCACTGACGTAATCGCTGAGGGCCGACTCAATCGTGCCGTCGATTTTGGCGTATTGCTTCACGAACTTCGGTGTTCTGTCCACGCCGTGGCCGACGACGTCATGATAGACAAGGACTTGGCCGTCCGCTTTTGAACCGGCTCCGATTCCGATGACGGGAATGGATACTTCTTCTTTTATTTTAGCAGTCAGTTCAGCAGGCACGCATTCAAGCACGAGCATCATTGCTCCCGCCTGTTCGCATTTGATGCTGTCTTCAATGAGCTTTTTCGCGCTTTGCTCATCTTTCCCCTGCACTTTATATCCGCCTAATACGCCGACAGACTGCGGTGTGAGGCCTAAATGGCTGACGACGGGAATTCCGCCGAGAGTCAGAGCGCGGATGGATTCGAAAACGCCGTCTCCGCCTTCCAGCTTTAACGCGTCCGCGCCGCTTTCCTGAATAATGGCCGCGGCGTTTTTCATTGTATCTTCTTTTGAAAGGTGGTAAGACATAAACGGCATGTCAGTTACGATAAACGTATTTTTCGCACCGCGTTTTACCGCTTTTGTATGGTGAATCATGTCACTGACCGTTACGCCGACTGTTGAATCGAGTCCGAGCACGACCATTCCGAGCGAATCCCCGACTAAAATCATGTCGACTCCCGCCTGTTCCGCAAGCTTTGCCTGCGGATAATCGTAAGCGGTCAGCATCACGATCGGCTCTCCGTTTTCCTTCATTTTCATGAAATCCAGTTTTGTTTTCATTCTGTTTCTCCTCCTCTAAACGGTGAGGAGATGAGCCGCCAATTCTTCGCAAGCAAAAAAGCCTTCTGTAAAATAAGAAGGATCCCCACTTGTTTAACGTTCGGCGAATGTCATCCCTCTGTCCCAGTCCTTTTTTGGATCAAGGCAGACTTTTCGTAATCTCTGTTCTGCTGATCAGGTGCAGTTCATTATGATACTGCCCATAGGAAGTATACCAAATTCACGAGGCTTGTACCAACTAAGATTAATTGAGCTCAATATCGGCAGAATATATCTTCTTTATGCCGTCTTTCGTTTCCAAGAGAAGAACTCCCTCATCATCAATGCCGAGCGATTTCCCGTAAAACGTCCCTTGCAGCGTTCTCGCTCTGAGCTCGTTCCCCAGTCCGACCGCATAGCTTTCCCATAACAGCTTGATCGGTGTAAAGCCGTGGTTCAAGTAATCCTGATAGCGTTTTTCAAAAGTCAGCAAAATCTCTTGTATCAGACCCGCTCTGTCAATTTTTTCGCCGGCTTCCATGCTGAGGCTTGTCGCAATGTCCTGAAGCTCGCCGGGAAAATCTTTTTCCTGCTGGTTCACGTTGATGCCGATCCCGAGAATAACCGAACGGACACGGTCTTCTTCCGCCTGCAGCTCAGTTAAAATCCCGACGGCTTTTTTGCCGTGAATCATTAAATCATTCGGCCATTTAATGGCGGGCTGTACACCTGTAAAAGCCTCGATGGCCTGTACGACCGCAACGGCGGATAACAGGGTGAGCTGCGGCGTTTTTTGCAAAGGAACGTCGGGTCTCAGAATGAGGCTCATCCAAATCCCGTTTCCCTCCTGTGAATGCCATACTCTGGCCATTCTTCCTCTGCCTGCCGTTTGTTTATCGGCGACTACGAGCGTTCCTTCCGGCGCGCCGTCATTGGCAAGTTCATGAGCGGTTTTTTGGGTGGATGGCAGGACGTCCCGGTAATGAAGCTGTTTGCCCAAAACCTCTGTTTTCAGCCCGAAACGGATTTCGGATTCACTGAGTTTCCCCGGTTTTTTAATGAGCCTGTACCCTTTTCGTCTGACCGCCTCAACCTCATAGCCCTCTTTGCGGAGCTCCTCTATATGTTTCCAAACGGCGGTTCTCGAGCAGCCGAGCGCGTCACTAATTTTCTGCCCGGAGATAAAGCCGTCACCCGCCTCAGAAAATAAATCAATTAATCGGGTTCTTAATGTTGATCCCATGATGCGAGCCACTCCTTTATGTCATGTTTTCGGTTAGGGAGCTTCCCTGCCAATACCGCTTCTTCAATCCGGCGAAGTTCTTCGGCCACCCATTTACCCGCGCGGCGGTTTCTGAGCTCAATCAGATCAGCACCTGAAATGTCGAGGTCTCGAAGACTTTTGATCGGCAGCTGCTCATACAGGCTCTGAACCTCTTTCAGCTTTTGTTCATCAACCGTCTTATGCTTTTTCAGCATTTCGATTTTAATGGCTGAAAACAGCGCATCTCCAGCCCGGTACATCGCCTGGGCTTCAAGCTGCGCCGGATAAACGCTTATGATCTGCACTGCTTTTTTTATGACTTTCCCCGGCAGTTTCCATTGTTTTAAAAACGGTTCGACGCTTTTCGGACAAAGACCGAGAAATAATAACAGCGCTGCCCAGCGTTCTTCGCGTGCATCTAAAGAAGAAAACGGAAATCCGCTTGCTTCAAGCATTTGCTGCTCATAACCGGAAAGGCCGGGCAGCTCTTGTATCAGACCTGTTTGCACCATCGTTTGAATCGCTTCTTGTGAGGAAACGCCCTGCAGCAGCTTTTCAAACTCGACGGTCTTTCGTTCTACTGATACATGTGCCAAAAGCTCCCTGTCTTTCATGATGGCCTCTCTTGTTTCTTTTTCTAACAGAAAACCGAGCTGACTCATAAAGCGGACGGCTCTCATCATCCGCAGAGCGTCTTCCCGAAAACGGTCTTCAGGGTTACCCACCGTTCGGATCAGCTTTTGTCCGATATCATGTGCGCCTCCGAAATAATCAAGCAGCTCTCCTTCGGCAGACATCGCCATCGCATTAATCGTTAAGTCTCTCCGCTTTAAGTCTTCTGATAAAGAAGTGATGAACCGCACAGCTTCAGGGCGCCGGTAATCCTTATATTCTGATTCGGCACGAAAAGTGGTGACTTCATAGGTTTCATCTTCCCACAGGACGATGACGGTGCCGTGCTCTTTTCCTACATCGACAGTCCGCTTAAAGAGACGCTCCACCTCATTCGGCGAAGCGCTGGTTGCGATGTCCACATCACCTATTTTTCGTTTCATATAGCTGTCTCTGACGGCTCCCCCGACAAAGTACGCCTGATGGCCCGCCTTCATCAGATGATGAAGGATGGGGAGGGCTTTGACAAATTCCTGTTCCATAAGATCACTCCGGTCCTGCCAATTCGTCATAAATCCGTTCATACTGACTGACGATTCTTTGCGAAGAAAAGGCGGTCTCCGCCATTTTCAGCGCATGATCAGTCAATCGTTTGCTGAGCTGTTTATCTTCTAAAACGGCAAGCGCTTTTTCAGATGCCGCCTGAATATCGCCGACTTCCACCAGAAAACCGCTTACTTGATCTTTAATCACTTCCGGGATTCCGCCGATATTTGTTCCGATGCACGGCACGCCGCAGGCCATCGCTTCAAGGAGGACGAGTCCGAAACTTTCTTTTTCAGACAGAAGAAGCTTAAGATCGCTGATGGAATACAGCTCTTCCACCCTGTCCTGATTTCCGAGGAGCAGCACTTGATTCTGCAGTCCGTATTTTTCGACAAGCTGCCAAGCGACGCACTTTTCCGGCCCGTCGCCGACAAGCAGGAGCTTCGCCTTTGTTTTGGCTGCGATATTACGGAAAACGCGGATGACATCTGTAACACGTTTTACCTTTCTGAAGTTCGAGACATGGATGACGACTTTTTCATCCGGCAAAATACCATGTTTCTCTTTTATACTTTCTGTATTTTTCTTAAGATAAACACGTTCATCAATAAAGTTGTAGATGGTCTCAATTTTTTTATCCGGCTTGATTAAGTCATAAGTTTCTCCGGCAAGCGCGGTTGATACCGCAGTCACTCTGTCAGACGCTTCGATGGCAAAACGGATTAAATCTTTTAATGACGGATCATATCCTAAAACGGTGATGTCTGTACCGTGAAGCGTCGTCACGATGCCGATGTCGCGCTTGAGCATCTGTTTGGCGAGATAAGCGCATACCGCATGCGGCAGCGCATAATGCGCGTGAATGATATCAAGATTTTCCCTTGCGGCAACCTCGGCGATTTTGCTCGCCAGCGTAAGGTCATAAGGCGGATATTTAAATACCGCGTATTGGTTGACTTCCACCTCATGAAAATGAATATTCGGATGATATGTATTTAATCTGAACGGGATGCTTGATGTGATGAAATGAACCTGGTGCCCTTTTTCCGCAAGCAGCTTGCCGAGTTCCGTCGCAATAATACCCGAGCCTCCGACACTCGGGTAGCATGTAATCCCTATTTTTAATGGTCTCATTGTCCGCCCCCAAAAACATCATCATTCAAAACGGGAAGCTGTTTTGAAAAGAAGCCTTCGGCATACCCCGTCCCGGCTTCTTTGCCATACAGTCTTTCCCGCGCTTCCACCATTTCGATATAACCGTTGGTCAGCGGTGTGTTCACTGACTGCGCCGTAGGAATAAACTGGCTTTGATAGGCGTGCAGGCTTTCTTTTTTCAGATCGATGGTTTCCGTTATGTCGATTACAAAGTCCGGACGGTGAAACCCGTTGATCATATAATAGTATACGCGCTGAGCCTTATGTGCCGGCAGTTCCTGGTGATCTCTGTATTTATGAATTCCCGCCGAGAACACCGCTTCTTCGACCAAAGCCGCCGCATTGCCGTGATCAGGATGGCGGTCTTTCGGATAAGGCATGAAAACGGTTTTCGGCCGGCAGGCTCTGATGACACTGACAATCCGGCGGATGCCGTCCTCACTTTTCAAAAGCCCGCGGTCGGGAAGCGTAAGCTGGATTCTCTCTTTTACGCCGAGAATTCGTGCCGCCTCTGCCGCTTCTTCTTTTCTTATCCCTACCGTTCCGTTGGATGATAGTTCGGCCTCGGTCAAATCGCATATCACCGCGGTTTTTCCTTGAGCCGTAAATTTTGCGATCGTGCCGCCCATACCGATCTCGACATCATCACTATGGGCGCCGAACGCCAGAATATCAACGTGTTCAGACATTCGGCTCTCCTCCGCGCACAAGATTGCGGAAATCAAATGCCCCGCCGTCCAGCGTCCGGACGAGGATTTCCGCTGTCCCCATATTTGTAGCGAGCGGGATCGCGTATACGTCACACAGCCGGATCAGCGCCGAGACATCCGGTTCGTGAGGCTGCGCAGTTAATGGATCGCGCAGAAAAATGACGAGATCCAGGGCATTTGCTGCAATCAATGCGCCGATTTGCTGATCTCCGCCGAGCGGGCCGGATTGAAAACGTTCAACAGACAATCCGGTCGCTTCCTGGATTTTCAGGCCCGTCGTACCTGTCGCGTATAACTCATGATGGTTCAGTATATCTTTATATGCGGTCGTAAACTGAACCATATCCTGCTTTTTTTTATCGTGAGCAATCAAAGCGATTTTCATTTGATGTTCTCCCCCTTGCCGATTCAGTCGATAATATTTTCGAGTCCGTATACAAGCTGGTCGATTTTCATCACTTGCTCCACTGACAGCTTCACTCCTGACATAAAGGAAGCCCGGTTATAGGAGTCGTGGCGCAGTTTCAGCGTCTGGCCGTCCATGCCGAACATGACTTCCTGGTGGGCGATAAGGCCTGGCAGACGCACGCTGTGAAGGCGGATGCCGTTTAATTCAGCACCGCGGGCGCCCGGCAGAATTTCTTTTTCATCAGGATGGCCCTGCTGCTTTTCTGTACGGACGCTTGAGATCATTTCCGCTGTTTTCAGCGCCGTTCCGCTCGGGGCATCCAGCTTTTGATCGTGATGAAGCTCAATGATTTCTACATCTTCAAAATAGTTGGCGGCCATTTGTGAGAACTTCATCATCAGCACCGCGCCCAATGCAAAGTTCGGAGCGATGATGGCGCCGATTCCTTTCTCTTCAGTCAAGCCTTGAAGTTCCTCTAAATCGGCTTCAGAAAATCCGGTCGTTCCCACAACGGGGCGGACGCCGTGTTCAAGAGCGGCTTTCGTATGTTTTTTGCCGATTTCAGGCGTTGTCAAATCGATCAGCACATCCGGTTTTGTTTGTTGGAAACATGCGCGGATATCCGTATAAATAAGAGCGTCTGAATCAGCTGACATCACTTCCCGCAATGTTTGCTGATCGTATGTATGGTCAATGGCGCCGACAAGCTCAAAATGAGGCGTGCGGACGGCAAGTTTTACGGCCTCCTGGCCCATTCTGCCTCTCGGTCCGGCAATGACGACTTTAATGGTTTCATTTGACATGGTTTCTCCTACTTTCCTTCTTCTTTTCTAGTCCAGCGGTCTTTATCACGTGTATTAAATTTATGCATGACGCGGTTATGAGCTTCCTCCAATGAAATATCAAGGGAGTTGGCGAGGCAGATCAGGACGAACAGCACATCGCCCATTTCCTCTTCCATGCTTTTCTCATTTTCCGTCGTTTTCTTCGGCTTTTCCCCATAATAATGGTTGACTTCTCTTGCAAGTTCGCCCAGTTCTTCCGTGAGACGGGCCATCATGGCAAGCGGGCTGAAATAGCCTTCTTTGAATTGGCCGATATATTCATCGACCTCAGCTTGTAAGTCTTTCATCGTTTTGTCACTCACTGTGCGAATACCTCCTGTCATCTCTTCCATGTTAGCTAATTCAAGTACATTTGACAAATGTTAAAAACGGCAGTTTGCTGTTTTCTTTTGTATCCACTATAATATTTACGCAATCTTATGGAAGGAAAAGGGGTTTGATGCAATGCTTGGAGAAATCAGAATCAAAAACATTTGCTTTATTTTAATCGGCGCCGCTGTTTTTTCATTCGGACTGGTTCACTTTAATATGCAGAACAATTTGGCGGAAGGCGGATTTACCGGCATTACGCTGCTTTTATATGCGTTATTCCACATCAGCCCTTCTATTTCCAACCTGGTATTAAACATTCCTATCTTTTTCATCGGCTGGCGTATGCTCGGCCGGACGATGTTTGTCTATACCCTGATCGGCACCGTCTCACTTTCTGTTTTTCTGAGTGTTTTTCAGCGCTACGAAATTCATATGCCGCTGTCCCATGATTTAGCGCTGGCCGCCTTATTCGCCGGTGTATTTATCGGCGCGGGTCTCGGCATTATTTTTAAATACGGCGGCACGACGGGCGGGGTCGATATCATCGCCAGGCTGATCAACAAATTTTTCGGAATCCCGATGGGCCGGACGATGTTTGCCTTTGACGCCTGTGTCATTTTGCTTTCTTTGTTTACGTATCTTTCTTACAAGGAAGCGATGTACACGCTTGTAGCCGTTTTTGTCGCTGCGAGATTGATTGATTTTATCCAGGAAGGCGGCTATGCCGCAAAAGGGGCAACGATTATTTCTTCGAAAAACGATTTGATTCAGCAAAAAATCATTGAAGAGATGGAGCGCGGCGTCACCGTTTTAAAAGGACAGGGATCATATACAAAAGAAGACAGGGACGTTCTTTACTGCGTCGTTCCGAAAAACGAAATTGTGCTTTTGAAAAGCGTCATCACTTCCGTTGACCCGCACGCCTTTGTTGCAGTAAGCGACGTCCATGATGTGCTCGGCGAAGGATTTACGCTTGACGAAAATAAAAATCCGATCAGACGATAATAAAAAGGCGGCTTTTGCCGCCTTTACTGTTCGTGTTTCCATTTGACAACCGGTGATTTTTTCTTTTTCAATCGGCGGGCGAATGCCGGACTGACATTGAGCGTCTGCTCGACGAAGCGCTGCGGCGTCAGTGCCAGCCATTGGTTTAAAGAGACGTCTTCGAAACGGTCGCTTTTGAAGATTTCCAGAAAGCGAAGCACGGTGTCACCGGTATTCTGAACATAATGTCCCATTGCAAAAGGAACATATCCTACGTCACCTGCTTGATAGTTAAATGTCCGCGCTCTTCCTTCCGCCGCAAACACCGTCATTTTCGCTTCTCCTGAAAGATAATACTGCCACTCATCCGTATTCGGATGCCAATGCAATTCTCTCATGCCTCCGGGTTCGACTTCCACAAGAGCTGCGGCAATCGTTTTTGACACCTTAAACGTTTTTGAATCGACAATCTTTACTCTTCCCCCGCTGGTAACAAGAGGCTCCTGCCGGGAAAGCTTGTAGCTGAACGGCTCCAAAACGGTGCCTTCCGGGGAAGAAACTGCTGACTGTTCAATCGGGGGAGGCGGTTCCAGCTGAAACATGTAACGCTCTTTCTTGTGAATGTAGGCCAAGTCATATCCGGGAACACCGAAGTTCGCCTCCAGCACGCTGCGCGGGGTATGGGCAAACCAGTCCGTTACTGAAAAGGTGCTGTTTTCTGAAAAAGAGCCGTCATCAAAGACAAGCAAAAACTCACTGCCCCGTTCCATCCCTTGAATGGAATGAGGAATGCCGGAAGGAAAATACCACAGATCCCCTTCACTTACGTTATCAATAAAATTCCGCCCATTTTGATCAACCGCAGTTAAACGGACTTCTCCGTTAATCACATATCCCCATTCGGCTTCTTTATGCCAATGAAGCTCCCGCACAGCTCCCGGTTTCAGTCTCATGTTCACCGCCGCGATGTTTTTGGATACCGGCAGTTCCCTGACCGTCACCTCTCTGGACCATCCGCCGTCTTCAAGCCTCATATGCGTATCAGAAAATGAGAATTTCAAGTTTTGAACCGTTCCTGCATCCGTTGAGGGCGGAACGAGCATGTCAGGATTCTGGAAGTCACGCGCGAGGTTTCGCGGTCCTTCGTCAGTCGCCCCTTTTCTGCCTCTGATCGGCTGCGGGAGGTGTTTTGAAGCCAATTGCTGGATGAGTTTTTTCACTGACTTAGCTCCTTTACAGCAATTTCTGTTTATTTAGACTTAGGATACTCACGCTTTTTCTCTTTCTTTTTTTCCGCTCTGTATTTTCGGTAGCCGACATATGTCAGCGCAGTAATAATGATACCGCCTGTTGTCAGAATGACCCAGAGCAGCGAAGGGTCAGCGTCATCCCGCTCCACCTTGTCAAAAACCCGCTTTAAATCCTGCTGCAGGAGCGTCAGACGCTCAAGCTTTGTTCCTTTTGTCATCTGCTGAAACCCGTCCTGCTCAATCACCTCGATATGTTTCGCCACCGTATCAAGCTGGCCGGCCGACACATCCATTGTCAGGCTGGGATAAATTAAATCATATAATGATATAAATTCATTCCACTTTTCATTGAAATTTTCACTTCCGTTTCCGCTGACATCTTCTTTTAAGGCGCTGAATGTCGCCATAATCGGTCTTTCAAGCGACCCCCACAGCGGATCGGAGTGGTCTTCCATCGCATCCATTACCAACCTGAACTGGGCGGCAGCCCGGATTTTTTCGGTATCTGAGGCGTCTGCCTGTTTCAGAACGCGCACTAAATCATTGAAACCCAGAGTCACCTGCCTGACTTCGGCGCCGCTCAGTGAGTTTACGTGTGTCATTTTTTTCTTAAAGTAGCCAAGCACTTGCAGAGCCTCATCATACTGCGAATGCCGCGTCATCTGGAAAACGGTATCCGAAAGGTCGTTCAGTTCCTTGAGACCGCCCTCATCTTCAGCTTTGGCAGTTGTGATGAAACACATAAGAGCAAGTAAAAGACAGATTGTCAGCTTTCGTTTCATAGAGGTCCCTCCCACTCCTTCTCTTTACAGAATATGAGGAGCGGGACAAGGTTAGACCAAGATTCTATCAGTGTAAGTCAAGCTTTATCCGTCTTTTGGAAATCACCAAATAGTATGCAAGGCCGAGTGAAAATATGCTCAGCCAGAATGTAGCATAGCCGATCTCTTGCATATAGTCATTGAGCATTGAGTAGCGGGGCATCATGCCGAAAAGATAATCAATGACATCATTATGAAGCGTCCAAACAGCGGCAACGGCAAGATGCCATAACCGGAACCGAAAATACGGGCTGTATAAAACGCCTTGAACGGCCATGGCAAAATGTGAAGCAATCAGCATGTACCCTTCCCAAGGCATCTGCCCCATTTTGACCAGCACAAAGACATTCATTCCGACCGCCCACAGCCCGTATTTTACAAGGGTTACAAGAGCCAGCGCTTCAAACAGCGGCGCGTTTCTTCCCATGAGAAATGCCAGAAGCACGAACAGGAAAAAAAACGTCGCCGTCGGGCTGTCAGGCACAAATATCAGAAATCGGAACGGCGTGTCCGCAAGCTGCGGCAAATACCAATAATAGCCGTACACCGTACCGATAAAATTAACGGCAAGAACAAGCAGAAGCATGCCGCGCAACCCTAAAAGATAAGAAATCCACCTCATACCATCAACTCTCAGTCCGTAAAAAGTATGTATCATGCAAAAAAAGCTGACATCCGGTCAGCTCTTTTCATAAAAGTATATCCTGCTATTGTCTGCTTCACAATACGTTATTTCGCTGTCGTTTCAGAAATGAACTTCGCCAGCTGATCAAGCTGTTTGTCATTCCCTTTAAAAATACCGGCTGGCATCTGCCCTTTCCCTTTGACGGCGATTTTTTTAATTTCTTCCGGGCTCAGCCCGTTATCGACCAGGGACGGACCGGCGCTTCCGCCTTGAAGATTATCCCCGTGACAGGAAATACAGCCTTGTTCTTTAAATACCTTATAACCGTCTGATTCAGTATCAATGGCGGCTTCTTTTTTAATTTTCCCTTGCTCCTCCGCCTTCGCCCAGTCATGCGTCGCGACTGACTGCCACGTTAAAAAGACCGTAGCGCAAAGCGCCAAAAGCATCATCCCGACCGCAACCGGACGCTTCCACGGCCTTCTTTCAGACCCCCTGTCGAGAAACGGAGCCAAAAGCAGCGACCCGAAGGCAAGACCCGGTATAATCATCGCGCCGATAACGGTGTAGCTTCCTGCGGCATATTCATATTTTAATAGCTGGTATAAAAATAGAAAATACCAATCCGGCAGCGGAATATACCCTGTATCCGTCGGGTCCGCCACCCGTTCCAAAGGCGGCTCGTGCACAATCGTTAAAACGAGAAATCCGACGAGGAAAACGGCCCCGACCATCCATTCTTTCAGCAGGAAGTTCGGCCAAAACGCCTCTGTCTTTCCAGGATACTCTGAATAGTCTTTCGGTATATTCGGTTTTTTTTCAGCCGGTATCCTTGAATCTCCTACAAACTTCATTCCTTTCCCCCGGTGCATGTCATCCCCTCCCTTTTATATCAGATTTGTATTAAAGCGGTCCTGAAATTCCCTGCTTGCGGATCATGACAAAGTGGGCGCCCATGAGCGCAAACAAAGCGGCAGGGAGAAAAAATACGTGAATCGCAAAAAATCTCGTCAGCGTTTGGGCGCCGACAATATCGTGGTGGCCGGCAAGAAGAGTTTTCACCTGCGCTCCGATCAATGGCGTGGCCTCCGCAATCTGAAGACCTACCTTTGTCGCAAACAGCGCCTTCATATCCCATGGAAGCAGATACCCTGTAAAACCGAGACCGAGCATCACAAAAAAGATCAGAACACCGACGATCCAGTTCAATTCCCGAGGCTTTTTATAAGCTCCCTGAAAGAAAACCCGCAGCGTATGTAAAAACATCATCACAATGACTAAACTTGCGCCCCAATGGTGCATACCCCTTACAATCTGACCGAAAGCGACTTCATTCTGCAAATAATACACAGATTCCCACGCGTTTTTTATATCCGGCACATAATACATCGTTAAAAACATCCCGGACAGCACTTGGATAACGGTTACAAAAAACGTCAAACCGCCGAAACAATAGACAAAAGCCGAGAAATGGTGAGCGGGATTTACATGTTCCGGCACTTCATGGTCGGCGATATCCCGCCACATCGGCGTAATATCGAGACGTTCATCCACCCAGTCATAAATTTTATTCAGCATGTCACCCTTCCCCCCTAGGCTTTGCTTTTCCAAGATACAAAAAGCCGTCCTTTACTTTTTGCTCATAACGGTCAAGAGGCGCGAGCGGCGGCGTGCCCGGAACGTTCGTGCCGTCTTTTTCATACAGCCCGTAATGGCAGGGACAAAAGAATTTGTTCGGATTTTTAGGATCATTGTTCCAGTTTACGGTGCAGCCCAAATGTTTACAGATCGGAGAAAGCGCTATAATTTCATCCCCATGTTTGTAAACCCAGGCTGACCTGGATTCTTCCGATTCGTACCAGGCGTCGACTTGATGAATTTTAAAGTCAAACCGCTTCGGCTCCTTCGTCAGCTCATCCACACTGACAACCTGCACCATTTTTTGATCTCCCGTCGGTTTTAATACCGGGTCCAGCGCAAAACGGACCATGGGCATAAGCGCACTGGCGGCCATAAATCCCCCCACGCCGGTGAGCGCATAGTTTAAAAATTGTCTTCTTGATATATCTTGTTTTCCGCCCATCTCTTCCCCCCCTAAAGATTGACCAAAAATTAACTAAAATAGAAAATAATTCAGAGATTTGACACCCTCATAATATATGAATCTTTCAGCAAGGTCAACAGAGGCAAAACGGGTGTTTTGCGGGATGTATGGAGTTTTTAAGAATTGTTCCACTTCTGTAACAAAACGTTCAAAATTTCTCCGCACTTGTCATCCGCTATTTTTCTCTTTAAAGAGTCTTTCATATGTTCAAACGGAACGGCAGGTATGTATATGACATCAGACCCTATTTCAGAATCCTTCCATTTTTCGTCTGCCGTCAGGAACAAGGTGTGCCGGAAGTTGGTCATCACCTCTTCTTTGAGTTTTTGAAGCAGGGCGATTTGTGATTGGTCTATATCAACATATGTATAAGAGGGGAATAAATATACCCGTCCCTTCAATTGGCGCTCAAGCTCTTCAGAAAGCAATTGAGTGCTTTCCCCCTGTTCAACGGCCTCTTTTAAGCCTCCTGAAGACGTTATGGAAATTAACGGAATGACAGCGGTATCAATGTAATCCGCAGATTGTAAATAGACATCGGCATCAGCGGCCCTCCATCTCATGTCTCGTTCCTCCTCTTTACGCAACAAGCCTTGCAGAATATGCAAGGCTGTCATTTATGTGAGCTGATTCAATTGGCGAGAAAGCTTTTCAAATGTTTCTTTGTCGTGGCGGTCCAGCGCCTCGTCGATATCTTTAAGCAGCTTTTCCCGCTGGAAAGTGGAAATGGCATGTTCTAATATTTTTTCGGCCATCCCCTGATCCTGTTTATTTTCAAACAGGTCTTTCGGCAGATGCGGATTTGATTCAAGAACAGCGGCATATTCCGGCGAGCTGTAGGCCGAACGGAAATTCAGCTGGATAAATAAATCCTGCTGTTTATTTAACCGGATGTCGTGAAAAGATTTTTCCGCGTCCGTGGTCATGACATTTTCTTTGTAAAACCTAAACGGCACCTCATCAACGCAATGAGTAGACATGATAATGCCTCTCGGGCAAAATTCGGCTTGTTCTACAAAATGGACTTTTTCCATTAATGAATCATGACTCATTAAATAATTTAAAATCCAGACGCACTCCCGGCGTTTAAGCTGATAATGATTTAAAAACCAACGGATAAAATCCTTTTTTTCATTGACAGAAACAGGGGTCTGCATGTAATTCCCTCCTCTATCGATCGTATAATCTGACATCACTTATACATTCAGCAAGCATGGTCCAAAATCCTGCTTATCTTAAAAATTCATCCTCTATCCGTAAGATTGTTTCTTCAAGCTCTTCGTTTGTTCCATCCATTGAAAGCACTTGTTTTAAAAGCGGCAGCGCTTCTTTCTGGAGACCCTCTTCCAATAAGAAGTGAGCGTATTCATATAAGAAATCCCGATCATCCTGATAATGGAGATACGCAGCTTCGAAGCTTTTTTTCGCTTCAGCGTATTGCTCAAGGCCTGTATAGGCACCCGCCAAATACCAATTGTATTTCGGATCTTCTTCTCCGTAGCCGCGGACTTCCTGAATCAGATCAATAATCTCTTCAAAGCTTTCTTCTTTATGATAGACGGCTAAAAGCGTATGGAGCGCTTCTACGTAACCCGGATCGAGCGCCAGCGCTTCCTGAAGAAGCTTTTTGCCTTCTTCTGCGTTGCCGAGCTTTAACGCCATTTTCGCCGCATAGAGAAAGAGCTCTTTATTGTATTCATCGTAAGTAATACCTTCTTTAGCGGTTTTTAATGCTTCTTCATACATGCCTTCTGCCTCGTAGCTTTTTGCAAGCGGCATATAAAGCGATGAATAGGAAGGATCAATCCCTTTTAAATCAGACAGCTGCTTGATGGCTGTTTTGACCATTCCCGCCTGATAGGCTGTGAACCCGTACCCGAAAATCGTATTCGGTTCTGTATGTTCTGCCGCCGCTTTTTCATACCATGAAATCGCTTCCTCAAATTCACCCGCCGCGCTCAATGACTCAGCCAGCCTCTGATGAACATTTACGCCGCCGATTTCGTGCCGTTCTTTTGCCGTCTCTTCATAGTAAGGAACGGCTTTTGCGTATGATCCCTGAGTGAAGTATAATTCCCCCAGAGCGAAATCAATAACAGGTTCATCTTGTAACATCGCTTTCGCCTGTAACAGCTTTTGCTCACTTACTTCAAATAAGCCCTGCATCTGATACAGATCAGCCATTAAAAGAAGGCTTTCCGCGTAAGACGGATCTTCCGGAGAAATTGTCTCCAGCACCTCAAGAGCTTTTTCTTCTTCATCAATATCTATTAACAATTCGGCGTAAAAATTCGTCAGCTCAGACTCATCCGGATAAAGGTCATGCAGATCACTGATCAGCGCTAACGCTTTTTCGGCGTTTCCCCATTCATAGTAGAGCTGGGCTGCAATGGCTTTGTCTTCGTCATGAAGCTCTGTTTCAGCTTTTGAAAGCGCTTTGAGTCCCTTTTCGGTTTCACCTGCTTCAACTAATTTTATGGCTTCTTGAATCAATGTATTCAAATCAGACCGGTCCTTTCTTTTCCTATACCTCATCAACCAATGAAAAGGGTTTTTATTCGGGTTATTCTTATCATAATTCAGACAGAGCCTGCCCGCAAATAAGATGCTTCACCCGGCATTATAGTTTATCAGAAAATAGTTAAGAGGAAAACGGCAAAAAAGGGGACGGCATCTTTATACGCAGACAGCACAATTTGTTCCGGCTGTTACTGTAACGAAAACGCATTCCCCCTTTCTGTTATTTCCTGTTTAAGACAAGCTATGTCAATGCCCAAGATTTTATGACACATGAAGAAAAAAGCCCGAAGAATCGTCTTCAGGCTTTTTTGGCTAATTGATCTAAATGCTCAAAAAATGTCGGATATGAGACATGGATCGCCTCAGTATCACGGATATCAATCGGCTCTTCTGTCAGGCATGAAGCGATACCGAGCATCATGCCGATGCGGTGGTCGCCGTGGCTTGACACATCGGCTCCGCCCGCAAGCGTTTTTTTGCCGTGTATTTTCATGCCGTCTTCAGTCGGTTCAATGTCTGCGCCGATTTTCCGGAGCTCTGATACGACGGTGTCGATCCGGTTCGTTTCCTTCACCTTCAGCTCCGCAGCGTCTTTAATGACAGTTGTGCCTTCAGCCTGCGTTGCCAAAAGGGCGATAATCGGGATCTCGTCAATTAAACGGGGAATGATTTCTCCGCCGATTTCTGCCGCTTTCAGATCTGAAGTTTCAATAACCAGGTCTCCGTAAGGCTCCGCGCTGTCCGCTTCTGAAGGAATCACTTCAAGTGAAGCCCCCATTTGCTTTAAGACATCAATCATTCCCGTGCGTGTCGGGTTCAGGCCGACGTTTTTCAGCACAATCCGGCTTCCGGGAACGACAGCGCCTGCCGCGAGGAAAAAGGCCGCTGAAGAAATATCGCCGGGCACGAAAATATCAGCTCCCCGGAGCTTCTGACCGCCCGTTACGGAAGCGCTCGTCTCCGTTTCCGCAAGCTCGGCGCCAAAAGCGTTCAGCATCCGTTCCGTATGGTCTCTTGATTTATGAGGCTCAGTGACGGTCGTCGTCCCTTCAGCCTGCAATCCGGCAAGCAGCACGGCGGATTTGATCTGCGCGCTTGCAACAGGGGAGACGTAATCAATGCCTTTCAATTGTCCGCCTCTTACGGATAAAGGCGTAAATCCTCCGTCCGCTCTTCCGTCAATCGCGGCTCCCATCTGTTTTAAAGGCTCCGTCACCCTCTTCATCGGGCGCTTTGCAATACTTTCGTCGCCCGCTACCGTACTGTGAAATGGGCGTCCGGCTAAAATGCCGAGCATCAGGCGGATGGTCGTGCCGGAATTTCCGACATCAAGAAGGCTGTCAGGCTCACAAAGTGCGTCAATGCCCTTCCCGTATATCGTTACATCACTTCCGTTTTGTTCAATGGAGACACCCATTTTTTTGAAGCAGGCAATGGTGCTCAGACAATCGGCTCCGGGCAAAAAGTTTTTTACCGTTGTCGTTCCTTCCGCAAGCGCTCCGAACATAACAGAACGGTGGGAGACGGATTTATCCCCCGGAATATGAATTTCACCGTTTAAAGACGTCACTTTTTCTCTTTTCAATGTTTTCCACCTCAGTCAGCGTAAAATGTGTCATATTTGGCGCGGGATTGAATGCAGGTTTCCGCGCGTTTCCGGTCATCATCAGTCTGGAAACTGATTCTGAGAATTCCGTTAATATCTTCTCTTGTTTCGATAATGCGGATGTTGGTGATACTGATTTTTTCTTCTGCCAATATTGCCGTAATTTCCGAAATGACCCCCGGATGATCGGGAACATCGACATAAAGGTCATAAAAGGACGGGATCGCTCCTTTTTGACGGAGCGGCAGACCGTCGCGATAATCTTTCGCTTTTTTAAAATATCCGAACAGGCTGTCCGCATCTTCATTTTCTACATAAGATTCGATCGTGTCAATCTCCCGTTTCCATTCTTTGAAGCGGTCAAGCAGTTTATCTTTGTTATGAAGAAGTATGTCCCTCCACATCGCCGGACTGCTTGAGGCGATCCTGGTGATGTCCCGAAAACCGCCGGCTGCGAAACGTTTCAAATACGGATAATCTTCTTCAGCATGATGAGCCTGATGTACGAGGCTTGTAGCAACGATATGAGGGAAATGGCTGATGACGCTCGTTACGCCGTCATGCTCCTCTGGGGTCATCTCCACAAAGTGGGCGTTTGCCGCTTTTAAGAGTTCCTTCAGATGCGTTACTGACTCTTTAGAAGTCGATTTTCCGGGTGTTAGAATGTAAAACGCATTTTCGAATAAAAATTCTTTCGCGGCAGCGGCTCCGGATTTATGAGATCCCGCCATCGGATGGCCGCCGACAAATTGATAGTGAGCCGGAAGCACTTTGTCGGCGTAGCTGACGACTTTCTGTTTCGTGCTGCCCACATCCGTAATCAGGAGTTCATGGGTGATGTCTGATGCGGCCAGCACATCGAGCATTTTCAGCGTTTGGGCGACAGGCGTGGCGATAATGACAACAGACGCTTGCTGCGCCCCTTCCGTAAATGAACCGGCCCGCTCGTCAATAATTCCGAGCTTCAGCGCGGCAGTGAGCTGTTCTTCCGAAATATCCACACCGATAATCCGTTTATGCGGATGCTCCTTTTTGATGGCCAATGCGATCGATCCGCCGATCAGCCCGATCCCCGCAAGCAATATAGTATCCTTCATTTCACTCATTTCCTTTTTCAACTATTTTAATAGAGCAAAGAGGTGATGCTTGATCACCTCTTATAATATTTCAGCTAAAATTGTGAGAATTTCCTCATTCTGCTCTTTCGTACCGACCGTAATCCTTAACGCTGTCGGAAATCCGAGCGCCTGTCCTGAGCGGACGATATATCCTTTTTCCAACAGGGCTTGGAACAGTTCATCCGCCGGGCGGTTGAAATCAATGAGCACAAAGTTGGTTTGTGAAGGATAACAAGTTAATCCGTGAGTTTCTGCAAAATCATAATACTGCTTAAGGCCTGCTTGATTTTTCTCGACGCATTCCTGAATAAATGTCTGGTCATCAAGCGCTGCCAGTGCCGAAGCCTGACCGATTCTGCTCGTATTGAACGGCTCTCTCGCCGGTTCAATCTGGCGGATCAGCGCTTCGTCCGCAATGCCGTATCCGACGCGCAGCGCGGCAAGTCCGTACGCTTTAGAGAAGGTGCGGAGGATCATGACATTCGCATATTGCTTTAAAAGGGGAATGCTTTCTGGGTAATCTTCCGCCGTGACATACTCGTAGTACGCTTCATCAAGTACAACGAGTATATGCTCGGGAACTCTGTTTAAAAAGGCGATTAGCTCTTGCTCAGAAGTATATGTCCCCGTCGGATTATTGGGGTTGCATACCCATATGACTTTCGTCTTGCCGTCAATTGCTTCCAGCATCCCATCCAAATCATGAGCGCCGTCACTGCGGAGCGGCACCTCGCGCACCTCAGCGCCTTCAATCACCGCATTGTGTCTGTATTGCGGGAAAGTCGGGGCGGCGGTAATCGTGTTTGCCTGATCATTTAATAAAGAACGGCAGATAATCTGCACAAGCTCATCAGAGCCGTTGCCGAAAATGATAGAAGATTCACTGACCTGCAGATGCTCACTGAGCCGCGTTCTCAAAGCGGCACTGTAACCGTCGGGATACAGCGCAAGCTGCTCAATCTCCTGATGCAGCGCATCTTTAGCGGCCTGTGAACAGCCGAACGGATTTTCGTTAGAAGCGAGTTTTACTACTTTCTCAAGCCCGTATTCCATTTTCACTTCTTCTATTGGTTTGCCCGGCTGATACGGTTTCAGCTGCCGCAGCTGTTCTTTAATCTGCAAATCCAGTCACCTCATTTTACACTGTACAGTCGTCCGAACGTCTTTGCGTATTCTTCAAATTCAAGAAGCGCATCAGCTCTTGTTCCGGGATTCACAAGCTTTGTTTTAAGCTCTTCAACTTTTTTGACAAGCGCGCTGCCGACAACGACACCGTCAGATATTTCATTCATCCCGTCAACCTGTTTGCGGTTTGAAATGCCAAAACCGACCGCCACCGGAACAGAGCTGAATTCTTTCACCTTACGAATGAAAGAGTATACAGACGGATCGAATTCGCTGCGTACGCCCGTCACTCCTAAAGAGGATACACAATACACAAAGCCGCTGGCCTGTTCAGTAATTATTTTCAAACGGTCTTCACTTGTCGGCGCAACCAGTGAGATATAAGCGATGTTCTCCTTTTTGCATGTCATTTGCAAAAGGGCGCTTTCCTCTAATGGAAGGTCGGGTACAAGCAGACCGTCTATGTCGTTTTCCCGCAGTAAAGCGAAAAAGTATTCTTTTTCTAATTGTAACACAGGATTATAATACGTAAAGAGGATAATTGGAATATGAACGCCGTTTTTTTTCATTTTGCCGCCAAGTTCAATTGCTTTTACGATATTCATTCCGTTTTCCAGAGCCCGTTTTGAAGCCCGTTGTATGACGGGTCCGTCCGCAAGCGGATCTGTGTAAGGAACGCCGATTTCAAGGGCAGAAGCGCCTGCATTCTGCAATGATATTGCCAGCTCAACAGAAATGTCAGGAAGCGGATCGCCAGCTGTAATAAAAGGGATAAATAATTTTTCAGAATCTCGCAGATTAAACATGTGTCTCCACCCCGTTTTCCAAAACATTCATCAGCGTATGAACATCTTTATCTCCTCTTCCCGACAAACTGACGAGAATGATTTTGTCTTTATCCATGTCTTTTGCCATTTCAAACGCTTTTGCCAGAGCGTGGGCAGATTCAATAGCCGGAAGAATACCTTCTGTTTCAGAAAGCAGACGTAACGCGGCAATCGCTTCATCGTCTGTCACGCTTTCGTACGTTACACGGCCGCTTTTATGCAGATAGGCGTGCTCAGGGCCGATCCCCGGGTAATCAAGTCCTGCTGAAATGGAATACGGTTCGATAATCTGCCCGTATTGATCTTGTATTAAATAGGTCATTGAACCGTGAATCACCCCGAGCGTCCCTTTTGCGATCGTTGCCGCATGCAGCGGTGTATCAATTCCTTTTCCGGCAGCCTCGGCGCCGATCAGCTCAGTATCTTCGTCTAAAAAGGCCTGAAAAATGCCCATCGCATTGCTTCCGCCGCCGACACATGCAACAACCTTATCCGGGAGCGTTCCTTCAACCCGGCGAAGCTGTTCTTTCGCTTCCTCGCCGATGATTTTCTGAAATTCGCGAACGATATACGGATATGGGTGCGGACCCACTACAGAACCGATAAGATAGAAATGATCTTCACAATGCTGGACCCAATACCTGATCGCCTCATTCGTCGCATCTTTCAGCGTGCCGTTTCCGCTTGTGACCGGCACCACTTCCGCGCCGAGCAGTTTCATCCGGAATACGTTCAGCGACTGGCGCGCAACGTCTTCTTCGCCCATAAAAACCGTACACTTAAAACCGAATTTTGCGGCGGCTGTCGCGGCAGCCACACCGTGCTGTCCCGCACCGGTTTCGGCGATGATTTTCGTTTTGCCCATCTTTTTGGCAAGCAGAATCTGGCCTAACGCGTTGTTAATTTTATGGGAGCCGGTATGGTTTAAATCTTCTCTTTTCAGATAGATTTTCGCCCCTCCCAAATACTCTGACACCCTGTCTGCGAACGTTAATGCGGTCGGTCTTCCGGAGTAATCAAACAGTAGTTTTTTATATTCGGCATGAAAAACGGGATCATTCTTTAATTCTGTGAAAGCCGTTTCGATTTCCTCAAGGGGCCGCATCAATGTTTCAGGGACAAATTTGCCGCCGAATTCGCCGTATCTTCCGATTTCATTTGGATATGGATACATAGTGGTTCATCCTTTCTTCTAAAAGCCGGATCAGTGTTTGATCCTTTTGTCCGTTTTTTTCAATTCCGCTGGCAAGATCTATACCGCACGGACGCGATCTCAGTAAGCCGGTAATCGTTCCAGGATTAACGCCGCCCGCGATAAAACAGCGCTTGTTTGCATTTTGAGCCTGCTTTCGGTACAAGGGGACACGGGCCCATGAAAACGCGATTCCCGTGCCGCCTCTCATTCCTTTTACTGAAGAATCAATGACATAGCCGTCGACAGCAGGTGCAAATTGAGTCATCTGACGAAGCGTCCCTTCCCCGTGATGGAGCGCTTTCCATATCTCCGAGCGCACAAGCGGACGGAGACGGAGGGCATGCTCAGGCGATTCATCACCGTGAAGCTGGATGGCGTCAAGTGCCAGATCAGAGGCGATTTGCGCGATGTTTTCTATCGTTTCATTTACAAATACTCCGACATGTTTCTTGTCTGTCCGGACCTGCTCTTTCCATTTCCGAACCTCATCCGGCGTTACTCTCCGTTTGCTTGCGGCAAAAATAAATCCCAGATAATCCGCTCCTGAAGCTGCCGCAAGTTCGTAATCACGCTTCGAGCGTATTCCGCAGTACTTTAACTCAGGCTTTTTCATACCGTCACTCCCCGAACAGTCCGCGGATCGCCTTTTGCTGCGAATCCTCTCTCATTAAGGATTCTCCGACCAATACAGCCTGCGCCCCGCGCTTGTTGACGAATTGCAGGTCAGCGAAAGAACCGATGCCGCTTTCACTGACCAGCAGGCAGCCGTCCGGTACAAGCTGCGCTATTTTTTCCGTTTGCGAAACAGAAGTACGGAACGTTTTTAAGTCCCGGTTGTTTATGCCGAGAATGTCCGGCTGAAACACTTGTAAAATCCGTTCAAGCACAGTTTCATCATGGATTTCAACGAGAACGTCCATGCCCTTCTCGCGGGCTTCCAGATAAAGCTCATGAAGCTCTGAAGGTTCCAGCGCTTCCCCGATCAGCAAAATGGCATCGGCGCCGATCCTGAACGATTCCTCCACCTGAAGGGAATCAATAATAAAATCTTTTCTCAGCACGGGAAGAGACACGGTTTGTTTAACATCAGTCAGAAATTGATTTCTCCCCTGAAAAAAACGGGTATCCGTGAGAACCGAAAGGGCGTCGGCTTTAGCCGCTTCATAATCCGCCGCAATCGTTTCCGGAACAAAATGCTCTTTAATCAATCCTTTAGACGGCGAAGCTTTTTTCACTTCGGCAATCAGCCCGATAAAACGGTTCGGGTTCAGGAGCGCTTTTTTAAAGGATCTCCGTTCAATTTGACAGGTTTCCGGCAGCACGATGGATTTGATTTCTTCTTTTTTCTGCTGAATGATTTGATCAAGCATACATTTCTTCCTCTTTCTGTTTCAGACGTTCGAGCTGCCTTTTGGCATCTCCGTTTTGAATCGCTTCTAAGGCGGTTTTCGTTCCTTCTTTCAGATCGTTTGCAAGACCTGCCGTATAAATGGCCGCGCCCGCATTTAAGGCGGTAATATGCAGAGCGGATGACGGAGCTTTATTTGCAAAAATATTCTGAATGAGGAGCGCGCTTTCTTCCGATGAACTCACTTGAATATCCTTTAGTGAACCTTCTGTAAAACCGAATTGTTCAGGTGAAACAGAATATTCCAGACGTTCACCGTTTTTCAGTTCAATGATATCGGTCGGTGCCGTGATGGACAATTCATCTAATCCGTCACGGGCCGACACAAGCATGACGTGTCTGACATCAAATTGTTCCAGAGCGCTTGCCATCAGGCGCGCTTTATCAAATGAATAGACGCCGATCACCTGCCGCTTCACCTGCAGCGGGTTGCTGAGCGGGCCCAGCAGATTAAATACGGTTCGGAAGCCAAGCTCTTTTCTTGCGGCGGCGACGTGCTTCATTGACGAATGAAACAGCGGCGCAAACAAAAACCCCATTTGTTTCATTTCAATGCTGCGTTTGACGCTGTCTGGAGTGGCTTGAATGGAAACCCCCAGCTTTTCCAGCACATCCGCGCTGCCGCTTTTAGACGAAACGGAACGATTTCCGTGCTTGGCAACTTTAGCTCCGGCGGCAGAAGCTGTAATTGCCGCTGCCGTGGATATGTTAAACGTAGAAATCCCGTCTCCGCCTGTTCCGCACGTATCAACGACATCCGCCAAGCCACCTGATGTCTGTGCCCGCGCCCGCATCACTTTTACAAATCCGGCAAGCTCCTCCGCCGTTTCACCTCGGTGGGCTAATACCGATAAAATCCCGCCGATCTCAGACTGCGACATGTCCCCGTTCATCATCATCTCCATCAGCTTTTCGGCTTCTCCGGTTTTCAGCGTATGGCCATTAACGCACGATTGCAGAAATTTGTTCATCCGTCTTCTCCTCCCCGCCAGAAAAGATGTCTTCTGCAATTTGAATCGTTTTTAAAAGCGCCCCCGCTTTATTACAGCTCTCTTCATATTCGGCTTCCGGGACGGAATCGGCGACTATTCCCGCGCCCGCCTGCACCGACGCCGTACCGTTTTTGACACTCATGGTGCGGATGGTAATACACGAATCAATTGACCCGTCAAATCCGATATAAGCGATACATCCGCCGTAGGTTTCTCTGGAAGTCGGTTCTAATTCATTTAAAAGCTGCATCGCGCGGATTTTCGGAGCGCCCGTGAGTGTTCCTGCCGGGAATGCCGACATCAGCGCGTCAACGGGATGGACGCCCTGCTTTAAACGGCCGGTTACAACAGAGATGATGTGCATCACATGTGAAAAAGAAACGACCTTTGTGAATTCCGGAACGGCTACGGAACCGTACTCCGCAACTCTGCCGATGTCATTGCGCGCAAGATCGACGAGCATGTAATGTTCAGCTTTTTCTTTTTCGTCATTCATCAGCTCTTTTTTCAGGCGTTCGTCCTCTTCTTTTCCGGCGCCCCTTCTTCTCGTTCCGGCAATCGGATGAATTTCCAGGTGCCTGTCATGCACGCGGATCAGACGTTCAGGCGAACTCCCGACAATGTCTCTGTCAGGCAGTTTGATATAGTACATATAAGGTGAAGGATTGACGATGCGGAGCACCCTGTACAGCTCAAATGAATGCCTGGATACCGGAATGTCAAACTTTTGCGAAAGCACCCCTTGAAAAATGTCTCCCGCTTTTATATATTCTTTCAGTTTATTAACACCGGCCATAAACTCTTCTTTCGTATAATTGGATGTCACATCGGCAAAACTTGGCGTGTCAAACGTTTCTTTAGAAAAAAACGGCTCTTTCATATCTTTCGATTCTGTCAAAATACCGATAAGCTTACGAAGCTCCGCGCAATTTTCTTTAAAAACGGCCCGCTTTTCTTCCTCCGTCTCCCGGCCATTAAGCTCCGCATACTGAATGAAATGCACTTGTTTCGTTTCGTGGTCGTACGCGATGATTTTCCGGCAGACAAACAGCATGCATTTTTCGAAATCTGTTACTTTCGCGTGGCTTGGCACGGAAGGCTCAATCAAAGGAATCATGTCATAGCTCAGATAACCGACCGCCCCTCCCGCAAATGGGATATCAAGCTCGGGTGTTTTAATGCGGAAGCTTTCATTCATCCAGTCAAGCACGGCTTTTAATTCTCCGCCTTCAAACAGCGTATGCCCATTTGGATCAGCGGCAGTGAATGTGTTATGACTCTCTTTAATCGTGATAAAAGGATCGAGGCCGATAAAAGAGTATCTCGACCAGCTTGACGACTCATCCTTGCTTTCTAAAAGATACGTAATGTTTCTGTCCAGTTTTTCAACCATCTGAATGGGTGTGATCGTGTCGACCGTAAAAGTCTCTGCGATTGGAATGGTGCGGTGTGTCAGACTGTCCTTTAAAAATAAAGAAACATCCGATTGTAAATTCATGATTCTCCTCCTTACGGTAAGGAGAATGAGATGAAGAGTGAGAGGAGTCTTGCGTATAAGAAATAAACCCAAAAGAAAGGCTTCTTTTGGGCAGAATAAAAACGTGTTTATCTCAGCTCAGCTAAACTCATTCTCTGCTACCCTATTCTAAACTCAACTGTTCAATATCTTACTTACCAGCTCTATACACACTCTTGTGTATTTCTAAGCTTTGTTTATCGTATTACATGTCAGTATTTTTTGTCAATGATAAATCCGGCCTTAACACAACGGCTTTTTCTAAATAGACATGCTTGATTTCATCCTGAGGCGTATCCGTCTGAACCGTCATCAGGACACGGATACACTTTTGCAGAGCGCCGGTGACATCCATTTCCTGCATGCACGTCACCGGGACGTACTGCCACCCGGAAAGGCGGCGGACCGCTTTTGCCGGAAATACGGAATGGATATCAGGCGTGGCGGATAACAGGATCTGTACAACGTCTTCCGGATTGCATCCATTTTGTTCAATGATTTTTTCAAGCAGCTGCTGTGTTTTTTCTAAAATTTCTTGTTCGGTGTCTTGTTCCACCGTTGTTGCTCCGCGAATGCCGCGTATCATCATGCTGTTTCCTCCATTCGCCATTTGTTCAGCAAATTTTCGAGCTCATCTTTTGAAAGCATGCAGTCCCGCGCTTCGCCTAATTCCTTTAACACGATGAACTGTGTCATGCCTCCGCGCGTTTTTTTATCATTCATCATCCGGGCGGAGAGGACCGGCGTTTCAATATCTTGTCTGATGCTTCCCGGGTAGCCGAGCCCAATCAGCCATTGTGTGAGTTCTTTCCTGTTCATCTTGCAACCCGCAACCTGTTCACTCACGTAAAGGGCAAACTGCATGCCGAGGGCGACCGCATCTCCATGTGTAATCCGGCCGTAGCCGTATTCCGCCTCAACGGCATGGCCGAGCGTATGGCCGAAATTCAGAAAAGCTCTTATCCCCTCTTCCTTTTCGTCCTCATGCACGACGGCCGATTTGATTGAAATTCCTTTATAAATCATTTCATTCAGCTCAGCGCTTGTCAGTCCTTGCAACGTGTCAAACGTGAGAAGTTTTTCTAAAAAAGCATGATCGGCGATAAACGCGTGTTTGATCACTTCAGCCATGCCCGATCTCAGCTCTTCTTCCGGCAGGGTTTTCAGAAGCTCCGTATCGTAAATCACCGCTTTCGGCTGATAAAACGCGCCGATTAAGTTCTTTCCGAGTTTATGGTTGACGGCCACCTTGCCGCCGACCGCGCTGTCATGGGCAAGCAGTGTCGTCGGCATTTGAATGAAATCAATTCCGCGCATAAAAGTTGCTGCGCAAAAGCCGGCCAAATCACCCGTCACGCCGCCTCCGAAGGCGATCATACATGAGGAGCGGTCCATATGGAAAGCGATCGCTTCCGTTTGAATCCGTTCATATTCTATTAGAGACTTCGCTTCTTCTCCGCTTGGAACGATCACTTTTTTCACGGGCCATGTTTCGTTTAAAAGCCGGAACATCTCATCACCATAAAGCCGGTCAACTTCAGCATCGATGATGAGAAGGATCTTTGTCAGCGGCCTGTTCAGTGAAGACAAAAGGGCAGCGGCCTGTTTCCTTATGCCTTCACCGATATACACGGGATATGCGGAGGAAGCTGTCCGAACCTCAAGCTCTTTCATCAGAATTCCCTCGATAGTTTTTTCATGTTTTCAACATTTTCTTTAATGCGGTCGATCTGGTCAAGCCCGAATTGTTCGACGACGGCATTTGCGATTTCCCAGGCCACTGCTGCTTCAGCCACTACGCTTGCTGCAGGAACCGCGCAGCTGTCTGAACGTTCAATGCTCGCTGTAAACGGTTCTTTCGTTTCAATGTCGACGCTTTTCAGCGGCTTGTACAAAGTAGGGATCGGTTTCATAACGCCGCGGACGACAATCGGCATTCCCGTCGTCATACCGCCTTCTAATCCTCCGAGCCTGTTTGTGGCTCGTGTATAGCCTTTCTCTTCATCCCATACGATTTCATCATGAACTTCACTGCCGTTTTTGCCGGCCGCTTCAAAACCGATGCCGAACTCTACGCCTTTAAACGCGTTAATCGACAGAACGGCAGCAGCGAGCTTGCTGTCCAGCTTACGGTCATAGTGGACATAGCTTCCGACACCGACCGGCATGCCTTCGACGATCACTTCAACGATTCCGCCGATCGAGTCGCCGTTTGCCTTCGCTTCATCAATGGCTGCCATCATTTGACGGCCTGCTTCTTCATCGTAGCATCTGACCGGTGATTCTTCCGTTTCCCGTTTGAGATCCTCAATGGATGTGTAATCGGTTTTCTCTGCTTTTACGCTGCCGATTTGCAGGACATGCCCGGCGACTTTAATGCCAAGCTCCGCTAAAATCTTTTTAGCGACGGCTCCGGCAGCCACGCGAACCGTTGTCTCACGCGCGGAAGATCGTTCTAACACATTTCTCATATCACGGTGATTATACTTAATAGCACCGTTCAAATCTGCGTGCCCCGGTCTCGGCCTTGAAATCTGGCGTTTCATTTCACTTTCTTCTTCTTCTGTAATCGGTGCGGCGCCCATGATTTTTGTCCAGTGAGTCCAATCTTTATTTTCTACAACGAGCGCGATGGGTGAACCGAGTGTCCGGGCATGCCGCACGCCGCTTGTGATCTTCGCTCTGTCCGTTTCAATCTGCATGCGGCGTCCGCGGCCGTGCCCTTTTTGACGTCTGGCAAGCTCAAAATTAATGTCTTCTTCAGTTATATAAAGCCCCGCAGGCACACCTTCTATAATTGTCGTCAGCTGCGGACCGTGTGATTCTCCGGCTGTTAAGTATCTCATTTCTTTCTTCTCCCTTCATCGCATTAACGCTTTTAAGTAAAACTATACCACAAGTTTTCATTAAATGTCTTCTATCTTTTTTGATAAAAAAATGTATCAGTGCTCTCAAGGCCGAATTTTTCCGGGCTGAAAATTTGTTCTGTACTGCCGACAAACAGAATTCCGTTCTTTTTCAGACTGCCCGCCATTTTCACATACAGCTCTTCTTTTGCTTTTTCAGTAAAATAAATAAAGACGTTGCGGCAGACGATCAGATCAAAATCCTGTTCATAGCTGTCGGCAAGCAGGTTGTGCCGCTTAAACCGGATGTTGTTCTGAATCTCTTGTTTTACTTGATAACTGTTGTCAGCCTGCTTGGTGAAATAACGGCTTTTCACGGAAGCCGGCACCTCTTGCAGCGAGCGTTCCTGATAGATGCCCCGCTTGGCTTTGCTTAGCGCCTTTTCATCAATATCCGTCGCCAATATATCAAATCCGGCCAGTCCCGTCTGCTGATTGAGAATCATAGCCAAAGTATAAGGCTCCTCTCCCGTTGAACAGGCCGCACTCCATATTTTTAACGGTTTGTTATGCTTTATTAACGGAAGAATTGAGGTTTCAAGAACTTCCCACCGTTTATAATTTCGGTAAAATTCAGAAACATTGATCGTCATTCTGTCCAATGTTTCGTTTAATAAAAGCTTGTCCTCTTCCAAAGCGGCGGCAAATTCCTGAAAATCTCTGAACCCCTTCTTTTCATAAAGGGACGTCAGCCGCCTTTTCATCTGTGCTTCTTTGTATAAAGATAAATCAACGCCGGTTATTTGTTTCCACTTGGTGATAAAAATTTCGTAAGGCTCCATTGCTTCTCTCCCAATCTCGCTGTCTTTTGTCCTAGTATAGCCTGTTTTCTGTCGAAATTGTACGATTTCAATAAAAAAATCAGCCCGCAGGCTGATTTGTGAGAAACGAAAAGACAGGGCAACGCAGCCTCTGTCTTTTTTAAATGATGTAAACCTTTTCATAATACGAGAAAAAGAAAGGCTGACGGTTTAGTACACCCAGTCGGCCATTAATTTTTGATACGGTACAAGCTCTTCCTGTTTAAAGAAAATGTGAATTTCCCTCTCAGCGCTTTCTAAGGAGTCTGAACCGTGAATGATATTTTTGCCGACAAACATGCCGTAGTCACCGCGGATTGTGCCCGGCAGTGCATCTTTCGGGTTCGTTTTTCCGATCAGCTGTCTTGTGATCTCTACTACATTTTCCCCTTCCCATACCATTGCAAATACGGGTCCTGATGTAATGAATTCCACAAGCTCGCCGAAAAACGGCTTCCCTTTATGTTCAGCATAATGGTTTTCAGCCATCTGTTCTGAAACTTGCATTAGCTTGGCTCCTGCCAATTGTAAGCCCTTACGCTCAAATCTGGATAAAATCTCTCCGATCAGCTGGCGCTGTACGCCGTCCGGTTTTACCATGATAAAAGTTTTTTCCATAAGATTCTCCACCCCATCATTATGTATAGGCTTTCAAGTTGCACACCGAAATCGTAACATCTTTCTGACAATTAATCAATCCAGGGCGGAGAATGTTCACATCTTGTTCGTAAAAGGAATTTAAAATTTCCGTTTGCCGATATATTTGGCGATGGCGGCCAATGATGAGCGCGCACGTCCTCTCGGCAGTGTATTCAGTTTTTCAAACGCTTTTTTTAAGTACCTGTCACTGACGGCCATTGATTTTTCAATCGCGTCTGTGCGTTTAATATTTTCAATAATGGGGGCGAGCTGCTCCTGTGTTGTTTCACTGTTAATTAATTTCAGCTGATTTTTCAATTCAGGCTGACGTAGCGCGTACAAAACGGGCAGAGTGACATTTCCTTGCAGCAGATCCCCTCCGACCGGTTTTCCCAGTTCCTCTTCCGTTGAAGTGAAATCAAGAATGTCGTCAATAATCTGATAGGACATGCCCACGTAATAACCGAACCAATATAATGCCTTGTGAATCTTCTCATCAGCTCCCGAAGCGATGGCGCCGAGCTGACAGCTGACGGCAATGAGAAGAGCCGTTTTCCGTTTGATGCGGCGCAAATAGGTTCTGAGGTTTTGCTCCATATTGTATTTATCTCTGATCTGTTCAATTTCTCCGAGGCATACTTCTACGATGGTTTTGGACAGGATCCGGTGGGCTTTCGGCTCATCCAATCTCGTCATCATCTCAAGTGAGCCCGCAAGCATATAATCACCGGTATACATGGCGATGCGGTTGTCCCACTTGGCTTTGATGGTCGGTTTTCCCCTCCGCAGCTCGGCGTCATCAATGACGTCGTCATGCACGAGGGACGCCATATGAATCATTTCCAGCGTCACCGCAACATATTTTATTTTATTAATGTCATAGTCGCCGAACATGCCGGAAAGCAATACGAAAACAGGGCGGATCCGCTTGCCGCCCGCCTGGAGCAGATGGAGCCCGGCTTCACTCAGCAAGGGATAGTCTGACCGCACCGTTTGCTCAAGCTCCCTTTCGATCACATCAATATCGTCATTTAAAAAAGAATAGGCCATTTTAAATTTCATATCATTCACCCAAACATCTGTATATTCATCATTTCCAACCGATATGCGTAGCGGCCACTCCGCCGGTAAACGAATGGTATTTGACATTCGTCAGGCCCGCTTCTTCAAACAGACGCGCAAGTTCTTTCATACCGGGAAATTCTCTTGCCGATTCTTGAAGCCAAGAATATTCTTTATAGCTCTTCGCAAACATTTTTCCGAAGAAAGGCATGATGTATTTAAAATAAAGAAAATATGCCTGTCTGAATCCGAACATTTCCGGCTGGGATGTTTCCAGACATACGACCTGCCCGCCCGGTTTGACGACCCGCCGCATTTCTTTCAGCACGGTCAGATAATCGGGAACGTTTCGCAGCCCGAAGCCGATGGTGACAAAATCAAAAGAATCATCAGCGAAAGGAAGCTCCATCGCATTTCCGTGCAAAAGCTCAATTTGGCTGTAACCGCCCTCTTTCACTTTTTTCTCACCGATGCTCAGCATATTTTTGCTGAAATCCAGTCCTTTGATTTCGCCGCTTTTTCCGGCCGCTTCTGCGAGGGCAATCGTCCAGTCAGCCGTTCCGCAGCAGACATCAAGCGCTTTTGCGCCTTCTTTTACATTCATGATCTGCATCGTTTTATCGCGCCACTTTTTATGCTGCTGAAAACTGATAACAGAGTTCATTTGGTCATAATTTTTATAAATTTTTTCAAACACGCCGTGTACGCGCTGTTCTTTTGACTCCTGCATGTTGATTACCCTTCTTCCACTTTCTGATGATATGTTTTGTCCTGGCTGATCGCTTTAAGCCGGTTCAGCATGAGGTTTTGGATTGGTGAATTGAGCGGCAGCAGCGTTTCAATGCTTTGCTTTGCCTTTCGGAAGCTATCTTCCATTATGTCAGCCTTTGATTTCCCTGACTTTACAATATTACCGATGACATCGAGAAATATAGCATTGCCGTTCATCAGCCGCTTATATACAAAAAAATCACTCGCCAGCTCTTTCCAGCGCGGAAGATTAAAGTGGTCTGACACTCTGTGAAACAGGGCCGCTTCCACAATCGCCATGCTTTCGATCAATTGATTCAAGTCATTGACAGACCGATCGTACAGACGGATTTTATGCTCATTGATTTCTTTAATTGCCGTAGCGAGCGTCCGAATCATATAGATATCCTTCATTTCAGATAAAAGCGAATAATACAGTCCGCTGAAATAGTCACCGGCAAGCACGGTGAGCTGCCGGTTTTTATTTTCGTCTCGCTTTAACGCTCTGGCTGTTGTCACTTCATCGTGGGTATCAAGGGCGCTTTGGACAAGCATCGCAGTTACTATGTAATTTTCTCTGTCGTTGTTCTTAATGTCCGCCTCTTCAAACAAAGCGTGAAAAAGAAGAAGCTTATCCTCATCGATTTTAGGCGCAGAAATATGTTTCGCTAAATAAGGATGAGACAGCTTTTGTTTTAATTTCGTATTTAGATTCGCTAAAGTTCCGTAGATGTCTTGCAAAAATATCACCCTTGTCCCCAAATTCACATTTATTCTAATATGTATGAGATTTACTCGTCATTATTATACGCAGGTATCATTATAGCATAAAAAAAAGAAATTGGCTGTATTCTCCCGCCGTTTGCGGGCATTTGGCAAAAGCGGGAAACAGCCGGCTTATTTTTTTTCGCTGTTCATTTCTCCGTAAGCGGTCTGGATGAGGGCGTTGCCTCTCACTTTGATGGCAGAGGTATGCTCAGTAAACTGAGCGATAATCACTTCGCCTTTGTCCAGTTTTTCGGAATGGTGAAATTTCGTATCCGTTCCTCTCGTTAAACCGATGACGTTCACGCCGTCCTCGACCGCTTTAATGACGACAAAATCACTTGAATGCTTTGAATTCATATCTGCACCCTCTATCATTATTAATCCGCACGTTTAATATGTTCTAACACTTCGGAACGCGCCGCTGCGTCATCTTTAAAAATGCCTCTTACAGCGGAAGTCACTGTTTTTGCGCCCGGCTTTCTTACGCCCCTCATCGTCATGCACATATGCTCAGCTTCGACGACAACCATGACGCCGTGGGGATCTAAGGTCTCTACGATGCTTTCTGCAATCGTTGAAGTGATGCGCTCCTGCAGCTGCGGGCGTTTTGAGACGGCTTCCACCGCCCGCGCCAATTTACTCAGGCCCGTCACTTTGCCGCCGCGCGGAATGTAGGCAATATGCGCTTTTCCGTAAAAAGGAACAAGGTGATGTTCACACATGGAATGAAACGCGATATCTTTTACAAGAACAAGCTCCTCATGGTCTTCTCCGAAAACGGTTTTAAAGTGTTCTTTCGGGTCTTCATTTAATCCCGAGAATACTTCCGCGTACATTTTTGCCACGCGTTTCGGCGTATCTAAAAGCCCTTCCCGGTCCGGGTCTTCTCCAATCGCCTCTAAAATCTGGCGAACCGCCTGTTCAATCTGTTCTTTATTAACTTCTTTCATTGTCTGTGTCCTCCACCATTGAATACATTTAATTTCGATTCTAGCACATTTGCCGCGCCAAAAGCAAAACGAAAGTCCTGCCCGGTGACCGAGGCTGCTTAAATATGAAAAGCCCCTTTATCAAGGGGCTTTTCTGTGAAGAAACAAAGTGTATGTATCAGATGCATACACGATCTATATTCACAATTATTTTCCTGCAACAGCGTCTTTAAGAGCTTTACCTGGTTTGAAAGCAGGTACCTTGCTTGCAGGGATTTCGATTTCTTCACCTGTTTGCGGGTTACGTCCTTTACGTGCAGAGCGCTCGCGCACCTCAAAGTTACCGAAACCGATCAGTTGGATTTTATCACCGTTTTTAAGTGCATCTAAAATCGTATCAAAAACAGAATCAACTGCTTTTGTAGCGTCTTTTTTAGACAATTCGCTTGCTTCAGCAACCGCATTGATTAGTTCTGTCTTGTTCATGCCTTTCACCTCCTCCCAAAAGGGTATCAAATCAGCAGTTTATTATCATTTCTTCACAGTTCAGCCTGATTCTAAACCTGTCTGATAAAAAATCAAAGCAGGGAAGAACAGACAAGTAAACGGCTTTTCAAAAGAAAACAGACACTTTGAGGAATGTTTGTCCAACAAAGTGAAGATTTTCTGTATGTAGAGTAACACATATAAAAAGCCATATCAAGCATTTTAAAGCCTCAATCCCTTGCTCGTCAAGGTTTTCACGTGTTTTACCGAACAAATATTCCTTTTTTTGCTTTTTTCCTCCTAATCCTTGATTGATTTCCAGTATCTAAAAAGAATAAAAAAAGACCCCCCGTTTCAGGAAGAGGTCCTTCAGCTTACAAAATAATGGCGATCAGGCCGCCTGAGCCTTCGTTAATAATTCTCTCCAGCGTTTCTTTCAGTTTATATCTCGCATTTTCCGGCATGAGTGACAGTTTTGCGGAGATTCCTTCTCTTACGATAGAGCTCAATGATCTGCCGAAAATATCGGAGTTCCAGATAGAAAGCGGATCATCTTCAAAGTCCTGCATTAAGTAGCGGACAAGTTCTTCACTTTGTTTTTCCGTCCCGATGATCGGCGCGAATTCACTTTCCACATCCACTTTGATCATATGAATGGACGGAGCGACCGCTTTGAGCCTTACTCCGAACCTTGATCCCTGTCTGATGATTTCCGGTTCATCAAGGCTCATATCGGCTAAGGCCGGGGCGGCAATGCCGTAGCCGGTCTGTTTCACCATTTTCAGCGCATCTGATACCTGATCATATTCTTTTTTCGCGTGGGCGAAGTCCTGCATTAATTCAAGCAGGTGGTCTTTCCCGCGGATTTCAACACCGACAACTTCTTTTAAAATCTGGTCATATAAATGATCCGGCGCATACAAATCAATTTCTGCGACACCCTGGCCAAGTTCGATTCCGGCCAGACCGGCGCTTTCAATAAACTCAAATTCACTGAAGTGGCCGACAACCCGGTCGACATCGCGCAGGCGTTTAATATCTTTTACGGTTTCTTTCACTGATTCCTGGTAGCTCTCTCTGAGCCAGTGATTTTCTTTCAGCACCATGACCCAGCTCGGAAGGTTGACATTGACTTCCAGTACAGGGAACTCGTAAAGCGCTTCTCTGAGGACGCTTAACACATCTGTTTCCCGCATGCTTTCAACACTCATGGCGAGGACGGGAATATCATATTTCGCGCTTAATTCAGCTCTGAGCGCTTCTGTTTCCGGGTGGTACGGTTTTACCGAGTTGATGACCATAATAAACGGTTTGCCGACTTCCTTCAGCTCGTCGATGACTCTTTCTTCCGCTTCCACGTAATCGCCCCGCGCAATATCGCCGATTGAGCCGTCTGTCGTAATGACGACCCCGATTGTGGAGTGTTCCTGGATGACTTTTCTCGTACCGATTTCCGCTGCCTCATGAAAGGGAATCGGTTCTTCGTACCAAGGTGTATTGATCATTCTCGGGCCGTTTTCATCCTCATATCCCTTCGCCCCGGGAACCGTATATCCCACACAATCCACAAGACGAATGTTGACATCAAGTCCTTCCGCGACATGAACGGACATGGCTTGATTCGGGACAAATTTTGGTTCTGTGGTCATTATCGTTTTTCCTGCTGCGCTTTGCGGAAGCTCATCCTGCGCCCGCGCTCGATCGGCCTCATTGCTGATATTCGGGAGCACCACGAGCTCCATAAATTTTTTAATGAATGTAGATTTCCCTGTACGGACAGCGCCAACGACTCCTAAGTATATATCGCCCCCTGTTCGTTCAGCGATATCCTTGAAAATATCGACCTTTTCCAAGTGATCCCCTCCCGGACTTCCTATCCTTATCATTTTTCATTCACCATTCTCCAATCAAATACAGGACACTATATGTGTATGACGTTGTCCTATTTCAATATGACATCTTTAGAAAATTTTCAGGCAGTCTTTTCTATCAAAATCAAAAAAACCTTTCTCCCTATTTGTATGCGCGGGAAAAAGGTTCATTCCTGTTTCGTTTGACTTTCTAAAAAAACGGGTTCCTGTTTTTCATTTACGGTGTATGTGACTGAAAAGGCCGGGACGAAAGGAGTCTCTTTCCATAAAATATCCTGAATTTCCGCGCCCGGTTTGATTTTCTTTTTGTTTTCCTTCAGGCAGCGGGCGAGATCGACGCGATAGTCGGCATAGATTTCTCCGTCAGCGCCGATTAAAAGCGGCAGAGACGTGCCTGAAACCGGACTTTTGACTGAAGGAGAGTCTTTCATGCCGAGCTTTTTTTTATTTAAAGTGAACAGCCCTTTTGAAACGGCGTCCTCATAGGGAGGATATGTATGCTTTTCCTGATACATTTTGACACGCAGCTTCATGTCGCGGATTGCTTCCGCCATTTGGAGATCGACCAGCTTGACGGTCGGCTTATGTTCCACATCGACAAGCACGTATTGGTACATTCCCCCGCTTTCATAAGCTGAGGCCGGCGGCTCCTCTATGTATCTGGGCGCGAGCCGCTTAAAATCTATCGGATATTTTTGATAGAGCGGTGTTTTCATATCTTTTGTCTGAATCGGCAGAAGCCCGCCGTTCGCCTTTTTAAATTCATCCACTGCCGCTTGCACCTGCTGAAGCTGATGTTTGTAAGATACTTTATTTTCAGTTTTTTTCGCTTCAGGGTACAGACAGCCGGACAGCAGAAGCACCGCCATTGCCGTTATGACGGCCATTTTTAACTTATGCATTCCGCGCCCCCTTTCGGCTTTATTCATTGACAGGCCCGCTGAAAACGACCATTAACACGATCAATCCCGAGATGAGCATGCAGGCATAAGCGAGTGAAGAAACCGCTGCTTTTATCAGTTTGTTTTTCACTTTGTACCTGCTGACATAAATAGAGGCCACCGCAACAAACATTAATCCCATAGCACCAAGCGCAAACCACATTTTCATCAATGCCACACTCACGTTCGTGCCCCCCGTCCCATCATTGTAAGCGTTATATTTCATTTTAATATACAAATGTTGAAAAGATCAACAGGTTTTCCATCTATTGAAAAAACAAAAAAACCGAAGCAAAGAGGGGGACTTTGCTTCAGTCAAGTTGACTATATTCACCTGTACGTCTGAGATACACTCTCTTGGACTTCGATGCTATAGTATGCGTAGATGCGTACGTCTGCATCCTCTTCTGCCTAAATCAGCAAATGTTTTAAGCGATTTCAGCCGGAGAGTTCTGCGTTTTGGACTTTCGTCACTTCAGAATATGCTGACGGCATGGTATTGTCACTTCACCCGGTTTTCGAATGTGTTGACCAAGTCTTCCATCTCATGGGTTTTCACTCTGGCCATTAAGGATTCTACGGCTGTTTCTACCTTCTGCCCGTTAAATAATACTTGGTGAAGCGCCTCTGTGATCGGCATTTTCACTTGGTATTTTTGAGACAGCTGATACGCAGCTTTCGTCGTCCGCACGCCTTCAACAACCATCCCCATCTTATCCAGGACAGCTTCCAGCTTGTATCCTTTGCCGAGCAGGTTGCCGGCGCGCCAGTTTCGGGAATGAACGCTTGTACACGTCACGATTAAATCGCCGACGCCAGTCAGGCCGGAAAAGGTGAGCGGATTTCCGCCCATCTTTGTGCCGAGTCTGGCGATTTCAGCAAGACCTCGGGTGATTAAGGCCGCTTTTGCATTATCTCCGTATCCCAATCCGTCTGTAATCCCCGCTGCAAGAGCGATGATATTCTTTAACGCTCCCCCTATTTCAACACCGATCATATCCGGATTGGTATAGACGCGGAAATGCTGGTTCATGAATAAATCCTGAACCGCTTCTGCAGCCTTGATATTTTTTGAAGATGATGTAACAGTCGTCGGGTGTCTTAATCCGACTTCCTCAGCGTGGCTCGGCCCTGAAAGCACGACGATGTCTTTTCTGTACTCCTCAGGCAGCTCCTCTTCCATTAATTCTGAAATGCGGAGAAGCGAATCCGGCTCAATTCCCTTGCTGACATGAACAAAAATCGATTGTTTCGGGATGTACGGCAGAGCCTTTTTCAGCACTTCCCGAATGGCTTTTGTCGGAACTGCCACAATGATGAAGTCAGCTCCTTTTAAAGCCTCGCTTAAATCAGCTGTACCGATGATAGAACTTGATAGCTCCACCCCCGGCAGGTAATCTTTGTTTTCATGCAGTTCGTTGATTTGATCGATCAATTCGGCACGGTGTCCCCACATCATGACTTGATGTCCGTTATCAGCCAGCACTAAAGAAAGTGCAGTGCCCCAGCTTCCCGCTCCAAGCATTGCCACTTTTTTCATCTCTGTATCACACCTTTTTATTTTCTTGCTCTTGCAAATATTTTAATTGGCGTACCTTCAAATCCGAAAGCATCCCGGATTCGGTTTTCTAAAAAGCGTTCATAAGAAAAATGCATCAGTTCCGGATCGTTGACAAAAACAACGAAGCTCGGCGGCTTAACAGCGACTTGAGTCGCATAGTAAATTTTCAGACGGGAGCCGTTGTGCGTCGGAGTCGGATTCATGGCGACCGCATCCATGATGACATCATTTAAGACATTTGTCTGCACGCGGAGAGAGTGGTTTTCACTCGCTTTAATAATCGCAGGCATGAGTGTATGAATCCGCTTTGTCGTCAGTGCCGACATAAACAGCACCGGCGCATAATCGAGAAATTGGAAATGCTCCCGAATATTCTGTTCAAATTCTTTCATCGTGCGCTCGTCTTTATCAACGGCATCCCATTTGTTTACGATAATGACGACGGCTTTCCCGGCTTCATGGGCGTATCCGGCGATCCGCTTGTCCTGCTCAAGGATGCCTTCTTCTGCATTAAGCACAACGCCGACGACGTCTGAGCGGTCAATGGCTTTTAACGCCCGCAGCACACTGTATTTTTCTGTTGTTTCATATACTTTACCCTTTTTTCTCATTCCCGCCGTGTCAACGATTACAAATTCCTGCTGATTGTAAGTGAACGCCGTATCCACTGCGTCTCTGGTCGTTCCGGCTACGTTGCTTACGATAACCCGCTCTTCGCCGAGCATCGCATTGACAAGGGATGATTTTCCGACATTCGGGCGGCCGATCAGGCAGAATTGAACGACATCATCACTGTACTTCGTCTCCGGAATGTTTTTAAAATGCTCGGCACAAGCATCGAGCAAATCTCCCAATCCTAAACCGTGTGTGCCCGAAATCGGATACGGTTCTCCAAAGCCGAGCGCATAAAAGTCATAGATGTTCGCTCTCATTTCGGTATTATCTAATTTATTAACGGCTAATACGACCGGTTTTTTCGTCCGGTACAGTATTTTTGCCACCTCTTCATCCGCAGACGTCACACCTTCGCGGCCGTTCACCATAAAGATGATCACATCAGCCTCGTCCATGGCGATTTCAGCCTGCTGGCGGATCTGTGTCAGAAACGGTTCGTCTCCGATATCAATTCCGCCCGTATCAATCAGGTTAAAATCATAATTCAGCCATTCCGCCGAACTGTATATCCGGTCCCGCGTCACTCCGGGGGTATCTTCTACTATTGAAATTCTTTCACCCGCAATCCGGTTAAAGATTGTGGATTTTCCCACATTCGGTCTTCCGACAATGGCTACGACAGGTTTACCCATAGTACCCTTCCTTTCAATCCAGCCGCTTACATTTTCACAAAAAATTGTTCAACCGGTTATTAAAAATCATCTTCGCTATGAAAAGAACCCTTCAAACAGAAGGGCTTAACTCATTTATTATATCAGTTTTCACTGAGATCACAATGTATTCTTCAAAATGTTTCGCATTCATGTAACAGTCTCCGTCTGTTTTCAAGACATTTTCGTCGCTCCTTTGCCCTGCTTTTTGCTTTTTTGGCTGATGCGCGCCGCAAGCTGTTCATATGTAGTCAGCCCGACGAGAAGAATCACTCCCGCCGAACAGCCTGAAAGCCATTTATAATCCCCGACGGCTGCCGCACCCGCAATATTGCGGATGACCGCAGCATACAATAGCTCCCCCTGGCACATGCCGAGAACAAAAAGACAAAGCCTCTCAGGGAACCGCCCCTCAACGGAAAGCGTAATAACGGTAAGCAGTATAACCGCCGCCCATTCAGGTTTTATGATAAACCAAACAGGGTCATATAATGCAAAAAGAAAAATAAAGCCGTACGCCGCAGCCGCCGTCAGATGAATCACAATATTACGGAGCCGTTTATGCATGCCGAGGCTTCCCGCATAAACAAATGCCGCAGCAAAAAACATGACATATGCCGCGTTCAGCGTAAAATAAGCCGTAATCTGATGTATGCTTGCCATCATATTAGTCAAAATAAAGACTGATACGTAAAAACGGCTTTTTGTTTTGGCAAAAATAAAAGTCGCAAGTATCCATAAAAACCACATTGACCAGTAATAATAAAACGGTTCCATAATCGCTCCTCCTCTGATCAGTATGGAGCGGGAACGCATTTTTTAAACCAATTATACCTGAAAGGAGCGGATAAGGATGGGAAAAGACAGACAAGAGAAAAAACTGAAAGCCTCCCGCCGGGTGGAATCTGATCGCGATGATTCGATTCACCATAAAGGAGCGACAAGCCTTGAGCAAAACGGGGAATTCCGAAAAAGAAAATCGTAAAAAACAGAAAAAGGCATGCGGGTCCGCATGCCTTTTAACGTCTGCTGAAACGGGATGTGTCAATTCCCCGTTCAGAAAGCCAGTGATGTGTGTCACCTTTTATGACCAAAGGCGCCTTTTGCAGTTGGGCAACCGATTGGCATCCGAGGGCGGTCATAATCATTTTCAGCTCTTGTAAAAGCGCCGTCATCTCGTCAAACAGGCCCTCTTCTCCTTTAGAGGTGAGAGCTTTCAGGAAAGTGCCCGCCATTCCCGCGCTGGAAGCACCGAGGGCAATCGATTTGGCGACATCCAGAGCACTTTGCAGCCCGCCGGATGCGATAATTGATTGATCAGCGGAGAGCGAATGGATTTCCGCTAAGCTTGCAGCAGTGGAAATTCCCCACGCATTAAAAAATTGAAGCGCCTTCTCTCTGCGCATGTTTTCGATCTTAGAGAAATTTGTACCGCCGTATCCGCCGGCATCAACTGCTGCTGCGCCAGCCTCAAATAACTGCCGTGCCGATTCCCTGCTCATTCCGAAGCCGACTTCTTTGACAAAAACGGGCACTCCCGCTTCCGCCGCAATCCGCTCAATACGGCCGAGAGCGCCAGTAAAGCTTCTGTCACCCTCTGGCATGACGATCTCCTGAATCACATTTAAATGAATCTGGAGGGCATCTGCTTGAATCATATCAACTGCCCTTTTCGCCTGCTCGGCATCCGCCTCACTGCCTAAATTGGCAAATATCAGCCCGTCCGGATTCTCTTTTCTGACGATCTCGTAAGAACACCGTTCGGAGGGATCTTTTAAAGCTGACATTTGCGAACCGACAGCCAGCGGCATGCCGGCTTTGCGCGCGGCTCTTGCCAGCGATCTGTTAATTTCGTATGTAAGCTGTCCGCCGCCGCCTGTCATCGCATTGATAAAAATCGGCGAACTGCTTGTGAGTCCGCCGATTTTCGTTGATATATCCACTTTTTCCAATGCTAGGTTCGGTAGGCTGACATGAACAAACGTAATATCATCAAGCCCCGTTTCCCGGTTTTGGCCGGTAGACAGCGCATGATTTATATGTTCTCTTTTTCGTTCTGCTCGTGTCACGTTTTATCACCAATTTATTTTAATTTATTAAGCTTGTCTCCGATTAAATCGCCAAGCTGGAAGCCGGTGCTCGGCTCTTCTTTCGCCTGGTATTGGCGGAAGTCCTCTTGATCGGCTTTCGGCGCTTCTTCAAGCTCACGCATGCTTAAGGAAATGCGCTCTTCGCTTTCGTTCACGTCAAGCACTTTCACTTTAACAGTCTGTCCTTCTTCAAGCACTTCATGCGGCGTTCCGATATGTTTATTGGAAATTTGCGAAATGTGCACAAGTCCTTCCACGCCCGGAAGAATTTCAACGAAGGCGCCGAAGCTTACAAGGCGCTGCACTTTTCCTTCAAGCACATCTCCCTGCTTTACCTTTTCGCCGACCTGGCTCCAAGGTCCCGGCAGCGTTTCTTTAATAGATAAAGAAATACGCTCGTTATCGCGGTCTACGGACAGTACTTTCACTTTTACGTCCTGACCTTCTTCCACCACGTCAGACGGTTTTTCGACGTGTGAATGAGACAGCTGCGAAATATGAACAAGCCCGTCAATTCCGCCGATGTCGACAAATGCGCCGAAATCAGTCAGACGCTGCACTTTTCCTTCAAGCACGCTTCCAACCTCAAGCGTTTGGAGAAAATCATGCTTTTTGGCTGTCTGTTCTTTTTCCACTACAGCCCGGTGTGACAGAATCACCCGGTTTTTATCACGGTCGAGTTCAACGACGATAAGAGAGAGGGTTTTCCCTTTATAGTCAGTGAAATCCTCGACGAAATGAGCTTCGACAAGTGATGCGGGAATGAAGCCGCGAACGCCGATATCAACGACGAGACCGCCTTTCACCACATCTTTCACTTCAGCTTCAAACACTTCTTTTGTGTCGAATTTTTTTTCAAGGTCTTCCCAAGCGCGGTCAGCATCAACGGCACGTTTAGATAAAATCAAAGCATCGTCTTCCACTTTTGTTACTTTCAGGTCAAGCTCGTCGTCAACTTTTACGACATCCGATGCTTTCTCTACATGAAGACTTGATAATTCACTGATTGGAATGATTCCGGACTGTTTGACATTGACAATTTCGACATCTACATGCTTGTCCTCTACCTTTGTCACAATCCCTTTTACTACATCTCCAACCTCTGGCACTTGAACATCAATTTGATTCATTTCCTCTGTCATTTGAATAACCTCCTTGGTCCAAACCTACACAGCTTAATTAATACGGTTTGAAAGCTGAACATGTGAATGTCCGCTTTTCAGCCGAATATGTATTAAAGAATCATCCAAAAAAGATTTTGAATGATCAATAAAAAGTTTTATTAGTATTAACTTCTAATAAATGGACTGGTTTGTCAAGCAATAACATCTTGTCTTTCGAAAAAAATTATAAAGCGCTCCGCCCGAAGTTAACGTGATTTCTGTTCGACGATCTCCAGAATTTTTCCTGCGACTTCGGCAATGCTGAGCGACGTCGTATCGATTTCAATCGCGTCTTCCGCTTTGCGCAGCGGGGAAACTTCCCTCTCTGAATCGAGTTTGTCGCGTCTGGCAATTTCTTCAATAAGCGTCTCGTAATTCACGTCATAGCCTTTTTTCTTATTCTCTTCATATCGGCGCTTCGCTCTTTCCTCTACGGACGCGAGCAGAAAAATTTTCACTTCGGCATCAGGCAGCACGTGAGTACCGATATCACGGCCGTCCATGACGACACCGCCTTTTTCTCCGAGCTGCTGCTGTCTTTTGACCATTTCTTCTCTGACGCCTTTATGCTTGGCGGCGATTGATACTTGGTTGCTGACTTCGTCTTTACGGATTTCTTCTGTCACATCTTCTCCGTTTACCAGAACGATTTGTCCTTCCGGAGCGGATACAAGCTCAATTTCCGTACGCTTCAGCAGCTCTGTAAGCGCGGCTTCATCGGTTAAATCGGCATTCTGCTTGAGCGCCGTATATGTAATGGCACGATACATCGCTCCTGTATCAATGTACACATATGATTTTCTCTCAGCCACTATTTTAGCAACGGTGCTTTTTCCGGCAGCGGCCGGCCCGTCGATCGCAATTGATAATTTCTTGTCCATAATCTCTCTCCTTGCTCTTTACTCCTCTATGGATTGTATCACGAACTGCCGGAAAAGGGGCGAAAAAATTGAGCTGATTTACCGCTTTACCGTTTCAATCCATTCTTTTTTCTCCATTTTATCAACTCCCTCATATTTCACAGCTTTCGAAATATAAGGTTCAATAGGCTGATAATGAAGCAAAAATTGCACCGCGCCCAAAATGATAAGCTGAATGCAGACCAATTTGACCAGCAGACGTTCAAACGTTTTCATACACGCGCACCTCCATTAGGATTAGTATGGAAAAGTGCGCTGCTGTTTATTCCGACAGACTGTTTCTTCTCTGCTGCAGCTGCGCGCGCATGCAATATTGGAGTAAAAGCTGCTGCGCTGCGGGGCCGATTTCTGTAAATTCAAGCGTCATTTTTTGTTTATCCGCCTTTTCATCATAAAAAATCCGCTGGGTAAGAGCCTCAGCCGTTATATCCGCCTTATTTTCCTTGCCGGGAAGAGAAAATGAGACATACAGCTTTTCACCTGGTTCCGCGGAAATATGCTCAGGCATCACAACAGCGATTCCGCCGGCGCTGATATTAGAGGAAACCGTTTGGAAAGCGGTTTTTTTCGCTTCCATTTTGACGGATACATCCAATACTGCGTCTGCACGGACGTATCGGCGTCTTTGAATCCGCTTCATTTCCTCCTGAGGGGGGATGTCCAATCCGATCATCGGGATGGGGTCTTTTTTCTTTCCTTTGATTATGCTTTTAAATTGATACGGCACTTGGCCATCCCCCATAAATTCCGCTGTTATTTCCAATCCTTTGTGCAAAAAGACCGTCCGTCCCGAATCCAGATCGACGGGATATGAGATGTGCAGTTCGCCGTTTTCAACGCTTACTGCTTTGCTCCTCGCTTTTTTGGGCTCATTGTTCTCTATGTATTCAATCCAAATATAATCTCCGACAGCTATCATGGGCCTTCACTCTTTCATTATTTATGCTTTTATTAAAGCATGTAACGAAAAAAAGGAAAAGACTTTTAGTCCTTTCCTCCTTTATTTTTATAGGTCTTTATATATAGGTTCTGCACTTTTTAACTTTTCTATTTTTTCCTCTTTTCCGTCGTCCGCATTAATGAACATTTGATACGTGTCTTTCCCGATCGTCCCGAGCATTTCGTAGCAAAGCACTTCCTGACCGAGTTCATTCGTGATCAGCGCCTGCCGCGTCTCCCGCACTTCAACATTTTTATTCAGCTTCGCTTTCGCTTCATCAGCTGACAAAGCGGGAGCCGGAATCGTTCTCGTGCGGTGCGCCGCCAGGTAATCACGCGCGGAAAAACCGACGACTTCACCATCATCCAGCGCCACTTTCATTCGGATGGCTTCCGGATAAATGCGGACATTTTTCTCCACGGGGATAAAAGAAAAGACGCCGATGTTATTATATTGCGCGCTTTCATCAATTTCGAGGCCTTTTGTTTCATATCCATTTTTCTTTAAAAACGCGACGGCCCGGTTAGATGCTTCATTGAGGCTGATCTTTTGTTTCTTCACGGCCCGTTTTTGAATCAAATAAACCGGATGTCCGCCTTTTTGGGTAATATCCATATAGATAAAAGACTTGTTGTCGGCGTCTTTCATGCGGATGCTGTATACGTCCCGATTCGTCTTCCTGCCGCTTTTGACCACTTTAATTGAATAATTATGATCAGGCGCAAACCGTTGCGCGATTTTGACCGCTTCTTTTTCCGTAATTTGTTTTCCTTTCAGATGCGTAAAACCTTTTCGTTCTGTATTTGCTCCCGTAAATGTGGGGCTGATGCTGTCTTCAGAAAAAGCGCCTACATTTTTTTCGACTGTTTTAAAGCTGTCAACGATCGTATTATCGCTTTGTTTTTTGTCAGAGGCGAGCGCCATCTCAACATCCATCCACCGTAAATTTTTGCTCATGACGAGATGCTGAACGCTGCGGAGCTGGTTTTGAATGTTCTCCGCCTGTTTGTACAGGCTGTTCAGTGTTGTATATTCTTTCTTATCAAGCGGTTTTTGGTCTAAATCCCGGACGGATGTTTTATAGCTGAAATCTCCTATGTTGGATAAAAACTCCTCCGTCTTATTAAAAGGCATAAGAGTCAAGGGCAGCTGGCTCACATTGTTATGAGCTTCAGATGTTATTCTCCATACATCAATGAGCGCCGGAGACAGAGATTTTTTACTGTTCATCGCAAGCGTCGTCCCGATTTTGTCGTGAAGCTGATCTACATGGTACGTCAATTCATGAAAAGCCCTTTGATAATTATTTTCCGCATGCAGAAGGACCGCATCTTTTTCCTGATGCTCTTTATATCCCCAATATCCGGTTGCGGCAATCACGACACCGAGAATAGCGATAATGATTCCTCTAATCATGTTAACACCTCATTTTTCGTACTTTTACTCACAGAAAATGTGTTTTCCGATTCTTTTTATCTGCGGACGTCCCCAAATCCATTTGCTTGTCGCCGTATCAGGATTGAAATAATAAATCGCGTTTTCAGAAGGGTCCCAACCGTTGATCGCATCAAGAACCGCTTCTTTTGCTCTTTCATTCGGCTGCATGTATATTTGGCCGTCGGCAACGGCGGTAAACGCGAGCGGTTCGAAAATGACACCGGCCACCGTATTCGGAAATAACGGGCTTTTAATACGGTTTAAAATAACCGCGGCGATGGCAACCTGTCCTTCAAACGGCTCACCGCGTGCTTCCCCGTACACAGCCTGCGCCAAAAGATTGATGTCGTTGTTTGAGAAACCGCCAGGCATATTGGCCGCTGTCGTATTTTGCTTTTGATTTGACTGACCGCCTGTATTGTTTTGCGGCTTTTGAGCAGGCTTATTCGTTCCCGCAGCCGGCTTCTGCGTTCCGGCTCTCGGTTTTGTTTGGTTTTCCAATGGGACGTTGCCATAATGAGTGAACGTATTCCCTTTTTGGATCTGCTCCATTACATATTCACGGTAATATTTTGATTTAGAGATCAGCACCTGTTTGGTTTTCGCGCCGACGAGGCCGTCAACCGGCTTCATGCCGAATTTCTCCTGAAAATTCCTCACGGCCCAGTATGTGGTCCAGCCGTAAACACCATCGATTTTCCCGTTATAAAATCCGTTATATTGAAGACGGGCCTGCAATTCTATAACATCATCACCCGTCGCGCCTCTTTGAATCACTTGATTTGAAAACGCATGAACCGTTTCATGATGATCGAATAAAGCGGCGGCGAAAGAAAATAGAATGAGACATGCCATAAAGGCTCCTTTGCACTTCATCTCTTCAAGCCTCCTACTGCAAAATTTAAAGTGTACCCGTATTGTCTGTCACGAGGTTATTTTTATGCACGTTTCCTTCTTATCCCCTGTCAAGGCATAAAAAAGAAACCGCACGCGACGCGCGGTTTCTTCACACTTGGATCATATTGACGGAGCGTGCTTTTTTTGCCTTTCGCAGCCCGAACCACCATAAAAACAGCATAAACGGCAGCATATAATATACCCAATGATTGAGGGCGGTAAGAATAAAATCGTAAGAACCGTGCAGACATGAAGGCACAGTCAGCGAAATCACAAGCCATTTGACACGGGCTTTTTTCTGCGAAAAGCGGGCTTTTCCGAGGTAAAATCCCATAATCACTCCGATCAGCGCATGGCAGGAGACCGGCAGAAGCGCCCTTATGAAAGCATGCTCAACACCGTGGCCGAATAAATACAGAATATTTTCAAGCGTGGCAAAGCCTAAAGACACACTGGCCCCGTAAACGATTCCGTCATAATGCTCATCAAAATGAGCATGCGGGTACACACTGATCATCAGAACGAACCATTTCACCGATTCTTCCAGAAATCCCGAAGACAAAAACGAAACGAAAAAGCTTCCTCCCCCCACATGCTCTTTTTCAAGAACATATTGGATAAACATGGTCGGAAACACAAGGACAACCCCGAGAAAAAAAGACCTCAGCACCATATGTACGGGTTCATTGTCATACTGATCTTTTAAATAAAAATAGCTTAACAGCGCAATGCCGGGAGCAATTCCTGCAGAGATGATTGCAAACATCAGGCAACCTCTTTCCTTTATATTCCTATATCTATCGTACCATGTTGTTCATATTTTTACATCTTTCAATTTTTTTAAAAAAGAGCATATGAATGATCATATGCTCTCTGCACCCAGCCGTTTTGATATTTCATTTGCGATCAAGCCGCCGTGAAAACGGCCGTTCTCGATAAAAATTTCGTTGGCGTTATTTCCAGCCGCAATGACTCCGGCGATAAAAACACCATCAACATTTGTTTCCATCGTTTCTTCCCGGAAAAACGGCCGGCCTGATTCAGCATCAATCTGCACACCGATTTTTTCGAGGAAACCGTGATCGGGATGGTATCCCGTCATGGCAAATACGAAATCGTTTTTCAGCCGGACCGTCTCATTTCGGCCGGAGCGGAAAATGATTTCATCTTCCGTCACTTCTTCAAGACAAGCGCCGAATTCCATCCGGATTGTGCCGTTTCTGACGAGGGCCTCAAACTCAGGCAGAATCCACGGCTTGATGCTCGGGGAGTACTCATGTCCTCTGTAGAGCACCGTGACGCGCGCACCGGACTTCACCAGTTCCAAAGCCGCGTCCACACTTGAGTTTTTCCCGCCGATCACAGCAACATCTTTATCAAAATAAGGATGGCCTTCTTTAAAGTAATGAAATACCTTAGGAAGCCCTTCACCCGGTATGTTCATATAATTCGGATGATCGTAATATCCTGTCGCAATGATACAAAACGGAGTGAGATAGCGGTCTTTTGATGTCTCTACAAGAAAACGGCCGTCTTCCTGTTTCGTTACGCGCTCCACCGTTTCAAAGGCGTTTACGCGCAGCTCTTTTCTTCTGACAACCTCTCTGTAGTAAGAGAGAGCCTGTATTCGGACCGGTTTTCTGTTTTCCGTAATAAAGGCGACATCGCCGATCTCCAATTTTTCACTTGAACTGAAAAAAGTTTGGTGGGTCGGATAGTTATAAATGCTGTTTACGACATTCCCTTTTTCGATCACAAGCGCGTTCACGCCAATTTGCTTCAGATGTATAGCCGCCGATAATCCGCAAGGACCTCCGCCTATTATAATTGCTTTTTCTTCTGTCATGTCCTTCAACTCCTGCGATTGGCATTTCCATCATAAGTTTCCACTCATATAAAAAATCTCCTATATTATCATAGGAGATTTTTTTTGTTTATGCAAACGATTGGTTTATATCCAGCCTCTGAAACGCGAAGCCTCCGCCATTTTCCGCACGCCGACCATGTAAGCCGCAAGCCTCATGTCAATCCGGCGGTTTTGGGACATTTCATAAATATTATTAAACGATTTTATCATCATATTTTCCAGTTTTTCCTCGACTTCTTCTTCACTCCAGTAGAAGCCCTGGTTATTTTGAACCCATTCGAAATAAGAAACCGTTACACCGCCGGCGCTCGCCAGAACATCGGGAACCAGCAGCGTTCCTTTGTCTGTCAGGATTTTCGTTCCTTCCAGTGTCGTCGGTCCGTTTGCCGCTTCTACAACGATTTTCGCTTTGATGCGGTCAGCGTTTTCTTCTGTAATTTGGTTTTCAATCGCCGCCGGGACAAGTATATCACAGTTCAGCTCAAGCAGCTCCTGATTCGTAATGGTGTCATTGAAAAGTTTCGTCACCGTTCCGAAGCTGTCTCTGCGGTCAAGCAGATAATCAATATCAAGACCGTCCGGATCGTAAAGGCCTCCGTACGCGTCAGAAATTCCGACAACTTTCGCGCCGGCGTCATGCATAAACTTGGCCAGATAGCTGCCCGCGTTTCCGAAACCTTGTACGACGACGCGCGCGTTCTGAATATCGAGACCTTTTTTCTTGGCCGCTTCTTTTATGCAGATGGTGACGCCTTTTGCCGTCGCTGATTCCCTGCCGTGGGACCCGCCGAGTACAAGCGGTTTTCCCGTAATAAAGCCGGGTGAGTTAAATTCATCAATTCTTGAATATTCATCCATCATCCAAGCCATAATCTGTGAGTTTGTAAATACGTCAGGTGCCGGGACGTCTTTAGTCGGTCCGACAATCTGACTGATTGCTCTGACATATCCCCTGCTCAGCCTTTCAAGCTCTCTGAATGACATATTTCTCGGATCACAAACAATTCCGCCTTTACCACCGCCATAAGGAAGATCAATAATTCCGCATTTTAAACTCATCCAGATGGAAAGTGCTTTCACCTCTTTTTCAGTTACATTCGGGTGAAAACGAATGCCGCCTTTTGTCGGACCTACGGAATCATTGTGCTGCGCACGATAGCCTGTAAATATTTTCACAGACCCGTCATCCATCCGAACAGGAATTTTAACCGTTAATAATCTGAGCGGCTCTTTCAGCAGTTCATACACTTCTTCTGGATACCCCAATTTTTCCAGAGCTTTATGTATTACGGTTTGGGTTGATTTTAATACATCATGTTTGTCTTCTTCATTATGACCGGTGAATCGATCGGCTGCCATTTGAGTTAACCTCCTAAAATCTTCTGTTTCTCTCATGCTCCCTTTCAGTGACTAGTATACACCTTCAATATCTCCGTGCATAGAAGAAAGACAATGATTTTTCCATTATTTCGCTTAAAAAAAGACGGCCGCTGAAAACAGCTGCCGTTTCAAATCTTCTTTATGAAAAATGTTTCTGGATGGTCTCCACAGCATTGCCGTCCATGATGAGTTTTCCGTACTCATGGAGCCTGTAAATCGTAATTGTCGCCGGGTGTCCGTATTCAGCCAGCACCGCGATGACGCCTTCGGCGGAACGGGAGCCGAGGTCTTCAAGGCTTACATAGTATTGGTTCTCATAGTGGTAGACGGTGCCGCCGGTAATCCCGATTCGGTGAAGGCTTCCGGCAAGCTGAATGATATCTTCAAACGAATGAAACTGATAAATAATATCCGGGCTTTCGTCAAGTTTGACCTGCATCTCGATATAATCATCGTCATATTCGTCATCTTCTGCGTCCGCGTCATGATTTTTCGTTACAATCACAACCATGCCTTGTGCCTGAAGAGAATATACTTCCACCGCGATCGGACCATTCGCTTCAAAGCCGAGCTCTGTATTTGCTTCATTCATCATATCTTTAAATAACTGGTGGACTTTAAACGAGTCCTTCCAGAGGTCTTCTTTTGTCAGTCCCCGATCAGTCAGATCGTCGAGGGTTAAAAAGATTTTAATCTTATTATAGTTCAGACGCTCAAGCCGCATAATGTTCCCTCCTGCCTCTTCTTGCACACAAATCATATAACACAGTATATGAATAAATGAGTCATAGGTTCTTAATTTGTTATCAGTTTACACCGTGTACAGCGGGAAGACAAGCAGAATGCCGTTTTTTATCACAGCGGCCGGGTTTGTTTCAGGAAGACGGCTCATCCGGTCCGCACAGCGTAATCATATGCGTCTCCGGTTTCGCCCCGAGCCTCAGCGGAACTTTTGTCGTCCCGTAGCCGTTGCTGATCAGGTAATGCGCTTTTTTTACCGTTCCCGTCCCGCCCAATTCGTACGGCCCGAACCGGCCGAAACGGATTTGGCCGCCATGCGTATGGCCGCTGAACACAGCGTCAATCCCGTCTGACTCCCTCATCTGCTCATGGATGTCGGGGTTATGGCAAAGCAGGAGGTTTACTTTGTCGGCATCCGTATATCTGATTGCAGAATCGTAATCATCCATCATCATCCTGATATCATCCACGCCGCAGATCGTAACGGTTTCCCCTTTATAAGCAAACTGAACCGATTCATTTCTCAGCGGGATCACATTGTATGCCCGTAAAAGAGAGAGCAGTTTTTGCTGGCTGACCTCGTAATCGTTATTCCCCCACACATACATGACAGGCGCGAGAGCCGTCAAACGTTTGATGTTTTCTTCAATTCTGGCGTAAGGAACTCCGCCCTCCGCCAAATCACCGCCGAGCAAAACGGCATCCGGCTTATAACCTGCCGCTTCGCGGAGAAGCTTTTCATCAATTAAACGGCGGTGCACGTCAGATATAAAGAAGATGGTGAGCGGCTTCATCCCCTTCATTTTATCAAGCGTAAATGTATGTGTTTTCAGATGGCTGCCGCTTGCCGTTTTGTACATAACGGCCGCCATAACCGCAGCCGCTCCCGCCAATGAGCCGAGAATTCCCGCTGTAAGCTTCATAAACGCACTCTCCATTCTGTCATTGTCTTACATTAGACGGACAAACAAAAAAAGACGTTTCTATCCTTTCCGGAAAACGCCTCATTTTATTTGCTTTCAAAATAAAGATTGATATCATACCGATGTTTCATCAAGTGAAAAACAGATTCTCTCGCCCTCCATTTTTCAGGCTGGGGCCATAAATCCGTGCTTTTTTGGATAATTTCACATCTCAATTTATGAAATTCACCCTCAGCTTTTTCTTCCTTTTTTTTAAAATAATAAGAAGTGCAATACGCAAAAGCGGAAGCCATAATCCAGCACAAGTAAACCGTATGGCCTAATATTTCCTGCAGAATCAGCTGCGGAGAGGCTTGGGGGGCATTAAAGCTTTTAAACATCAGCAGTATGCACATCAGGGAAAAACAAACGAGGGACGCCCACTGCCATCTTCGGCATTGCGCGGCATAATTTTCGTATTTTAATTTCCGTTTCACCAGCGCCTGAAGCATTTGTTTCGTCGGTCCGTCAGCAAATCGGTCTAATTGCTTCCATAAAGAATCCATGCGCTTCACACCTTGTCCGTTTTCATTGGTACACTATATGAAAAACGCGGTGAAAACATGCATTTATTTTAATCAGACAGCGGAATGTTCAGAACCTGGCCGGTGTACACGTCGTTTCCGTTTAATCCGTTGTAGCTGCGGATTTTTTCTTCGCCCGCCCGGCTTTTATAATATTTCATTGAAATGCGGTAAAGCGTTTCTTTCGGCTGTACAGTATGCTGTACGGTCCGCACTTTTTTCGGGACAGTCCCGGCTTGATCACTCGCGGCAGCCGGAGCCGCTTTTTCACGGACAGCCGGCGGAGACTGCTGTTTTGTCTCCGCGTATTCGGTGTCTGTCGGCTTTACTTGTTTTTCTGAGGGCGTTTCCGTTTTTTCAGGTGTTTTTTCACTTGGTTTTTCACTTGGTTTTTCTTTCGTTTTTTCAGATGCAGCCGCTTCTTTCTTATCTTTGTCGTCAGACTTTTTTTTCGGTTGTTCTAAAAGAGCGGTTTCTGACGTTTCTTTCTGAGCGCCTTTCGGAATAACGGCAGGCGCGCTTTCACTGTGGTCTATGAAGACATCTTCATAGTCCTTCGGGTCAAATCTGCTGCTGTTCGTCATATAAAGAAGACCGAAAAAGACACCGATTGTTACGATAATGAACAGGACGGTCAGAAAAGTGAACAGCGGCGTTTTTGTTTTGGTTTTTTCCTTCACCTGCTCTTCCTTTTTTTTACGCTCCTCTTTTACAGATTGTCTTGTCGGGAGGCTGTCTTCAAGATATTCAATTTGTTCATCCGCGGCCGCGGCAACCTGCTGCTCGGCACGCAGCTGAGCTTTTCTTCTTTCAACTCTTGACATTTCCGTCATGCAAACCCCTCCTAACATATTGAAAACGGATCTGACAGGCAAATACCGCATCAATAATAAAATGCGCTGTAACCGGAACGAATAAATTGCCGGTCCATTCATAGATAAGCCCCAGCAAAAGACTGATGCCCGCAACCATCATAAACAGAAGCCACTTCGCCAAGTATCTGAAATGAAGCACCGTAAAAATGAAGCTGGCGGCCCACAAGCCGATATGTGTCTGCAGAACGCCTCTGAACAAAATCTCTTCGCTGAACGAAATGAGAAGCGTCAAAAACAAAATGTGCAAAACCGGCCTGTTCTTAAAAAGCAATACATTAATGCCGCCGTCATCATATAAATGCGAAGGACACCATTTCATCACCGCCAGATCGGCAAAAATGACAAGGACAGCAAGAGTTACACCGTACCATATGATATTATCGTCACGTATATGCCACAGCTTTAAAAAATCGTGAATGTCGGTAAAAAAGAAAAAGCCGATAACAGCTGAAACCGCCAATATGAGCAATTGGGTGGCATACAGCTGCATCACAATCTCCCGGTCTGAGAGCTGCCGGATCAATTCGCTTTGCCGTCTCAGCTGAACTCACCCGCAGACTCTGAACCGAAAATCCGGCCTAATTCCAGCTTCCAATCTTCAAACCGTTCCATATTTTTACGTTCTCCTTTTTGCTCGTACGGAGCCAGATCAAGTCCGCAGCTGCTGCAGCATTGTCCGGTTTGACCTTCAGGCTCATACGGTTCATCAAAATAAGACAGCAGCGCTTCTCTTATACATTCTTTCCGCTCTAATAACGCTGAAAAACGATTCATTTTACGCAGCTTCTTTTCCACGCGGTATGTCAGTTCTTCCTGCAGCTGCTCTTTTGTTGTTTTTCCTTGCAGATACAGATGGACGGCCGTTCGCGCCTGTGTTTCCTGGACGCCCTTATTGATCAGAACGTCCCGAAGCTTTCGTTCATCACCCGTACCGGCATCCCGTATGACGGCCAGAATACCTTCCAGGTCATAATCAGACAGGCTTTCTGTCTGAATAATCTGCTGCTGAAGCTCGGTATCGCCGGGCGCCCTCAGCAAAATACTGACACTCGGGCTGCCGTCGCGTCCCGCTCTGCCGATTTCCTGCATAAAGGCCTCAGCCGTTTGGGGAGGATAAAAGTGAATGACAAAGCGGATATCTGACTTATCCACACCCATACCGAACGCATTGGTACAGCAGATGCAATCAAGCTGGTTATGGATAAATTGCTGCTGGATCAAGATTCTGTCCCCTGTATCCATTCCGCCGTGATAATAATCCGTCCGCTTTCCCGTTTTTTCATTCAGCTCAGCCGCAAGCTCTTCCGCCCATTTCCTGGTCGGACAATATATGATACCCGGGCCTTCAAGCTTTTCGGCAAGCTCCGTGAGCCTGCTTATTTTCTCGGCATTATCCGCCAAATGTTCTGCCGCCAGGAGAATATTCGGCCGGTTGACTGAATAAAGATGACGCACCGCATGCTCAAGTCCGAGCACATCCGTCACGTCTCTGAGTGTTTCTTTTGTCGCTGTTGCGGTCAGCGCCAATACAGGCGGCTTTCCGAGTGCCTGCCTGAAAGGCCCGAGCTTCGAGTAATCAGGCCTGAAATCATGTCCCCATTCTGATATGCAATGAGCCTCATCAATAACAAATAAACTGACCGGAACGTTTTTCAAACGGTTCAGTACATAAGGTGAAGAAAGGGCTTCAGGGGACATATAGAGAAATTTATACCTGCTGATGTTGCTGAGAATAAAATGCCGCTCTGCGGAATTCAGCATGCTGTTTAATGCAGCAACCCGCTTTTCTCCTTTCGCTTTCAGCTGCTGCACCTGATCTTCCATTAATGATAGGAGCGGCGAAATAATCAGCACCAGCCCGTCCATCATGTAACCCGGGAGCTGATAGCATAATGATTTTCCCCCGCCGGTCGGAAGCATGGCGATCGTATCTTTTTTTTGGAGCACGCTAGTCATAATCTCTTCCTGCCCTTTTTTAAAGGAATGCAAACCAAAATACTTGGATAAAGCTTTATGCAGCTCAGTCATGCTGATTCACCGTCTTTGCCAGCGCCAGCCTGATCTGGAAATAGCTGAAGCGCATCTGCATTCCTTCGCGAATCCGTTTAATTTTATTCGTTTGATGCTGTTTTGCAAATGCCGTTATCATACGCTGTTCCTCTTCAGAAAGATACTGTTCTATAAAAAATGCAGGCTGATGCAATGATATTTCTACGATATGATCTTCGATTGTGGCAGTTTTTAAATTTCTGACCGCGGCGATCCGTTCAATCGGAAACCCTTTTTCCAACAGCTCAAAGGTTTTTCTGGCAGACTGCGTCAGCGCGCTTTCCGCCTGCAGATCGGACAACAGCTCGCGCAGAGCGGGATATGCACATTGCGGAAGCGATTGAATAACATAATGTACCGCTCCCCAAAACTGGACGGACACATACCATTCATCTTCGTTCAGCTGGAGAGCGAGCTGCTTATTCGTTTTGCCGATTCTGTTGAATGAAGTTAAAGAATAGACAAAAATAAGCGCCTGCCGTTCACTTACGCCTTGCAGAAGCTGAAACAGCGCGTCATGCATTTGGACGGAAAGCTCTTTAGCATCTCTGTTTTTCCGCATGAACCGTTTGACCCATCTCAGCGTCTGCACATCGTTGGTAACCGGGATATATTGACTGCATTGATGCTCTTTGTTTGACAGGACTTGAATGAGCAGGGAAAGCCGCCTCCACAGGGTGACGGCAGGCGTTTGATAATTCGCGCCGTGGCAGTGCTTCGGCCAAGGCCGCTCGGCAAACGCCCGTTCAAGCCTTTGAACGCCGCGCGCAGTCACTTTCCACGTTCCCTCTTCTTTTCCGGCTGTGATGTATGAGCTTTCGGTGAGTTTATGCAAAGAAGACGCAATATCGCCGCGTTCACACTGTGAAGCCATGCCGAAATATTTAGCGATCTGAAATAAGCCGGCATCCTGAATGGTTTGAGACGACTTTTTTCCTTTTAATAAATGAAACACAGCACTCGGAGTCCGTTCGCCGTCTATTTTGTCCAGACAGTCGAGAACCACGATATCAAAGTAGTTTATCGCCAATCTAAACACACCTACATTTCTTCTGTGACAAGTTTCGTTTTTTGGTTCTTTTTATTTTAACAGATTTTCATATAAATTTGACGTTTAAAGTCATCTTTTAGGGGGAAGTGCTAAAGAGAATCCCTTATGTGATAAGCATTCTCAATCATTTTTCTGTTGAAATTTGACACTAACATCATTACAATAAGTAAGAGGAATAGGTGTTATATTTAAAAATATATAAGGTAAACCATTTGTTCCAACACGAACAATCTGGGAGGTTTTATTCATGGCAAAGTACACAATTGTAGATAAAGATACGTGTATTGCATGCGGCGCCTGCGGAGCTGCGGCACCAGACATTTATGATTATGATGATGAAGGCATTGCGTTCGTTACGCTTGACGAAAATAAAGGCGTCGTCGAAGTTCCGGAAGTTCTGGAAGAAGATATGATTGACGCATTTGAAGGATGCCCTACTGATTCAATCAAAGTTGCGGATGAACCGTTCGAAGGCGACCCGCTGAAATACGAATAAAAAAGCCCTCCCCGTGAGAGGAGCTTTTTCGTCCTGAATAAGACTCCGGCTGTTATCGGCCGGAGTCTTATTTTTTGCCGATCAGCACAAACAAAAAAGCGTCCGGCTGTTTTCACAGAGCGGACGCTTTCAGTCTTTATTGTGTTTGGATGCTGCGTTTTTGTTCAATCCAAGGTTTCAGCTTCGTAAAGATGAACGTAAAGACGATGGTGATGATAATGCCTTTTACAATGTTAAACGGCAGAATTCCTGCGACAACCGCCGTTTTTAACTGGCTGTTTGACAGTGCCGGTGAATGTAAAAACCAAGTATACGCGGGCAGGATAAGAATATAGTTCAAAATACTCATCAGCACGGTCATCGCTGCGGTTCCGGCCAGCAGGCTCACCGCAAGACCTTTTGCAGAATTGAGCTTTTTAAACATAAACGCCGTCGGCAGAATAAACAGCGTGCCCGCGATAAAATTGGCTGCCTGCCCGACAGGCACGCCGGCCATGCTTCCTTGAATGATATACTGCAGAATATTTTTAATCGCTTCAACCGCAATCCCCGCCGCAGGCCCGTAAACCAAAATGGCGATAATTGCAGGAACGTCACTGAAATCAATTTTCAAATAATCCGGCAGACCCGGAAACGGGAAATTTAACAGCATAAGCACAAAAGCAATACTGCTAAGCATACTGATGACAACTAATTTTTTTACTTTCACAATGCTCTCTCCTTTTCGATCAAATCTCTCGAAAAGAGGAAAGGTTCTTTTGCGCCCCAATAAAAAAACCGCTTTTGTTAAAAAGCGGGAGCTTACTAAGGCTTGGCAAAGAAACGTTTGATATAAGCATCAAAACGTCTGCTGAACCTCCATCTTCTCCCATCCAGACTATACTGTCGGCTCCGGAATCTCACCGGATCCTGCCGCCGAAGCAGCTCGCGGGCTTAGAGCATGATGCTCATCACCGCCGGTAGGGAATTTCACCCTGCCCCGAAGATTGATCTTATGAATTTATTCACATTATATATGATCAAATTGCAATTGTATAGAGAACTGCTCAAATTTAAATAAAATATTGGGGAAGCCCAATTTAAGCTGATTCAGCGGTTTCCTTTTCTCCTTTACTGCGTCAATACACATTGACACTCTATTGAGAATATGATAAATTATCAGATATTTAGTCAGCTAAACTAGGAGGAAATCTAACAATGTTTCGAGTTTTGGTCTCAGATAAGATGAGCAATGACGGCTTAAAGCCGCTGATGGAATCAGACTTTATAGAAATTGTTCAAAAAAACGTCGCGGATGCAGAAGATGAATTACATACCTTTGATGCCCTGTTAGTCCGCAGTGCCACGAAAGTAACCGAAGAATTGTTTAAAAAAATGACCTCTTTAAAAATCGTCGGCAGAGCCGGTGTCGGCGTAGACAACATCGACATTGATGAGGCCACAAAACATGGGGTTATCGTGATAAACGCGCCGAATGGAAACACCATTTCAACGGCAGAGCATACATTCGCGATGATTTCTTCATTAATGAGACACATTCCGCAAGCCAATATCTCAGTAAAATCTAGAGAATGGAACCGGACGGCTTTTGTCGGGGCGGAGCTCTACGGAAAGACTTTAGGCATTGTCGGTCTGGGCCGGATCGGAAGCGAGATTGCCCAGCGCGCCAGAGCGTTCGGTATGACGGTTCATGTATTCGATCCTTTCTTAACCGAAGAGAGAGCCGGCAAAATCGGCGTAAACAGCCGGACATTCGAAGAAGTGCTTGAAAGCGCGGATATCATTACCGTCCACACGCCTTTAACAAAGGAAACAAAAGGACTGCTTAACAGAGAAACCATTGCCAAAACGAAAAAAGGCGTCCGTCTTATCAACTGCGCAAGAGGCGGTATTATTGATGAAGCGGCGCTTTTGGAAGCGCTGGAAAGCGGCCATGTCGCAGGCGCTGCCCTTGACGTGTTTGAAGTGGAACCGCCAGTTGAATCAAAGCTTCCCGACCATCCGCTGGTGATCGCCACACCTCACTTAGGCGCTTCAACGAAAGAAGCACAGCTGAATGTCGCGGCACAGGTTTCTGAAGAAGTGCTGCAGTTTGCAAAAGGTCTGCCTGTCATGTCAGCGATCAACCTGCCTGCGATGACGAAAGATGAATTCAAAAAAATCCAGCCTTATCACCAAATTGCTGATAAAATCGGAAGTCTCGTATCACAATGTATGAAGGAACCCGTCAAAGATGTTGCGATTCAATATGAAGGCACCATCGCCAAACTTGAAACATCATTTATTACAAAAAGCCTGCTGTCCGGTTTCTTAAAACCGCGTGTAGACTCAACGGTCAATGAAGTGAACGCCGGCGGTGTAGCAAAAGAACGCGGAATCAGCTTCAGCGAGAAGATTTCCTCCAATGAATCAGGATATGATAACTGCATCAGCGTAAAAGTAACCGGAGACCGGAGCACATTTACGTTAACGGCTACGTATATCCCTCACTTCGGTGAACGAATCGTTGAACTGAACGGCTTTAATATTGACTTAAATCCTGCCGGCCACCTCGTTTATATCCAGCACCAGGATACGACTGGTGTAATCGGACGCGTAGGACGCATCCTCGGCGATAACGATATCAATATCGCTACCATGCAGGTAGGCCGTAAAGAAAAAGGCGGAGAAGCCATTATGATGCTTTCTTTTGATAAACATTTAGATGATAAAGTCGTCAATGAGCTGACTTCAATTCAGGATATTGTTTCCGTTAAACTGATTGACCTTCCGTAACCAACAAAAAACCCAAAACATTCATATGTTTTGGGTTTTTTACGTTTAATGGCTTGGAAGCGGATTAGGCGCGGCAGGCACAGCGATAGGTTTTGTCACATCATAATTACCGATTTTCTTTGTATGCGCATGTGTGAACAGCACCTCAGAATAACCGAATTCCTTCGCAGTTAACAGAAGCCCTTCGATCATTAAAATCCCTTCCAGCGAATCTTCAACCGTATGTTTTTCGGACAATTGAATCCGCAGCTGCTCGCCGTCTTTCCTTTCCGATACCGATGCAATCGCATCTGCTTCTATAATGCTCGCGGTCTGTGAGCCTCCGTCTGTTGTCTTCATCCCGTCAATAGCCTGATATACTGAATAATAGGTTTGTTCAGACGGGATGAGATACTCTTGTCCCAGACTGTCGCTGTAAGAAAAATACGCCCGGTTTGTCTGTTTATGTACGGACATCTCAGCGGAAATGCCGTAAGATTTATAAAAATCCTGTCCGGCTCCGTTTTGAACCTTTTTCAATTTAATCCGCTCGTAAGGACTCCATGTCAAAGTCTCTTTCAGCATCTTTTTCAATAAGTCAGCATCGGCAACTGATTCGATAGAGAACCGTCCGTTTACCTGCACAAGCAAGTCCTTCTTATCCGCCGTTACCTGCACACCGTCCAAAAGGTTCGGCACAGACAGGAAGGATTCGGGCACTTCTAGGTTTTCCGCTTCGGATAAAGCCTCTGAAACCGATTCATCCGGCTTCTTTTTTTCAAAACTGACCGGAATGACGGCGGATGTTTCTGAATCGGCAAATGCCAAGGTAATGTAATTGTTTTTGTTTTGGTTTGAGACGACGAACGTCTTCTGATCCGGCGGCTTGACAGAAGCTGACTGACTGGCTTTTTCAGTCTGGCGGCTGTCAGCGGTAAGATCACCGGAAGATTTGTTTGTCATCAAGTGAGGAGATATAATCAGAGCGATGCACAATGCGCAGACGCCGGCTGCGGCGGGGCCGATCCAGCTTCGGGCCGGTTTTTTCCTGTACGGTTTACCTGTTTCAATATTCCGGTAAATGGCCTCGGGTGAACGATGATCTCTAACCGCCGGAAGTTGTCTTAACAACTCCTCTACTCTTTCTTCGTTCCAATATGACTTCATCATCCATTAGCTCCTCCCTCAAAAGCTCCATCTGTTTCCGAAGTATTTTGAGCCCTCTGTGTTGGGTCGTTTTGACTTTGCTTTCCGAGAAGCGGAGAGCGGCGGCTGTTTCCTGAATGGAATATCCCTGAATAAATCTCAAGATAATAACAGCTCTTTGATCAATGGTGCAATGATCAAGCGCGGTATAAATTTCCCGGACGTTTTCATGCTGTACGGCGAGTTCGTCCGGAAGCAAATGCTGATCTCTGACATCTTGTGTATCCCAATCAAACGTACCCATAATACGCTGTCTGATCGTCTGCTGCTTGCGGAACCAGTCAATCGCCACATGGCGTGCGATGGATAACAGCCATGTTTTTTCACTGCTTCTTCCTTCAAATGTATGATAGGAATTCAAGACGCGGATATACACTTCCTGCGTCAAATCTTCAGCCTGCGACTTATCTTTTACCATATAAAATAAAAATTGATATAAATCTTGATGGTATGCATCATATAATATCTGAAAGGTTTCTTCCATGGGAAACCCCTCCGTTCACTTTTTTGTCGTAAAAATGCGTTGAAAAGTTACATTACAACTATATTACGAGAAACTGGAATTTGGAAGGGAATTTATATTAACATATTCTTAAATTTTTAAAGGAGAAACAAATAAAAAACACCCGCAGAACATGCGGGTGTTTCGTATGGAACAAGATTGTTCGTCAATTTCAGACGTCATCCTGCACTTTTGTCGGAATATAAAATGTAAACGTCGTCCCTTTGTCGATGCTGCTGTGAACCGCAATTGAGCCGCCGTGGGCTTCCACGATATTTTTTACGATGGCGAGTCCGAGTCCGGTCCCCGCCCTGCCTCTTGTTCTTGCTTTGTCCGCTTTATAAAAACGTTCAAAAATAAAAGGCAGGTCTTCTTCCGGTATTCCAGAGCCGGAATCTTTGATATCGATTTTCAGTCCGTCTTTTACGGTCTGAGCCGCGATATGAACGCTTCCGCCTGACTCCGTGTGGCGCAGCGCATTATCTATAAGGTTGGTAAACACCTGTTCCATTTTATCTTCGTCAAAGACACACTCCGGCTGAGACACCGAGATGTCTTCTGTGAGCGAAACGCCTTTTTCCTTCGCTACCCCGGAAAATTTGCGGGAGATCTTCTCCAGAAATTCATGCAGGTTTACCGTTTCATAGTGCAGGCCCGTATGTCCGGATTCCATTCTGGCCAAATCCAGCAAATCATTGACGAGCCGGCCCATGCGAAGAGATTCATCATAAATGATCTGCGCGATTTCTTTTTTCTCCTCTTCGGTGCTTGCAATGTCGTCCACTATTGCTTCACTGTATCCCTGCAGCATAGAAATCGGGGTTCTGAGCTCATGACTGACATTGGCAATGAAGTCTTCACGCAATTTATCGAGCCTGCGCTCTTCGGTCATATCACGGAGCACGGCCACGGCGCCGCGGACGTGTGATTCCGCATAAAGAGGCGACATCAATAAAACCCATGACCTTCCTTGAAGCGTCATTTCAATCATTTGCTCTTTTTCTGTGTTCACTGCATTTTGAAATAGCTCTTTTGCTTCAGGGGGAAGGTTATCTCCTTCTTTAATGTTCATGTTCTGCTCATAATACCATGCCTGCAGAAAACGTTCGGCCGGCGGGTTGGTCACCAAAATGGTGCCGTCGATATTAATGGTGATGACCCCGTCTGCCATACTGCTTAAAATATTGGACAGCTGTTCTTTTTCCTGATTCAGCGCGTTAATATGGAAATTGAGCTGCCGTCCCATCTGATTAAAGGCAATGGCCAGTTCCCCGATTTCATCTTGGGTCAGAATCGGAATTTTTGTATCAAACTTTCCTTTCGCCAAGTCTTGGGCGCCTTCCCGCATTTTCCGAAGGGGATATGTCACCCTGCTGGATAAAAAGAACGCGAAAAACGTTGTCAAGACGATGGCAATGCCCGCCGCAAGAAAAATATAGCGTGTTGTATGTTTCGTCGTATCTTTGACGGCAAGCAGCGATTGGGATAAAAAGACCATGCCTTTTTTGCCGTCTTTTTCATACGGCACTCCGACGATCAGCCGTTCGTTATCCGAACCGGCATTGTTGGGGACCGCACGTTTGCTTACTTTTTTGCGGTCTGTCAGCGCCTTGTGCAGATCCCGGTCATGTTTGATCTGCTCTAATGTAATAGAGGATAAATGATTATCGTCATTGGGCGAATACCAGACATGCTTATCATCCTGAATGATCGCGATGCTCGTTAAATTGTCCGCCAGTTCCCACGTGATGGATCTGGCAAGCGGCTGGTCTTCATGATTTTCTATTATGACCGCAATTTTATCGGCAAGCTGCGTTAAATCTTTTTCCGCTTCTTCAACGTGGTAATTTTCTATAAATTCCAGAAGCAGCACCGTTAAAATAAATAAAACAATTAACACGAGTGAAAGAATGGTAAACCAAAGCTTTCCTACTACGCTTTTCCAAAACTTCATTCAGCGCCTACCTCAAATTTGTATCCGACTCCCCATACGGTGACGATTTTTTTCGCCGCTCCCGGGGACACTTTATTTAATTTTTCACGGAGCCGTTTGACATGGGTGTCCACCGTTCTGAGGTCTCCGAAAAATTCATACTGCCACACTTCTTTTAAAAGCTTTTCCCTGTCGTACACTTTGTCCGGTGTTTTCGCCAGGAAGTACAACAGTTCATATTCCTTCGGCGTCAGGCTCACCTCCGTGCCGTCCGCAGTCACCCTGTGAGCATCGTGATCAATGGATAGATGCGAAAAGACGAGCACATTTTTTGTCGGGGTATTGGCTGTCAGATAAGATGTTTGGGAAGCCCTTCTTAAAAGCGCCTTTACCCGAAGCACCACTTCTCTCGGGCTGAAAGGCTTGACGATATAATCGTCCGTACCCGCTTCAAACCCCTGGACGCGGTTGGCTTCTTCCCCTTTTGCCGTCAGCATGATAATCGGCGTCGCTTTTTTTTCTCTGAGCTGCCGGCATACTTCGATTCCGTCCGTTCCCGGCATCATTAAATCCAAGAGCACCAGATCATAATCTGATGCCAGCCCCATTTTAATGGCCTCGTCGCCGTTTTCCGCTTCTTCAATCACATAGTTTTCCCGTTCAAGGTACATTCTTAAAAGGCGTCGAATTCTGGCTTCATCATCTACTACTAATATTTTAGTTTCATTTGTTTGATCCATCGTTTTCCCCCTGCTTTCCTTCTGTTACTTTCATTTTAACAAACTGTGCGGCAGCTTGAGAACTGTATCGGCTTTTTGCATCTATGCGTACGAATGAAGTCCGGCAAGCACGAGATTCACAAAAATCAAGTTAAACATAATAATGGCGAAGCCGATGACGGCAAGCCACGCGGACTTTTCGCCATGCCAGCCTCTTGACAGCCGCAAGTGCAAATACGCTGCGTAAAATAAAAAGGTGATCAGCGCCCATACTTCCTTCGGGTCCCAGCCCCAAAAACGCGTCCATGCAAGCTGCGCCCAAATCATCGCAAACACAAGCGCGCCGAGTGTGAATACCGGAAAACCGATGGAAACAGCGCGGTAGCCGACTTCATCGACCAAGTCCAGATTCACATTTTTGACGAGCGGGCTGATAAGAGCGCTGATTCTCTTTCTGAATATCAGCCTGAGGCCACCGTATAAAACGAGACCTGCGCCAAACGACCAGATCACCGTATTGACCTTTCTGCCTGAAAAAATGGCCGGAAGCTCAATAAGCGGCTTCATTGCGCCTTCCGTAAGCAGTTCTCCCTCATGCGGGCCGACAAGCGCAGGCATATCATATATCATGACGCTTTTGGCTTCTTTTTTATCCACCCAATTAAATTCAGCTTTGTAGTCCGCCAGCCGGAATGCCGACGTGACGGCGATAAATGCCACGGTCGTCACGAGTATAAACATGATGACTTCAATCCAGAACGTTTTTTTGCCCGGTCTGGATTGGTCGACATGCTTTAACAGGAAAATGACGCCGGCTACAAAACTGATCGCAAGAATCGCCTGCCCGAGCGCCGCCGTCGTGACGTGAATGTACAGCCAATTGCTCTGCAGTGACGGAATAAGCGGCGTGATGTCTGTCGGAAACATGCTTGCATATGCGATAAGCAAAAGCGCGATAGACAATGTGAACATGCCTAATGAAGGCAGTCTGTAAATAAAGTAAATAATAATAAAAGCGAGAACAAGCATCATGCCGAATGACGTCGTAAATTCAAACATATTGCTGACAGGCGCATGTCCGCTTGCCGACCATCTCGCAATGAAGTAGCCGAGATGACAAAGAAATCCGAAAATGGTTAACGTGATTCCGATAGCCGACCAGCGGCCCTTACCGTCCTTAGCACCTTTTGTTCCCCGGATGGCGCCGCCGAAAACCGGGACGGCAATTAAATAAATCAAAAAGGCAGCATAAAGAAAATTTGCGCTCAGCTCCGCCATGACACCACTCCTTTTTCACTAGGCCTGATTTTTGGCCAATTCTTTTTGATCGGCCGGCTCTTGAATCCCGGTCCCGCTAAGAACAAATTCGATATCCTTTTTCAGACCGAACCAGTTTTTGTTCGTATGTCCCGCCACAAGCACTTCATGATCACCTGTTTTGATCCAGATCCTTCTGTGCTGCCAGTACATTCCTTGAATGACGCCGATCATAAAGATCGCGCCGCCGACGGCAAGCACCCATAAGGTTAAGTCTTTTCTGACGGTGAGTCCTGTAATGTTTTTCGTTTCCACATGGTCGAATTTTAATTTGTACTTGTTACTTTCGGAACCTTCAACAGTCTGCTGAATCGCAACAAAACTTTTCTCCCCTTTCGGCTTGTCAGGAGCCGTGATTTTAAAGACAAAAGCCGGATTGTTAGGAACCTTCGTTTTCGTGCTCGGTTCTCCGTCCTTGTTAAAATAAAAATCAGGAAGATAACTGGCGATCTGCACTTTGTAACCGTTACCAAGATCATAGTCCGTGTCGGGATCAAGAAGATTGATCTTCAGTTTGCCGAATGACTGTTTTGTTTTTTGGTCGATCAGCTGAAATACCATCTGATCGAGCTGGTTTTCTTTATAGTCCACCTGATACACAGAATAGGAGTCAAAGCGAAGCGGTTCATTGACGCGGATATTGTTTTCTTTGACTCTTTTAAGCTTCGGCTTTTCGCCGAATACAATGTCGCCTTCCCTCTTGTACAAAACCGCGTCCGTTGTGAAGGATTTGGCGACTTTGCCGTTTCCGGCTCTGTCAATGGCGTCGGCGAATACTTTTTTCTCAGTGTCTTTGTTATATGTCTGCATCGTGAACCGGTTGTTTTTTAAGTAATACTTGCCATCAGTACCGGGGATCTGAGCGGTTTCGCCTTCACGGACCCAGAGCGTTTCATCGACATACATACCGGGTACAAATCTCAGCATGGCTCCGATCAGAAAAATGATCAGACCGATATGATTGACGTAGGGCCCCCACCTTGAAAAACGGCCTTTTTCCGCCAGAATGCTTCCCTCTTGTTCTCGCACTCTATAATGCTTTTTTTTCAATCGTGTTCTGAGGCTATCAGCCGCATCCCCGCTCAGCTCGGTTTCTGTCCGGCTGTATAGACGCTGCCTCTTCAAAAAGACCGGATTCCGCCGAACTCCTTGATTTTTCAGTGCCCTGTACAAAGGAATCACCCGATCCAGGCTGCAGATGACCAGTGATATGCCAATGGATGCGATCAGGAGCATATACCACCATGAGCCGTACAGGTGATGAAATCCCAGCAGATAATACAGTTGGCCGATTATGCCGTACTGCTGTTCATAATATGTATCCGGCTGGGCGCCCGGCGGCAGATAAGCTTCCTGCGGAAAAACCGTGCCGAAAGCAGACGCCGCCAGAGTAATGACGATCAGCCATATTCCGACTTTTACGGAAGAAAAGAAGTTCCATACCTTATCTACGATTGTTTTGTTATATGTTTGCGAACGCCTTGCGCTGCCGTCGTACCGCATATCCGCAAGCAGCGATTTTTGATCATCAAGCGGCTTCCCGCACGACTCGCATAAAACCGTCCCGGCTGGATTCACGTGCCCGCATTCACATTTGACCTTTTTCATGAAGACGCCTCCGGCTTAATTAAATTCATATAGTCATGAACCATGCGTTCTGTCATCGTGCCGGTCACCACTTTCACGACGTTTCCGTCGGGATTGATCAAAAATGTCGTCGGAATAGGTGATACGCCGTACGCGTCCAGCACTTGCCGGTCAGTATCGAGCGCAACCGGGAAATTGACGCCGTATGTTTTCATAAAATTATGTACTGCAATCTTTGATTCGCCGACATTTACCGCAACCACCTCGACACCGAGGTCTTTAAAATGCTTGTATTGATTCTCCATGTAGGGAAATTCCTGCTTGCACGGCTCGCACCACGTTCCCCAGAAATTCAGAAAAACGCCTTTTCCTTTTAACTGACTCAGTTCTATGAGTCTGCCCTCTGTATCTTTCAGCGCGAAATTCGGGGCTTTGGACCCCTCAGATATACGCTCGCCGTTTGTGTAAACAGCATTATAGATGGTATATCCGAGCGCGCAGAGTAAGATGAGAAGGATGCCGGTCCGAATGAATAAACGCCGCCGTTTTTTGTTCATTGTACACTGCTCCCCTCCCCTGCCTGCAAATCCATTCAATTATATCATCAACACGTTTTGTAATTTTTGAAGGTTATGTGAAAATTAGAAAGCGTTTTTACCGTGTTCAGCTAAAGCCCGCAGCCTTTTCACCTCATGCGGCGACAATTCTCTTGCGTCTCCTGTGCGCAGGCCTCTTAAATCTAAAAATGCGTATTCTTCACGTTTTAGTTTCAGCACGTCATGACCGATCGCCTCGAACATGCGGCGGACCTGTCTGTTCCGTCCTTCATGAATCGTCAGCTGAATGATGCTCGTCTGCTTTCTTTTGTCCAGGGAAAGCATTTTCGCTCTGGCCGGCGCCGTCTTGCCTTCTTCAAGCTGAATGCCGCGCTCAAGCTTTCTCAGAAGTTCCTTGGAAGGAATCCCCTTCACTTTGGCGACGTACGTCTTATCAATTTCGTATTTCGGATGCATGAGTTTGTTGGCAAACTCGCCGTCATTGGTCAGCAATAAAAGTCCGCTCGTATCATAATCAAGCCTGCCGATCGGATAAATGCGCTGCGGCACTTCTTTGAAGAAGTCGGTCACCACTTTCCGCCCTTTGTCGTCATCAGCTGCTGAGATCACTCCTCTCGGTTTATAAAGCAGAAAGTACACGGGTTCTTCCCGCTCCACCTTTAATCCGTTTACTTCAATCTGATCAGAACCGGTCACTTTTACGCCGAGCTCTGTTATTACTTTTCCATTCACCTTTACTTTTCCTTCTTTTATCAGCTCTTCCGCCTTTCTGCGTGATGCCACGCCGGCATGAGCAATAACTTTTTGCAGTCTTTCCATGTCGTTCACCTCAAGTATAATCTTACTTTTTTCCCCCTGAACAAACAAGCTTTTTCAAGGAGAGTTATTTTGATATATAAAAAGCGCCTGATTTCAGGCGCTTCCAAATAATAACGTAACTATGATGATTGATGCAACCACCCCGATCAAATCAGCAAGAAGACCAACCTTTAAAGCATCCCCCATTTTTTTGATGCCGACCGCCCCGAAATACACCGTCAGGACATACAGCGTCGTGTCAGTCGATCCCTGCATGACCGAAGCCAGCCTGCCGATAAATGAATCAGGCCCGTACACGGCGATCAGATCTGTCGTCATGCCGAGCGCCGCCGTCCCCGAAATCGGGCGGATCAGAGCAAGCGGCACAACTTCTGCGGGAATGCCGAGCGCTGTAAAGAAAGGCTTGCACACCCCCATGACAAAATCCAGCGCGCCCGAGGCCCGGAATACGGTAATCGCCACCAGCATCCCGACCAAATACGGAATGATGGAAAACGCAATCTCAATTCCTTCTTTTCCGCCTTCAACGAATGATTCATACGTCGGCACTTTTTTGATCGTGCCGTATATCAATATACCGGCGATAATAATCGGAATCATGGCTAAAGACAGCCAATTCACCATTTCCATTCGCTTACCTCCCTTTTCTTTTGCGGCGGTACCAGAAGTAGCGGTCAATGAAAATCGCGCCGATTCCCGAAATTAAAGTCGCTAAGATGGTCGGCCCGACGATATCGGTCGGTGATTTCGCCGAGTAAGCCATGCGCACGGCAATGACGGTTGTCGGTATCAATGTAATACTCGAAGTATTTACCGCCAAAAAGGTAATCATGGAACGGCTGGCCTCAGACTTACCTCCATTCAGCTTTTTCATCTGCTCCATGGCTTTAATGCCGAGCGGTGTCGCCGCATTTCCCAGTCCGAAAAAGTTTGCCATGAGATTTGATAAGATGTACCCCATCGCCGGATGATCAGGGGGAATATCGGGAAACAGCTTAGAGATAAACGGGCGGCACATTCTGCTGAATATATCCAAAAGGCCGGACTGCTCGGCTATTTTCATCAGGCCGAGCCAGAAGACGAGCACGCTCATTAATCCGAACGAGATCGTAACCGCTTCTTTCGCTCCTTTAAAAACAGCTTCATTCACATCCTGCAAGGTACCGTTAAACATCGCAAAGACAAGTCCGATTACCGTCAGACATACCCAGATTAAATTGACCATGACGAACCGCCCGCCGCGCTCATAAACAGGCTCGTAAACGTCTCAATGAAATGCTTTTTCGGTTTTTTATGGCGCTCGTTTTCATAATAGACGGGAATCTTGGCGATCACTTTCCCATCATGCATAACAGTCATCCGGCCGACGACATCAGGAATGAGAGAGGCGTCCTTTTTCCAGGCTTTTTTCGGTTTTATTAAGGTTGTGCGGATTTTTACATCGTCGATTTCATCCTCTTTTAATAAATATTTGACATCCCGGGCAATAAAAGCGTGTTTTCCGTAAAACGTCTTTTTCAGCTTCGGGATGCCGCCTTTTTTAGCGACGACATAGGTTTTATAGTGCTCAAAGACATAATTAAACATATTCATATGGTCATCCCAGTCATCCGGATCATTTATGGTGACCGCGATGAGATCCGTTCCGTCTTTTGAAGCCGTCGAAACGAGCGTCCGTTTCGCGATTTTTGTGTAACCCGTTTTTCCGCCTGTGCTGTAACGGTAGAGCCCAGTCAGAAGCTTGTTTTTATTTTTCCATACCCGGTCCATCGTTTCTGCCTTATACACTTTTGTGCCTGAAACGGTCCGGTATTCCTTGATTTTCATCGCGTATTTAGTCAAAAGCGCCATGTCATACGCCGTTGAATATAAATTTTCATGGTCGTCCAGTCCGTGCGGATTTTGAAATTTTGTATTTTCCATCCCGATTTGCTCGGCTTTTTTGTTCATCATAAATACAAAACCGTCAAGGCTTCCGCCGACATATTCAGCTATTGCTGCAGCGGCGTCATTTCCTGATCTCAGCATAAGCCCGTATACAAGATCTTTCAGCTTTACTTTTTGTCCCGGCTGAAGATAAATGGCTGAGCCTTCCGTTTTTACGGCATTCGGGGAAACCGTCACGGTCTCTTCCATCTTTCCTGATTCAATCGCCAGCACCGCCGTCATGATTTTCGTAATGCTTGCAATCCGCCGCTTATGATGTTCATCCTTGGCGAATAACACCCTGCCAGATGCTCCGTCGATTATAATCGCGCTTTTTGCGCTGACATGTATTTGGGCATGTGCCGTATTGCCGTCTGTAATGGAAAAAAGAATAACAAAAGTCAAAAGAAATACGGCAGCTTTTTTGAGAAAGCGCATGAATGCTCACGTCCTTGTTGTGGGTTTGTACAAGTTTATGCGCATGTCCATGACTTATGAATACCAATTGCATCACTTTCACATAAAAAAACTCTCCCAAAAGGAAGAGTTTTTATCTGACTGATGCCATATTTGAGCCTGATGCTTCATATTGCGCTAATTCTTCCCGCATGCGCAGAAATTCACTGCTGAGCGAAAGCAGAAGGCTCCGCAGCGAGTCCGGCACTTGCTGGTAGAATTCAATCGCGCTTTGGCCTGTATAAGCGGCGCGGCTGTTTTCGTACCATGTATCCTTTTTCGGCATGAAAAACTCTTCCACGCACTGATGATACACTTTATACAGCGTTTTTTCCGCTCTCACCTCATGAAACGGCTCCTGCATTAAAAGCCGCCTGCAGGCTTCCTGGGCGCCTTCGCAAAAGACGGTCATCCTCCTCAGCACACTGAGCACGTCGCGGCAGTATGCCTCATCCGCCTCTCCTTGAGCCCGCATCTCCGGCAATGTTGTATGATTTAAATAGCTGCTGACCATCGTGACAACCTCGGCTAAAAATTCACCAGTTTCTTCAGTATGGGCCCTCACAATCGAATTTCCCATTTCCGTCCGTTTCCTTCCTCTCTTGTACGTCGTCATTTGCGTCATTCATCAATGGCCTTTCCCTACTATCGTATGATGAAAAACGATTATTATTTAATATCCTCAAAAGTTTGGTTGAAGTTTTCAAAGAATAAATCGGCTTCCTCCTGGAGAACGTCTTCCTCCGCATTTTCAGGAAGCGGCGGGAGCTCCTCCAATGTTTTTAAGCCGAATTGTTCAAGAAATACCGGTGTCGTGCCGTATAAAATCGCCCGGCCGGGACCGTCGGCGCGGCCCACCTCACACAGCAGCGCTTTTGACACGAGGCTGTGCAGAATCCGTTCAGACTTCACGCCCCGGATATCTTCAATTTCCGCCCGTGTGATCGGCTGCTTGTACGAGACGATCGCCAGCACTTCCAAAGAAGCCTGTGACAGCCCTTTTGACGGCACTTCGATTAGTTTTTTCAAATAAGGCACGAATTCTTTTTTCGTTCCAAGCATATACGTATCCGCATATTCAGTAAGCTCGATGCCTCTGTCGTCTTCCTTGTACTGAGCGGCCACTTCTTCCATGATTCCGGCCAGTTCCGCTTCTTCTATTTCAAGCACCGTCACCAATTGCTTTTTGGTCAGCCCTTCATCACCCGCCGCATACAGCAAGGCTTCCACAATCGCTTTCCAATTCACGATATCAAGCGCCATGAATGGATTCACTCCCCGTAATGTATATATCTGAAAAGTTTTCTTCCTGTTCAATGATAATCTGCTGATTTTTCATCAGTTCCAGGACTGCTAAAAACGTCACGACGAGATGGTCCTTTTGCCGAGAAGGAAAAAGCTCCGTGAAGTTTATTCTTCTCCCCGCCGTTTTTAAGCTTTTTACGATTTCGTTCATTCTGTCTTCAATCGGTATTTCCTGTCTTGTAATGGTCGTTTCTTTCGGCCGCGTGATTTTTTTACGCTGAAGCACCTTTTGAAACGCGCCGATCATGTCATAAACGGTCACCGACAGTTTCTGCTCGGTCTGTTTGATTTCTTTTGCATACTCACTTAAATCACTCGGCGGCTTTGTAAATGACTTTTGTCTTTCTTCTTCCCGCTCTTTTAAATCCTTCGCAGCGGTTTTATACTTTCTATACTCAATCAGCTTTTCAATCAGCTCGTCCCGTGGGTCTTCTTCTTCAAGCATTTCGTCTTCAAACAGCTCTTCCTCTTGTTTCGGAAGCAGCATTCTGCTTTTAATGCTGAGAAGCGTCGCCGCCATGACCAGATATTCACTGGCGACATCAAGTTCAAGCTCTTGCATTGTATGTACATATAATAAATATTGTTCAGTAATGGTTGCCACGGGTATGTCGTATATGTCGATTTCAAGACGGTTAATCAGATGAAGCAACAGGTCCAATGGGCCTTCAAACGTATCAATTTTCACTTGATATTCTACCATTATCTCACCATTTTCAATATCACTCTCATTGCCGGAAAAACTGGCTACCCTTTAGTATAATCCACCGAAATGCTCTCGTCCAATACTTTTATATACGTCCTCCGTTATTTAGAAAATACTGAAAAAGAAGATATACGCCTATACCTTTAAAGGCGGATGCACATATGATAGCCGTGTAAACTTGAAACAAAGGGAGGCTGATTTCACATGAGCGGAGCTTGTTTCGGCGGAGGTTTTGCATTAATTGTCGTTCTGTTTATTTTGCTCGTTGTCGTAGGAGCATCTTACATCTGCTAGTTCCTCAGGCTTCAGGCACCAAGCCGCTCTTTTTTCCTTTTCATAGCGCTGTGGTACACTGGTTTTAGCATAAAAGGAGGAAGCGGCTTGTATCCTAAAGCTTATATCGGCTTTTTGGCCGAATTTCACGCATCAAGAGATTATTTTGAGTGTCATGAACTGTTAGAGGAATATTGGAAAGAAAGCCCGGCTGAAAAGCGGAGCATTCATTGGGTCGGCCTGATTCAGCTTGCCGTCGCTCTGTATCACCAGCGCAGGGGAAATGAAGCTGGGGCGAAACGGCTGATTGCCAACAGCTTACGTATTCTCCGGTCTGAAAAGCAGGCGGTCTGTTCTCTCGGTCTCAGCCATCCGAAGCTGATTGAGCTGATAGAAACGCTGGCAGACGATATAGAAGCGGGCCAGCCTTATAAAAGTGTTATGCTGCCGATTACAGATGAAGCCCTGAAAGAAGCGTGTCTTGCCGAATGCCGCCGAAAGGGCTATACATGGGGGCAAGAAGGCGTATCAGATACCTTTCTTATTCATAAACACCGCCTGCGGGACAGGACGGATGTCATTAAGGAACGCGAACGGGAAATTGAGAGAAGAAAAAAAAGCAGAGGCTGACAGTCAGCCCTGCTTTTTCTATATCAAAACAGCTCCCGAAACCGTGAAGATTCCGGGAGCATTTGTCAGTTATTATATGAGATATCCTGATCTTTTTGATGTTGACAGCGTTCAAAAAAGCTTTGCGTTAATTCATTCGGAACGAGTGCCTCCGTTTTGAACAGACGTTTTAAGGCGTCCATCATTTGCTTTCCGATTCCTTGATGGCGGTGAGAAGGATTCACGCTGATATGCCGGATTTCAACTTCTGAGTCCTTTTTTTCGACTCCGATCGCTCCGACGATATCTTCATCCTCTTTCCAAAGAAAGAGCTGGCGGCCAGTATCCGTTTCATAGTCCTTTATTGTCTGCTGAAGCTGCTTGAGATCTTTTTCATTCGGCATAAATGACAGAAGACCCATCGCAATCTTTTCAAACGATTTTTTATAACGAATTAACATAAAAACCCCTCTGTATCCAAAATGTCCATTCATGTCCTATCAAACGGATACATAAAGGCGATCCGTTTCCTCACATTATATCATTTTCGCCGCTGTTTTAAACGCTTTTCAACAAATTATTCAAATGAACGGTTTAAGTTTGCCATTTCAATGGCAGATACCGCGCAATCCGCTCCCTTATTTCCTGCTTTTGTTCCGGCTCGTTCGATGGCCTGCTCAATGGTTTCAGTCGTCACGATGCCGAAGATAACCGGGACGCCCGTCGCCGTTCCCGCCTGGGCAATGCCTTTTGCCGCTTCATTGCAGACATAGTCATAATGCGTTGTCGCTCCTCTGATAACCGTGCCGAGCGTAATGACGGCATCGTATTTTTTCGTTTCCGCCATTTTCTTTGCCGCAAACGGGATTTCAAACGCTCCCGGCACCCAAGCGACGTCAATGTCGTTTGATTCTACACCGTGGCGAAGCAACGTGTCTTCCGCTCCGCTTAACAGCTTGCTCGTAATAAATTCATTAAATCTGCCGACGACGATTCCGATTTTAAGTCCTGTTCCTACTAGGTTTCCTTGTATGATATTCATATGTTATCCATCCTTTTTTGTGAGATTTGTTTTTAGAAATGAAGCAGATGTCCAAGTTTTTTCATTTTGGTCTGTAAATATTGCTTGTTATGCTCACTCGCTTCCATTTGAAGCGGCACCCGTTCTGAAATGCTGAGACCGTATCCTTCGAGGCCGGCGATTTTCCGGGGGTTATTGGTTAAAAGTTTCATATGCTGAACCCCTAAGTCGCGGAGAATCTGGGCGCCGATGCCGTAGTTGCGCAGATCAGGCAGAAAGCCGAGCGCTTCGTTCGCTTCAACCGTGTCATACCCTTGTTCCTGCAATCGGTACGCCTTCAGCTTATTGATTAAACCGATTCCTCTGCCTTCCTGGCGCAAATACAATAGAACGCCGCGGCCTTCTTCAGCAATTTGCGCAAGCGCGGCATGAAGCTGAGGTCCGCAATCACAGCGATGGGATGCAAACACATCGCCCGTCAGGCATTCTGAGTGCACTCTGACAAGAACGGGTTCGCTGTTAAACGGGACATCCCCCATGACAAAGGCGAGATGTTCTTTTCCGTCAACCTCGTTTGTATATCCGTAAACCCTAAACGTGCCGAAGTCAGTCGGCAGCGTAATATCAACTTCTCTGTTCACAAGTGTCGTAATGTTGTAACGGTACTCTATTAAGTCTTTTATCGTAATCATTTTCAGCTGGTGGCGTTCGGCGATTTCGGCTAACTCCGGCACTCTGGCCATTGTGCCGTCTTCATTCATAATTTCACAAATGACGCCCGCTCCCTGAGATCCGCAGGCTTTTGCAAGATCAACGGCTGCTTCCGTATGGCCGGCCCGCTTCAGGACGCCTCCTTTTTTTGCGATTAAGGGGAAAATGTGGCCCGGACGCTGAAAATCGTCAGACACAGATTCTTCGTTCAACAGCGCCTGAATGGTAAAGGAGCGTTCCTGCGCGCTGATGCCCGTTTTTGTCAGCCTGTGGTCAATACTGACTGTAAACGCGGTCTCATGTGAGTCCGTATTATGATCGACCATCGGGTGAAGATCCAGCCGGCCGGCGATGTCTTCAGACAGCGGCGTGCAGATCAGGCCTCTCCCATGGGTCGCCATAAAATTAACCACTTCCGGCGTGGCATGCTCAGCCAGCGCTACGAAATCTCCTTCGTTTTCTCTGTCTTCATCATCGACAACAATGATGACTTCACCTTTTTTCAGCGCCTCTAACGCCTCTTCTATCGGATGAAACATATCGATCTTCCTTTCTAAAAGCCGTTCTCGCTTAAAAAGGCTTCCGTGATAGTTTGATTGCTTTTCGTTTGTTCTGTTTTGTGCAAAAAGCGGTATAAGTATTTGCCGATCATGTCACACTCAATATTTACGGTCGATCCGACTGTTTTCGTCTGAAAAATCGTTTCTGAGATGGTATGCGGAATGATGGATACCGTTACGCTTTCGTCTGATAAACCGAAAATCGTCAGGCTCACGCCGTCTACCGTAATTGAACCTTTCAATACGAGTGTTTTTGTCAATTCCGGCGAAAGTTTTAAATCGTAATAGACCGCGTTGCTTTTTTTCTCGATCCGCGTAATTTCCGCCGTTCCGTCCACATGCCCTGATACAAAGTGGCCGCCGAACCGTCCGTTGGCGGACATCGCTCTTTCCAGGTTTACTTTACTGCCTTTTGACAAGCCGTTCAGCGAAGTGGCTTTCACTGTTTCCGGCATGACATCAACCGTAAATTGATTGTCAGAAAATCCGGTTACGGTCAGGCAGATGCCGTTTACCGCAATGCTGTCGCCAAGCTTCACATCACTTGTCACTTTTGAAGCGGCGATGGTTAATGCCATGGAAAGGCCTGTCTTTTTGATTGCTTGGATCGTGCCTGTTTCTTCAACGATTCCTGTAAACATCGTCACCATCCTTTCCATCTTTAGGTATGGCCGTCAGTTTTATATCCGGCCCGATTTGGGTGATTTGTGTGAATTGTAAATGGGGGACATCTTTCATTGATTGAAAACCTTCACCGGAGATCAAGCTGGGAGCAAGCGTTCCTCCGATTAATTTAGGGGCGAAATAGAAATGAAGCTCTTGGAAACAGCCTTCCTTGACAAAACTTCCGTGTACGGATGCTCCGCCTTCCACATAAACGGACATTATGCCGTTTTCAGCAAGAATGCTGAGCACCTCAGGGACGTGAATGCGGTCTGTTTCCAGCGGAATAACTTTTATTCCGAGTGCGGTCAGCCGGTCTTTCTTTTGCACGTCTGCACCTTTGGCCGTAAATATCCATGTCGGCGCAGCGCCGTCAGTGAGCACATTTGCCGTTTCAGGAATGGTCAGCTTTGTATCGAGAATCACTCTGACCGGCTGCTTCACCGCATCGGGAAGCCTGCAGGTCAGGCTCGGATTATCAGCTTTGACTGTGCCTGCTCCGACAAGAATGCTTTGATGCGATTTCCTGTATTGCTGGGCATCAAGCCTTGCCGCCTCTGATGTAATCCATTTGCTGTCACCGGTTTCAGTCGCTGTTTTCCCGTCAAGGCTCGCGGCCGCTTTCAAGGTGACATACGGAAGTCCGGTCCGCATGAAGTGAAGAAACATTTTATTCAGCTCTTCTGCCTGCTGCCTGAGAAGTCCGGTTTTCACTTCGATGCCCGCTGCTTCCAGCATTCCGATGCCTTTTCCGGCTACAAGCGGATTCGGATCTTTTACAGCGATGAACACCCTTTTTATCCCCGACTTTATTATCAGTTCGGCGCATGGCGGTGTTTTTCCGTAATGGCTGCAAGGCTCCAGCGTCACATACAAATCGGCGCCTTTTGCGTGTCTGCCGGCCATATTAATCGCGTGAACCTCGGCATGCGCTTCTCCGTATTGCAAATGGGCGCCCATTCCGACGATCTGTTCGTTTTTGACGACGACAGCGCCGACAAGAGGATTGGACTGTGTCTGTCCTTCACCGCGTCTGGCAAGTTCTATTGCCGTATTCATATAATATTCTTCCATCATTATCCCTCCCTTCTTCCACGCAATTTGGCGTCAAAAAAGCCCCGAATGTTTACACAGTTCGGGGCTTTGCCAGTTTTAATCCATAGGAAATAAGACTATACAGTAAGTTTATTTTTTGCATAGCTTCTCTCATCCTTCTCCCATCCAGACTTTCACTGTCGGCTTCAGCTTTTCACTGAATCCACCGTATACAGATGCATACGGGTCACGGGCTGTAAAGCGCAAAACGCCTTATTACCGCCGGTCGGGATTTTCACCCAGCCCCGAAGGATACAATCAATATTTTTTTGTCCTTATCCGCTATTATAACATCCTTTGCGGCAGGCGCAATGAATTTGCACCTAATTATTCAGAAAAATAAAAAGCGCCCTTTTCTCATAAAAGGCGCCTTTATTTATTCGTTCACTTTGACGACCTTCAATAAGCCGTCAATCCGGTTTGATTTGCTGAAATACGCTTTAATCTTATCTCCCTTTTTCACATCGGAGAGATCCTGCTTCAGCTTGTCGCCGTTAAAAATGATTTTTGTGCCGTTTTCTGCCGTACCGTGGTACTCAGTTCCTTCGATTTTCGTAATTTTATATGTTTTGACTGTATATTCTTCTTTTTCCTGGGACAGGGTTTGTCCGATTGCAGTCGGCACGTCTTTCAGTTCAATATCGTTTATGACCATATAACCGCCCGCTAATAACAGCAGCAGTACAAGTAAAATGGCTGCTTTTGTTTTAATTCTTCCCATTTTTCTACCTCCAGCCCGTATCAATCTATTCATTACTATGTCATATTCCTTTTGTTCATGAATAGAAAACCGTTCTTCCCTGCGTGAGTTATTCATATAACGTTTCATAAAGGGAAGATGTTTCATGTATCTGTAAAACTTTCTATCTATTAAATAGATATACGAATTTATGTTCTGTTTTTGAGGGTGGAAAGATAAATTTATATAAAAAAAGCAGTTTTCCTCATGAAGAAAACTGCCTGTACGGTTTATTTCGTCTTGCGAATTTCGTTAAACGGGAAGAAGACGAATTTTGATGTGCCCGCTATTTGTTTTTTCGTAAAAAGACCGAGGCCGTTGCGGCTGTCCATAGATTCTCTGCGGTTATCACCCATGACGAAATATTTGTCGTCCGGCACCTTCACCGGGCCGAAGTCTTCTGTCAGCCGGTCATAGCCGTCTTGCTTCGCCTTGTGCTTGTTTGCCGCTAAATACGGTTCGGACACTTTTTTGCCGTTGATATACAGCTGATCGTTTTTCATTTGCACCGTGTCGCCGGGGAGTCCGATAATCCGTTTGACATAGTGTTCATTTTCTCCGTTCAGCACGACGATCTGGCCGCGTTTGAAGTCGCTTATGTATTTGACCGTCATATTGACAAAGATTCTCTCGCGGTCATGCAGCGTCGGATCCATTGATCTTCCATCAACGAGATAAGGGGCAAATAAAAAGTTTCGGATGAGCAGTGCCAGAACGACAGCGATGATAATGGCTTTCGCCCAATCAAGTACGGCGCTTTTTTTAGAAGTTTTTTCTTTTTCTGATTTCAAGTGATTTCCTCCCATTAGCCATGGTCGTTTTTATTTTACCATGAATCCCTGCACAGAGGGCAAATAAGCCCCGCACCTCATCCATTTTTTTCATTTTATAAGCCGGATCTGCTGATTTTACGGTATTTCACGAAGCTTCCGATCCGCCAAATGCACAAATACACAAAAGCAAGTTCCATCGTTAAAACGGCGAATTCCGCAGCGTCAATGTTTTTGAAATATTGGCTGAGCACGATACGGATCGCAATAATCGCGATAATGACATATTTAAAGTTTTTATTCCGCTTGGAGTAGACAAAGCCGTCTTCCCGGATTTCATAGGCGGTTTGCGACAGCATGATGACGCCGAATACCGCGCCTAACAGTCCGGCGATGGCGAGCTCCCAAAGAGCGGGAAAATGAAACGGCTTTCCCGGGATATTCATGAGCTGGCTGATGCTGAATGTGAAAATGACGGCGATAATCAAAAGCGGGAGAATGATGCCGAAGCCGCCGCCTTTAATCGGCCTGTTCCCCTTTTTCACCCTGAACCAAATAATAAGTGCGAGAATAATAATGACAAATAAAACGGTTGCCAATTGAATCAACGTTTCTACCTCTTTTCATTGTTGTAATCGGTCTTTATCACTATACCAGAGGAACTGCTATCGTTCATATATGTATTTTTTCATGATTTACACATGAGAATTTTCATATACATAAAAAAACCCGCCTGAAAAAGGCGGGTTTTCCGTCATTATCCTTCTACACGGATTTCTTTCATTTTGTCTCCGTTAGACATGTTTTTCGCATGCTCTAAACCGCTTGTCACTTTTCCGAATACAGTATGAACGCCGTTTAAATGCGGCTGCGGCTCATGTACGATGAAGAATTGGCTTGAACCCGTGTCTTTACCGGCATGCGCCATCGATAAAGAACCGGCTTCGTGCTTATGCGGATTGCCTTCTGTTTCACATTTGATCGTTTTTCCGCTTCCGCCCATGCCTGTCCCAGTCGGATCTCCGCCTTGGCTGACAAAGCCCGGAATCACGCGATGGAAAATAACGCCGTCATAAAAGCCCGTATTCGCCAGGTTTTCAAAGTTAGCGACTGTATTAGGCGCTTCATTCGGATAAAGTTCAAATTCGATTCTGCTGCCGTTTTCCATTTCGATGTAACCAGTTTTCATTCTCATTCCTACTTCCGTATTGTTTTTTGTCAAAGCCTTCTTCAATATGAATTTCAATTGTAAGCCGGCTTTCTTTTTGATATTCTTTTGAAGGAAGAGGCCTCTGCTCTTCTTTTCGCGGCTATTATACCACACCTTCAGCCGGAAAACGAATCTCCCCGCTTCCGCAGAAAGAAAATGAAACCAGAACAGCTTCACAGCCGTCTATGTATCGGAACTGCTTCACGCAGGCCCTCACAAACCGCTTCAAAACGGCATTTGTGAAAAGAAGGAGGTTAACCGCTTTGAAAAAAATGTGGATTGGATTGCTGGCGGCGGCCGTTGTATTGTGCACAATACCGAAAATCAGCCTGGCCGATGCCGCAGTCGGAGATGTCATCGTCACACTGGGGGCGGATCTGTCAAACGAAAACCGTCAGAAAGTGCTTGACGAATTAAATGTCCCTGATAACGCGACAAAAGTGACGGTCACGAATAAAGAAGAACATGAATATCTGGGAAAATATATATCGAATGCCCAAATCGGCACAAGAGCCATCTCTTCATCATCCATCACGGTGGCAAAGAAAGGGTCCGGGCTTGACGTTAAGACCCATAATATCGATTCCATCACGGATGAAATGTACTTAAACGCCCTGATGACAGCAGGAGTGAAAGATGCGAAAGTATACGTGACGGCGCCGTTTGAGGTATCAGGCACCGCAGCATTAACGGGAATCATCAAGGCATATGAAGTCTCATCAGACAAAGCGATTTCAGAAGATGTAAAACAGGTCGCCAACCAAGAGCTTGTTACGACATCAGATCTCGGGGATAAAATCGGGGATAAAAACGCCTCCGCGCTCATCGCAAACATTAAAGATGATTTCGCGAAAAACGGTGTGCCCGATACAAAAGAAGGAATCGAGAAAAAGGTCGATGATGCGGCTTCAACCCTTAACATTACACTGACTGACGCTCAAAAAGACCAGCTCGTTTCATTGTTTAATAAAATGAAAAATGCCAAGATTGATTGGGGCCAAGTCGGCAGCCAGCTCGATAAGGCAAAAGACAAAATCACGAAGTTCATTCAATCCGATGAAGGCAAAAGCTTTGTTCAAAAAGTCATTGATTTCTTCGCTTCGATTTGGAATGCGATCGTGTCTGTATTCACAGGAGACAGCGGATCAAGTTCTAACAGCTGAATGCAAAAAGAGACCGGACGCCATTGTTCCGGTCTCTTTTTTATTTATTGTTTGACCCCCGTCTTAAACGGCAGATCCAGTTTTACAATGTCTTCATAAGTTTCCCTTCTAATGACAAGATGCGCTTCGCCGTCTTCCACAAAAACGACGGCGGGACGCGGAATGCGGTTGTAGTTGTTAGCCATGCTGTATCCGTACGCTCCCGTGCAGAAAACGGCGAGAAGATCGCCTTCTTTCACTTCCGGAAGATCTATATCCCAAATGAGCATATCACCGCTTTCACAGCACTTACCCGCGATGGATACCGTTTTGTCGTGGTGTTCTCCGATTCTGTTTGCCGATACGGCTTCATATTTCGCCTGATACAGCGCAGGACGGATATTATCGCTCATGCCCCCGTCAACCGCTGCATATTTACGGGTGCCGGGCACTTCTTTTTGCGAACCGATGGTATAAAGCGTCGTTCCGGCGTCTCCGACGAGCGAGCGTCCCGGTTCAATCCAAATTTCCGGAATGTCAAAAGCGTGCAGCGCTGCGTTTTCTTTTACCGCTTCGATAATTTTTTCCACATAAACGGCGGGATGAAGAGGTTCATCCTCCTCCGTGTAGCGGATCCCGAAGCCGCCCCCTAAATTCAGCACTTCAGAGACAAAGCCGAATGATTCTCTCCATTCATTCAGTTTTGCGAAGATTTTTTCTGCGGCCAGCACAAAGCCCGCCGTATCAAAAATTTGTGATCCGATGTGGCAGTGAACACCGAGAAGGCGGATATGGTCTGACTGTAATACTTGTTCAATCGCCTTTTCTATTTGCCCGTTATGCAGATCAAAACCGAATTTGGAATCTTCCTGTCCCGTCGTAATATAATCATGCGTATGCGCCTCTACCCCCGGAGTGATGCGCAGAAGCACATCCATTGTGCGCCCTGATTTGCGGCACAGTTCCGCGAGTAAGGATATTTCATAAAAATTATCAACGACAATGCAGCCGATTTGATGATCGAGCGCCATTTTCAACTCTTCTTCGCTTTTGTTATTGCCGTGAAAGTGAATCCTGTCAGCCGGAAAACCAGCCGCAACCGCCGTAAACAGCTCTCCGCCGGATACAACGTCCAATGAGAGCCCCTCCTGCTCAGCGAGCTGTATCATCGCAACGGAAGAAAACGCCTTGCTCGCGTACGCGACCTGCGCCTTTAAATCCGCATCAATGAATGCCTGTTTAAAGCTTTTAGCGCGCTCACGTATTAAAGCCACATCGTAAACATAAAGAGGCGTGCCGTAATGCTCCGCTAAATACAGCGCGTCCACACCTCCGATTTCCAAATGACCTAGTTTGTTTTGTCTGCTTGTGCCATGTAAGAACAATGCTCATTCCCTCTTTCTGATCCGCATATGGGTGAAAAGGACAGCTTCTTTTGAGCTGTCCTTATACAAGTCCCGTATAAGTTAAGACATACAATATCATAATCTTCTGTCGGTTTCAATGCGATTATGAACCGCTTGGCTGCCTTTGACGGTCTTTCGGGTGAACAATGCTCGGCCTGACTTTCGCTCCCGGCACTGTCGTCCGGACGAGCACCTGCCACAGCGCCTTGCCGTTAAACGGTAAAAACGGCCATAAATACGGCGTATGAAACGAGCGGATATTCGCCATTATGATCAGCAGCAATGTAAAGCCTATCACAAAGCCTTTCACTTGGAAAATGGCCACGAGCACCATTAAGATGAGGCGTATCATTTTATTGGCGAGACTGAGCTCATAGCTCGGCGTGGTAAATGATCCGATGGCGGCGATCGATACGTACAGAATCACTTCTGCTGAAAACAGCCCCACCGCTATGGCGATTTGACCGATCAGCACCGCCGCAATCAGACCCATGGCGGTGGATAAAGCGGTCGGCGTATGGATCGCGGCCATCCTGAGAAACTCAATCCCCAAATCGGCCAAAAAGATTTGCAGAATGATCGGGATATGCGTATTTTTATTTAAACCGATAAAATCCAATCTTTCAGGCAGAAGAGACGGTTCAAGAACAAAGAGGAACCAGATCGGAAGCAGGACCGTTGAAGCGATAATACCGAAGAACCTGATCCATCTTAAAAATGTTCCCACTGAAGGCGCCTGCCTGTATTCTTCCGCATGCTGAACATGGTGAAAAATCGTTGTCGGCGTTATGATCACGCTCGGTGACGTATCAACGACGATGATGACGTGCCCTTCCAAAATGTGATTGGCGGCCACATCCGGCCGCTCCGTGTATCTGACCATCGGAAACGGGTTGTAGCCCTGTTTGACGATGAATTCTTCCACCGTTTTATCAGCCATCGTCAATCCGTCAATGTCAATCGCATTCACTTCGTTTTCGACGATGCTGACAAGGTCCGGATCCGCGATGTCTTCTATATACACAATGGCAAGATCGGTCTTAGAGCGCTCGCCGACTTTCGTAATTTTGACGCGGAGCCTTTCGTCCCTGATTCGTCTTCTGATCAATGCTGTATTAATGACGATATTTTCGATAAAACCGTCTCTTGCTCCGCGGACGACCTTTTCCGTATCCGGTTCTTCAGGTGTGCGTCCGGGGTAACTTCTGACGTCAACGATAAAGGCGAAGCCCGCGTCTTCAACGATAACGGCGACAAGTCCGGAAAGCACCTGATCCGTTACTTCGTCGAGCGTTTTGACTTTTTGGACCTGCTGATTGACAAGCCTGTTTTCAACAACGTCAATCGCTTCATCCGCATTCTCGTCATAATTATTGATGTCGACGAGCTGTTCCATTAAATGAACGATAAACAAAGTATCGGTTAATCCGTTGACAAAGTAAATCTGGACTTCCCGGTCTAATACTCGAACTTTGCGGACGCCGACATCATAGCTCGTTCCCATACCGACGCGGTCTTTAAAAAATTGTTCATTTTTTCTAGGATCCCGGTACACCTTGATCATGTTTTCCGGTTTTTCCGGCATGGCTTTCGCTCCTTTCTAAAATGAATTCGACCGCCTTCATCGTGATCGGCGAGCCTTTGGATATGTCATCTTTTCTCCCCATCTTTCCTATGTCGCCGATGCCCACAATGAGGGGAACGTCCAATTTATCCAGACAATACACCGTATCTCCGTTCATTCTGTGCTCGTCCATTTCTCTCATTCCGGTTTTATCGACGCCAAACTCCGTCACTTCTCCATCACGGTCAATGGAGACATCGACTTTCGTCCATTCAGCCTGATGGGTCTTAGAAGCGACCGCAATCACCCCCAGCACTTCAACGTCCTGATGTGAGGCGACATATTTCAGCGCCGTTTCGCCCGGCCCTTCCCCTTGCAGGCCTGAATCGTCAAACATGACAAACACCGGGTCATTCGGCGCGGCTTTAATCAGCTGAACAAGTTCGGGCCCGCTTCTCGTTGACGGATTGCCCTTTGATTGGGAAATACACCGTCCGCCTGCTTTTTCCGCTGCATATTCAATTGTTTTGGCGGCGTATACGTCCCCGTCTGTCACAAGAATGACCTTCCGTTTCGTCATCAGGCATTATCCTTTCGGTTTAAAAATAACGGCTACAAGAAATGCGAATAAAATCGCTGAAGATATACCGGCGGAAGTAAGTTCAAAAATCCCCATGGCAATCCCGATAAATCCATGCTCGTGAGCTTGATGCATGGCGCCGTGCAATAAGCTGTGACCGAAGCTGACGATGGGAACCGTCGCGCCCGCACCCGCGAATTCGATAAATTTGTCATATATTCCGAACCCATCTAACAAGGCGCCGATGACGACAAAAGTTGTCATCACATGGGCGGGTGTCAGTTTAAAAATGTCAAGCAGCAGCTGACCGATAATGCATATGATTCCCCCGCAAACAAAAGCCAACAGATATTCCATTTATGATGCACCTCCCGCCCGCTCAAATACCACACCGTGCGCGATGGTCGGAATGGTTTCCTTCTGCTGGATCATTGTCGGACTTAAAAGCGCTCCTGTCGCGACAACGAGTACCCTGTTTAGAGTCCCTGCTTTTAATTGATTAAAAATATGTGTGTACGTAACAAGCGCAGAGCAGGCGCAGCCGCTTCCGCCCGCAAACACCTGCTGGTCCGGCGTATAGATGAGAAGACCGCAGTCATCGTGTTTCGTTCCCACGGGATAGCCTTCTTCTTTGAGCAAATCTTTCACGATCGGCGAGCCGACGCCTGAAAGGTCACCCGTTAAAATCAGATCATAATCATCCGCCGTGCGGTTTAAGTCCTGCAGGTGCTGTTTGATTGTGTCGGCGGCAGCGGGCGCCATGGCGGATCCCATATCGAACGGATCTGTTATTCCGAGGTCGCTTACTTTTCCCACTGTTGCGCTTGTAATCTTGATATCAGAAGGGTTTTGGCTGATGATGACCGCCCCGCCCCCCGTGACCGTTGAAGTGGCGGTATCCGGTTTTTGCCCGCCATACTCCGTCGGATTGCGGAATTGCCGTTCTGCCGTCGCGTTATGGCTGCTCGTGGCTGCGATCGCTCGGTTCGCAAAACCGCCGTCAATGAGCGCGGATGCGACGGCAATCGTTTCCATTGAAGTCGAACAGGCGCCGAACAGACAGAGGAACGGAATTTTCAGATGTCTGGCGACGTAGTTGGCGGTCACATTTTGATTTAAAAGGTCCCCCGCGAGTAACAAATCAATATCGCTCTTTTTCAAATTCTGTTTTTGCAAAGCGGAGTTGATGGCATCTTCCATTAACTGACGTTCCGCCATTTCCCAGTTTTTCTGATTGCAGTGCATTTCATCGTATGTCTTATCAAACAGCGAACCGAGCGGGCCGTCTTTTTCTTTCGGTCCGGCGGCCGTCCCCGCCGAATTTACAAATAACGGGTTTTCAAATACCCAGGTTTGCTTTCCGGTCAATTTCATTTTTTCTCCTCCTACGAAAACAGTTTTTCACAAGCAAACCGTATCAGACCTACGATATAGGCTGCCACGACGCCGAATACAATGACGTTTCCCGCCAATTTAAACATGTTTGTCGCTACCCCGAGCACGAGTCCTTCACTTCTGTGTTCCAGAGCGGCGCTTGTCATACTGTTTGCAAAACCCGTCACCGGCACGGCTGAACCCGCTCCGGCAAACTGCCCGAGTCTGTCATAAATGCCGAATCCGGTCAAAAGGGCGGAAATTAAAATAAGAGTGGCGGCCGTCGGGTTGCCCGCTGTTTTTTCATTAAAATTAAAAAAGTGGATGTAAAAGTCTTGAAGAGCCTGTCCGATCAGACAGATCAAACCGCCGATCAGAAAGGCTTTGACGCAATTCCAAACATATGGCGGTTTCGGCTGATAGTCTTTCACTTTTGTTTTGTAATTTTCTTTTAAGTTTGTCACGTCGGTTCCTCCTTATGAATGATGGATAAAATACAGCCAATGAAATAAAGAGCCGGCTATTTTGCCGAACACAATGGCCATCAGCAATATGATGATTTTGCTGCCGAAGCCGATCCGTTTGGCAAGAATGGGAAGCACATTAAGCACTTCTGTAAGCGCGGCGGCCAGCATGCCGACAAACATACCGGCCAAAAGCCCGACCGGAACGGCCAGCCATTCAGATAAAAAAAAATGATTCATATTTAAGGTTTCCCAGCCGCCGAACACAGCTCCTGAAATAACAGCTCCTTCGTAGGCCTGTACAAAGCGCATTGTTTTTGTCAGCTGCATAAGGCGGGGGACGATTCCCATAACGGTTAAAAAAGCCACAAAGCCCGCACCCACGGTCAGCCCTCCGCCAAGCCCGACAAATATAACGAAAAGAATGCTAACGATCATGCAGATCTTTCATCGTCTCTTCATTTTCGTGCATTGCGACATAGTGATCGAGATCAAGCTGATAATTAAACATCTCGACTTCCAGCGGGCTTGGCTCTTCATTCAGGCGTTTTTTGAAGATGTGATTAAAAAAGACGATCATACCGAGACCGAGGCCGATGCTGTATGGAATCTGAAGCAGATACGGATATTCATTCCGTTCGCCCGTTATGATTTCATATAAGGCGATATGAACTTCTCTCATACTGACATCTTCATGAAAATTCATAATGGCAAGACATGAACCGATAAAAAGCAGGAGCCAGACACCGACAAATAAAACGGCTGACAGCTGCTTTTTTTGGTAATGGATTTCCACTATCGTTTCAGCGCCGCCGACGGTCTGTACATCAAGAGCGGGAAAAGCGGTATGAATGGTTTTCAGCACTTTTATGATGTCCAGCACGACGATATTTTTGTCTTTTTTCGTGACCTTATACAGCGGCAGTGCCGACAGTTTTTTTTTCAGCTTTTGCTGTCCCGCGATCTGCGCGGCGTCGCCGATTGTGATGATATCTCCGGTATGAGCCTTCACGCGGTGGCGAAGTCTGAGAAATATTCGTCTTTCCATCTTGCATCACCATCTTTCGGGTGGTTATATATGTAGTATGTGGTTCACTTTTGTTCTCATTCATCAGCGGCAAAAGACCATAATTTACCACCGATGCACAAATAAAAAAAGCCGGCCCGTAAAAGGTCAGCTTTCCGTATGATCCATCTGCACTTTAATCTGCTTTAATATTTTTTTCTCCAGCCTCGATACCTGGACTTGGGAAATCCCGAGCCGTTCGGCTACTTCCGACTGTGTCTGATCTTTATAATATCTCAGATAGACAATGAGTTTTTCCCGTTCTTCCAAATCACTGATCGCTTCCTTGAGAGCGATTTTGTCAAACCACTTCTCTTCTGAATGATCGGCGATCTGATCAAGCAGGGTGATCGGGTCTCCGTCATTTTCATACACGGTCTCATGAATGGATGAAGGCGCCCGCACCGCTTCCTGCGCAAGCACCACATCCTCCGCATCAATTTCTAAATGATCCGCGATTTCCTGGACGGTCGGCACTCTTCCGTATGTTTTTGACAGTTCATCTTTCGCCCGGCGTATTTTATTGCCGAGCTCTTTTAAAGACCTTGATACTTTGACGGTTCCGTCATCGCGGATGAAGCGCTGGATTTCTCCGATAATCATCGGCACGGCATAAGTTGAAAAACGGACATCATAGGACAAATCGAATTTATCAACGGATTTTAACAATCCGATACAGCCGATCTGAAACAGATCGTCCGGCTCATAGCCTCTGTTTAAAAACCTTTGAACGACGGACCACACAAGACGCATGTTTTTTTCTATGAGGAGGTCTCTTGCCTGCTGGTCGCCCTCTTGGCTCTTTTTGATTAATTCTTTGACTTCATGGTCCTTGAGCTGCGCGTTTTTGCTGTTTTTCTTAACCTCCACATCCATAACAAATCTCCTTAATTACAAAGCGCTTTGCTTTTTGATAGGTGTTTTGTTAAGCGTATCGTTGTTCCCATCTCCGGCGAGGAATCAATCGTGACATCATCCATGAAGTTTTCCATAATGGTAAAGCCCATTCCGGAGCGCTCAAGCTCGGGTTTTGTCGTAAAGAGCGGCTGGCGCGCTTCCTCAAGATCCGTGATCCCGAGGCCTTCATCACGTATGGTCAGATAGACGACATGATCCTCCAGCGTAACGGAGATGTACACCTTTCCGTCGCAGTTTTCTTCATAGCCGTGGATGATTGCGTTTGTTACCGCTTCTGATACGACGGTCTTGATTTCCGTCAGCTCATCCATCGTCGGGTCGAGCTGTGCGATAAAAGAAGCAACTGTTACGCGCGCAAACGATTCGTTCTGACTGAGGGCTGAAAATTCAAGATGCATCTCGTTTTTCATGATGCCACCCCCAACGTTAAAAGCGCTTTTTGTTCTGATTGTTCGAACCTGATGATTTTAAACAGGCCGGACATGTCAAACAGACGTCTCACCGCGGGCGAAATCGCGCACACGACCATTTCTCCGCCGAGCTGTTTAATTTGTTTATAACGCCCTAAAATCACGCCGAGGCCGGAGCTGTCCATGAAGGTAAGATCTTCAAGGTTCAGCACGATGTGACGGATGCTGTCAGCCTCCAGCGATTCAGTAACCTTTTGTTTTAATGATTCTGCCGTATGATGGTCGAGTTCACCTGTTAATCGAATACAAAGCACGGATTCTTTGACATGAAAGTCAATTCCAAGGCTCATGCTCATTCCTCCTTGATATGATCGGATAATGAGTGTTTCGATTTTCGGGAAAGCAATTCCTTCACTATGACAAAACTAGTGCCCGTTCGCCACGATTATTTAAATTTTGTCCAATCTCCCATCGTCCGCTTCAGAAAAGTGAGAAAACCCGCTTTTTCCATGTCGTCTTTTGCCGTGACCGGGCTTTCGACGAGCACCTTTCCGTCTTTTTTCAGAACGAGGCTGCCGAGCACCTCTCCTTTTTTAACCGGAGCCGTTACATTGCCGTTGATTTTCACTTCTTTTTTTACTTTGTCCATGTTCTCTCCCTTTTTGGCCAGAAGAGAAATCGGCTCAGATGTGGTCAGCTTGATCAGTTTCTTTTTTCCTTTTTTCACTTTTACCGTTCCGACGATTTGATCCCGTTTGTACAGCGGGTGTGTTTTGAACTGGCTGAAGGCGTAATCAAGCATTTTGGTTACTTGGGCATTTCTTTCTTTCGGAGTGCTGGCTCCGAAAACGACAGCAATGACCCTCATATTTCCTTTTTTAGCGGTGGCGGTTAAACAATACTTTGCTTCGCCTGTAAAGCCCGTCTTCACGCCGTCTACACCCGGATAAAATTTGATCAGCCGGTTTGTATTGACGAGCCAGAACTTTTTGTCTGTATTTTCTCTTAAATAATCCTCATACGTTCCCGTAAATTGAGTGATTTTATCATACTTTAATAATTCCTTCGCCATTTTCGCCATGTCATAAGCAGAGCTGTAATGGTCTTTTTCGGGCAGTCCCGTCGGGTTTTTGAAGGAGGTATCTTTCAATCCCAATTCTTTTGCTTTTTTGTTCATCCGGCTGACGAAATCCTCTTCTGAACCGGCGATATACTCCGCCATTGCGACAGATGCGTCATTTCCGGAAGCTATCGCAATTCCTTTGAGCATTTCTTTTACCGTCATTTCTTCTCCGGGTTCAAGGAAAATCTGTGATCCGCCCATGGACGCGGCATGTTCACTCGTCCTGACTTTATCGCTCATCTTTATTTTCCCTTTGTCAAGCGCTTCCATGATTAAAAGCATGGTCATGATTTTTGTCATGCTTGCCGGCGCCAGACGCTCCCGGCTGTTCTTGTTATAAAGAATGCTTCCCGTATCGCGTTCAATCAGCACGGCGCTTTTGGCTTCATGAGCGAGCTCCGATGTATGTTTTCCGTCCGGCTTTGCAAAAGCGGACGGTGCTGATGCCGTTAATAAAATGCCAATCAACAAAGTGGATATAAGACGTTTCATCTCCAAAGCCCTCCATTTCATAATCCTTTTTATTTTTTCCAAATCCGGTGGTTTTATACGCCTCATCTGGAAAATGTTTCGTGTTGAGGGCACAAAAAAACAGCTGCTTCCTAGGAAACAGCTGTCTGATGCTGACTTATTTTTGAGAACGTGCGACTACGGCTTTTACAAGCTTCAAAAAGCCGCCTTTTACTTTTTCCGTCATTTCCATTACTTCTTCATGGGATAACGGTTGGTCAAGAATACCTGCCGCCGCGTTGGAAATGCATGAGATGCCGAGCACGCGCATCCCCGCGTGGTTGGCGACGATGACTTCCGGCACGGTCGACATGCCGACAGCGTCAGAACCCATCGTTCTTAAAAACCGAACCTCAGCAGGCGTTTCGTAAGACGGCCCCGTAACAGCTGTATACACCCCTTTTTGAACAGGAATGCCCAGCTCATCGGCCGTTTTTTCAGCCAAGCTTGACAGCTCTTTGTCATAGGCTTCTGACATGTCCGGGAATCTCGGTCCGAATTCAGCTTCGTTCGGCCCGATTAACGGGTTGGTGCCCGTAAAGTTGATGTGGTCTGTAATAATCATCAGATCGCCGGCGCGGAATTCAGTGTTGATACCGCCGGCTGCATTCGTCACGACGAGAGATTCAACGCCGAGCGCCTTCATCACGCGGACGGGAAATGTGACCTGATCCATTGAGTAGCCTTCATAGTAATGAAAGCGGCCCTGCATCGCGATGACCTGCACACCTTCAAGCGTTCCCATCACAAGCTGGCCGGCATGGCCTTCTACCGTTGAGACCGGAAAATCAGGGATCGTTTCATATGTTAGCTTGACAGCCCCTTCAATTTCATCGGCCAATACGCCGAGCCCTGACCCTAAAATCAGACCGATCTTTGGTGTTTCTTTCACGTGTTCTTTAATAAATGCAGCAGCACGTTCGATTTTTTGTTTCAAAAAAAGTCCCCCTACTGTAATCTTGATAAAAAGCTTTTTCCGTATTCCGGCTTTTCCGTTTTGAAATTATCCGCAATGGTTGCCCCGATATCGGCAAATGTATCCGCAAGCGGCAGCTGTTCAGTGTGCTTGTGCTTTTTGCTGTACACAAGAAGCGGCACATACTCCCTCGTGTGATCCGTGCCGTGATGGACAGGATCATTGCCGTGATCCGCAGTGATGATAAGCAGATCGTCTTCTTTCATTTTCTCAAACACTTCCGGAAGCCTCGCGTCGAATTCCTCGAGCGCTTTTCCGTACCCTTCCGGATCGCGGCGGTGTCCGTACAGCGCGTCAAAATCAACGAGGTTGGCAAAGCTCAGGCCCGTGAACTCTTCACCGAGCGTTTCAATCACTTTGTCCATGCCATCCATATTAGATACCGTGCGGCGGGAAGATGTAATGCCTTCTCCGTCATAAATATCAGAAATTTTGCCGATGGAAATGACGTCTAATCCGCTGTCTTTCATTCCGTTCATTACCGTGCGGCCGAATGGTTTGAGCGCATAATCATGACGGTTCGGCGTGCGTTTGAAGCTGCCCGGTTCTCCGACGAACGGTCTTGCGATAATCCGGCCGACCATGTACTTCGGATCAAGCGTCAGTTCTCTGGCCGTTTCACAAATGCTGTACAGTTCGTCAAGCGGAACGACATCTTCGTGAGCCGCAATCTGCAGTACGGAATCTGCTGATGTATAAACGATCAGCGCACCCGTTTCCATATGTTCTTTTCCGAGCTCGTCCAGAATCGCCGTGCCTGAAGCCGGCTTATTTCCGATGATTTTCCGTCCTGAACGCCGCTCAAGTTCCTGAAGAAGTTCATCCGGAAATCCTTCCGGGAACACTTTAAACGGTTTTTCAATGTAGAGGCCCATAATCTCCCAGTGCCCCGTCATCGTATCTTTCCCGTTTGACGCCTCCTGCATTTTTCCGTAGTACGCAAGAGGGTGCTCCGTTTTTTCCACGCCCTTAATGTCTCCGATCAGTCCGAGACCGAGCTGCGCCATATGGGGCATATGTAAGCCGTTCATGTGCTCTGCGATGTGTCCGAGCGTATTTGCGCCTATATCATTAAAATCGGCGGCGTCCGGCGCTTCACCGATTCCGACAGAATCCATTACGATCAAAAATACCCGGTTATATTTGTATTCAGACATCATAAAAACCTCCTTTTCTTCCATCTGTCCATTGTAGCTTACAGAGGTCAGACAACTCAAGTATAAACCGTTTACATTCTTGTTGACAATGCCGATTCAAATAATTAGAACCTTCTCTGTATTCCGCCAATCCGGCAAAAAAGCCGCGGCCCCTCTGGCAGCGGCTCCTAAGCACGCGGATGATACTGTTTGTACACGTCCTTCAGCCTTGTTTTCGTCACATGCGTATAAATTTGCGTCGTGGAAATATCGGCATGTCCGAGCATCTCCTGCACGGCGCGCAGATCCGCGCCGTTTTCGAGCAGGTGCGTTGCAAAAGAGTGCCGAAGCGTGTGCGGTGTCAGCTCTTTTTTAATCCCCGCTTCAAGGGCGATTTTTTTCAGGTTTTTCCAGAATCCCTGACGGCTGATCTGCCTGCCGTGATGATTCAGAAAAAGCGCTTCGGTTACGTTTTTCTTTAATAATTTCCCTCTGGCTTTTTCAATGTATGCTTCTATCGCATGAGAAGCGGCTTCACCAATCGGCACAATCCGCTCTTTCCGCCCTTTTCCGAAGCAGCGGACAAATCCCATCGTCAAATGGACGTCGGATAATTTCAGCTCGATCATCTCGCTGACCCTGATGCCGGTCGCGTACAGCAGTTCAAGCATGGCTTTATCCCTGAGACCGAACGGGCTGTCAAGCTTAGGCGTGTCCAATAACCGCTCAACTTCGTGAAGCGCCAATACTTTCGGAAGCGTCCGCTCTGTTTTTTGTGTTTCAATATGTACCGAAGGATCTTTATCCGCGGCTTTTTCCCTTAACAGAAATTGATGAAAAGACCGGATTGACGCCAAATGCCTCGCAGACGTCTTGCCGGATTTTCCGGAGTCCTTTATATGCTTTAAATATTGAATAATATGAAGACGGGTCACATCATTCCATGAAGTGATCTGAAGGGTTTCAGTTAAGAAGAGAGAATAACTTTTCAGATCACGCTCATAGGACATCATCGTATTTTGGGACAGCCCTCTTTCAACCCTCACATAATGGATGAAATCCTTAATTTGATCCTTCACTCTTGATCTACTCCCCGTTTTGGTAAAAAAAGATCAATCGGCCGAACCAGCCGTCTTTCTCCTCATGTTCCGTTTTGGCCACTTTGACGGCGGAGCCTTCCGGTTTATCGTACCGATGATAGTTTTCATACTCTGAATTCACCCATATCATAGCATAATAGAACAGCGCGGTAAAACCTGTGAACAGAATAAACACTTTGATCGTATCCGCGGCTGTTTTTAGGAATCTGCCCATCTTTCGATCGACCCTTTCTTTTGGCGGCTGTTAGTACACCTTATGCCAATTTCAAAGGCTTTTATACATAAAAACAGCAAAAAACCCTTTCCTGGCAGAAAAGGTTCGTAGGCTTTTACTCTGTTTCATCCCCGCGGCAGCGGTGGCAGATTCCGTGAAAAGTCAATCTATGATCTTTAATTTTAAATTTCCAATCACGTTCAATCACTTCTTCAACGTCTTCAAGCAGATCTTCTTCAATTTCATCGACGGCTCCGCACTCCATGCACACCAAATGGTGATGAAAGTGAGCCGCGCCTTCTTTGCGAAGGTCGTAGCGGGATACGCCGTCCCCGAAGTTAATTTTATCAACGACTTTTAGCTCTGTTAATAATTCTAATGTACGGTATACTGTAGCGAGACCAATTTCAGGAGATTTCTCTTTTACGAGGAGGTATACATCTTCTGCGCTTAAATGGTCTTCTTCGTTTTCAAGCAGCACTCTTACCGTTGCTTCCCGCTGTGGCGTAAGCTTGTAGCTTGACGAGTGCAGCTGCTTTTTAATTCGATCAATACGGTTTTCCATGTCTTTCCCTCCTACGCCGCATTCCATGACTCATTATAACAAAATACGCGCAGAGTTCCAACTATAATTATTATAAACTGATAAATAAAAGTATTATTTTGTGATAATCATTCTAAAATATGCGTGATGACAGCTTTTCCATAAACAGCGGAGACACGTACGCCTCGAGCAGCGAAGCGATGACCGAGAAGAAAACGATGAGAATCAGCACGAAGGCGTAGCGTCCGAACCATTGGATCGGCGCGTCATGAAGGCTGCGTTTGACAAACAGCTGCCGGATCAGTTTCAGTGAAAAAGCGATGGAGCATGTCCCCATGATAAGATATGCCGGAATGAGAACGATGTTTTGCGGCAGAACCGAAATAAATGACAGGAAAAACCCGTTCATCCCCATTTGATTCACTAAAAAACCGACCGTGAAGCCGACGACGATTCCTTTTAAAAACACCATAATGAAAATAACCGGAAGACCGATCACGGAAATACCGAGGATCCACATCAGCCCCAAATATTTTACATCATGAAAGACGGCCTGCCAAAACATTTCTGAAGCGCCGGCATGTTTTCCGTCAGACAGCTGTCCGAAAAACTTGCTTAAATAGTAATACAAATCTTCTTTCTGCGTGATGGTCATGCTGTTGACGATGATTGCCCCGAAAATGACCCCCATCAAAAACAAGACGAACACAAATATATAAAGTGACAGATGATCCTTTACATGGCGAAAAAACAGTTCTTTGTACGATTGTTTTCTCATACCGCTTTCCTCCCGCTAATCTATTGACTTGATTTAGTAGATTGTATGAAAGAAAAGAGAAAACATGACAGAGAAATCATAGAAAGGCGCGAGATTCCGGCATAAAAAAGAACCCCCGTCATCACTCCGGTGATCATAGGGGTTCCTTTTTTTATGCTTTATTCTTTCAAGCCTGTCTTTTTTGGTTTTCGTCACTCTTTCATGGGTGCTGAAAGACGGCGCCGTCCCCCTTGACAGGACTGCGTCACGCATCCCGTTTCTTTTGAGATGCTCTCGCATTTTTTTCGTTTTGCTCTTCGCCATGTGCCAATCGCTCCTTTTTCCCTTTTCTTTATCATAACAAAAAAATCCAGATGTGTTCATGAATACGGCTCATGTTTCGACCGGTAAGCGCGCAGAGACGTTTTGGCAGATGAATAGCTCCCCATTGCGGCGTATCCGTAAAAAAACCCCATAAAAATCCCCGCATACACGTGTTCATGATGACCGAAAACGATAGACACAACATTTCCGGCAGCAAGGGCAATCGTGGGAACGAATATGCCTGGAACCCGGCAGAACACTTTGATCAGCTGTGTGACGCATAAGACGACCGGCACGCCGATCACAGCATCCCAAATATTTGTATGGATCAGCGGAAAATAATCCACATCGACACCTCTTTATTCCGTCTTTTGCTATCTGTTAGCCTGCCTAAGAATTCCGCTTCCTATTCATGATAAAAAAACAGCACCGGACACACATCCGGTACTGCAAGGGTTATTATTTTCCTGCCGCGGCCCGTTCTACGGCTGCTGATACGGCTTGATGCACGTCCGCATCCAAAGGCTGAGGCACGAGATCGCCGTGTTTTGTGCAAGAGGCGATGGCTTCTGCGGCCGCCACAAGCATTTCATGGTCGATTTTCTTGCTTTTGGCGTTCAGCGCGCCGCGGAAAATCCCCGGGAAGCCGAGAACATTATTGACCGAACGGCCGTCAGCTGCATAAGCGGCTCCGGCTTGTAATGCCTCTTCCGGTTCAATCTCCGGCTTCGGATTAGATAAGGCCAGAATGACATGTCCTTTTCTGACATCCTCTTTTTTAATGAGACCCGGAACTCCTGTGGTGCTGATCACAATGTCACACGTGTCCATTAATTCTTTGATGCTTCCAAGCGGCTGACCTCCGTACTGAGCGAGGCGGTTCATTGCGTCTTCTGACTTGTCCGTTCCGCAGACCGCTTTGACTCCGTATGCCATAAACATGCGGCAGATGGCGACGCCTGCCGCGCCGAGACCGATCTGACCGACCTTCGCTTCTTTTAAATCAAGACCGGCGCTTTTACAAGCGGAAATGGCGGCGGCGAGCGTGACGACCGCCGTGCCGTGCTGGTCATCGTGCATAACCGGAATGTCCAGTTCTTCTTTAAGGCGGTCTTCAATGTCAAAGCAGTGAGGCGAACCGATATCTTCAAGCAGAATTCCGCTGAACCCCGGAGAAATATGTTTTACCGTGCGAATGATTTCTTCCGGATCAGAGGTATCGAGCAAAATCGGAATTCCGCTGATACCCGCCAGCTGGTCAAAAAGCGCGGCTTTTCCTTCCATTACGGGCATTCCGGCGACAGAGCCGATATTGCCGAGGCCGAGAATCGCCGTGCCGTCGGTGACAATGGCGACAGAATTGCTGATTGTCGTATAGATGGACGCTTTTTCTGGCTCGTTTTCAATCAGTCTGCACACATCGGCGACACCCGGCGTATAAACACGGCCAAGCTCAGCCAATGTCCGGATCGGCATTTTGCTTTTCATCTGAATTTTACCGCCTTCATGAGCAGAGAGCACTTCATCTGAGACTGTATGAAGCCGGATGCCTTCACCGAGAGCTTCAATGGCTTGAATGATTTCCTGCAGCTGCTCTTCATTTTCAGCCTGCACCGTAATGTTGCGCATTGTGTAGTTCGGGCCGACTTTAACGGTTTCAACTTCCCCGATATCTCCGCCCATCACTCCGATGGCGGTTGCCACTTTTCCGAGATTTCCTGGAACAGTCGGCGTTTCAATCATTAACGTCCGAATCATATGCTTTGTAATCATGAAATGAACCTCCTAACCCAATTTTTGAGATTGCAAGGATTTTTCTTTCGTGTACCAAATGAATTTCCCCGTGTATCCGTACAATATTGCCAGTCCGATAGATACAAAACTGAGCCACATGAACGGCAGATAAGAAAATGTGGATACGCCGAGAATGCCGGCCATATAGATGCCGTTATCAGACCACGGCACCATCCCTGAAGTAAGCGTGCCGCCCACCTCTGCGTTCCGCGATAAAACTCTTCTGTCAAGTTTCAGTTTATCATAACTGTTCTCCATGATTTTCGGCGTCAGGATCAATGACACGTACATCGCACAGCCGAAAATGTTTCCTAAAAGGGCGACGATCAATGTCGAAAGCGTCACATTTCCCGGTGTGGTCAGCTTTTTCTCAAAAGTTGAGACAATCACTTTTAATACACCGAGCTTCTCAAGAATTCCTCCAAAACCAAGACCGAACAGGATAACGACTAACGTATCCAGCATACCGGTAATGCCTCCGCGGTTTAACAGGCCATTTAAAAATTCGACGTCCGTTTTAATAGAAAAACCATTATAAGCAGTCGCGATGGCACTGGCAAAATTCATTCCCTGAAAGACGGAAGCCCAGATTGCGCCAAGCAAAGCACCGATGACGATAACGGGCATAGACGGCTTTTTCAAAATCAGAAGGACAACGACGACAACAGCCGGAATGAGCATCCATATATGAATGTCAAACGTTTTCTGCAATGAAGATTTTAAAAATTCCACTTTGTCGAGATCAATATTTTTTCCGCCGTATATAAATCCCGTTACGGTAAATAGAATGGCCGTAATAATATAGGACGGAATTGACAGATACATCATCGCTCTGACGTGTGACAGCACATCCACCTTAGAAAGCGTGGAGGCAAGCACCGTACTGTCAGACAGCGGTGAAAGCTTGTCTCCGAAGTAAGCGCCGGACAAAACGGCTCCCGCTACGATCGGAAGCGGTATACCCATTCCCTCTCCGATGGCAATCATGGCGATCCCCGCGGTTCCCACGGTTCCCCACGACGTTCCGGTCGCAACGGACATAACGGAACAAATAACCAGTGTAGCCAGAAGGAAAACATGAGGATTAATAAACTCTAATCCATAATAAATTAACGTCGGCACAACGCCGCCGGCAATCCATGTCCCGATGAGCGCACCAACCGAAACAAGAATCAACACCGCTTCAAGACCGTTTGATATCCCGGTGACAATCGAATCCTGCAAGTCTTTATATGAATATCCCAGCCTGACTCCGAGAATAATAGCGAAAAACCAGGATATTAATAGTGCTAGCTGGATCGGCAAGTCTAAAAACACTGTGAACGATAAGACAAGTGCTAAAAACCCGAATAATAAGATAATAATTTCCAATAAATTCGGCAATCTGACCTCTTTCATAAGAAAATCCCCCTAGAAGAAAAAAGCTAAAACGCTTTCATCAAATGATATAACAAATTATACTATACTGCCTCATCCCTTTGTATGGCAACCGCCTATTCACTAAAAAACGTGAAAAGGCGGCTGTTGTTGCTTTAAAATTTATTTTTCTAATAGATCTTTTCCGGCAATTCCCGGTTTTGTCATTTCATACGGATTCAAAATGATATCCAATTCTTCTTCTGTCAGTACATCATTTTGAAGGCAAAGATCTCTTACAGATTGCCCCGTCATGATTGCTTCACGGGCAATTCGCGCAGCCGCTTCATACCCGAGGTGCGGATTGACCGCTGTAATGACGCCGACGCTTTTTTCCACGTATTGCTTCAGACGTTTTTCGTTGGCTTCAATTCCCGCCAGACAATGATCGGTAAATGAACGGAACCCGTTATTCATGATGCTGATGGATTGAAGCAGGTTAAATACGAGTACCGGCTCCATTACGTTAAGCTCCAGCTGGCCCGCTTCTGAAGCGAGGCAGATCGTATTGTCATTCCCGATGACCTGGAAGGCGATTTGGTTGATCAGCTCTGCCATTACAGGGTTGACTTTCCCAGGCATAATGGATGATCCCGGCTGACGGGCGGGCAGTGAAATTTCCGCAAGTCCCGCGCGCGGACCTGAAGCCATTAAGCGCAGATCGTTGGCGATTTTAGACATGTTCATCATGCATACTTTCAACGCGGCTGAAACTTCCGTATACGCATCAGTGTTTTGAGTGGCGTCAACCAAATGGCCGGCGCCGACAAGCGGCAGTCCGCTGATGTCAGCCAGGTGCTTCACAACCTGTTCTATGTAGCGCGGATCGGCGTTAAGTCCCGTACCTACGGCCGTTGCCCCCATGTTTACTTCATACAGATGCTGGCGGGATTGTTTAATTCGCTTTATGTCACGCTCAAGCACGCGGCTGTATGCTTCAAATTCCTGTCCGAGACGGATCGGCACAGCGTCCTGAAGGTGTGTGCGCCCCATTTTAATGACAGAATCAAATTGTTTCGCTTTATCTTTAAAGACACTGAGCATATGCGCCATCGTATCAAGGAGCTTATCCAAAAGTTTCAAGGTTGAAATATGGATTGCCGTCGGGAACACGTCGTTCGTCGATTGTGACATGTTGACGTGTGTGTTCGGGCTGAGGTGAATGTATTCACCTTTTTTATGCCCCATGATTTCAAGAGCTCTGTTGCCGATTACTTCGTTGGCATTCATGTTCATGGACGTTCCGGCTCCCCCTTGGATCGGATCGACGATAAATTGGTCATGCCATTTTCCCTCAAGAATTTCATCTGCGGCCTGTACAATCGCATTTCCGATTCCTTCATACAGCCGTTTTACATCCATGTTGGCAAGCGCCGCCGCTTTTTTGACGATGGCGAGCGCATTAATCATTTCTTCGTGGATGCGGTAGCCGGTAATCGGAAAGTTTTCTTTCGCGCGCAGCGTTTGGATTCCGTAATACACATCAGCTTCAATTTGTTTTTCTCCGAGAAAATCTTTTTCCTGACGATATTCTTTTTGCGCGTTTGTCATGCTAAAACCCTACTTTCTCTTTGTGGTAGTCATGTTTTTACAGTACAACGTCGTCTGCGATCGGTGTCTCCATAATGTTTTTGACTTCAGCCAAGTTGTGAGACTGGCCGAGCGCCCACATTAATTTCGGCACGATGGCTTCCGTGTTCATATTTCTGGAGCGGATAATAAGATCTTGATTGACTCTTCGGCCGACTTCATAGACGCTCATGTCCTCTCCTTCTTCAAGACATTGTGTCGTAATGACGACGACAATGCCGCTTTCAATCATTTCATTGACTTTGGCGAGAATGTCTCTTCCTTCAAACGGCACGCCGCCGCTGCCGTAGCTTTCAATGACGATTCCTTTGTACATGCCCTTTAATGCGTCAAACATTTCCGGTTTCAGCCCCGGGTGGAGCTTGAGCAGGCACACGTCCGTGCAAAGTGAAGTATTGACCGTAAAAGCATCGTCTTTTGGCATGTGCACTTGTTTGTTGTATTCAATTCCGTTTTCGGTAATAAACGCGATATACGGATAGTTAATGCTCTCAAATGCATCATAGCTTTTCGTTCTTAATTTAATGGCGCGTGTGCCTTGAATGACTCTGCCGTCAAATACGACGTATACGCCGCCCACCCCTTCACATGCGAAGCGGATCGCGTCCGTGATATTTTTTTTGGCATCGGTTTTTTGAAATGTAATCGGGATTTGCGAACCCGTAATGACGATCGGTTTATCAGCATGCTGAAGCATATAAGACAGTGCCGCTGATGTATAAGCCATTGTGTCTGTTCCGTGCGTAATGACGAACCCGTCATATGCGTCATACTTTTCTTTGACAGCATTTGCGATTTCGGCCCAGTATTCAGGCTGCATATTTGTGCTGTCGATGTTCATTAACGAATGGGTTTCCATCGTGTAATCGTTATCAAGTTTTGATACGTAGGTTAACAATTCGTCTGCTTTCACCCCGGGTGCAAGCCCGTTTTCTCCTTCGACTGAGGCGATTGTTCCTCCGGTTGTTAACAGCAATAATTTTTTCATACCCTGCACCTCTTCATCCATTTCTCAAGATGTGTTAAGCATTCGCTTTTCGCATACTTTTAATCAAATTATAGACAGACGAATGAAATTAATCAAGTGATTATTATTCAATTCGCGTACACTTTTGCATATCGATATGATATAATTTGCTCAAGTGAAAAGGAGCGGTTTTGAATATGAATTTAGATCGTTTAACTGAACTGAGAAAAAAGAAAAATTGGTCTCTTCAATATACGGCTGACCGTCTCGGCATCGCCAAAAGCACGTACGCCGGGTATGAATCAGGATACCGGCGTCCGTCATTCGAGGCGCTGGGCACGCTTGCCGATCTGTTTGACACGACGTGCGACGATTTATTGGGGCGCACTGAAAAAAAGGCGGAGCCGTTTGCCCAGACCATCGAATTAACAAACGCCGCACAAGGCCGCGGCACACTGACCGTTGACGGACAGCCGCTTAACCAGGATGAAATCATCGAATTGATTGCGTTTGTCCGCACGAAAAAGAAGGTGCAGGAGGAGCTCCGCTAAAAAACCGGCTTTTACGGCTTGATTCTGCCGTACGTCCCTCCGCCCCCGGCCTCAAGGACGAGCTGCCCGGTGCGCGCTTTATGAATGACAGCCGCTATTTTAGGCTGGACGACACGCGCCAATTCCTCTTCTTGCGCCTGATGAAGAATCGCCATCTCCGTTCCGAAAGCCCGCTTCAGTTCTTCTAACGTTTTTGGCCCGACTCCGGGAATGAACTGCAGCGGGATTTGATGAATATACGGCGGCCGCGGCACGCGGCTTTTTTTCGGTCCGCTCAGTTCCTCCAGCCGTTCACTGACCCCTTTTGTCATTGTTTTCCCCCCGCACTCCGGACATGCGGAAGCTCCTTTTTCAATCGGGCTGCCGCAGCGGTCGCAAGCCGTCCGGTAATACTTCCCGAGCTTCGGGTTCAGCCCGTAATTCGCCGTGATTTTTCTTCCGTCCTTCCCTTTTAAAGCCAGCGAAAATTCCGTGAAATTCGCTTCTTTAAGAAGCATTTCATTATATTCTCTGCCGATTTTTCCTAAGGAATGCGCATCAGAATTTGTTAAAAATGTATACGGATCAAGTTCTGTTACCCGCGAAGCCATGTCGGTGTCACAGCTTAACCCGAGTTCCGCCGCATCAATGAGCGCCGGGTCGAAAACTTCTGTCAAAGAAGATAGGACCCCTTTTCCGTACAGGCTTTTATGCGGGGTGAACATATGGGCGGGAATAAACAGCCCGCCCAATTCCTTTGTTTTCCTTTGAAGATTCAAACCGGTTTCATAAATGCGCTGGGAACTGAGATGGATATTTTTAAGCCTTTTTGCGAGCCACTCAGAAAACATCTTCATTTCGGCAAGAGCCGGCATAAAGACGAGAACGTGAATCGGCCCGCGGCATGTGTGATCATAGATTTCAAGCTCACTGCCCAACAGAAGCGTCGTATTCCGATACCGGATGCCGCCTTCTTTCAGCTCACGGTATCTGCCTTCATCAATTCCGCGCTCGATTTCTTCTATGACTTCCGGGGAATGGCAGTCGATGATGCCCAATAGTTCAATTCCCTTCCCCTCACTGGCTTCTTCTAAAATCCGGTGCAGCGTCAACGTTTTGGCCCCGGTGATTTTGACCGGTTTTCCCGTATAGGTGCGGCCGATATGAATATGCAGATCCGCATAGATGGTTTTCATCATTTTTCCTTCAGCGCTTCTTTCAGCTGGAGATACTGAATCGCGTACGCCGTTTTTGCGTCATACACCCTGCGGGATTCAATCAGCTTCACGGCCTCTTCAAGCGTGACCTGCATGACTTCGACAAATTCATCCTCATCCAGCTCTCGTTTTTCTTCCAGCGGCGAAAGCCCTTCCGCAAGAAAGAGATGCACGATTTCATCAGCAAACCCGGGTGATGTATAAAAAGCGGTGATTTTCGTCAAGGTTTCCGCCGTATATCCCGTTTCTTCCTCGAGCTCTCTTAACGCCGTATGTTCCGGCTCTTCCCCCTTTTCAAGCTTCCCGGCCGGAATTTCAACGATTGTCCGTTCCAGCGGCTTTCTGAACTGGTTCACCAAAATGATTTTTCCTTCCTCAGTCACCGCCAGTACGGCCACCGCTCCCGGATGTTTGACGATTTCCCGCTTGCTTGTTTTTCCGTTCGGGAGCTCTACATCCTCTAAGTAAAGATCTATGACTTTCCCGTCATACAGCTTTTTTTTCGCAAGTGTTTTTTCTTCTAAATGTTTCATCATGTCATCTCCCGTTCTGTCTCTCTATTATGCCTCATATATTTTATCATACATGCATGAGAGGGAGGTGCTTTTCGATTGAAGGTGTACCGGAAGGATAAGAGTATCGTATTGGTCGGAAAGGCGTGGGAAGTGCGGGCTAAACTGAAAGAATACGGACGGACATTCCGCTATGTCGGAGATTGGATCACCGGGCCTTAACAGTTGAAAACTTCGCGCCTTTATATTACGGTCAATAAAAGACTATAAAAAGGAGCGAAACGATGAGAAAACGCACACTGGGACATTCTGATTTAGAAATAAGCGAAATCGGGCTCGGCTGTATGTCGCTGGGCACGGATAAAGCTAAAGCGCTGTCTATTTTGGATGAAGCGATCGAGCTTGGAATCAATTATTTAGATACCGCTGATCTTTATGATTTCGGCAGAAATGAGGAAATTGTCGGGGAGGCCGTCAAAAACCGCAGGCACGACATCATTTTAGCCACGAAAGCCGGAAACCGCTGGAATGATGATAAAGACGGCTGGCATTGGGACGCTTCCAAAGGATACATAAAAGAAGCGGTCAAAAACAGCCTGCGCCGGCTGAAAACGGACTATATCGACCTTTATCAGCTGCATGGCGGCACGATGGAAGATCATATTGACGAAACGATCGAAGCATTTGAGGACTTAAAACAGGAAGGTGTCATCCGGTATTACGGCATTTCCTCGATTCGTCCGAATGTTATTAAAGAATATGTGAAAAAATCAAATATCACCAGCGTTATGATGCAATACAGCCTGCTGGACCGGCGTCCCGAGGAGTGGCTTCCCCTTTTAGAGGAGAACGGAATCAGCGTAGTCGCAAGAGGGCCTGTCGCTAAAGGGCTTCTTACGGAAAAACCGCTTGATCAAGCGGCCGCAAGCGTAAAAGAGAACGGCTATTTAACATATTCTTTTGCAGAACTGGCAAAAACCAAAAAAGCGATCAGCGCTGCCGCACCTGACTTGAGCATGACGGAGCTTTCTCTTCAATACTTACTGTCACAGCCGGCCGTCGCTTCTGTCATCACCGGAGCCAGCTCACTTGAGCAGCTGAGAGAAAACTGTTCGGCTGCAGAGGCCCGGCGTTTAAGCAGCCGGGAAATCAAAACCCTGCAATCTCATACAAAACGGGACGTATACGAAGCCCATCGTTCTTAAACAATAAACCGGCACCTTTTCAGATGCCGGTTTATTTATATTTGTGCCAATCGAGACTGCTTTCGTTCAGCAGCTCTTCAAAGCTTTTATGTTTTTCTTTTTCTTTTCGTTTTCTGATTTGTTCCGCCTTTTGCTGCGCCTGTTTTTTCTCGTCTTCTTCCTTCAGCTCACTTTTCATTTGCAAAAGCCTGGCCTTCAGATCTTCCTCCAGATCGTCTTTTAAGCTGTGTTTTTCTTTAGGCAGCTGTTTTTTCATCATTACGCCCCCCGTATCTGAATATGGTGAGGCAAGTGTACCACGGAGCGCCGGAGGCCGGCAACGTTCACGGTCCTGAAAAGCCGGAGGAAGGATTTTTCATATTAAAGGAGGGCACCTGTGTGAAAAAATGGCTGGCGGTGTTCGGTTCGGCTTGCGCAGTCTTTTTGGCTGCCGGATTCGCTTTTACGAATCTGATTATGTTTATGAAGAAAAAGACGGATGAAGAAATCATGAAAAGAGAAACGGCGGACGGGCATGACAGATTTGATTCCTTTCAGGCCATGGAAAAAGAAGAGGCCGTCATCTTGTCACGCCACGGATATGAGATCAGAGGCTTTTACATCGCCCCGCATCACACGGCAAACACCATGATTATTTGTCACGGCGTTACCGTAAATTCGTTCAATTCATTGAAATACATGGATTTATTTTTAGATTCAGGCTGGAATGTGCTCGTATATGACCACCGCGGGCACGGAAAAAGCGGCGGCAGAACGACGAGCTACGGCTATTTTGAAAAAGATGATTTGGAAGAAGCCGTGAATTGGGTGAGACACAAAACCGGAGACGTCGGTCAAATCGGCATCCACGGGGAATCGATGGGAGCGGTGACGGCCTTATTATACGCGGGCGGGCATCAGGATGAAAACGGCGCTGATTTTTATATTGCGGACTGTCCGTTCGCAAGCTTTCGCGATCAGCTCGCCTACAGGCTGAAGCGGGAGTTCCGGCTGCCTCCGTGGCCGCTTCTGCCTTTGGCTGATTTCTTTTTGCGGATGAGAGAAGGATACCGTATCCCTGATGTATCTCCTCTATCGGTTATCAGCCGAATCCGGCAGCCCGTGCTGTTTATTCACAGTAAGGAAGATGATTATATACCTCCCGCTTCTTCCGAATTGCTGCACCGCAGAAAACGCGGCCCTAAGATGCTCTATCTGGCCGAATCGGGCGGGCATGCCATGTCGTACACTAAAAATCCGGAGAGCTACCGTAAAGCCGTTCAAACCTTTTTAGATACCATGACGCAAACGTAAAAAAGCGAAAGAACGTATGCTGTTCTTTCGCTTTCCTATCATAAAACGTCGGTAATCCCGTCCATATTTTCTCCGATCCAGTCAATGGCGAGGTCGATTGTCGTAAACTCCTGCGCTTTGAAGGTCATCTCATCCTGAAGCAGCCAGACATCCTTCTGAACGGATTCAGCGCCTCCAATAGACCAGTGCAGCAGACTGTACGGGTGGTTGTTGTTCAGAAAGGATACCCACGTTTTATGCTGTGCCGTCTGTTTAATGGCTTTCAGCTTTTGATTCACTTTCCGTTTCTCCCTGCTTTACTAATATGCTCATTCTCGGGCTCAGCATCTCTGCCGGGCTTTTTAAGACGAGCGTTTTTGCCTTTTCATTGTAATCGATTGTCATTTCCTCGTCAAAAAACACTTTTTGTGAGGTCTGGATGTAAAGCGGAAGTCCGTTGGTTTCAATGGCTTCGCATTGTCCCGTTAATTCGTCCGCCAGCCAGATGGTCGGCACACCGCTCACCGCGCACCCGCAGCCTTCTGCGTCATAGCGGAGCTGCGCTTTTTTCCCCGGGTTGGCGTCCATCGCCTGCTGAAGTGTGTGTTTCGCCGCATCCGTCACATGTATTTGCATAGATGATCCTCCGTTTTTCATTTTCGCCATTGTAGCATACCGAGCCGCTGTATGCATTGTTTCTGCTTTCTTTACAGCAGCCCGCTCTCCCAGTCCTTTGCCTCTTGTTCAGCCGCCTTGATCCAGTCATTTTTCCCTTCACTATACTTTGCCATATCGTATGGGTATGTCTCAGCGAGGTGCCGTTTCAGTTCCATGTATTGAGCCGCTTTTTCAGGCTTTGCGGTGAGGTAATCCCGGAACAGCAGATGACGCTTCACGTCCGGATGGCCTGTTTCGTATATGTGGACGTGGTGTGTGCGCTTGTTGCCGCCTTTTTGAAAGAAACGCCGGCCCTCTATCCCGTTTTCCCCTTTCGCCTCATAGCCGAGTGCTTCCAGCTGCGGACTGAATCGGTCAGCGTCCGAAATATCTTTGACCTCCGCCAGTATATCGATGACGGGTTTGGCGGCCATCTGCGGGATGGAGGTGCTGCCGATGTGGCTGACAGAATGAAGTGCTGCGCTGAAGATTCGGATCAAGTCCGTCTTCTCTCTTTCAAACATTTCTTTCCATTCCGGCTTGTACGGAACAACTTCCGCTTTCCTCTTCGGATAAAGATGAAAAAACGAGAGGGTCAGCCCTTCCGGCGTCTCTATCTGTCCGGCTTCTGTGAACCCGGTTTTTAAATAGAGAGAGACTGCCGGAACGTTTTGGCTGGCGGTTGCCGCCTCTATTTTTTGGGCGTCCCGGTTCTCGTCTATCACAAATTGAATAAGCGCCCGTCCGATTCCTTTCCGAAAGCCTGAAGGATGCACCGTCAGCCTGCATATGACAAGGTCATATCCCTTTTTTTCATACGAAATGACGCCTGCAAGCTGATCTTTTTCCTTGAAACCGGCAAACGTCTCCCGTGACCGCTGTATATCATCGGGTGTTTCATGCAGGGCGGGAATGCCGAAAAAGCCGATCAGCTCGGCTTCTTTTTGATAAGAGCAGCGCTGAACCGCCGCAATTTCCCGCGCGGTCTGTTCTTGTGTATGTTGTAAAAATGTAATCAATCTTCCGCCCCTTTTGACGCAAACATCCGCTGTGACTCCGTCTTCGTAATGCGGACCGCGTACGCTTCATACCAGGCGGTTTTTCCTTTTTGTTTTGCCGCCTGGTGGTCAGTATGATCTTTCCACCTTTTAATCGCCTTCAGGCTGTCCCAGTAGGAAACCGTGATGCCGCAGCCGTTTTCCTCCCGAACGCTTTCCGCGCCTAAAAAGCCCGGCTGTCCGCCTGCCAAATTCATCATGCGCTCTGCCGTATGTTCATATTCCTCATCATATTTTCCCTTTATTGATGAAAAAATGACCGCATAGTAGGGCGGTTTGGGCGTGTCAGCTAAAAAACCCATATTCATCCCCCTCATATGTATTTCACAAACAGAATCCGGTCTTCTCCCGGACCGTCATAATTCGCAAAAACAGGGATTCCGTTTACGGTTTTGGTTCCTTTTTCAACTTCAAAGCCTAATTTTGTATGATAAGCGATTGATACTTTATTGACAGGTGCCGTCACGCAATTGACTTTTGTGCAGCCCCTTTTCTTCACCGTCTCCATAAATCGGTCGTAGAGCTGTTTTCCAATTTGCATTTTTCTGAAATCCGGATGCACACCCGAAAAATGAATGTAGGCTGTCTCAGGGTCTGATTGCGACTGAAACCCGATTAAAAAACCGGTCATTCCCTCCGGCCCGTACGTGATAAAGCTTGTGTCCTGAAAATGTTCAAAAAACAAGCGCGGCAGTTTGTCTTTCATCTGCCTGCCGCCCCACCATTCATTCAAAACAGACGTAACCATTTCATAGTCTTCAGAGGTAATTGTTCGAATATCCATTATCGATTGACTCTCCTTTTCGTCCGGCAAAATGAATGTCTGCTCTTCTCATTGGAATATAAAAAATTATATGTGGGTTGTTTGCAATTGTAAATGATTTCTTTTCAAGCAAACGAATCAGCACGTCTTCCAGCCGGGGAATGATTTACCAGTATAAACGTGATCATTGTTCGGGTACAATGAAAAACAGAACAAACGTTCCCGGAGGTTTTTTTATGGCTGATATTCTTCTTGTTGATATGCAATCGTTTTATGCGTCTGTGGAAAAAGCGGAAGCGCCTCATCTCAAAAGCCGACCCGTGATTGTCTCGGGAGATCCCGAAAGACGCAGCGGCGTTGTGCTTGCGGCTTGTCCGCTCGCCAAAAGATACGGCGTAAAAAATGCCGAACGGCTGTGGGAAGCGCAGGCCAAATGTCCCGACGCCGTTATTGTCCGTCCAAGGATGCAGCGGTATATTGATGTATCCGTCATGATTACCGAACTGTTTGAACGGTATACCGATCTTGTAGAACCCTACTCCATCGATGAGCAGTTTCTCGACGTGACCGGAAGCAGGCGGCTGTTCGGTGATCCTTTTACAATTGCCGAAAGCATTCAGCAAGCGATTATGCGTGAATTCGGAATTTATGCCCGTGTCGGCATCGGGCCGAATAAGGCGCTCGCGAAAATGGCTTGCGACCATTTTGCCAAAAAAAACGCATCCGGCATCCACAGATTGGATATGTCAAATATCAGGCAGGATCTGTGGCCGCTGCCGGTCGGAAAATTATTCGGCATCGGAAAACGGATGGAGCATCATTTAAGACGGATGGGCATCAGCACAATCGGCGGGCTTGCCGGGCACCCCGCCGAATTGCTGAAAAAACGCTGGGGCATTAACGGCGAATTGCTTCAGCGGACAGCCCGCGGCATCGATCCCTCTCCGGTCACCGTCAACACGCACAGCCGGCAAAAAGCGATCGGCCATAACATGACCCTCCCGAAAGACTACAGCCGCTTTGAGGATATTAAAGTCGTGCTGCTGGAGTTAAGCGAAGAAGTGGCCCGCCGCGCCCGTTTCAAACAATACATCGGCCATACGGTTTCGGTCAGCATCAGAGGCGCTGATTTTGAGTTCCCTTCAGGTTTTCACAGACAGAGAAAGCTGGTGTCTCCGACTAATTTCGGAATGGATATTTTTAAAGCGGCGGTCAAGCTCTTCAAAGAGCATTGGAACGGTGAGCCCGTCCGCAGCGCCGGCGTCTCCCTTTCCCAGCTGGAGCCCTGTGATTATGTTCAGCTGAGCCTGTTCGATGCTCAGGAAAAAAAGATCAGTCTCGGCAAAGTATTGGATGATATTCATGAGCGGTACGGCCCTGCGTCGCTCCTCCATGCCGCTTCACTGACAGAGGCCGGCCAAGCCTTTCACCGGGCTGAAAAAATCGGCGGGCACTACAAATAATTTGAGGTGATATACATGAATCCGAACAAATTAACACCCGGGTATAATGTCATGTGGGAATCAAGCCGGATGATGCTGCCCGAACATCGGGAGCAGCTGCTTGCAAAAAAACGAAAAGAACGGGAATTCCGGCCTCCGGAACTGAGCGAAGAGCAACTGAACGACATGAACCGCATCATTGCGGCGTCGATTGAAGAAGACAGGGCCATCTCGGTCACCTACGCTTCAGCACACGGTCCCCGCCGCTTTTGGGGATGGGTAAAACAAGTGAGGCATGACGAAAAACGTTTAAAAATCATAAACGATGAAGATGTGTTAACGCTGCCGTTTCATCGTATTCTCTCAGCTGAATTGGAATAAAAATCCTGCCCCAGCCTGACAGAAAATATGATAGAAGAGTGGGAGGATCACATGATATTTAGTAGAATAAAGAGGAATGACAAGAATAGGAGAATATATGATGGATCAATTTATAGAAAAAATGCTGGGACAAGCCCTCCGCCAGTATGGACGGAATGTGTCGACAGATCCGCTGAGCCCCTATGAAAAACAGAGTTTAAAAAAAGCTTTAGAAGAAAGAAGGAATGAAGAACCCGATGAGGATCTCCATGCCCATGTAGAAGATATTATCTACGATTACGTCACCAATCAGGGGCAGTTTTCCTGACACGGACGTTTATGCACCGGGCGATAAGGGAAACGTCCGAGAGTAAACCCTTAAAGATTGCGTGGTGCAGGATATGCCTATCGGGCCTTATTTCAGGATCGGCTATGCCGTTCTTCTGTTATTTCTCATCATTTATCTCGGAACATTAATAGACTTTTTGTTCCAGCCTGTTGTGATTACGGTTAAAACCTTGTTTCCGCCTATTGTATTATCGGGCGTCCTCTACTATTTGTGCCGCCCGCTCGTCAGACTGCTGCATGCGAAATTAAAGCTGCCCGAAGGAATCGCGATTTTAGCGATTTATGCGGGAACAGCCGGTCTTTTTGTCCTCTTCCTTTATACGGCGGGCCCTGCCGTTCAAAAACAGTTTACAGCCTTCACAGATCATATTCCGGAGCTTTCCGCAAAAGCTGAAAATTGGATCGGGCATCTTCAGGACAGCAAATGGTTTTCCCGGCTTCAGCATGGGGATTCCTTTAAAAAATTAGCGGACAAAGCCGCAAATTATTCCGGTTCAATCGCTGATTCTCTCAGCAGCCTGGCCGGTACGGCTGCCAATGCCGCCATCACCGCCGCCATTATTCCGTTTGCGCTGTATTACATGTTAAAAGAAGGAAACAAAGCCCCCCGGCGACTGCTGCGGCTTCTTCCGGAAAAACATCAAAAAGAAGGAAAACAAATCCTTCAGGACATGGATGAAGCTCTCAGTTCATACATACAAGGACAGCTGCTCGTCAGTTTTTGTGTCGGCGTACTCGTCACAATCGGCTATTTTATAATCGGGCTCGATTATCCGCTCGTTCTGGGCGCGTTCGCCATGGTGACAAACCTGATTCCGTTTATCGGACCTTGGATCGGCACATTTCCCGGAGTCATTGTCGGATTGTTCGATTCACCGACCGAGGCGGTGCTGGTGATTACGGTCGTCGTCATTGTCCAGCAGCTTGAAAGCCAGCTGATTTCCCCGCAAATTATGGGACGGAAGCTGGACATTCACCCGCTGACCATTATTTTTCTTCTGCTTGCCGCCGGCAAATTCTCAGGAATTGCCGGGATGCTGCTGGCCATTCCGGGATATGCGGCCGCAAAAGTGGTCATAAGCCACATGCAGAAACTATTCATTCTCAGAAAAAAACAAAGCTAAGAGAGAAATGATTCATCCCCATGTCTTCACACCGGTCAAAATGAAAAAACGGCGGGCTGAAGAAGCCCGCCGCACACGGAGGTAAAAAAGATGAACATCGGTGATGTCATTTTTCAATTGATTTCATTTATTGCAGCCGCGGTTTTCCTGTTTGCCGTGATATACGTATTCAGAAGCTTGAAGCAGCGCCGCATACAATTGGACAGAATCGAAAAGAAACTCGACGCGCTGCGCGAAGAAAAAAACGAAAAGTTATAGTTCATTCAGAAGCAGGAGCAACGAGCTCCACTTTTATCCGATCCGGGTCCTCCGTGTATACGGCGTAATGCGTGCTTCCGCCTGCATATGGATGGCGGCCCCTGTAAAGCACGGGGCATCCTCTGGCAAGCAGCTTTTCTGTCATCTCGTCAACCTGCTCTCTTGATGCAGCATGAAAAGCCAGATGGTTCAGCCCGACCCGGCATCTGTGGTACTCCGGTGTTAAAAAACGCTCCTCTGTCTGTACAAGCACAACATAAAATCCTGCGTTTTTCCAGCTGATGCCGGAGTCCCAATTTTGAAATTCCCTATAACCGAGCTCACCTAAAAACCATCCCCAAAACCGGGCGGAGGCTTTCAAGTCAGATACATACAATTCAATATGATGCATCATAATATTCGCTTCCTCCTCACATCACACCCGCCTTACCAGCACCTCTTCAACTTTATGGCCGTCACCTTTTCTCAAAATCAAATCCGATCTGAATTTTGTCGGCAGGATATTTTCATACAGATTCGGCCGGTTGACGCTCTCCCAAATGGAGGCGGCCATGGTATCCGCTTCTGCATCAGACAAATCCTTAAATTTATGAAAATAAGAAGCCGGATCCTGAAAAGCGGTTTCTCTTAAGAGGCGGAAACGCTCCAAATACCACGTGAAAATCCGGCTTTCTTCGGCATCCACATAGATCGAAAAATCAAAGAAATCGGATACAAAAATCCGCGGATCTTCCCTGTCGTCCTCTAATGTCGGCGACTGCAGGACATTGATTCCTTCGATAATAACGATATCCGCACCTTCGACAACCTCGACGGCGCCCTCTTCCCTGTCATAGGTAAGATGGGAATATACGGGCGCCTCCACTCTCTCTTTCCCTGACTTTATATCGTTCAGAAATTCAAGCAGCGCTTTCACGTCGTAGCTTTCCGGGAATCCCTTTCTGGACAGAAGGTTTTTCCTTTTTAATTCCGCCGTCGGATACAAAAAACCGTCGGTTGTCACCAGGCTCACCTTCGGCCTGTCCGGCAGACGGGAAAGAAGCTTTTGCAAAATTCTCGCCGTCGTGCTTTTGCCGACGGCGACGCTGCCCGCGATTCCGATGATAAACGGGATTTTCGCTGAATGCGGATGCTTCAGAAACACATTGACATGCTGATTCCGTCTTGCGGCAGACGTGACATGAAGATGGAGCAGGCGCACAAGCGGAATGTAAATCGTTTCCACTTCTTCCACCGACAGGTAGTCATTCAGCCCCTCTACGGCCTTGGCCTCTTCCTCTGAAACGGCAATGGAAAGATGGCCGCCGAATCCTGCCCACGACTCGCGGCTGTGCTGCGTATACAATGTATGTAAGTTCAATTCTTTACTTTTCACAATTCACACCAATCTCTCTGTATGGCTTTCCGATAAAAAAACAAACGCTTACAAAGATTGTAACGGAAAACCGCTTCACTGTCTGCCCATTTTTTTCAAAAATGAGGAACCGATCCGGCTGTACTCTTCCATTTCCTCCTCCGGAACCATGCTTCCGCCGGTGCTCCACACAAGGTGCACGGCATTTTCCATCTCAAGCCCCCGCTCTTTTATATAACGGTTTCCGGCTTCGGTCTGAACGACCTTGACGGCTCCGGCCAGTCCGGCGAGTGCAGAGGGTTCAAGGCTCTTATTCTCGGCCGCCCTTAATAGATAAAGCAGCGAAAAAAGCGTGCCGTCATCGGCGGTATAACAGCCGCTGAGTATAGGTTCCATCAGAGGGCCGGCCAGTCCGGACGGCCTTCCCACCGCGAGTCCGTCGGCGGCCGTTTGATTATCAAGACCGATATCCTGCACGCTGATTCCGTCATGCAAGCCGGAAAACAGTCCTAACAGCATACACGGTGAATGCGTCGGCTCACCGAAAAAAATATGGACATGCTCGCCATAGATCAGCTTTAGCGCAAGTGCGACGCCGCCCGGGCCTCCTCCGACCCCGCACGGCAAATAAACGAAAAGCGGTTCATCTGCATCAGGCTTTATGTTCATTTGATCGAGCTGCTTTTTCACACGGCTTCCCGCAACGGCATACCCCAAAAACAGATCCCGGGAATGTTCATCATCAATAAAATAACAATAAGGGTCCTGCTTCGCCTGCATGCGCCCCTCTTTGACAGCCAGACTGTAGTCTGCTTCATATTCGATGACGCGAACTCCCTTTTCCCGGAGCAGCTCCTTTTTCCACTGCTTTGCGTCACTGGACATATGAACGGTCACACAAAAGCCGAGCTTCGCGCCGATTATGCCGATACTCAGACCTAAATTGCCCGTAGAGCCGACAGCTATAGAGTATTTTGAGAAAAAAGCGGTAAACCGTTCTTCAGTCAATATACTGTAATCGTCGTCTGCTGAGAGCATTCCCGCTTTTACCGCGAGATCTTCGGCATGCTTCAGCACTTCGTAAATCCCGCCGCGCGCTTTAATGGAGCCGGAAATCGGAAGTTCGTCGTCGCATTTCAAAAGCAGACGCCCGGGGAAAGCCTGAGCGGCGCTGTGTTCCAGATGCTTCTTCATTTCATTAATCAAGACAAGCGGAGATTCAATGAGGCCCCCCTCCGCTCCCGTCTCCGGAAAAGCCGACGCGATATAAGGCGCAAACCGGCGCAGCCTTTCTTCCGCTTCGGCAATCTCCTTTTTCCATTCAGCGCCATGCTTTACTGGATCATCGGTTTTATGCGGATTGATCCAAAATACTTCACGCGCCTCCGCCATTTGCCTGACTAAAGGCTCTGCCATCAATGCCTTGTGTATATCCCGGTCGGACATTCCTTTTTCCCCCTTGTTACTTTTTCTTTAATGCGCGGCCGGCCAGTTTTTCTGTAAACGATGGGAAAAGCTGATACAGCTTCGTCCCGAGGCTCATCCATCGCGGAAGATTCATTTCCCGTTTATCCGTCAGAATCACGGATGTAATGCGCTCTGCCACATGGTCGGCATCAAGCATCCATCTGCCGACGCTTTTCACATAACCGCCCTCTTTATCTGCAATTGTAAAGAAGTCTGTTTTGATCGGACCGGGATTAACCGTTGTCACGGCTACACCCGTACCGGCCAGCTCAAGCCGCAGCGCGTTGGAATACCCTAACACGGCGTGCTTCGTTGCAGAATAAAGGCTTGATTTCGGCGTCGCCAATTTGCCGGCCTGTGAGGCGATATTGATAATATGGCCGCTTTTCGCATGAAGCATCACAGGAAGACAGGCCTTCGTACAGGCGATTAATCCGAAGACGTTGACTTCAAACATTGCCTTCATATCATCCAAAGATGAATCAGCGGCCGTTTCAAAAATGCCGAAGCCGGCGTTGTTGATTAATACGTCAACATGACCGATCAAACGCCTTACGTTTTCAGCCTCTTCTGCATGCCGGACGTCAAACGGGATGACATCACACTGTCCGCCGCGCGCGGTAATCGTCTTTTTCACTTCCTGCAAGCGGTCCTCCCGCCTGGCGGATAAAAAAACATGAGCCCCTTCTGCCGCGCAGGAATATGCAAGCCGTTCTCCGAGTCCGCCGGATGCCCCGGTGATCCAAATCCGCTTATCCGTTAATCTGCCCATTTCCTTCACCCCTTCACAGCTTTAAACATCAGAGTATTTCCCGACTGAAAGGATACAGCCTTCCCTTCGGCGGCCAGCACGTCAAGATGGCCGATCGTTTCTGACATCGTTAAAAACAATTCATTTTCATACACAGCCGGAAACAGCCGCCGGCATACCTGGAAAGCCGTCAGTGTTTCCTCTGACAACAGGCGCAGCACATATTCCGACCGGTTTCTCTGTTTTTCAAGCCGCCTGTCAAAAGCAGGCTTTACGTCTGTCAGCAGATCGCCGTGTCCCGGATATAAAAAGGACGGGTTTACGTCATACAGCCGCTTCATTGAGTTCAAGTAGTCGAGCATCGGGGCCGCGCGCACGCCCCCCTTTTCCGGAGCTTCCAGAATCGGATTGGTGGAGCTGTTGGACAAAAGCAGATCACCGCTGAACATTTCACCGCTTTTTTCATGGTAGAGCGCAATGTGAGAAGCGGCATGACCCGGGATTTCGAGCACCGTCCAGCCGTTAAGCCCGTCAATTTTTCCGCCTTCCCTCACTGTTTTCGTTAACGGACGGTTTGCAGAAAATAAGTATGACAGCTTAACTGTTTTATGTATGTCTTCAGGCGTCAGGGGAACGTCCATTTCAGTCATAAGCGACAGAAAAAAGTCCTCCTGCCGGGCGATATACGACTGATCCTGAGTAATGTACCTGTCATTCAGCGGATGCCCGATCACTTCCGTATCCTCAGAAAAAAGGTGCAGCAGACCCGAATGATCTGCGTGATGATGAGTGAGCACCACCTGTTCTATATCCGCCGCAGAAACCCCGTGTTCCTTAAGCTGCAATGAGAGCGATTCAGCCGCTTCCTTTGTATTCGGTCCGCAATCAATAAGGGTTAAGGCTTCATCTTTTACTAAATAAACGATAACGTCGCCGACTGCAAACGGAGTCGGCACACGTATCGGAATGATCTTTCTCGCTGCCATGTTTACGCTCCTTCGTTCTTTTCATTCCTGAATAATCATATTTTAGCGTTTTCTTTTCACTGTGTCATTATTGCCGCATATCGGAAAAAAAGATTGACATCCCGCTCTTGCGCATAGCATAATGAACAACAAACTAGAAAACACGGAACGCGATGACGAGGAACTAGTATATAAACAACGGCAGCAGAGAGCAATGTCCCCGGCTGAAAGACATTGCGGCCCTCTTGTTTACAGAACCTGCCCTCAGAGCGGTTAGGAAAACCTAAACGTATCCCCTCGTTACGGGATTTGAGCTGAGCACGGCTGATTCGTGCTAATGTAAGGTGGTACCGCGAAACCTTTTCGTCCTTTTTGACGGGAAGGTTTTTTTGTGTTTTGAAAAGAAGGAGGATTTATATGAAGAAAATCGGTTTTATCGGGGCCGGATCAATGGCGGAAGCAATGGTAAACGGACTGCTGCAAAGCGGAATGACAGCCCCCGGACATATATATATGACAAACCGGTCAAATGACAGCCGGCTTGAAGAGCTCCAAAAAACGTACGGAGTGAAACCGTGCCGGGATAAAGAAGAGTTTTTCAGCAATACCGACATTATCGTTCTCGCCTTTAAACCGAAAGATGCGGCAGAAAGCATTGAGAACATTCGCGAATACGTGAAAGATCAGCTTGTGATTTCTGTCATCGCAGGGCTGACGATTCACACGATTCAGCAATATTTCGGCAGAAAGCTCACCATCATCCGGGCGATGCCGAATACATCCGCGGCCATTCAGCAATCGGCGACCGGTTTTTCCGCAAGCTCCGAGGCGAGTGAAGCTGAAATCCGGACGGCAAAAGAGCTTCTGGAAACAATCGGAGAAGCGACGCGCTTTGAAGAAAAACACCTTGATGCCGTCACAGCCATTGCCGGAAGCGGTCCCGCCTATGTGTACCGGTATGTCGAAGCAATGGAAAAGGCCGCCCTTCAAGCCGGCCTGCCGGAAGAAACGGCAAAAGAGCTGATTTTACAAACCATGGCCGGGGCGACGGAAATGCTCAGAACAAGCAGCAAACGGCCTGAACGCCTGCGCAAGGAAATCACAAGCCCGGGCGGCACGACTGAAGCAGGCCTTCGCGCATTAGAAGAGCGCCGCTTTGAAGAAGCCATCATGCACTGCATCGCAGAAACCGCAGCCCGGAGCGCCGAAATTAAAGAACAATTCGCAGGCTCCGTTCTGCAAAAGACGGACCAGTGATAAAGCATGGGGCTTCCCATGCTTTTGTCATTCTGTTTAACTGCCGTATAAGCGGCTGATTCTCTCTTTTACTTCAGGAAGATGGAATGTGGCTTCGTGCATGTTCACCTCTTCCTCAACCGCTTTTGTCAGCTCTCTTTTGATCCGTGCGGTCACATTGGTTTTCAGCGCAACCAGTGAGGCTCTCGGTTTATCCGCCAGCAGCCGGGCTAATTCGCGGCCTCTTTGAAGGGCGTCTTTTTTCGGCAGCACTTCAAACGGAACTCCCCGTTTTTCCAGAGCGGCGCCGCTGAAATTCGCCGCCGTAAACAGCATTTCTTCCCCGAGGACAATTCCCAGTTTTTCAGGCACAATATACGTCGCGCCCATTCCCGGTGTAAATCCGTACTTCATATAATTACAAGAATAAAAACTCTCTCTGCTTAAAATCACGAAATCCGAGCTCAGACCGATCGTAAAGCCGGCTCCGATCGCATGCCCCTGCATGACGGAAATCACGGGAATCCTGCAATCCAATAAAAGACTGTGAAGCTTTAAATCTGTAAATTGGAGCTTTCCGCTCTGAATGGTCAAAAGCCCCTCCTGCGTTCCTCCCGTGCAGAAATAATTTCCGTAACCCGTCAGAAGGACGGTTTTATAGGACGGATGGGCATTGATGTCTTGGAATACCCGGTGCAGCTCTCTGACAAACTCTTCTGACAGCCCGTTTTTCCCGGCCGTATCCTGCATTGTGACCTGCACAATGCCCGGTTCTGTTTCCTGTACATCAATCATTGGATTCATGTTTATTCTCCGTTTCCTTAAAAATACTCAAGCCTTTCCGGCTCTGAGTGTTTCTGATATTAAGTCGTCCATTCATACTTTCTGTGAAACTCTTTTATTTCAGTCAGCACCAATCGTGTTTTTCCTTGATGCGCATTCGGGATGTCTGCTGCGGGCGCGGCATTTCTAGTGCCGAATTTTACGATGCCGCTGTCTTGGAGCAGCCGGTCATAATCAGCCATCGATAAACGGACGCGTTCATCCAAATGCCGGCTGATCTGAAATTGATTCTGCCGCGTACGGCTTTGCGGCATAACGACACCGCTGTAAAATTCAGAGCAGCAGCCCGAACCGTATGAAAAACAGCCGACGCGTTTCGGCGTTTCAAAAGAGCCGTTATCAATCGTGCTGGCAAGAGATAAAAATACGGTGGCTCCCATGATGTTGCCGACGCGCTGACAGTATTGAATCCCAGGCAGCACGCGTTGCTGAAAATCCGCTTCAATGTCTTGCGGCTTAGCCTTTGCCAATTTTCTCATCATCGTCCGATGCGCTCCTTTTACCATTCCGCCAAACGGAGTATGAAAAGAAAGATATTGAAATGTATTCTTATAATCCGCCCCGCTCACACGCTTTCCGTATTCCTGAAATGATTTTTCACAGCAGTCCAAATAAGACATGAGCGACAGATCAGCATCCCCCGCTTCACTATCCGGAATCGGGCGGCAGGTATCCATGACTTCATACCCGTAATACCCGCTTGCGCCTTGATCAAGCAAAAAGACATGAGGGGTGCTGCTGACTAAAAGCGCCACAGCTCCCGCCCCCGCACTCGGTTCGGCATAGGACCATTCCTCCGTCAACGCGTCACCGCCTTCAGCCACTAAAAAGCGGGAAATATCCGTTCCGATGATGAGCGCTTTCGCTCCCGGCGATGTTTGCGATAAGATGAAATTCACGCCCATTTGAAACCCGGCCGTTAAAGAATAGCAAGCCTGTTTCACCTCAAATAACCGGCAATTCCGCTTCAGCTGCAAATAATCATGGACATATGTACTGATGGATTTGCCAAAATCAATCCCGGATTCCGTACAGGTAATGACCATTTCAATCTGATTCCGTTCCTCTTCTGACAGAGAGTCGATAATCGGTTTTGCGGCATTTACGGCGAACGTAATCGGATCTTCAAACGGAAGCGCCACCACTTTTTCTTTCATCAGCAGGTTCTCAAACCTTTTTTTATCCAAGTTCCGATGTTCCGCAAGCTCCATGACGTCTACATACGCGGTTCCGCCAAACACGTTCATTGCTTCGATTCCTACATTCATTTCTCCAAGCCCCCAGAGTAAAGAGGCTTCCTGCGGAAGCCTCTTTTATTTTTTCGTTCAAAACTCAACAAGCAGCCTGTCAACGCCGTGAAATACAGGGCTCGGAACCAGATTCGGCTCTTGATCCTCAGTAAAACGCCATGCGGGCATCTGTTCAAAAAAGTGGGAAAGCGCGATTTTCGCTTCAAGCCGGGCCAGCGGCGCTCCTAAACAATAATGGCTGCCCTGACCGAATGACAGATGCTGATTCGGCTTTCGTCCCAAGTCAATCTGATCGGCATTTTCAAACTTCTTTTCATCTCTGTTCGCCGATCCAATCCACGCATACACTTTTTCTCCGGCCGGAATCGTTTTTCCGCCAATCTCGCTCTCAACCGCAGTGTAGCGGGTTACCCGCTGAATGGAAGGTCTGAGGCGGATGACTTCCTCAATAAAGTCAGGAAGGAGCGCCTTATTTTCAAGCAGCCGGGGCAGAATGTGCGGGAACTCCTTGAGACTGAGAAATGAATTTCCGATCACATTTTCCGTCGTTACGTGCCCCGCGACAATCAACAAGCCGCAAAAACCGATTAATTGCTTGTCTGACAGCGGCTCTCCGTCTAAATCAGCTGAAATTAAATGGCTGATTAAATCATTTTGCGGCTGTTTTCTCCGCTGTAAAATAAACTGCATGAAGTATCCGATCATCTGCTTTTGCACTTCATTCATTTTCTTTTCATCTTTTACATTCTGGCTTTGGTCGACCCAGCTTTTAAAGATATCTCTGTCTTTCGGAGGGAATCCTAGAAGCTCTGCGATCACGATAATCGGAAGCGGAAATGCGTAATCTTCAATAATGTCCATCCTGCCTTTTGAACGGACTGCCCGAAGCAGGTCATCAGCGATAGCGGCTATGCGCGGTGCAAGAGTCTCAACCGATTTCGGCATGAACGGCTGATTGACCAATTTTCTGAAGACGGTGTGTTCAGGCGGGTCCATTTTCAAAAGGCTGTCTTTGTTAATATGCCGAATCATTTTTTCCTGTTTGTCCGCACTTAAGTATTTATGATCGGAAGAAAAATGACTGTAGTCAGAAATCACCCGCTTCACTTCATCATAGGTGAAGATTTCCCAGCAATCTTCCTTTTCATTGTAATGAACGGGAGAGGTTTCTCTCATCGTTTGGTACCACTTGTACGGCTGCTGCTGTCTGATTTTTGTTAAACTGGTCATTTTCATTCCTCCAAGATGTGATCAAGATTTGAAATGACCCGCCGAAGCTTACGAGTAAACCCGGCGGGCGGATATGTGAATTTACGGTCTTGTTTTGGCGGGCTGCTTCAGCATCTCACCATGCACGTTCAGTATCTTTTCCTGCAGCTGCAGGAAGCTGTGTTCTGTCATTCCGTCTGCCGAATATAAAACGCCGCAAAATTCAGAAATCGTTTCGACTGCGCTGTCTTCAGCCAATAACGTCATATGGTTGGATACCGCCACATCCATGATGGCAATGTTTGTCATATGCTCTTCCCACTGGCTCCAATAGTTGACGAAATCAGCGGATAAAATATCAGCCCTGATTGTAAAATACGGATCAAGCTCACCCAAGAAAATACCGTTTTTATTTCGGAAATAATAGCATGTCACCCCGTTCGGATCCGGAAGCGGCAGGAGTTCGTAATCAGTGATTTCGTAAGCGTCCTGAACATTTATATTCTGCCTGATCAGATTTTTCACCAATGTGTCCGTCTTCGTTAACCCCCGCTGTTTGGCTTTTGCGATTAATTGCTCTAAAAATATGTCTTCATGAAGATCGGCATTCAGTTCATCACGATGAATCAAGGTTTTAGATATGCGTTCCGGATGTTGATAGATCGGTGCAAATAAAGCCATGTTCACCGTCTGCAGCATCATATTTTTATCAAATAATTCATCAGGAATGTTTATTTCCCGCGCACCCGCTGAGTCAAAGGAGTCGAGCATGACGATTGACTCAACGGTTTCTCCAGCCAGCTGCAATTGCCGTGTGACTTCATAAGCGAGCATGCCCCCTAATGAATAGCCGCCTACATCGTAAGGACCCCGGGGCTGCACGGTACGTATGAGCTTAACGTAATACTCGGCCATGTTTTTAATGCCGCGGATCGGTTCCCGTTCTGTCATCCACCCTCTTGCCTGAATTCCGTAAAAAGGACGCCCGGTCCGTTCGGCAACAGGCTGGTACAGCTCCACTGCCCCCAGCGCGGAATGAAACCAGAAAATCGGTCTTCCCTTTCCACCCGGGTTAAGACAGATCAGCTCGGGCGGTTCTTGATCATCTGTCTCTTCTGATATATCGTTTTGTTTCGTATGTTCTCCATGTACTTCCTCAGTGTCTTTCTGGACAGAACCGGTCAGATACCCGGCTAATGTTGCGATTGTCGGATATTCATAGACCAGGTTTGCCGTAATAGACGCTTGATAGGCTTTATTAATGGACTGAACCCATTCCACACCGATAATAGAATCCAGCCCCATATCAATGAATGCCTCATGCTCATCAATATCTTCCGGCTTCAGAAACAGGATGTCCGCAAGGCTTTCTTTGAGCTCTTTGCGCAAAGTGCCGTCAGCGATGCCGGCAAGGGGAGTTTCTGCTTCCGGGATTTGCGGACGTACCGCTGTTTCCTCCGCTTCAGCATACTCGGGTTTCTTTATTTGCCCCGCTATATATTCCGCAAGCTCCTTAAGCGTCGGGTGTTCATACACCTTATTGGCAGTAATCTCAGTGTGGTGCGTTTTATTTACTGTTTGTATCCATTCAACCCCGATAATGGAGTCAAGCCCCATGTCGATGAAAGGCTCATCAGCATCAATATCTTCCGGTGACAAAAATAAAATATCTGCCAGGCTTATCCTCAATTCTTCAAGCAATGTTCTATTGTCTTCGAAAACGGCTTTTTCTGGCTGCTGGACAGAAACAGTACCATCCAAAGGCTGTAACACGATCGGTTTTTGCAATGTCTCCGGTTCAAACGCTCTCATTTCGATCTCAGTTAAAGGAGTCAGAGAAAGCAGCCCTTCATGTTCAGGCTGCGGCGAAGACGGGAGAACGGTTTGCGTTTCAGACTTTTTCATGGCTTGACCTGGTAAAGAACTGTTTACATCAGCCGCCCAATACCTTTCTTTTAAAAACGGGTAGGCAGGAAGCGGCGTTTTATAATATTGCCCTCCGTCAAAAAGCCGTGTAAAAGGAAGATCATACCCTCTGCAAAAAAGGTCAGCGATATGTGCCAGGCTTTCTCTGTACTGTGCGGACGAAGCCGCCGAGCGGCACTGTTCAATGCATTCCATTCCGAATGTTTTCATTCCGGCTTCTTCTGCCGGCTTCTGATCCTTCAAATTGGACACAAACACACCCGGAAGCTCTCTTTTTACAAGCCACTCCGATAATACCCGCTTCAGTTCGTCCGCACTGCTTACGATACAGGCAAACCGGTGATGTAAATGCTTTCTGCCGAGCAGGAGCGTATAACTTATATTTCCCAGATCGCTGTCTTTGTTCTTGCTGAGTGAATCCAGCAGGCGTTCTGCCTGAATTTCCAGCTGACGCTCCGTCCGCGCAGATAAAGGAATGAGGCAGGCCGGTTTTGCCGGTGACCGGCGCACAGTTTGCGGCGCCTCTTCAATCACAAGATGGGCATTTGTTCCGCTGAATCCGAATGAACTGATGGCGGCTCTGCGCGGTGCATCCGGATTCCGTTCCCACGGTATCAGCTTTTCATTCACAAAAAACGGGCTGTTCGCAAATTGAATATGCTGATTGGCTTGATGAAAATGCAGGGAAGCCGGAATCTGCCGATGCTTCAGCGACAGCAGGATTTTAAACAGTCCGGCCATCCCCGCGGCCGCAGCGGCATGTCCGAGATTGGTTTTTACAGAGCCGATGGCGCAATATCCTTTTTTATCCGTATAGCGGCGGAAAGCGCGCGTTAAGGCGCCAAATTCGATCGGGTCGCCCAGTGCAGTGCCCGTTCCGTGAGCTTCCACCATTTGAATGGTTTCCGGATCAATGTGAAAAGTATCATAGACATGCCGTTCCAATCGTTCTTGAGATAGCGCGCTTGGAGCGGTGATTCCGTTTGTAGCGCCGTCCTGATTCATTGCAGAGCCTTTTATGACGCCGTACACATGATCTCCGTCACTAACAGCGTCGCTAAGACGTTTCAGCACCACCGCTCCCACGCCTTCCCCCGGCACGAACCCGTCCGCGCTTTGATCAAACGTATGGCAGCGTCCGGTCGGTGACAGCATATTCGCCTTATTTGACGACTGATAAAAAGCGGGAGTGGATTGAATGAAAACCCCGCCCGCCACCGCCATTTCCGTTTCTTTCATCCAAAGCCCCTGACATGCCAAATGAATGGCTGTCAGCGAACTGGAACATGCTGTATCAACAGTGATCGCCGGACCTTGTAAATTAAGATGATAGGCGATCCTTGCCGGAGTGACGGAATTGTGATTGCCCCAAAAAGCCTGCGCGGGCCCCTGCTGTTTAAAAATGGCCTGGTAATCTCCGCCGCAGGAGCCGGCATACACGCCGCATTCCCGGCCTCTTACCGAGTCCCCCGCATATCCCGCATCTTCAAGCGCTTTCCATGATTCTTCCAAAAACAGCCGCTGCTGCGGGTCCATATAGGTCGCTTCACGTCCCGATATATGAAAGAAAACGGGGTCAAAACATTCAATGTCCTCTATAAAACTGCCATACTGGCATTGGCTGTCAGAGACATCCCATCTGTCTGCTTTTTTAATCAGATCCCGTCCGGCGGCTAAGTGTTCCCAAAACTCATGGACATTCTCCGATTCAGCAAACCGCCCGCTCATCCCGATAATCGCGATCGGTTCTTTTTCAGGTAACACAGCTGCTGATTTTACTGTATCGGCCGGATCCTTTTGTTCGGGGCGGTACGTCATTTGATACGGCTCAGAAACGCTGATGACGATTTTCCCGATATTTCCGCGGTCATCCAGACAGTGATACGCTTCTTTTATGTCTTCAAAGGAAAAGATTTTTGAGATGACAGGCTGAATGACTCCCTCTTCCGCCAGCCGCTGCAGTTCCAATTGATAATCCTTGACCTGATCCGGATTTTGAAGGGACAGCTTCCGCAAATCCACGCTGTGAAACGATTGATTGTTATGAAGGACGGACAAGTCGACTGATTTAGCGGATTTCAGCGCAGTCATGGCAATTTCGATATATCTTCCGCCCGGCGCCAGGCAATTCATTCCTTTTTGCATGGCATCACCGGCCAGGGTATTAATGACAACATCCACCCCACGGCCGCCGGTCATTCGCATGATTTCCGTTTCAAAATCTTCTTCTAAATAGCAAATGGTATTGTGGACCCCGAGCGAATGCAAATACTCAATTTTTTTCTGTGATCCGGCCGTGGCATATATTTCCGCGCCGATATGCCGGGCCATTTGCACCGCGATCAGCCCCGTTCCTCCCGTCGCGGTCTGAATTAATATTTTTTCGCCTTTTTTAAGTCCGGCTTTCCGGAAGGCGTCTATCATTGTCACCGCCACGGTGGGAAGAGCGCATGCTTCTTCAAAGGTCAGCCGGGCCGGTTTATGATAGACTTGATGTTCTTTACATGTGATGAGATTCGCCTGAGATCCAAATTCCTCTCCCATGCCGACAATCACTTCATCACCTGGAATGACAGATGTTACATGCCTCCCTGTCTTGATCACGACGCCGCTTGCTTCAAATCCCGGAGTGAACGGATAAGGCGGCATCGTCGGGTACAGCCCTCTGACACAAAGCAAGTCTCCGAAGTTTAAAGAAAAGGCGCGGACGGCTATTTGAACTTCGTCATCTTTTGTCTCGGGCACTTCACTGCGGGCGATCGTCAGATCTTCAATGCCGCCCGGACGGTCAATCACAACCCGGAACATTCCCGAGTCATCGGACTTTGCGAAAGAAGGCGGGATACGTTCTTGTTTCGGTTTCTGATAACCGTTTTCCTTTCTTTCCGTCTGCAGAGGTTTTTCAGCAGGCCGTTCTTCCTGAAGCGCCGGGCGGATTTTCGCTCTTTCGGTCTCCAGAGAAGAGGCTATGATGGTTTCGTATTCTTCCGAGATATAACCGGTCAGCAGTTTCACATGATAGTAATCAAATAAAATCGTTGTCTGCAGTGTAAGATTCAAACGCTTATTAATCTCATTAATCACATTGACGGCCAAAATGGAATCAATGCCGTATTCAGAGAAATTCAGTTCTTCCTGAATATCCTCTTCTTTCATTTTTAATACATCGGCAATACTTGTTTTGATGACTGAGCGGACATGGGAAGCGACCGATTCCCCATCAGCCTTAACAGCTTGATGCTCCTCTGGGGCGCGGCTGCGGGAAACAGGCTGTGCGGGCTTTCGGAAAACTTCGGCCGGGACGGCGTATGGCTTTCTGCCGTCTCTGATCCCTTGCATCCGGACGAGTCCGTCACTCTCAGCTGCGATAATCTGCTGACCTAAATCATGAGCCGTTTCAGCAGGGAAACAAACCGCTCTGTATCCTTCCGAATGCAGCACACGCTCCCACGATTTTGGATATAAGCCGGGACTTCCCGGAATCCGAAGCTCAGCATCCTCACAGGACCACCAGCCGTCAAGCAGCCCGAAGGTTAAATGGGTAAAAACAGAACGATCGCTGATTTCGTTTATCAGAATCATCCCGTTGTATTTCAGGAGCGCTTTCAGACGGCGCAGTGTCAAACCGATATTTTTTGTGGCGTGAAGCACATTGGCGGCGATGACAATATCGTAAACACCCGTTTTGATATTTTGTGATTCGCAAGGCTCCTCCGCATTAAACAAGGCTGTTGTCAAATACGGCACATCAGGTCCATATTCCTGTTCGGCATGCATTAAAAAAGCTTTAGAAACGTCCGTATAACAATATTCCGCAATCTGTTTTGCAAATGGTTGCAGTTTTGTAAACAGCATGGCGCTCGTTCCGCCCGTCCCGGCCCCTACTTCTATCAGCCTGATACGGGCATCGGGGTGTTCTGTAAGATAGGCTTTCAGGTAAGCGGCCGCGGAATCTGCTAACACTTCATTAAAATAATCCGCAACCGGATTATGCTTATAAACACCTTCAACGAGCCGCATTGATGAATCGGGAAATACGATATCCGTAGCCGGACGTTCTCCTTTTAAAATGGAAGGCATCGCTTTTATCGTCGCCTCAGCCAATTCAGCTTGCGCAAGCTCCCCATTGGGAAGCAGGCGTTTATGGGCATTCCACTCATTCCAGACTGTGCGGCCGTCCGGGCGCTGATCCGTGAGAAGAGTGATCGTGTATCCGTCATACGCGATATATCCGCTTTCTTTTAATAGATTCAGGCTTTCTTCCAGCCATCTGCCGTATGTGCCGATCACGCCGGCGCTCCGCATGGATGCTGCAGGTGTAGTGACAGGCTCGCTGAAAAACCCGATTGACTGTAATTGGTAAAAGAGCAGTTTGCAAAGAAGTCTGTTCATATGCGCAACTCCATTTCTCGTTTTAAAGTCTCAAGCCGTTCATTCCGATCCGGATTTTGCCGCTTGACGCTTTCCATAAATGAAGGCTTCGGGCCGGATACAACCGATATTGCATCTTGATCCGTCAGCGCGGCTAAGCCGTGCGGAGCAGCTTTAATGAATGCCGCTTGACTGAACGGTTCTGATAGTAAGACTTCCAGCGCCTCCATTGCTTCATCGGGTTCAATAGAACCGATCCCTGACGCCTCCATCCGTTTTCTGTAAGACGGGTCTGATACAACGCCCAGACTGCCCCAATATCCCCAATTCATGACTTTCACTTCACAATCAAGCAAGGAAGCGATATGGCGGGCAAAGGCGTCTTGAAATGTACACCCTGCCGCATAGTTGCTTTGCCCGGCATTTTTTGTGAAAGAATTAACGGATGAGAAAAACAGCACAAAATCAAGCGGTTCTCCCTTAAAAGCTTCGATCATTCGGACGCTCGTATTCACCTTAGCTGAAAAAGCGTTTCTGAAAGAAGCTTCATCCATATTCGCCATACTTTTGTCGACAAGCGTTATCGCGGAATGGATGACTCCCGTTATATTGCCGTATTGCTCTCTTACGGAACGGACGGCAGCCTTAAGCGCTGCGGCATCTTGAGCATCAGCCTGTACATAATGCGGCGCGGAGCCTGATAGCGCCAGCCTGTCTATTTTGCTCTGAATCTCCTGATCCTTCGGCCGCCTGCCGATCCATATTATCCGTGCCTTGTAACGGGTGATCATGTATTTGCTCCATGCTTCTCCGATGCCGCCCGCTCCGCCGATGACAGCATAAACGCCGCCTTCTCTGTACGACATACGCGGAGCGGAACTTGTCAGCACCCGGACTGTTTTTTGCTTGTGCCAAGCTCCGTTACGGTACGCGGCAGCATTTCCGTCCGGATCTGGAGGGAGGCGCCAGATGTCTTTCATTTCAGACGAATCACTGTCTTCTTCTGCATCAATCAGCCTGATGTCCCAGTTCGGATATTCTTTTGCCAATGAACCGATCAAACCGTGTACACCTGCATGCTCAGGCTGCGGCAGATCACCCGGATACACGCACTGTGTCTGCCGGGTGACCGCCGTAAAGCTGATGTTTCGATTTCCATACCCGAGTGACAGCAGCGCTTTGATGAAACGGAAACATTGAATCACCCCATTCTCCTGCTCATCAAGCATTTCCTGACTGACGGATGCGGGTGCGAAACGATCCGGCGCAATCCATAAGAAATGGCGGATATCCTGATATCCGGCTGTCAATTCACGTAATGTTTGCTCGCTTGAATGATCCGGCGTCTCCGCCAGATGGGCGCGGGGCCACATTTTTGCCGCGGCCTTTATGGTATTTCCCGGCTTTCCGATGATCAGCAATTGTTCCTGATCAACCGCTCGATTTTCTTCCAGGGAAAAGAAAGTTTTGTCCCAAACAGGGGCAAGCATCGCCGTCTGAACTTCCTGCCGTTTGTTTTCGGTTTGGTTTGTCTGCCGGACAGCCCGGCAGGAGAAGCCTGTCAATCTCATACAAACAGCGCCGTTTTCATCACATAAATCAATATCCAGCGTCAGCGCTCCGTTATCTGACCGATCGCTCTGTTTGCGGACAAGCGCCCACATCGTTTTCTGAGTCGGCTGAAATATTTCTGCCTGCCTCAGGGAAAACGGCAGCATCGGAGTGTCTCCGGCAGTATCTGAACCGGCACCCAATGACGCCTGAAACGCGGCATCTAAAAGACTCGGGTGGATGACAAACTGATCGGCGGTACTGTCTGCCGATTCCGGCAGCGACAGCCGGGCTGCAGCGCCCCTCTCTCCGATCATCAGCTGATTAATTCCTTGATGGCTCGGCCCGTATATCATACCCGCATGCCGGAAAGCCTGATAAACCTCATCAGACGTCATAACCGATTGGCTGCAGCCGGACAGCCAGCCCTCTAAGTGAACTGACGGAACCGCTGCTATCTCTCCTGATACCGCGGTGCCTTTACTGTATAAAATCCGTTCTCCCCCGGGTTCTTCCGATAGGCTGTAAATCGTAAATTCAATGTCTTCATTTTCCTTAAGGATAAGGCTGATATGGACTTCTACATCCGTCCCCTTATGAACGACAGGCCTCATCCATATGAGATCTTTCAAATACAGTCCTTTACGTCCGTCCGGCACAGCGCATGCGGCACGCTCAACGGCCGCCCTGGCCATTTCGATCACGGCGGCTCCCGGGAGCACCTTCTCCCCATTGACTGTGTGATCAGTGAAAAAGAATTCCCGTCCGGTAAAAACGGATGTGAATTTCAGCTCCCACAGATCGGATGTGTTTTCATGAAGCAGCGGATGGATCACCGTTTTGCCGTCATCCCTTTTTGAAACCGCCTCGGCTTCATCTTGAATCCAGCATCTGACCTTTGCAAACGGATAGGCGGGAAGGCTGATTCTCCGGGGTTTTCGTCCCGAATATAACAAGTTCCAGTCCACATCGACTCCCTGCACCCACATGTTCAGCAAATGACCGTACTTTCTCTTTTTCAGCCATTTGACCATGGCTTCCTGCAAATCTTCATCAGATTCAAACACAGCAACTGTCTCATGATTTCGCTTCGCCCGCCCCCTGTAAAGATGCGGTGCGTTTTCATTTTCCAAGTACGATCTGAGCTTGTCCTCCAGCTCCTTAAGGGAGTCCGCAATGAGAGCCAGCCGCTCATCCATCGCTTCCCGCCCCGCTTGTAAAGTGTACGCGACATCAAATAAGTCCGGCTTATCCGTATGCTTCTTTTGAAGAAAAGCAAGAAGGCGCTCCGCATATTCTGTCAGACGCTCCCCATTTTTCGCAGACAGCAGAATGACAGCCGGCTCTTGGCTGCTGATTGTTTGTTTGACAGGAGCCTCATATTCTTCAATAATGATATGCGCGTTAGAACCGCCCGCACCAAAGCTGCTGATCCCCGCCCTGAGCGGCTGTTCTTCTCCGTCTGCTGAAATCCGTTTCCAATCTGTTAATTCCCGGCAGACGGAAAACGGCCCTTCGTCAAATTGGATATTCGGATTTAAAACATCCGCATGCAAAGATGGGGCGATTTGTTTGTGCTTCATCTGCAACAGCACTTTTGTGACAGCGGCGATGCCTGCTGCTGATTCCCCATGACCGATATTTGATTTGACAGACCCGATGAGACATGTTTCAGGAACATCACCGAATGCATCGGTTAAAGCCCGGATTTCAATCGGATCGCCTAATTTTGTCCCTGTCCCGTGCGCTTCCACATAGCTGATCTGGCCCGGAGATACCCCCGCTTCCTGTAAAGCTTGAGAAATGACTTCGCTCTGCGCCTTGGGGTTCGGTACGGTGTAACCGCTCGCTCTTCCGCCGTGATTAATGGCAGCTCCTTTAATGACGCCGTAAATCCGATCTCCGTCGTGTACGGCGTCTTCTAAACGTTTAAGAAGCAGCACCCCGACTCCTTCTGCCGGAATATAGCCGTCACCCCCGGCGCCGAAACTCCCGCAGTGTCCTTTAGATGAGATGAACTGCCCTTGGCTCAGCATGAAGTACTTGTTAGGATGAACGGTGAGATTCACTCCGCCGGCAAGCGCCGCGCGAATCCGATGATCCCGCAGATCCCGGCACGCCATGTACAATGAAGTCAGAGAACCCGAACACATCGTATCGACCGAAATGCTCGGCCCTTGAAAATCACAAAAATAGGAGACACGGTTAGCAATGGATGAAATCCCGCCGGGGAGCCCGATATGCCGTCCTTTCACTCCCGCTTCAGCCGCGAATAGCGGGTATTCCTGATACATGACACCGGCATACACACCTACCTGACGGCCCAGTTCAGGTGATGTCCTCGTATATCCCGCATCCTCCATCGCCATCCACGCATGCATTAAAAACAGCCGTTCCTGAGGATCAAGGTGTTCCGCTTCACGGGGGGAAATCTTAAAGAACTCAGGATCAAAATCGGCGATCCCGTCAATGAATCCGCCCCATTTGCTGTAGATCGCTCCCGGCGCCGTCCGGTCCTCGGAAAAGTAATGTTCCCATTTCCAGCGGTCTTTCGGAATTTCGGTAATACAATCCTTTCCTTGTTTGAGATTTTCCCAAAACGCATTGATATCATCGGCCTGCGGATACTTGCCGGAAATTCCGACAATGGCAATATCCAGCGGGTTTCCTTTCGTTTTCTGACGGCTTTGATTCCCGGACGGGGCAAAAGACGCATTTTCAAGCCGATTTGGCTGAAGCACTTCTTTCACAGACGCGTTTTTCAATTCCGCCAGCTGTTCTCCGGTATGGCTGAGGACTGCGGCGTCAAATGAGAGAAACCCGTCTTTTTTATGTTTGATTGTATTCACCACATAGACGGTATCAGACATGACAGGTCCGTAAAGCGTCAGCCTCTCAATCATGAGCGGGACGTGAATCCGCTTTTTCAGCTGCAATTCTTCTTCACCGAGCGACATATAACAAGAATTCAATATAAGCGGGTCAAATGCAAAGTGATGCAGATCGCCTTTTTCTTTTTTTCCTGATAAGTCCAGCTGCAATAAAAAGGAGCTCTCACTCATTTTGTATCCCGCCGTTACCGTTTTCAGCATAGGGCCTATCGTGAAGCCGGCAACCGAATCGTACAGACGGGAAATGACATCCGGCGCCACCTTTTGTGCATGCGACTTCATTTGTTCAATGTCATATGATTTTTTCACGGGTGCCTCTATACCTCTGCTTATTTCTCCTTCGGCACACGTCTTCCGGCTTTCTTTACCTGAAACAGAGCAGCTTGCGGTAAAGCGTTCGGCACTCTTTTCTGCTGCAAATGAAATGTCAATATGTGCGGCCTCTCCCGTCTCCAGCGTGACGGGCCCGCCCGTAAAACGGATATCTTTCAGCTCGGCGGGATACGTGCCGGAATGAGACGCTCCGGATGCTTCAAGCACCAGACACGGATACACTACACCCATCAGTGCCGGTTTGCTGAAAACCAGATGATCCTGAAGGAATGCTTCATGTTCATAGAAAGTAAATGTCTGACTCCCTGATTGCGTTTCAGAGACCGGTGCTGCATTCGCGACAAGGCCGGATGATTCATCTGTTCCTTTTGTTTTTATGTCTTCAAGCAGTTCGGATATGCTGCTGCATTCAAATAAAAGAGTCGGATTCAGCCGCAGATCAAACGCCTCTTCGATGTCTTTAATAATGGCCAGAAGCTGTGACGATTCAAGGCCTAATTCAAAAAACACGGTGTGCGCATCATTTCTTGTGACAGGACGGCCTACGTATGTTGAGAAAATGCGGTATAAGGTTTCCTCCATCTGCTGAACGCCTGGTATCAGCTGCCGGTCTGTCCGCACCTTTTTGGCTGTCAGGCCGAGCAGTGAAGCAATATGCGCACCGCTGAGGTTGTAAAAGTCAATATCCATTTTCACCATTTCAGACGGCGTGCCGGACTTTTTCGAAATCACCGCGTAACAGCGCTCCGTAACGGTCTCAGCGGCAATAAACGAATCATAATAAATCGGTAAAAACAAACCGGCGCCTGCAGCTGTCTGCAATACGCCGGAGGCCATGGCGGCACCGTCCATCAGCGCGGGGTGAAAGAGAGCGCCGGGGAGATTTTCCTGGCATGAATCAGACTGCCGAATATCAAGGAAACATTCCTCTTCATTTGCATAGATCTCTCCTTCCGGCTTCATCAGCCCGTCATGCGACAGTCCCCGGCTTCTCGCGTCTTCGTAAACCGTATGCAAAGAGACTGATGGAAGTGCGGCTTGTTGTTTTTTCTCCCCTGCGTCAAGGCGCCTATCTGATGAGAAAACCCCTTCATGCACCTCCGCTGATAAGAAAACCGTCCCGGAATCCGCCCCGCAAATCGAGGCAGTCCAGAACTCCTTTTCTTTACTGAATATGACACTCACATCAAGCCGCTCTGACCGTTTCACTGATAAAGGATGATAAATGGTCACCCGTTTCAGACAGATGGAACGGAATGAAAGATCAAGGCTTTGCTTTGCCAGCTGATACAGCATATCAATATAGGCCAGACCAGGCATGACAGATTCGCCGTGAACAAGATGGTTTTTCATAATGGGATGTTCTGCCGTCAGGCGCAGATTCACTGTTTTTTTCATGGTTAGTCCCCTTTTAAAAACGTCACGTTGTCACCTGCCAAAACGAGTCCGCAGGTGCAGTGCTTGTCTCTGCTTTTTTCTCATATTTCTTTAAAAGATCCGCAATGTCCGTTTTTTCATTACTTGTTTTTTCCGCTTCATTCTCCGTGCTGTTCCAGCCGCCCAAAAGGGGGTAGTGTTTTTTTCTGAATTCCGGCGGCTGAGGCGCCCGGTGATGTTCCCGCTGCCTTTCACCTCTGTATTCTTCAACGAGGATATGAGCATTTGTCCCGCCGTCAGGAAATGAACTCTGAGCTGCGACGCGGGGTTTCTTCTCTGAATGCCAATCAACGGGTTCACGATTAAAATGAATACGCGACGCTTCAAAGTCATAATGTTCAAATGGCTCACGCGCTGATAAGAAAGGCGGAATCCGCTTATGATAGACGCTCAGCACACATCGGATGAAGCCCGCAAGACCTGAAGACAGAAGCAAATGCCCTACATTCGGTTTCACCGATCCGATCCGGCAGGACAGAAGCGCTTTCCGGTTCAGCTGATAGACATCTGAGAGCGCCTTGATTTCCACCGAATCAACGATTGGGGAACCGCCTCCGTTCACTTCTATATATCCAATGTCTTCGGGCGACTTTTCCGCCATGTCAAGCGCAGTTTGAATGGCGTCTCTCTGCGCTCTTATATTCGGTGAACCGGGACCGAGCGTCCGGCCGTCATTGTTTACCGAGACGGCTTTTATGACGCCGTAAATACGGTCTCCGTCCCGCACCGCATCGCTCAATCGTTTGATAAAAACCGCCCCCGCTCCTTCTCCGAGCACTTCTCCCGCTGATTCACGGTCGAATATATGAAACACGCCGTTCTCATTTAAAATATGGCGTGCTCCGAATAACCGGTGCGCGGACGGAGATAAGAGCAGACTCACCGAACCGACTAAGGCCGCGTCAATCCTTCCGGCCAAAAGGGCGTCTTTTGCAAAGGACAGCCCGATCAGCCCTGAGGAACATGCTGTATCCACGACAAGGCTCGGTCCTGTGACATTCAAAAATCGTGAAATGTTGGCCGCCAAATAGTTTTGCCCCGCCCCCAAAATCGGGTTAGGCGCCTGCAGGATATGTTCCATACCGGCTGAAGGCTGCGCCCTGCCGCCGATGTACACGCCGACTTTCCGGCCCGATAAATCCTTTTGGCCGTACCCGGCATCATAAACGGAATGAACCGCTTCTTCTAATATGATCCGCGCCTGCGGGTCCATAATTGCCGCGTCTTTTTCAGAGATGCCGAAAAAGCCTGCATCAAACATGTCGATATCATCAATCCACCCCGCATAATCCTTTGCATTTGCTGTTGCATGCCAGCGCGATGCGGGGACAGGCCGAATGGCGGTGTTTCCTTTCATCAGCAGCTCCCAAAAAGCATCCGTTCCGCCCGCCCCTGGAAAACGGCAGGACATACCGACGACGGCAATATCGTCTTCGGTATCCGCTTTCGGCTTTATGGATGTTCTCTCTTCAGCGGCGGCGGTTAAATCAGGCTGGACGTCCCTGTCTTGAACGAAACCATTTTCTTTTGTCACAAAATCGGCTTCATGATGCGCTGCGAAATAGTCAACCATTTCTGTAATCGTTTGATATTGAAGCATTAAGGAAGGTGTTAACTTTATGCTGATCCGTTTTTGCAATGATTGAACCAATTCCGCAAAGAGTATTGAGTCAATCCCGTATTCATCAAACGGCATATCATCTTTTATCTGCTCATCCGTCATTTTCAGTTCTTCACTGAAGACGGTGCGCACCCATTGACGAATCATATCCTTCACCTTTTGGTCACCGGCAGTGCTTTTTTTCACGGGAGCTTCAGATTTCTTCACCCTTAGAAGATCACCAAAATCAGCCTCACTGTCTTCTGGAACACAAGGAATTCCGCAGCTTTGTCCGTTTAAAATGATGTAATCTAAAAACTTCAGTCCGTCTTCGGCAGACAGCCTGGAAAGTCCTGATTTTTGATAAGCAGGTGTTTCCGGCAGGCCTTCAGCCATGCCGGTTTCTTTCCAGACGGGCCATTGAACGGCTTTAACAAACACGTTTCCTTTACCTGCTTGATGATTTGCAAAAGAGTCCATAAACGAATTAGCCATCGCGTAGTCACTTTGCCCCGCAGCAAGCGAAGGGATCAGGCCCGAAACGGATGAGAACAAAATAAAAAACGACAGCGGCTCATTCTGAACAGCTTCATAGAGACCGCGAAGCCCTGTTACTTTCGGCGTGCAAACGCTCTCGATTTCAGTTTCGGTTTTGTTATAAAAAGCGGGGTGTTCTCCCATTGAACCCGCGCAATGAAAAACGCCGGTAATCGATCCCATCGTGCCGCGGATACTGTCCGTCATTTTCCGGAGCCCCTTTTGATCCGTAAGAGAAACGCTGTAATAGCGGATCTCCGCGCCCTGCTCGGCTAACCTCTGCATCCGCTCGGCTTTTTCCGGGAGAATGCCATCCTTTTTCATGTCTGCCCACTTTGAGGAATCGGGAAGCGGCTCCCGCCCCATGATGACCAGTTTCCTGCATCCGCGTGAAACGGCATGCTCCGCCGCAATTGCGCCGATCCCGCGCGATCCGCCCGTTATTAACAGCACATCATCAGACGAATAGGAAAACTCAGGCGCCGCCGAAACATTCATACCCTGCTTCAGAAACGGCACATAACGACGATTCAGCCTGTAGCAGCATTCACTGACGCTTTTGGCCCGCGGCTGTAAAAATTCAGTCTCAATCTGTCTGCTTAATTCTTCTGTATGCTCAATCTCACAATCGCTATCTATCGTAAAAGAATGAATGTTGGCATACTCAGCGCCCAGCATCCGGTACAGCCCCGCCGTTTTCGCCCCTTGCATCAGAGGTTTACTTTCCTTGAAAGGCTGGAGGCGGTGTGTCACTTGGCTGAACACAGCGCCGCTATGACGGAATGATTCAAGAGCCTGCTGTAAAAAGGCAAGCTTTCCGTGTTCTATCTCTTCCTGCCGTTCATATTCCGCGTCATATGCGGTTATGTCGACGACCCCGAGTATCTGTTTGTTTTGAAGAGACTCCCGCACTCTGCCGTAAAGGTTTCGCCCCGATGCGGCGGCGTAATAATCGGCGCCGTCTTTTGCCTGATGGATGAAGCAGATCGTTTCAATATGGCTGTTTCCTTTAAAAAGAGCATCGGCCAATCGACGCGTCTTATCAGTTGCAAGTATCATTACTGTTCCTGATAATGCTTCAGATTCCGCCGGATCTTGCTGCTTCCAGTCTTTTTGAAGAATGATCTTTTGGTTTTCCGCCGGTTCGTCTGTCTGTTTCCGGATATCCGCGGGCACAGGCACCCAATACCGCTCCTTCGCGAACGGATATACAGGAAGGCTGACCCGTTTCGGTTTCTCTCCTTCGTATAACAGGCTCCAGTCAACGGCGGCTCCTTTTGCCCACTCAGTGAGCAATCTGGAATATTGCCTGTTTTTCAGCAGCCCGGCCATCCCTGCTGATGAAATATCATCTTGAGCACGTCCGCGGAAACACCCTTCAATTTCTGTTTTCCGTTCAAGCACATCCTTCAGTTTCGCTTGCAGGCCGCAAACGGATGTAACGATCAATGCCAGCCGTTCAGGCATCGCTTCTCTGCCTGTTTGAAGCGTGTAGGCCAGGTCTTTAAGGTTGACTTCTTTTTCCCGTAAAAAGCGGTCATACCGTTTGACATATTCTAATAGGCGTTCTTCATTTTTTGCCGAAAGCAGAAACAGAACCGGCTCGTCTTCCCGTATATTTACCGATTTCTTTTCAGCCTGCGGCGGCAGATATTCTTCTATGACAAAATGGGCATTGCTCCCGCTGGCGCCAAAAGAACTTAAACCCGCTCTTCTCGGCTGGTCAGAATGTGACGGACGTTCCCATTCTTCCAGCCGGTCCGCCACATAAAACGGCGTGTCCGGAAACGGAATATGGGGATTCAGCGTGTCCGTGTGCAATGACGGAAAGATTTCTCCATGCTTCAGCTGCAAAAGCACCTTTGTTAACCCGGCGATCCCGGCGGCTCCTTCTAAATGGCCGATATTTGATTTGGCAGAGCCGATGGCGCAAAACCGCTTCTTGTTTGTCCATTTGCGGAAAGCGCGGCTCAGCCCTTCAATTTCAATCGGATCACCCAAAGACGTGCCTGTTCCGTGGGCTTCAATATAGCTCAGTGTCTCCGGATCAATGCCGGCACTCTGAAAAGAATCTGTAATGACTTCCGCCTGTGATGCCGGATCAGGCACGGTCAAACCGGATGTTTTTCCGACATGGTTTAAAGCGGAGCCTTTTATGACGCCATATATCGGACAGCCCATTCTTTCCGCTTCTTGAACGGTTGTCAGTAACACCGCGCCGACGCCTTCTCCCGGCACATAGCCGTCACCGCCGTCGGCGAAGCTTTTGCAGACGCCTTCTGAAGACAGAAATCCGGCATTCGCCAAAAACGCATATTTATGCGGGTGTGTGACCGCATTCACACCGCCGGCAATGGCAAATTCGCACTCCCCCCTTTTTATGCTTTCACATGCCAAATGTATGGATGTGAGCGAAGAAGAGCACATCGTATCAACAGCCATTGACGGTCCTGTAAAGTTCAGGCAGTGAGACACAATATTCGGAACAGAGGCAGGCGTCACGCCCATAGACAGCGGTGTGCCCCGCTGTGTAATTTCAGCCCCGAACAGCTCATAATGGCTCCAAAACACACCTGCGAATACCCCGACGCGTTTTCTCTTTTGGAAAGATGGCCCGCGCGCCGTTCTGTCCTGATAAAAACCGGCATCTTCACAAGCTTCCCAAGCCGTCTCTAAAAACAGCCGCGCCTGCGGGTCCATCATTTCAGCCTGGCGCGGAGTCAGATTGAAAAACAGCGGATCAAAGCTGTCTATGCGATCTAAAAATCCTCCGTAACGGTAGAACTGATCTGCTTCATATGAGAAAGAATAACCTTTCCATCTGTCTTTCGGCATTGTTGTGATACAGTCTTTACCTGAGCGCATATTTTTGTAAAATTCATCGATGCTTCCCGCCTGCGGGTATCTTCCCGCCAATCCGATTACCGCAATATCGTGCTTTTCTGTGTGTCTCTCTTGTTTTCGGCTTCTTCTCTTGACAGCTGCGTTGGATAATGAAGATCCGTTCTTGTCTCCCTTTGGACCCAATCGGCCCATGCTTTCAGTTACAGCGGGCTCCTTCCCGTATAAAATAACAGATTGCAGCTTGCCGAGACGCAGCATATATTCAAGTGAAGCCATCCCTTCCCCGGCCGGAAGCGGGCTGGTGCCGGTTGCATCATTCATGATCTCTTTCATCAAGCTGTCAACCTGCATGCCGCCATCTTCCCAAAGCGGCCAGTTGATCGTCATAGAAGCCCCGGTCCGTTCGCCTTTTTCCGCTTTGCAATCGCGATATTTCATATATTCATCCATAAAAGCGTTCGCTGCGGCATAATCTGTCTGGCCCGCATTTCCGGCCAACGCCGAGAATGAGGAAAATACGGCGAAAAATTCAAGCGGTTCATGCCGTGAAGCTTCGTCGGCATGAATCAGGCCGCTGATTTTCGGCAGGAACACCTGCTTCAAGTCAGAACTGTCTTTTTGGATGATAAATTGATCTTTTAAAACACCGGCACAATGAAAAATACCCGTCAGCCGGCCGAAGGTTTCTGTAATCTGAGCAAATGCCCGCTCTGTTTCGGCTTTATTGCCGATGTCCGCTTGAACGTAAAGAACTTCTGCGCCCAATGCTTTCAGTCTGCTGATCTTCTCAGACTGTTCCGGCGAACGGCCGATGAGTGCGAGCTTCACCTTTTCCTTTTCTGCAAGGTGACGGGCAAGCAGAAATCCAAGACCGCCGAGACCTCCTGTAATGACATATACGCCGTTTTGTTTCCAAGGAGACTGTGTCTGCCCGTCCAGTTTCTCAATACGTTCGAACAATCTGATCTGCCGCATATTGTCTTTGTACCGAATGTCTGCGCAGCCTGCATAAGAGCAGTCTGCTTCAGTTCTTATCATTGCGGCCGTCTCACTGGGCAATCTCTCATTCTTGTCACAGAAGGTGATCACCTGAGTGCGAAGAGCCGGATTTTCAAGATGTGCCGTTTTCAGCATAGCCCCGAAAGCGGAAGAAAATGCCGCTCCATTCTCAACGGCGCATACAAGCTGAATCAATGTATGTTCTTTCGGATGGTCTGTCAGTTCCCGTTTGAGCATACGAAATATGCGCTCGGCATCTGCTTCAAACTGCTCATCTGCAATCTCATGCTCCCTTTTCAGTTCTATCACTTCCGCTTCCGGGCAATGTGCGCCGAGTTCACCGGTGAGACGGGGTTCTGCATCGGCAGCGATAATGAGATGACGGGTGTGTTTTTGCCCGTTCTGCACCGCCGTTTCCAGCGGATGACCTTTCCAGACGGGTTCAAAAAACAGAACCTCATCAGCGATGTCAGCATCTGATGTATGCCGTTCTTCGGCCGAATCTTTCAGCACACTGCCCGCTTCATTGATAAGGTAATCCGCAAGGCGGCGGACAGATGAATATTCAAAAAGCAGTGTCGGATAAAACTGCTGCTGAAAAGTCTGCTCTAATATCTTTACGAGCTTCAGCAAATGCGCCGAGTCAAGCCCCATATCATAAAAGCCTTTCCTCACATCAATATCCTGTGCCGGACGATTGATCAGCCTGGCGATTTCCGACTTTATGTAAGTCACCATGTTTTGTTCCGGCGTTTGCTGTTCAGGCACGTCTTCTGCGGCCACAGGACTTTCGAGCTCTCCACGGCCGCTTCTGTTCTGCTGAGGCGGCTTCTCTTTGTCTATCAGATGGGTAATCATATTCGCTTGTCTGACCCTTTTTACTGTCAGTTTCTCACATTCGGCCAATACGTTCCCTGCTCTGTCGTAAATCGTGAAGTCGGCCGAATAAACATCAGGTTCGCTGTCTGATACGCCGCTTTCAGTGCGGCTGTTTTTCGCAGAATAAGTGTAAATCGTTTTCGGAAACGGCTGATACATGCAAAAACGATTGATCATAAAAGGAATATAAGGTGTGTCATTTTGCTTTTGGGCCGACAATGCAAAGGAAGAGCCGGCAAGGGTGGACGCATCTAAAAAAGCCGGATGCGCCTTAAATTTCTCCCGGAATCCTTCAGCCAAATCACTCAGAGTGAGCTCCATTAATTCTTCTTTATCCTGAAGCTGATAAACGGCCCCTTCATTTTTCATAAACTCGCCATGTTCAATATGGCTTCTTCTTGCAATTCCGTAAATGTCATGCATGTCCCATTTTCGGCTTGCGTTTTTCATGAACGCTTCAATATTCAGTTCTTTTGCCCGGGGCGTGTCTTCTTGCAAATAAAGCTGGCATTCCATATTCTCATCCCGGTTTCCGCCAAGCGGTGTGCCATTTTTTGCTTTTTCGCTAGTGATCTCAACTTTCCAGCTGTCACGCGCCGGCGTAAAGGTCACATACAGGTGTTTATCAAACTCTTCAGATGTTACAACAGGCTGCTTAAAAATAATCTGTCTTAATTCTATAGGCCGTTCACCGAGGTACCCGGCGGCGAGCCGATACAGCATATCTATTAAAGTCACGCCCGGGAGAACGCGGATTTGATGAACGCGATGATCCCGGACGATATAATTCGTATGGCTGATTTTCTGCAGGAACGTTTTGACTTGATCGGTGGCAACTGCCAATCTATCACACCTCGCTTATTTCAAACATTGCTTCTGTGCCCGCCTCATTTTCTTCCGCTTCGGGCAACTGTGCTTTTTCAGGCCAATACCGCTGTTTTCGGTATACTGTCTGGCCGCCTTTCGGTTCCATGGCCGCTTTTCGCTCTTTCGGAATTCCTTCGTTGCTGACAATGATATGGGCGTTATTCCCGCCCAAACCAAACGCGCTGACCCCGGCCCTGAGTATCTCTTTCTTTCCGTTCCACCGCTTCAGCTCAAGCACAGGATAAAGCGGTGAATCATTAAATTGAAAGCGGGGGTTCGGTTTATGGCAATGCAAAGTCGGCGGCAGTTCTTCATTGGCAATCGCCAGCAAAACTTTGATGATTCCCGCCGCGCCCGCCGCACTCAGCAAGTGGCCGATATTGCTTTTGACGCTTCCTACACCGCAAAATTGTTTTTCATCGGAATAAGCAGACAAGACATTGGTTAATCCCTTTAATTCAATAGGGTCGCCGATCAATGTACCGGTTCCGTGCGTCTCTACGTATGTCATGGTGTCCGGCTCGATTTCCGCTGAGTGAACCGCCTGCTCAATCAAGTCCTGCTGCGCCCGGGGATTCGGCGTCGTCACCCCCATTGTGCTGCCGTCATTATTTATCGCAGAGCCGTCAATAACGCCGTATATTTTATCTTCGTCTTCTATCGCTTTTTCGAGCGGCTTCAGCATCAGCACACCGCAGCCCTCTCCGATTCCTGTTCCGTTCGCATCGGCATCGAAAGATTTTGAACGGCCGTTTGGCGATAAGATTCTCGCCGCGCTCATTGTGAGAAAAGGTTTTTCATCAAGCAAAATGTCAACCCCGCCCGCAAAGGCCGCTTCCGCTTCTCCATTTTGAATTGCCTGCACGGCCAAATGAATTGCCGTCAGCGAACTGGAGCAGGCCGTATCTACGACCAGGTTGGGCCCTGTAAAGTTATAAATGTGCGCCATATGTGCGGTAATAAAATTTTGCCCCGCGCCAATAATCGCGTCTTTTTGCAAATATTGAAATTTCTGATGAAACGCACCTGCCCTTGCACCGGCAAAAACGCCGATACGGCGGCCCCAGAGATCCTCTTTTTGATAACCGGCATCGGCCAAAGCTTCCGCGCTCACTTCGAGCCACTGCCTTTGCAGCGGGTCTATCATCGGTGCCAGCGTTTCTGAAATATTAAAATACTCCGGGTCAAATTGATCAATATCGTGAATAAAACCGCCCCATTTACTGATGCTTTTTCCCTCTTGATATTCACCCGGCTGATAGTGTTCCCCGGCGTTCCATCTGTCCGGCGGAACTTCAGTGACGGCATCCGTTCCGCTGCGGAGATTCTTCCAAAATTCTTTTATATCCCCCGCTTTCGGAAAATGACAGGCCATGCCGATGATCGCAACCTTTCCCCGTTTCTCAGGCTTATCTGCCGTTTTTTTGCTCCGTTTCGGCGTCTTCTGCAAAGGAACCTTCTCCGCGGAAACTGCTGCATCTGCCGAAAAAGCTTCCGGACAATGTGCGGCTAAATAATCCGCGAGCTGTTCTATGGTAGGGTGTTCCAGAAGGACAGTCGGATCAATTGAAACGGACGGCAGTTTTTGATCAATCTTTGTCAGTACTTGCGCCAGAAAGATTGAATCCATTCCGTATTCCTGAAAAGGCACATCGATATCCATATGCGTTTCATCGATACTCAGCTCTTTTGCCAAAAGCGACCTCAGCCAAGATTGAATATCAATCCGGTTATGTTCCCGTTTTTTTGTTTCAGGAGGTTTGGAAGATGCTTTCATTCCTTTATGGGCGGCTGGCTTGGCGTTTTCCAGCGCTTTGATGTCCCAATCATGTTTCACTTGTGCCGGCAGCACGACAGCTCCGGGTCTTTCTCTTAAAATGTAATCAAGCATCTTGAGACCTTCCGCGTCAGAATGCCGCAGCAATCCCGTTTGCTCATAAATCCCGCTTTTTGTATCCCTGCTCATGCCCGTCTCATCCCATGCCGGCCATTGTATGCTGATGATGCCGCTCTCATTGTTTTCTGCAAAATAGTCCATGTAAGAATTAGCCATCGCATAATCGCTCTGTCCCGCCGCAAGAATCGGGACGGCTGCCGAGACAGATGAAAACAGGACGAAAAATGCCGGCGCATCATCCTTTACACTCTCATACAGACTGTGAAGGCCGTCTGCTTTCGGGGCGAGCACCCGCGCGATACTGTCTTTGGATTTGCGGAGAAAAGCAGGGTTTTCACGGTCCGCAATTCCCGCGCAATGCAGAATGCCTCCGACAGGTCCGAGCGTTGAGGTTACCTCTTTTATAAGCCGTCCGACTGCCTGCTTATCCGTCAGATCAACTGCTGAGACGCACACTTTTACGCCTTGTGATTCCAGCTGCCGGATAAGCTGTATTTTTTCCGAAACGACAGGGTCTGTTTGCTCAAGATCCCACTCGGTTTTCGGCGGCAGCTCCTTTCTGCCTGTCAAAAGCAGTTTCTTCACACCGTATGCGGAAACGAAATGCTTGGCGCATAAAGCGCCGAGTCCGCGCGTTCCTCCGGTTATCATCAGGACGGCGTCTTTTGGAAACGCAGTCCGGTCTGTTTGCACGGCTTCTGGTTCAATCTGATCAGTCTGCCGAAGAACATAGCTGAAGCGCATGCCGTCCCTGCAGCAAACAGCAGATTCTGTAAAGTCTGATTCAATTTCTTGTTTAATAAAAGCGGCTGTCTGCTCCAGCGGCTCTTCATGATCAATATCGGCGTGACAGGTGAGAATATGGCTGTATTCATGCCGCAGCATGCGATAAAGCCCCGCTTTTTCAATACCATGCATAGCGGCCGCCTTATTTTTGAAGGATTCAAGCCCTTTTGTAAGATAAAGCATTTTTATGTTTTCTTGTCCGCGGCCGTATTCAATCAGCTGCTGCAGCGATGCCACCCAGCTGATGTCCTGCCGCTTTTGTCGGGAGCCGCAGCCGGTGAAGTCAATAAACCCCGAATAGATGGCCGCATTCGGATCCTGTAAGAAAGAGATGAGCTGATTTTCCTGCACAATGTCAGCATCATTCAGCTGTTTTTTCACCTCGGCGGCAAGGTCTTTTGTATCCTCGGAGACGATGAGCGCTATTTTGCTGTTGAACGGCTCGGATGAAGACACTGCCTCGCAAGGCTCCCATGTTTTTTGCAATAATACTGTTTTTTGATTCGAAAGCGGCAGCTGCTCCCGTTTCGGCACCCAATAGCGGTCGGCTCTGAACGGATAGGAGGGCAGGCTGATGCGGCGCGGCTTACTGTCCGTATACAGATGCTCCCAATCCGTGTCAAATCCGTTTGCCCAGAGCCGTAGCACTTTCCTGTATTTCTTTTTCTCAAGCCAGGCGCTGACCAGGTCAGCAGCGTCTTCATCGTCTGAGAACATGGAGATCGTGTTATTCTCGCGTTTTTTACGGCCGCTGATGATATCTTCGCTGTTTTTTCCCAATAGAAACGCGTTCAGTTTTTCAGTCAGTTCCTCTGCGGAGCCTGCAATGATTCCCAGCCTCGCTTCCATCGCATCCCGTCCGGTCTGCAGTGTGTATGCGGCATCTGCAAGATCGATATGGCGGGATGATCCGTTTTGGATAAAATCGCGAAGGAGACGCGCTCTTTCTTTCAGCCGCTCTTCATTTTTAGCCGACAAAACAAAAAGAGATGACGCTTTCTCAGGGGTTTCCTGCTGTTCCGTCTCACTTTTGCCCATGTATTCTTCAATAACGATATGCGCATTGACACCTCCGAAACCGAATGAGCTTACACCCGCCCGGCGGGGCAGGACCCGGCCGTTTTCATCACGCAGCGCTTCCCACTCCTTTGTTTCTGTCACAATGTAAAACGGGCTGTCCTTCAATTTGATATGGGGATTGATGTTCTCGCAATGCAGACTTTTGGCGAGCGTCCGATGTTTCAGCTGCATCAATACTTTGATAACGCCCGCAATACCTGCTGCGAGCTCCAAATGTCCGATATTTGTCTTCACTGAGCCTATCCCGCAATATCCGCCCGGAGCCCCGTCTGTTTGGAAAGCTTTTTTCAATGCATTGATTTCAATCGGATCGCCGAGTGCCGTCCCTGTTCCGTGCGCTTCTATATAAGTGATCGTTGACGGGTGAATACCGGCTTTTTGATAAGCGCTTTTCAGCACATCCGTCTGAGCCTGCGGATTCGGCGCGGTAAGTGACGCTGAGCGTCCGCCGTGATTTTCCGCTGTACCGCGGATGAGGCCGTAGATGTGATCCCTGTCACGCTCAGCCTCTGAAAGCTTTTTCAAGACAATCATGCCGGCACCCTCTCCTCTGACATAACCGTCAGCCTGATCGGAAAATGTTTTGCAGCGCCCGTCTTCACTGAGCATGCCTGCTTTTTGAAAACCGATATGCCCTTCAGGCGTGACGATCGTGTTGACGCCCCCTGCGACCGCCATATCACAATCTCCCGTTTCAATGGCTTTTACCGCGCGGTGAATGGCGACTAAAGAGCTTGAACAAGCGGTTTCTACCGGCTCGCTCGGCCCGTGGATATCAAGAAAATAACTCATCCGGTTCGGCCCGACGGACGGCACGATTCCGGTCATCGTGTACCCCTCGACAGGAAGACCCGCCTTATTGATTAAAGTTTGATACCCGCTTCCCAATGTGCCGGTGAAAATGCCGGTTTTTGTTCCGGCAATCTGTTTTGCTGAGTACCCCGCGTCTTCAATGGCTTTCCACACATACATCATTAATAGACGCTGCTGAGGATCCATCATTTCAGCTTCTTTCGGAGATATCCCGAAAAACAGCGGGTCAAACCCGGCGATTCCATCTATAAAACCGCCCCATTTAATTGACGTTTTATTTGCATCCGCTGCCGGATCGCCGTAATATTCGCGCCAATCCCAACGATCTCGGGGAATTTCTGTGATGCAATGCTCCCCTTTTTGTAAACGTGTCCAGAATTCATCTATGTCTTTCGCCTGCGGAAAAATACCGCTGATTCCGATAATGGCTATCGGTTCGGTTTTTTCTTCTGATTTTCCTTTTACGGATACGGGCGTTTCCCGCTTGACATGAACGGCCGCCGGAGTTTCAGCTTTTCTTATCCCGGCTTTTGGAGCGGTTTTTAAACTCTCTCTTTCTAAGCCGCTGAATGCTTCTTTCCATTCAGATATCAAATGACCGCTCAGTTTGCGCAATGTCGGAAATTCAAAAAAGATAGTCGGGCTGAGCTCAAGCTGATAAGACCGATTTAGTAAGTTTGTAAATTCAGTGAAGATGATTGAATCAAATCCGTATTCCGTCAGTTCGCTGTCAGCCTCAATATCTTTCATGCTTACCTTTAAAAGATCTGATACATGCCGTTTTAGTTTCTCTTGAACCCGATCTTTCAGATCTGCTGCATCTGCCGCTGCCGGAGCCTGTCCGGCGGCGCTTTGTTCTTCACGCAGGTCGAAAATATGCCTGCGAATCCGCTTTTCGTCTCCTTCTGCCACCATGACCTGGTGGCCACCGGAGGCAAAAGCGGCGTAAAGCGCCTGGATGCCTGAGGCCGATCGCATGGCTTTTATTCCGGTCTGTTCATACATCAACCGCTCTGTCTCTTTGTCCACGCGCATACCGCCCTCTTCCCAAAGCGGCCAGTTGACAGACAGGGTCTGCCCGCTCCGCTCGTTGTCCCGCACGAGACGGTTCCGGCGGGCTGCATAAACATCCATAAATGCGTTGGCTGCCGCATAACCGGCCTGCCCCGGATTTCCCATGCCTCCCGCCAAGGAAGAAAACAGAATGAAAAAGTCCAGCCGCACATCTTTCGCTGCTTCATCAAGATTGATAAGCCCTTTCACTTTCGGCGCCATGACGGTCTTCCGTTCGTTTTCTGTCTGGTTCAGAATGTAATTGTCGGCGATCACACCGGCGCCGTGAATGATCCCGTCGAGTGTTCCATGCTCCTCCTGTATGCCGCGGACGAGGGCGATGACCGCTGCCCTATCTGTCACATCAACCGGTTTATACAGTACGCGGGCACCCGTCGCTGCCAAGCGCCGTAAGCGGGCGGAGCGCTCTTCATCAAGCACTTCTGCCCTCCCCGTTAATACGAGGACGGCGTTTTTGACGCGGGAGGCTATTTCTTCAGCGAAAATCAGGCCGATGCCGCCCGCTCCCCCGGTGAGGAGGTAGACCCCTTCGTCTTTCCACGGAACGGCGCCGCTTTGAG
>NZ_JACAWW010000021.1:0-19916 GCF_020075515.1 Bacillus sp. KS1 | reverse complement strand
AGTAGTTTGACTGACTACGCACATCGCTGTGCGATTTATTTAAAACTTTGAATTAACAGGTACGTTTTGTCTTGTTTAGTTTTCAAAGAACTTTGTCCGCCGCTCTTGAAGCGACTTAATTATCTTAACACATCAGTGTTAGTGCCGTCAACAACTTTTTAAAATTTCTTTTTCAAAAAATCGTTTCGTCATCAGCGACGTATATTAGAATACCACCCTTAATCCGACATGTCAACAATAATCGACAAATTAAATGATGAAGCGTTTAATGACTATCAAAGCAGCGATGCCGGGAATCCCCAGAATCCCGCTGATGCCCGTTGTAATCAGGTTAACAGGGATATGAATACCGAGACTGCCTCCGAACAAGTTCACACCCACCAGCAAAATCGCGCCGGCAATAAACTTAATCGCAGTCACACCAATCCATCTTAAAGGTTTTGAAGATACTCCCCATAAAAAAAGCAAAGCAACCAGACCGACAATCAAACCGATAATGAAAAAAGGCTCCATGAATCTTCCCCCTCGCTTGTTTAGTACAAGCTTATGAGAAGACCCCGGAGAATAGACCTTTTACTTCCATCTGCTCATTTTCAAATTCCGCTGCTTCGCTTCTTTCAAATAAAAAAAGTACTTAGATTCAGCGACTTTCAGCTCAAACAACACCTCAGCGGAGGGCTCGAGACTTTTCTCGACCAGACTCTTCTGTCTGTTCCATTCTTCTTTTTGTTTAAAGAGCTGTTCTATCAGCTTCTCGTCAAACTCTTTTCTTAATGTATTTCTGCGAAGAAAACCCATGCCTTGCTTTTTCCTCCCTTACAATTCACGTCTTCCTTCAAGAGCTTTTGAAAGAGTGACCTCATCAGCATATTCCAAATCACCGCCGACGGGCAGACCGTGGGCAATACGGGAGAGCTTGATGCCTGAGGGCTTTAACAGCCTTGATATATACATCGCTGTTGCTTCCCCTTCAATATTAGGGTTGGTTGCGAGAATAACTTCTGTCACTTGATCATCCTGAAGACGTTTCAGCAGCTCCGGAATCTTAATATCCTCCGGGCCGATGCCGTCCATTGGTGAAATCGCGCCGTGAAGAACATGATACTGGCCGTTATATTCCTTCATTTTCTCCATTGCGATCACATCCTTAGGGTCCTGCACGACACAAATAACAGACTTATCCCTTCTTGTGTCCTCACATATATAACAAGGGTCCTGATCTGTAATATGTCCGCAAATCGAACAATATGTCAGGTTGCGCTTCGCATTTACTAATGCTTTCGCGAAATCTAATACCACGTCTTCTTTCATACCTAGAACAAAAAAAGCCAGACGAACCGCTGTTTTCGGTCCGATCCCTGGCAATTTCATAAAGCTGTCAATCAGCTTTGATATTGGTTCAGGATACTGCATGTTTATTTATCCCCCTAGAATAAACCCGGTATGTTCATTCCTTTTGTAAATTGTCCCATTGTCTCATTCGTCATGTCATCCACTTTTTTGAGGGCGTCGTTTGTTGCGGCAAGAATCAGGTCCTGAAGCATTTCGATATCTTCCGGATCAACGACTTCTTCTTTAATGGCAACGTCTACAACTTCTTTTTGGCCGTTGACTTTTACAGTCACCATTCCGCCGCCCGCTGTGCCTTCAAGCACTTTTTCAGCAAGCTCCTCCTGAGCCTTCGCCATATCCTTTTGCATTTTTTGCATTTGTTTCATCATTTTTTGCATGTTTCCCATTCCGCCACGCATATTCAATCACTCTCTTTCATCTTATTAGTCTTTTATTTCGATTAAATCCGCTCCGACAAGTTTTTTCGCCTCTGCAATCAGCGGATCTTCTTCAGCCGGTTCGTTTGATCCTTCACTTTCCTGCTGGTGATCATTTAAAAATTCTTCTCTTATTTTACCCCATTGTGCTTCCGGAACGCCAATCAAATCCATTCTTTTTCCGAGCATTGATTCGAGAATCTGTTCAAGATTTGTACGGACTCCGTTATTGTCTTCTGCAACCATTTTACAATGGATTTCGTATTTGAATTTAAGCACAAATGCCTTTTGAGCAGCAGCCACCGGTTCACTGTCATTCAAAAGAGCCGCATGAGACACCTTATTCTGCTGTTTCAGGTGTGCCAGCAGCTTGCCCCAGCTGCTTTTAAGCTGTTCAAGATCAGGTCTTGTGGCTTCCTTCAATATCTCATGAATTCTTCCGACCGGAGCTTTATAATGGCTTTTTCCGCCTTTTTGAGGACGCGGAGCTTCTTTCGGAGCGCTTTCCATCTGAACCTTCACACCGGAGGTTTTCAGCCTTTCTACTTCCTGCTCAAGCTGCTGGATCTTATTCATCAGCATGCCGACCTCAGGGATATCTCCGGCGGATTGCTGTGCCGTCTGGCATATTTTCACGACAGCCACTTCAAAAAAGATTCTTGGGTGGTTCGTCCACTTCATTTCCTGATGGCTTTTATTCAGGATATCAATCATCTCATATAAAGCGGGGGCCGGTATGTCACCGCTCAGATTCCGGAACGTTTCATCGACCTTCACCTTCTCCAGGACTCCTTCTAAACCGGGAGCGGCCTGGTACAAGAGCATATCCCTGAAATAGAAAATCATATCTTCAATCAGTTTGGCCGCATCTTTCCCCTGCTGGAGCAATTCATTCAGTGTTTCCAATGCCTCGGAAACCTGTTTGCGGTGAAGAGCAGATGCCAGTTTCCCAATATAGTGCTGAGAAACGGCTCCGGTAATGAGCAATGCGTCATCCACCGACAGCTCCTCGCCGCTGAATGATACGGCTTGATCGAGCAGGCTCAGCGCGTCCCTCATTCCTCCGTCCGCAGCACTCGCTATGATATCAAGGGCTCCTTCTTCCACCTTCAGCTGCTCTGCATCGACGATTGTCTTCATTCGTCCGACAATTGCTTTGGATGTAATCCGTTTGAAGTCAAAACGCTGACATCTGGAGATAATGGTTAAAGGAATCTTATGAGGCTCAGTCGTAGCTAATATGAAAATGCAATGTGCCGGCGGTTCTTCCAGCGTTTTCAGAAGCGCATTGAATGCGCCGATAGAGAGCATATGCACCTCATCTATAATATATACTTTGTAGGTGACGGCCGACGGGGCGAATTTTACTTTGTCACGGATGTCGCGGATTTCGTCTACGCCGTTATTCGACGCCGCATCTATTTCAATCACATCTGATATAGAGCCGTTTGTAATCCCCTTGCACGCCGCACATTCATTGCACGGTTCTTCTACGGGGGCGTGCTCACAGTTGACTGCTTTCGCAAATATTTTAGCTGCACTGGTTTTTCCCGTTCCCCGCGGTCCAGAAAACAGATATGCATGAGAAAATTTCTTTTGCAAAAGGGCATTTTGCAGCGTTTTCGTAATGTGTTCCTGTCCGACCACATCTTCAAACTGCTGAGGCCTAAATACTCGATATAAAGCTTGGTAACCCACAGGATGCGCCCTCCTCTGTTATTCATCATGTTTATTATACATGAACGTGCTTTTAACGCCAAAACCCGTTTTTCATATACGAAAAAACTCACCTGCCATAAACAGGTGAGTCTGAAATTTGATGATTGATTTACCGTGCACCTTCTGTCGATTCGCTACCCTAAGCGTTACTTAAGCAGTTAGCTCAGCCCAGGCAACCCTGCGGCACATGAGAGGTTTCACTTAATGCTGCTTCCTTCCGGACCTGACATGGTTCATGAATTCCCATTGCGCAGGACCCAGACGTCAACGCCACTTACTTAAGGCAGACCTTACAGTAAACGAACCTCGAGAAGGGATTCGGCCCCGCTAGAGCGGATTGCGGGTACAGGGCACCGCTACCTCCCCGCTTAGCACGGCAAAATAAATATCAAATTTTTATATGCGCACCATTCATGATGCACACATAAGTATATCTGCTTCAGGCAGAAAATGCAACCGTACTACTCAGACAACTTTTTCCTCATGTCTTTCTTTTGCCGGCGCAGCTTTCTGAAAAAAGCGCTGAGCATTTCTCCGCACTCTTCTCCGAGCACGCCGCTCACCACTTCCGCTTGGTGGTTGAACCGCTCTTCCTGCAAGAGATTCATCAGCGTTCCTGTACAGCCCCCCTTGGGATCAAATGCGCCGAATACGACCTTATCGACTCTCGAAAGCACGACGGCTCCCGCGCACATCGGACACGGCTCCAAAGTGACATAAAGAACGGCATCCTCAAGTCTCCATGTCCCCAGTTTACGGCACGCTTCGTCTATCGCCAGCATTTCGGCGTGGGCAAGCGACCTCTGTTCAGTCTCCCGCAGATTATGCGCCCGCGCCACGATCTCATCATGCAGAACAAGAACTGCTCCGATCGGCACTTCACCTTTCGCTTCGGCCCTCTTCGCTTCTTTTATGGCTTCTCTCATATAATATTCATCATTCATAGGTTCAAGCTCTCTTCTTAAGTTTTTTCATGTCTCATAAAGGTTAAAATAGGAATACCCCAGCAGAAAGGAGTTGCCGGTATTGTCTGAACCTAACAACACAGCCCTTCTGATTGTCGATATGATCAACAATTTTCAATTTGATATGGGCGAACGTCTTGCTGAAAAAACCAAACAAATTGTCCCCCGTATTTTATCATTAAAGAAGCATGCAAAACAAAGCAACTGGCCGATTATTTATATTAATGATCATTACGGGCTCTGGAAGGCTGATATTGATGCCATCAGGGAGGAATGCAGCAATGACAGAAGCGCCCCCATTATAAAAGATATTTCGCCTCAGCCGGATGATTATTTTCTCATTAAACCGAAGCATTCCGCTTTTTACGAAACGGCGCTTCACACCCTTCTGACCGAATTACAGGTGAACCGATTAATCATCACGGGGGTTGCCGGGAACATTTGTGTGCTGTTCACGGCCAACGACGCCTATATGAGAGAATACAGCATCACCATTCCGAAAGACTGCACCGCTTCCAATAACGACGAAGATAATGATTTCGCTTTGACCATGATGGAGAATGTTCTCTTCGCAGAAATAACCACGGAAAAACAAATTACCGCCGAAAAATAAACATGATCAGCCTCCTTTTTTCATATATTTGATAGCGGATATGAAAGGAGGCGTTTTTCATTCAGATCTATATAGTGAAACGGGGCGACACACTTTCCGCTATTGCGGCGCGCTACCGGACAGCCGCAAATGTCATTGCGGAAGCAAATAAACTGCCTAATCCAAATACATTGGTTGTCGGACAAACCCTTGTCATCCCGATTGAGGGTCAATATTACGAAGTGAAACAAGGTGATACTCTCGCGGCAATCGCCGGCCGTTTTCATATATCGGCCGCGGAGCTTGCGAGGGTGAACGGAATTCAGCCCGGCACCACATTGAGAGTCGGAACCCGCCTTTACATTCCGCAGCAGGCGAATAAGCCCGATATCGAATCAAATGCATATATAGAACCGCGGGGAACGAGCGTAAGCGCTAATCTGCAGCAGGCGGCAAGGGAGGCCTCTCCTTATTTAACATACCTCGGCGCATTCAGTTTTCAAGTGCAGCGGAACGGGACTTTAAAGGAACCGCCTCTGACCAATTTAAAAAGCATCAGTGACAGGCACAACACCACACTGATGATGATCATCACCAACCTTGAAAATGACGCATTCAGCGATGAACTCGGGCGGCTCATCTTGAATGACAATACAGTGAAAACAAAACTCTTTCAGGAAATCGTCGCCACGGCTAAAAAGCACGGCTTTCGCGATATTCACTTTGATTTCGAATATTTACGTCCACAGGACAGAGAAGCCTACAATCGTTTTTTACGTGAAGCGAGAACGATTTTTCATCGGGAAGGCTGGAAGATTTCAACGGCGCTTGCTCCGAAAACGAGCGCGACTCAGGCCGGCAAATGGTACGAAGCACATGACTATAGGGCACATGGAGAAATCGTCGATTTTGTCGTAATCATGACATATGAGTGGGGGTACAGCGGAGGTCCGGCTCAGGCCGTATCACCTATCGGCCCTGTAAGAAATGTCATTGAGTACGCGCTGACGGAAATGCCCTCTTCAAAAATCGTCATGGGCCAGAATATGTACGGCTACGATTGGACACTGCCTTTTAAACAGGGAACGACAGCCAAAGCCGTCAGTCCTCAGCAGGCAATCGCTCTGGCAGCACGCCATAAAGTCGACATTCAATATGACGAAACCGCCCAGGCTCCATTCTTTCGTTACACGGATGAAAATCAGAGACGGCATGAAGTATGGTTTGAAGACGCACGATCCATTCAGGCGAAATTCAATTTAATTAAAGAACTTCATTTAAGAGGAATCAGCTATTGGAAACTCGGCCTCTCCTTCCCGCAAAACTGGCTTTTGCTCGGTGATCAATTTCATATTGTGAAAGAGACGTTTCGTTAATTGGAAGCGTCTTTTTTCATGGGCTTTTCTGAGAGTGTGATACAATATAAAGGCCGGCAGCTGACGGATGTTTGCAGAATTAAGGAGGATTTTCAATGAACAGAGCCCCTTTTATCGCGGTAGAAGGTCCTATCGGGGCAGGAAAAACGACACTCTCTACGATGCTTTCTGAAGAGCTCGGTTTTCCTATGATTAATGAGATTGTGGAAGACAACCCTTATCTCGATAAGTTTTATGACAATATCGAGGAGTGGAGTTTCCAGCTTGAAATGTTTTTTCTATGTCACAGGTATAAACAGCTTGAAGACACCGACCGAGATTATTTAAAACAAGGACAGCCCGTTTTGTCCGATTATCATATTTATAAAAATGTTATTTTCGCAGAGCGTACATTGCACGGCCAAAAGCTTGAGAAATATAAGCAGATTTATCATCTGCTCACTCACGACCTGCCGAAACCGAATATTATTGTATACATAAAGGCAAGCCTGCCGACATTGCTTCAACGCATTGAAAAACGCGGGCGCCCGTTTGAGAAAAATATCGAACATCAATATCTGGAACGTCTCATTGCAGATTACGACACAGCCATCAAACAGCTTCAGGAAGAAGATCCGGATATATCTGTACTGACCATTGACGGTGATACTGAAGACTTTGTTTTGAATAAGACAGACTATGAAAGAATTGCCCGTCAGGTAAAGGAGCTTATTAAATGAAAGACATTCACATTCCAAACAACGCCATTATAACAGTAGCGGGAACGGTAGGAGTCGGAAAATCGACTTTGACCAAAGCTTTAGCAAAACGGCTCGGGTTTCATACCTCACTTGAGGAAGTGGATGAAAACCCTTATTTAGAGAAGTTTTATCACGATTTTGAACGCTGGAGCTTCCATTTGCAAATTTATTTTCTGGCTGAGCGGTTCAAAGAGCAGAAAAACATGTTTGAATCAGGCGGCGGATTCGTGCAGGACCGTTCGATTTATGAAGATACAGGCATATTCGCAAAAATGCACGCCGATAAAGGAACCATGTCGCTGACAGATTACACAACATACACAAGCCTGTTTGAGGCGATGGTCATGACGCCGTACTTCCCGCATCCTGATGTTTTGATCTATTTAGAAGGCGACCTTGAAAACATTATAAACCGGATTGAAAAGCGGGGCCGCGAGATGGAGCTGCAGACAAACCGCTCTTATTGGGAAGAGATGTATACACGGTACGAAGACTGGATCAGCGGTTTTAACGCCTGCCCTGTGCTGAAAGTACGCATTGAAGATTATGACCTTGAAGCTGATGAACAGTCACTGGAACCTCTGATCGAAAAAATCAGTCACGTGATCAACGAAAACAGAAATAAATAAAAATAGCAAAGCGATTTTCCCCGAACAGAGAAAATCGCTTTTTTTTGCATATAAAAAATCCGCTGCATCACATGCAGCGGACAAAACAATCTCCAATATATGCTCGAGTTTCATTAGGTTTAAAATCAATATGGCGGAGGAAGAGGGATTCGAACCCCCGCGGGCTTTGACACCCCTGTCGGTTTTCAAGACCGATCCCTTCAGCCAGACTTGGGTATTCCTCCGTATCGACATTTAATAATATACCACATGACCTAAATTTCAGTCAAGCGCTTTTTCATATTTTTTATTTCTTTTCTTAAACGCTTGTCCGTCAGCTTTACTATCATACAAAAGTCTTGCGTCCAATTCAACCTCAGTATGCCATACGGGCAGGAAATCACAGTAAAAACCAAGAATAGATTCAAACAGATAACCTGCTCATAAAGGTGGAGAACATAATGAAAATCATCATTGCACCCGATTCTTTCAAAGAAAGCATGACATCAAAAGAAGCCGCTGACAGCATAGAAAAAGGATTCAAAGCGGTCTTCCCTGACGCGGAATATATCAAGATACCCGCGGCCGACGGCGGAGAAGGAACCGTTCAGGCTTTGACGGATGCCACTGGCGGAAGCATCATCAAAAAAACTGTGACCGGTCCGCTGGGAGCGCCGGTAAACGCCGCATATGGACTTCTGGGAGACGGACACACGGCAGTCATTGAAATGGCGGAAGCATCGGGACTCCATCTCGTGCCCCGCCATCTCAGAGATCCGTTGAACACAACGACAAGAGGAACGGGTGAACTGATAGCAGATGCAGCTTCCCGCGGGGCGGGTGAGATCATCATCGGGCTTGGCGGGAGCGCAACCAATGACGGCGGAACAGGAATGGCGAGCGCGCTCGGTGTGCGTTTCTTAAATGAGGAAGGTCAGGAGATACCTGACGGCGGAGGCGCTTTGCACACCCTAGCTTCTATTGATATAAGCGGTCTCTCCCCTGAACTGAAACATATCCGTTTTCGCGCCGCATGTGATGTCGAAAATCCTCTGACCGGTGAAAACGGCGCGTCATATGTCTTCGGCCCGCAAAAAGGGGCGTCCGAGAAGACTAAAGTTGTATTGGATCGCAACTTACGCCATTTCGCTGACATATTGAGACGTCAGCACGATATCGAAGCGGATACCGTAAAAGGTGCGGGCGCCGCAGGGGGACTGGGCGCCGGACTGATCGCTTTCTTACAGGCAGAACTTCAAAGCGGGATTGATGTTGTATTAGATACACTGTCCTTCTCAGATCAGATAAGAGGCGCTGACCTTGTCATTACCGGAGAGGGGCAGATAGACGAACAAACGATATTCGGCAAAACCCCCGCCGGGATCGCCGCACGCGCATCTGCTCAAGAAATTCCCGTTATCGCATTGGCGGGCTCCTTAGGCAAAAATTTCGAGCATGTTTACAGCGCAGGAATAACAGCTGTATTTTCTATCGTGCCCGGCGCTGTAAGTCTTGAAGACGCCTTAGCATCCGGCCGTTTTAACCTTGAAAGCACAGCCCGGAATGCCGCCGCTCTATACCGGGCAGCAAAAAAGGCGCGCCTCTAGGGCGCGCCTTTTACGGTTTGATGACTTCTTTATTTCCCATATAAGGACGAAGCACTTTCGGAATGATGACACTTCCGTCTTCCTGCTGGTAGTTTTCTAAGATGGCAGCTACTGTTCTGCCGACTGCAAGGCCTGAACCGTTTAATGTATGCACATGCTCCGGCTTGCCTTTCGCTTCGCGTCTGAATCGAATGTTTGCGCGTCTCGCCTGGAAGGCCTCAAAGTTACTGCAAGAAGAAATTTCACGGTATGTGTCTTGGCTTGGAATCCATACCTCAATATCGTACTTTTTCGCGGCTGTAAAGCCGAGATCACCGGTACACATGCTCATGACACGATACGGCAGTTCGAGCAGCTGAAGCACCCGCTCGGCTTGATTTGTCAGTTTTTCAAGCTCCTCATAAGAATCTTCCGGCTTCACGAATTTCACAAGCTCAACCTTGTTGAACTGATGCTGGCGGATCAAACCGCGTGTATCACGGCCGGCAGATCCCGCTTCTGAACGGAAGCAGGCGCTGAATGCGGCATAATTGATCGGCAGGTTCTCACCGGATAAGATTTCATCGCGGTGCATATTTGTAATCGGCACTTCCGCCGTCGGAATTAAGAAATAATCCTCTTCTCTGATTTTAAAAGCATCCTCTTCAAATTTAGGAAGCTGTCCCGTACCTGTCATGCTCGTACGGTTTACCATATAAGGAGGAATAACTTCCGTGTAATCATATTCATCAACGTGAAGATCCAGCATAAAGTTGTAGAGCGCGCGTTCGAGGCGGGCGCCTAATCCTTTATAAAACACAAACCGGCTGCCTGTTACTTTTGAAGCGCGTTCGAAATCAAGAATGTTTAAATGGTCTGCGATATCCCAATGCGGTTTCGGCTCATATGAAAATGCCGGCGCCTCTCCCCACTTGCGAATTTCAATGTTATCATCTTCCGTTTCCCCGACGGGCACTGAATCGTGCGGGATGTTCGGAATGGACAGAAGGATGGTTTCGAGCGTCGTTTCGACAGTACGAAGCTCTTCATCAAGCTTCTTAATTTCTTCGCCCACTTCACGCATCTCTTTAATAATATGATCAGCGTCTTTTTTCTCCCGTTTCAAAACGGCGACCTGCTGAGACACTTCATTGCGTTTTCCCTTCAGTTCTTCTACTTTACCGATAAGCTCTCTTCTCTTTTCGTCCAGCTCTTCAAACTTGTCAAAGTCAGATAAGTCTTCGCCTTTTGGAATGAGCTTCGCTTTTACCTCTTGAAAATTGGCTCTCAGCACCTTCGTATCAATCATGCCTAACAACTCCTATCTGTTTTTATCGAAAATAAAAAAGAGCCCTCATCCCCTAGAAGGGACGAGAGCTCTCGCGTTGCCACCCTGATTGAAAACAAGCTCACACTTGCTTCCCGCTTTAACACATAACGGTTTTCCCGTAAATGCCTACTTGTTTTCAGCATTTCGCTCAAGGACGGATTCGGACAGCATCTTTCACCGATTCGCACCACCCATCGGCTCTCTTTGAAAGAGGGGCTCCCTACTGCTTCCTGTCAACGCTTTTCGATCTTTATTTGTGTTTATAATGTACTATAAGTATCAGCGGTTTTCAACTGTTTTATACAGCTGTTTCCTGCTTATGCTTTTCCGCCATCTTCACAAACAGCTCTGTCACCCGGTGATCATCCGTCAGTTCAGGATGGAACGAGCAGCCGAGGAAATTCCCCTGCTTTGCAGCCACGATGCGTCCGTTATGCTCACAAAGCACTTCAACATCTTCTCCGGCTTCTAAAATATGCGGCGCGCGAATAAATACACCCGTAAACGGCTCATCAAGGCCTTTAATCGTCAGATCAGCTTCAAAGCTGTCAACCTGACGGCCAAAGGAATTACGCTCGACAACAACGTTCAACAGCCCTAAATGAGCGTTATCCGTTCCCGCTATCTCTTTGGCTAAAATAATCAGACCGGCGCATGTGCCGAACATCGGCTTGCCTTGGGCGGCAAACTCGCGAAGCGGCTCCATAAAATGATACGTATCCATTAAACGCCGCATCGTCGTGCTTTCCCCGCCCGGCAGGATTAAGCCGTCGATATCATTCAGCTGTTCAGGACGCTTAATGACGACACCTTTTGAACCACATGCTTCAATTGAACGAATATGTTCTCTTACTGCTCCTTGAAGTCCAAGTACACCAATTGTTAACATGCTTCCAGCTCTCCTATGGTTTACCAGCCGCGTTCTTGCATACGCTGTTCCGGCAATAGATTTGAGATTTCGATGCCTTTCATTGCTGTGCCTAATTCTTTAGAAAGCTCAGCGATCAGTTTGTAGTCTGTGTAATGAGTCGTTGCTTCAACAATTGCTTTGGCGAATTTAGCAGGGTTGTCTGATTTGAAAATACCTGAACCGACAAATACGCCGTCAGCGCCAAGCTGCATCATCAATGCCGCGTCAGCAGGCGTCGCTACTCCGCCGGCAGCAAAGTTCACTACAGGCAGTTTGCCGTCACGCTTGATTTGAAGAAGCAGTTCATAAGGAGCGCCGAGGTTTTTAGCTTCAGTCATCAGCTCATCATCGCTCATCGCAACAACTTTGCGCACTTGCGCGTTTACTTTTCTCATATGGCGGACAGCTTCCACAATGTTTCCTGTTCCCGGTTCGCCTTTTGTACGAAGCATGGAAGCTCCTTCGGCAATACGGCGCGTTGCTTCGCCGAGATCACGGCAGCCGCATACGAACGGGACTGTATATTCATTTTTATTTAAATGAAATTCTTCGTCAGCCGGAGTCAGAACTTCACTTTCATCGATGTAATCTACTCCCATTGCTTCAAGGACACGCGCTTCAACGATATGTCCGATACGCGCTTTTGCCATTACGGGAATGGATACAGCATTCATTACTTCTTCAACGATTGTCGGATCAGCCATGCGGGCAACACCGCCAGCAGCGCGAATATCAGCCGGAACGCGTTCTAACGCCATTACGGCAACAGCTCCCGCCTCTTCCGCAATCTTCGCTTGTTCAGCATTTACAACGTCCATGATGACGCCGCCTTTTTGCATTTCCGCCATGCCGCGTTTTACACGATCAGTACCTGTTTGAGCCATTATTTGGTCCCCCTAGTCAATGTATAGTTAGATAATTTCTATCTCTTATTGTATCCCAGAAATACAATATTTCATATGGGTATTCTTATTTTACAGCGAGATGAATAAGATAGATATCATTTTTTACTAATAATTTGGTTTTTTCAGTATATTAAGCAAAAGAGCCCTAACTTTCATCAGAGCTCTTTCTTATTTCTTAAAACCAGCCTGTTACCGTGTCAACGGCGCTGTTCCAGATTCCGGAGAAGAATCCGCCGATGCCGCGCATCATCTGAACAAACCAGTTTGCTTTATCAACATCATTTTTCGTTACAAGATTCACGCTGAACTCTTTGGATTTGAGGAAGCCATAGTCTTTGTCACTGCCTTTGTATGTAACTGTCAGCGTTCCGACTTTCGTTCCCTTTTTCACAGGAGCCGTGATTTCTTTTTTATCTATAGTCACTTCGGCTTTATAGTTCTTTTCATCCCCGCTTTTCACAGGAATAGAAAGCGCCTTGTCAGTAACAATATCGACTTGCTTGTCTTTCCCTTTTTCAACGTCAACCGTTTTGTGCCCTTTTACTTGAGAGCCTTCAGGGTAAAGATCTTTCATTGAGAAATTGCTGTTAAATGCGTAATCGAGCATTTTTTTCGTTTCATCAAAACGTCCGGTATGCAGGTTGCCTTTTGCGTTTAATACAACGGTGATGACCCGCATTCCGTTCCGCTGTGCTGTGCTTGTAAAACAAGATCCCGCAGAATCAGTAGAACCCGTTTTTAAGCCGTCAACGCCAGGGTATTCAGAAACAAGACCTTTTAACATGAAGTTCCAGTTCGGCATGTCCATTTCATCATCAGTGCCGGCTCTGAATTTCGTTTTAGCGATGCTTGTTGTTTTGAGAACTTCCGGATAATCAGTGATCAGGCGGTCTGCAAGAAGCGCCATGTCTTTAGCAGAAACTTCACTCTCTTCTTTAACGCCTTCTCCTTGCGGCTGTTTGCCGTGAAGATCTTCATTCACAAGCCCTGTGGCATTTTTAAAATCATAGTTTGTCATGCCTAATTCTTTGGCTTTCGCATTCATTTCAGCGACAAATTTCGTTTCAGTTCCGGCAAGAATTTCGGCAACTGCAATCGCGGCTCCGTTAGCAGAGTAAATCGCCATGGCCTGATACAGTTCTTTAACCGTGTATTTGCCGTCTTTTCGAAGGGGGACGTTTGATAAACTGTTGTCTTGAGAAATTTCATAGACATAATCATCAGGAGTATACGTTTGATCCCATTTCACTTTTCCTTCTTTAATGGCTTCCAGAAGCAGATATTCAGTCATCATTTTTGTCATGCTGGCAATCGGCAGTCTTTTGTCTGCATTTTTACTGTATAAAATTTTTCCCGATGAAGCCTCAATCATTATCGCAGCTGATGCGTTGACATCAATCGGGTCATTGCCGGCTGCCTCCGCTTTAGACATCGGAACAAAGCAAGTTGCGGCCAGTGCCAGTACCACTAATGACACCAACAGCTGTTTCCATTTCGTGATGTTCAATCTTACGACCTCCGTCATTCATTTTAAATCTATAATTAAGCCGTTAAGGACATATTCAAATTCAAAACACAACAGTATAAATTTTATCACACTCGATATAAAAAAAATAGACAGAGTCAGCGACCCTGTCAAATGTTTTTTATTTGTAACAATTATGAGATTGTGTAGTTTGGTGATTCTTTCGTAATTTGGACATCATGCGGATGACTTTCGCGAAGACCGGCACCTGTCATACGGATGAATTGAGCCTCTTCTCTTAAAGCGCGCAAGTCTTTTGAACCGCAATATCCCATACCTGAACGAAGACCGCCGACAAGCTGATACACTGTTTCTTCTACAGGACCTTTGTACGGAGTCCGTCCTTCGATACCTTCAGGGACGAATTTCTTATTTTCTTCTTGGAAATATCGGTCTTTACTGCCTTTTTCCATGGCAGCAACAGAACCCATACCGCGATACACTTTAAATCTTCTGCCCTGATAGATTTCAGTCTCTCCCGGGCTTTCTGAAGTACCGGCAAGCAGGCTTCCGAGCATTACGGCATGTCCGCCTGAAGCCAACGCTTTCGTAATATCTCCGGAGAATTTAATACCGCCGTCTGCGATAATTGTCGCGCCGTGTTTTCTCGCTTCAGTGGCACAATCATAAATGGCAGTGATCTGCGGTACGCCTACACCTGCAACGACGCGTGTCGTACAGATAGAACCAGGCCCGATTCCCACTTTGACAATATTTGCTCCGGCTTCAATCAGAGCTTTTGTCGCTTCAGCCGTTGCAACATTTCCTGCGATAATGTTCAGTTCAGGATATGTTTCACGGATTTTCGCAACTGTGTTCAGTACGCCTCTGGAATGTCCGTGAGCCGTATCAACCACGATAACGTCGACATTCGCTTCAACAAGCTTGCTGACGCGTGTCATTGTATCGCCTGTCACGCCTACCGCAGCGCCGACAATAAGGCGTCCGTGTTCATCTTTAGATGAATTAGGGAATTCGATAACCTTTTCAATATCTTTGATCGTGATAAGACCTTTTAATTTGTTTTGGTCATCCACTAACGGAAGTTTTTCAATTTTATGTTTCTGTAAGATTTTTTCTGCTTCGTCTAATGTGGTTCCCACAGGAGCCGTAACCAGCTCTTCTTTTGTCATGACATCACTGATTTTCATTGAATAATCAGAGATAAAGCGAAGATCACGGTTTGTAATGATACCGACAAGCTTTTGATCGTCTTTATTATCTACGATCGGAACACCGGAAATTCTGTATTTCCCCATCAAATGCTCCGCATCGAATACTTGATGATCAGGTGTTAAAAAGAAGGGATTTGTAATAACGCCCCGTTCAGAACGTTTGACTTTGTCAACATGTTCAGCCTGCTGTTCGATGGACATGTTTTTATGGATAATGCCCAAGCCGCCCTGTCTGGCCATCGCAATCGCCATTGCTGATTCTGTTACTGTATCCATTCCCGCACTGATGACAGGAATATTAAGCTTTAACGTTTTTGTCAGTTCAACAGATAAATCCACATCACGCGGAAGTACGTCTGATTGAGCCGGTACGAGCAGTACATCATCGAACGTTAAGCCTTCTTTTGAAAATTTACTTTCCCACATTAGTAAATCCCCCTCTTTTCGGCAAAATATTATATGTAGATTATCAACTAGAAAACAGCATGTCAAGGAAGCGAAAAAGAGTTGAAATATTTAGATAAAGGAAAGGGTTTAAAAATACATATGAGAGATCATGAGTGGAAAGAGTTATCATTATTTTATTCCGTAGAATCTTCCCAGAAATTTCTAAACAAAGTCTATACAGAAAGCGGCATGGAAGAACCAAAACGATATGCGTTTAAGAACAGTGAGCGCTTCATATTCTTTATCAAACACGCCGAGTCCTTTTATAAGCAGGCATCTCTTTCTCCTTTAGAAATTAAGCCTATTCTGTTGTTTTACGGGATGTCACAATTGCTGAAAGCCTGCCTTCTGACCACAGATCCAAGCTATCCAAGCCACGCTTCAGTACTCGCGCATGGCGTGACTGCCCGGAAACGCAAAAAGCAAAATTACTCCTTTAGGGATGATGAAGTGAAGGTGCAGCGCAATGGCTTATGTATTCATGTAATGAAGCACTTATTCGGGATAGCTGGTCTTGAGGAAGAACGGTACACAATGAAGAAATTGCTGACAGCCATACCTGAATTGCATACTGTCTTTTACTTCCAAGAGAAAAAGAATTGGCTGACCCAAGTAGAGCTGAACGATGACCTTATTTCAGTGCCTGAGCATGCGGTGATTCATTACAATATGTCTGATTCCCGCTTTTCTGAATATATCAGCCATCATTTGAAGTGGTTTTTTCTGAGGAAAGACCATAACCACTTGGTTTTTGAGGCTGACCCGATAGACAGGGAACCTTGGTCTTCTCCAAATTTATTGTTTCACTTGGAGAAAAATCAATATTACATTCCCTCTCAGCGTGATCACTTCCTGCATCTTCCGGAAATGATTATTCATTATTTGGTTCTCTACAATATCGGGATGATTGCGAGATATGAAACGGAGTGGTGGTATGAACTGCTGACACAGCATGTCAGTGATGATTATGTGATGATCCGACGGTTCTTAGAGGTCACGGAACGCAAATTTCCGTATTACGTTTCTAATTTCCTGAAGCAATACTTGTAAACAAAAAAGGCAGCTCATGATGAGCTGCCTTTACCGTAATGATAGCTTGGCGGCGTCCTACTCTCACAGGGGGAAACCCCCGACTACCATCGGCGCTGAAGAGCTTAACTTCCGTGTTCGGCATGGGAACGGGTGTGACCTCTTCGCTATCGCCACCAAACCATTGAGAGTGTTCTCTCAAAACTAGATAACAGTAAGCATACATTCAAATTGGTTAAGTCCTCGATCGATTAGTATCTGTCAGCTCCATGTGTCGCCACACTTCCACCTCAGACCTATCAACCTGATCATCTTTCAGGGATCTTACTTCCTTGCGGAATGGGAAATCTCATCTTGAGGGGGGCTTCATGCTTAGATGCTTTCAGCACTTATCCCGTCCGCACATAGCTACCCAGCGATGCCCTTGGCAGAACAACTGGTACACCAGCGGTGCGTCCATCCCGGTCCTCTCGTACTAAGGACAGCTCCTCTCAAATTTCCTGCGCCCGCGACGGATAGGGACCGAACTGTCTCACGACGTTCTGAACCCAGCTCGCGTACCGCTTTAATGGGCGAACAGCCCAACCCTTGGGACCGACTACAGCCCCAGGATGCGATGAGCCGACATCGAGGTGCCAAACCTCCCCGTCGATGTGGACTCTTGGGGGAGATAAGCCTGTTATCCCCGGGGTAGCTTTTATCCGTTGAGCGATGGCCCTTCCATGCGGAACCACCGGATCACTAAGCCCGACTTTCGTCCCTGCTCGACTTGTAGGTCTCGCAGTCAAGCTCCCTTGTGCCTTTACACTCTGCGAATGATTTCCAACCATTCTGAGGGAACCTTTGGGCGCCTCCGTTACCTTTTAGGAGGCGACCGCCCCAGTCAAACTGCCCACCTGACACTGTCTCCCCGCCCGATAAGGGCGGCGGGTTAGAAGGTCAATACAGCCAGGGTAGTATCCCACCGATGCCTCCACCGAAGCTGGCGCTCCGGTTTCCAAGGCTCCTACCTATCCTGTACAAGCTGTACCAACATTCAATATCAGGCTGCAGTAAAGCTCCACGGGGTCTTTCCGTCCTGTCGCGGGTAACCTGCATCTTCACAGGTACTATAATTTCACCGAGTCTCTCGTTGAGACAGTGCCCAGATCGTTGCGCCTTTCGTGCGGGTCGGAACTTACCCGACAAGGAATTTCGCTACCTTAGGACCGTTATAGTTACGGCCGCCGTTTACTGGGGCTTCAATTCGCACCTTCGCTTACGCTAAGCGCTCCTCTTAACCTTCCAGCACCGGGCAGGCGTCAGCCCCTATACTTCGCCTTACGGCTTCGCAGAGACCTGTGTTTTTGCTAAACAGTCGCCTGGGCCTATTCACTGCGGCTCTCTCGGGCTTGCACCCTAACAGAGCACCCCTTCTCCCGAAGTTACGGGGTCATTTTGCCGAGTTCCTTAACGAGAGTTCTCTCGATCACCTTAGGATTCTCTCCTCGCCTACCTGTGTCGGTTTGCGGTACGGGCACCTCTCACCTCGCTAGAGGCTTTTCTTGGCAGTGTGGAATCAGGAACTTCGCTACTATAATTCGCTCGCCATCACAGCTCAGCCTTCACGGGAAACGGATTTGCCTATTTCCCAGCCTAACTGCTTGGACGCGGATATCCAATACCGCGCTTACCCTATCCTCCTGCGTCCCCCCATTGCTCAAATGGTGAGGAGGTGGTACAGGAATATCAACCTGTTATCCATCGCCTACGCCTTTCGGCCTCGGCTTAGGTCCCGACTAACCCTGAGCGGACGAGCCTTCCTCAGGAAACCTTAGGCATTCGGTGGAGGGGATTCTCACCCCTCTTTCGCTACTCATACCGGCATTCTCACTTCTAAGCGCTCCACAAGTCCTTCCGGTCTTGCTTCACAGCCCTTAGAACGCTCTCCTACCACTGTTCGAAGAACAGTCCGCAGCTTCGGTGATACGTTTAGCCCCGGTACATTTTCGGCGCAGAGTCACTCGACCAGTGAGCTATTACGCACTCTTTAAATGGTGGCTGCTTCTAAGCCAACATCCTGGTTGTCTAAGCAACTCCACATCCTTTTCCACTTAACGTATACTTTGGGACCTTAGCTGGCGGTCTGGGCTGTTTCCCTTTCGACTACGGATCTTATCACTCGCAGTCTGACTCCCAAGGATAAGTCATCGGCATTCGGAGTTTGACTGAATTCGGTAACCCGGTAGGGGCCCCTAGTCCAATCAGTGCTCTACCTCCGAGACTCTTACCTTGAGGCTAGCCCTAAAGCTATTTCGGAGAGAACCAGCTATCTCCAGGTTCGATTGGCATTTCACCCCTACCCACACCTCATCCCCGCACTTTTCAACGTGCGTGGGTTCGGGCCTCCATTCAGTGTTACCTGAACTTCACCCTGGACATGGGTAGATCACCTGGTTTCGGGTCTACGACCACGTACTCAATTCGCCCTATTCAGACTCGCTTTCGCTGCGGCTCCGCATCTTCTGCTTAACCTTGCACGGGATCGTAACTCGCCGGTTCATTCTACAAAAGGCACGCCATCACCCGTTAACGGGCTCTGACTACTTGTAGGCACACGGTTTCAGGATCTCTTTCACTCCCCTTCCGGGGTGCTTTTCACCTTTCCCTCACGGTACTGGTTCACTATCGGTCACTAGGGAGTATTTAGCCTTGGGAGATGGTCCTCCCGGATTCCGACGGAATTTCACGTGTTCCGCCGTACTCAGGATCCACTCAGGAGAGAACGAAGTTTTGACTACAGGGCTGTTACCTTCTATGGCGGGCCTTTCCAGACCTCTTCATCTACCTCGTTCCTTTGTAACTCCGTACAGAGTGTCCTACAACCCCAAGAGGCAAGCCTCTTGGTTTGGGCTGGTCCCGTTTCGCTCGCCGCTACTCAGGGAATCGCATTTGCTTTCTCTTCCTCCGGGTACTTAGATGTTTCAGTTCCCCGGGTCTGCCTTCTCATATCCTATGTATTCAGATATGGATACCACTCCATTACGAGTGGTGGGTTTCCCCATTCGGAAATCTCCGGATCAAAGCTTGCTTACAGCTCCCCGAAGCATATCGGTGTTCGTCCCGTCCTTCATCGGCTCCTAGTGCCAAGGCATCCACCGTGCGCCCTTTCTAACTTAACCGTTAAAAAGAATCACTACGTGATATCTTGCATTACTAATTGAATGTGAATTACTTCTGTTATCTAGTTTTCAAAGAACA
>NZ_JACAWW010000020.1:0-14248 GCF_020075515.1 Bacillus sp. KS1 | reverse complement strand
GTCCGCACAAAGACCTTGAACCGATTCTCGGCATGTTCGTCAACACCCTGGCCATCAGAACGGAGCCGAAAGGAGACAAACGGTTCACCGATTACTTGGCGGAAGTCCGCCAGGCCGCGCTTGAGGCATATGAGCATCAAGATTATCCGTTTGAAGAGCTGGTGGAACGGCTCGGGGTGCAGCGGGACATGAGCCGAAATCCGCTGTTTGATGCGATGTTTATTCTTCAGAATATGGAGCGAGAGGAGATAAATCTGGCCGGTCTGAAGGCGTCACGATCAGAGCATACCGAACATGATGTATCAAGTTTTGACCTGACCTTATCAGCGGCTGAATCCGATGGAAACATCCGCTTTGAAATGGAATTCAGCACCGAGCTTTTTATGAAAGAAACGATTGAACGCTGGATGGGCCACTTACTGAATCTCTTGCGCCATGTTGCCGCCGAACCGGAAGTCACACTATCGAAAACTGACATTTTGAATGAAGAAGAAAAACAAAAGTTACTGATTGAGTTTAATAACACACAAACCGAATTCATGGAAAAACACAAACTGTTTCACCAGTTGTTTGAAGAGAAAGCAGAAGAAACGCCTCATCAGACCGCTGTTATTGAAGGAGCACAACAGATCAGCTATTCGCAGCTTAATGAGCGGGCAAATCGGCTTGCGCGAACATTACACAAAAATGGATTCGGTCCGGGAAAAAGAGCAGCTATATTGGCAAACCGTTCGATTGAAGCGATCGTCAGTGTTCTTGCGGTCATGAAATCGGGAGGGGCGTATATACCGGTTGACTCCCATTATCCTGAGGAACGGATTCGCTATTTATTAAAAGACAGCGCGGCATCCGTCTTGATGGTGCAGTCAGAATACAAAGAACTTGCTTCACAGCTGACGGATCACAATTTATTTCTCATTCAGCTCGATCATGAAGATCAATACGATATTTGTGCAAAGAATATTCAGCCGGCAGCGTCTCCGGATGATACTGCATATATCATATATACTTCGGGAACAACGGGAACGCCGAAGGGAGTCGAAGTCAGAAATCGCAGCTTTACGCATGCAGCACTTGCATGGCGGAAAATTTATGAGCTTGACCGTAAACCAGTCCGAGTGCTGCAGATGGCGAGTTTCTCATTTGATGTATTTTCAGGGGATCTTGCACGCGCCCTGCTAAACGGGGGAACGCTTGTCATTTGTCCGGATGACGTCCGGCTTGAGCCACAACAGCTTTATCGGCTCATTGGTCAGCACCGTATCACGTTTATGGAGTCGACACCCGCGCTGATTGTTCCGTTTATGGAATATATATATCGCCGGAAGCTTGCGCTGCAAAACGTAAAAATACTGGTTCTGGGATCAGATATGATCAAGTCGCAGGACTTTTATACGCTTCATGAACGCTTCGGAAAAGAAATGCGGATCATTAACAGCTACGGTGTAACAGAAGCGACAATTGATTCTTCGTATTATGAAGCCGAAATGAGCGAAGAGCCGCGGGAAGATGATGTACCGATCGGTGTTCCGCTTCCGAATGTAAAAATGTACGTCTTAAACAAAGACAAACAGGTCCAGCCGATCGGCGTTTTCGGAGAGCTGTATATCGGGGGCGCCGGCGTCGCCAAAGGATATTGGGGACAGCCTGAGCTGACAGAGGGCGCATTCAGTGACCCGTTACAAACGGGAGAAACGCTTTACAGAACCGGAGATCAGGCTTGCTGGCTTCCGGATGGAACTCTTCGTTTTAAAGGGCGGATCGATAAGCAGGTGAAGATCAGAGGATACAGAATTGAGACGGGAGAAATAGAAAGTGTGCTTTTGAAACACGATCAAGTCAAAGAAGCGGCTGTTACCGTGATGAAAGATGCTGAAGGACAAGCCCGATTAGCGGCATACATCGTTCCTAAAGAGGCCGATATCTCATCACTCCGCCAGTCTCTTATGCAGGAGCTTCCGGCTTATATGATGCCGTCTCATATTATCGGTTTAGACAGCATGCCCCTGACACTGAACGGCAAACTTGATAAATCGGCACTGCCGGCAGAAGAGATACATTCATCACAGGCATTTGTCGCGCCCGGCGATGAAAAACAGGCGATGTTATGCCGGATTTGGGAAGATGTGCTTCATGTTCAGAGAGCGGGAATTCATCACTCTTTCTTTGAGCTTGGGGGAGATTCCATTAAGGCGCTTCAAGTGTCCGCCCGACTCGCCGGAGAAGGCTGGAACATGTCGATCCGCGATTTGTTTCAGTTCCCGACGATTGCAGAACTCGCAAAGCACCTCACACCGGCTGTTGCAACGGCTGATCAGGGACCGATAGAAGGAAGCGCTCCGCTGACACCGATCCAGCAGAGATTTTTTGAGGAGCCGGGTGCGTTTGAGCTTCATTATAACCAAGCGGTCATGCTGTGCAGTGAAGACAGCCTCGAAATAGATGCGCTGTATCAGGCAGTTTGCGCGCTGACAGAACATCATGATGCGCTGCGAATGACTTTCACTGAAAATGAGCATGGGGAAACGGTTCAATATAATCGCGGAATCACAAAGCAGTATGAAGAAATCTTTACGCTTAACGTCATAGATATTTCAGAAGAAACGCAGCCCGAAAAACGGATAGCCGCTGAGGAAAAAGAAATACAGCAGGCTATGCGTCTTGATCAGGGGCCTCTGCTTCATCTCGGAGTGTTCAGGCAGAAGGAAGCCGACCATCTGCTTATAACGATTCATCACCTTATCGTGGACGGCGTGTCATGGAGGATATTGCTTGAAGATCTGCAGACAGCTTATCAGCAGGCATTGGACGGCAAACAAATCGACCTGCCGCCGAAAAGCGATTCTTATATAAAGTATGCCGAAGAACTTTTTGACATTGCCAAAAGCAAAGCATTGCTGGAGGAAGCTGCATACTGGGACAGCGTGATGTCTAGTGAAACAGCGCCGCTGCCGAAAATAACTGATGAAAACGCCGGACGATTGCAGGAAAACGCGCGCACTTCATCGTGGATATTAAGCAGCGAAGTCACAAAACAGCTGCTGTTGGAAACACAGCAGGCATACGGAACGGATGTTCATGAATTGCTTTTAACGGCGCTTGGAATGGCGCTTCATGAGTGGACGGGTTCTGAACAGATGCTTATCAGCACTGAGGGGCACGGTCGCCAGGGCCATATACCTGACATTGATATGTCAAGAACGGCAGGATGGTTTACATCTGTTTACCCGGTGCTTTTGGATATGAGAGTGCCGGGCGGCTCAGGCGAAAAAACCGCTCACCGCATAAAGACGGTAAAAGACATGATGCGACGGGTTCCTCACCACGGAACCGGCTACGGGCTGCTGAGATATTCGCGAAACATTCTTTATAAAGACCCAGAAATAAGCTTTAACTATCTCGGTGCGTTTGACGGTCTTGAAGGAACGCTGAAGATGTCACCGTTCAAGCCGCAGCATGATATAGCGGCCGGGCGCATCCGCGAGTTTGATCTGGATATTAACGCGATGGTGGCGGCCGGGCAACTGGAGGTAAAAGCCGTTTATACCGATGTATTTGCACCGGGGGCAATCGAGTTCTTCATGAATCGTTTCCATACTCACCTCGAGGACATCATCGCCCACTGTTCCGGCAAGAAAGAGCGGGAAAAAACATTAACAGATTACAGCCATACAGAATTGACCGCTCAAGCACTATCAAGCATTGAAGATCTCGTAAAAGGACTTTAATTTCATAAAAAGGTGTGTGGCATTCGTGACACAAGCGACAGAAATTCAAGATATTTACCCTTTATCATTTATGCAGGAAGGCATGCTGTTTCATTCGCTTCTGGATTCCGGATCAAACGCATATGTCGAGCAGATTTCGTTTACAGTCAGCGGGGATTTATGCATTGATACATTCCAAAAAAGTCTGGATATGCTTGTCAGCCGCTATGATATTTTCAGAACGATTTTCATAAAAGAAGTGCCTGACCTTGAAGGTCCGCAGCAGGTTGTCCTTTCACGCCGTGACACAGCCGTACAGACTGAGAACATTTCAGACTATTCGGAAGAACGGCAGCAAAGCATCATTGAGGAATTCAAGGAAACCGACCGGCATAAGGGGTTTGATCTGCAAAAAGGCCCCTTAATGCGCCTGACTCTTTTTCAAACGGGAGAAAACCGCCATACGTGCGTTTGGACTCACCATCACATTATGATGGACGGCTGGAGCTTGGGCATTGTGCTGAAAGATTTCTTCAGCATGTATTATGCGATCCGGAACGGGCGGCCTGTAAACCTCGGCAGTCCGGCTCCGTACAGCTCTTATATCAAATGGCTCCGAAGCCGGAATAAAGAAGAAACGTCAGCGTTCTGGTCGCGCTGCTTGGAAGATTACGGAGAAGTCGTTTCCGTTCCGCAAACGAAGAATAAGCCGGCGCAAAACGGTTATGCATCTGAGCATTTTCAATTTTCCCTTGAGTCTGAAACCGTACAAAAACTGACAGACATTGCCCGAAGCACCGGGGTCACGCTGAATACTTTATTTACGAGCATTTGGGGGCTGCTTCTCCATCGTTACAACGGGACTGAAGATGCGGTCTTCGGTTCGGTTGTTTCCGGCAGGCCGTCTGCTATCAGCGGCATTGAATCCATGGCCGGACTGTTTATCAATACCGTGCCGGTAAGGGTGCGCGCGGCTGGGGATATGACTTTTTCTTCTCTTCTCAAAAAGGTGCAAAAAGAGTCACTCGCTGCGGAAGAGCACAGCTATTATCCGCTTTATGACATTCAAAACGAGAGCGGTCTGCAAAAAGATCTCTTGAACCACATCCTGGTTTTTGAGAATTATCCGGTTCAGATGCAGACTGCGGTAAACGGCTGGCAGCAAACGGAAAGCAGTGCGCTCTCACTTGAAAACTTTTCGATGGCGGAGGAAACCAATTACGATCTTAACGTCGTCATCGTTCCGGGAGAAGAGTTTTATGTGAAATTCAGCTACAATGCGGGCATCTACGATCGGGAAGACATGAAACGGATCAAAGGGCATATTCTGGAGGTCATCTCCTGTGTAACGGAAGATCCGGACAGGCTTTTATCAAGCATCAGTCTCGTGCCTCCGGAGGAAGAAGCCTTGATTCATTCGTTTAACGAAACGAACCGTCCGTACCCTGAGACAACCGTTCATGGGCTGTTTGAAGAACAGGCGGCAAAAACGCCTGACCAAGAGGCGTTGAGATATAACGGGGTAAGCTGGAGCTACAAGAAATTAAATCAGCGGGCGAATCAGATTGCGCATGCGTTAAGGGAAAAAGGCGCACGCCCCGACCAGATCACCGCTGTTATGCTGCGCCGATCAATGAGTACGGTTGCCGCTCTGCTCGGAATTTGGAAGTCGGGCAGCGCCTATATGCCGATTGATGCGGAATTTCCGCCTGAACGGATTTCATTTTTACTGAGAGACAGTGAAGCCTCACTGCTCGTGACTGAAAAAGACCTGCTCCCCCTCATTCCGCCGCATTTCAAGGGCAGCGTCGTCATCATGGAGGAAACGGTTTCCCAGCAGACTGCACCGCTTCCGCCGGTATCTGACAGCGGAAATTTGGCGTATGTCATTTACACCTCCGGAACGACAGGCCGGCCGAAAGGGGTGCTTGTACAACACAAAGCGATCAGCAATACATTGCAATGGCGGCGTGAAGAATACGGGATGACAGAAGGGGATATAGCGCTTCATCTTTTTTCATACGTATTTGACGGGTCATTAACGAGTCTTTTCACTCCGCTTCTGTCGGGCGCCTGTGTATTGTTAACTGATGAAGATGATGCGAAAGACGTCCTTTCAATAAAACAGAAAATCGCCCGCCACGGAGTGAGCCATCTTCTGATCGTTCCGTCTCTGTATCGCGTTCTGCTTGATTCGCTGACGAAAAAGGATGCGCAGGCGCTTCGGGCGGTGACATTTGCCGGGGAAGCGGCCACTCCTGATATCGTGGAAGCGAGCCGCAACATATGCCCGAATGCCGAGCTGCTGAATGAATACGGCCCGACGGAAAACAGTGTGGCCACGACGATTCTGCGCAACCTGCAAAAAAGCAGCCGAATTACGATCGGACGCCCGATTGCCAACACTTCTGTCTATATGATGCACGGAGATCGGCTGCAGCCGGTCGGAGCCGTCGGTGAACTGTGTATTTCCGGAAAAGGTCTGGCGGACGGATATTTTCAGCAAAAAGAGCTGACGGACAAAGTCTTTACCCCTCATCCGTTTCGTGAAGGTGAACGGCTGTACAGAACGGGAGATGCAGCCCGATTTTTACCGGATGGAACGATTGAATATATGGGACGCTTTGACGATCAGATCAAGGTAAGAGGTTACAGAATTGAATTAGGAGAAATCGAAACGGCACTCAGAAGTCTGTCCGGGGTAAAAGAGGCGGCAGTCACCGTGCGCAAAACGGCGGACGGGGAACAGGAGCTTGCTGCTTATGTCGTACTGGAAAATGCGGGTGTGACATTTGACCCTCATGCCGAATTGGCCGGGAGATTACCTGCTTATATGATACCGGGAAGCTTTACCAAATTAACGGAGATGCCGCTGTCTGTGAGCGGAAAACTTGATCGGGCCGCACTTCCTGAGCCCAAAGAAGCCGGGAGAACCGGTGATTATCAAGCTCCGCGCACAATGCTTGAGACCGAGCTGCTGTCTATTTGGCAAGAAGTACTGAAACGGGAACATATCAGTATGAGAGATGATTTCTTCCAAATCGGCGGACAGTCGCTGAAAGCCGCGTCGCTTGTTTCAAACATACATAAACGGCTCCAAATTGAACTTGCCGTCCGCCATGTTTTTGAACATCCGACTATCGAGAGCATGGCCCGCTTCCTTGAACAGAGGAAAAGAGGAGAATATGCAGAAATCACGCCTGCTGTGGCAAAGGACTTGTACCCGCTATCTTTTGCGCAAAAAAGGCTCTATGCCCTTCATCAGCTTGCAGCGGACAGTACGGGCTATCATATGCCCGCTTGTCTGGAACTGAGCGGCAGACTCAACCGGGATCGGCTGCACGAAGCCTTTTCAGCGCTGTTACAAAGGCACGAAGCGTTACGCACTTCATTTGTTTTACGAAACGGGGAGCCGATGCAGCACATACATTCACATGTCGATCTTGACCTCACAGAGATTCACATGCCATCCGGGAACCTTCTTCAAGAGGTGATGGAAACTTTCGTCAAACCGTTTGATGTGGAAAAAGCGCCGCTTTTGAGAGTGACTTTAGCCAAAGTCACTGAAGAACGTCATTTTCTGCTGCTTGATATGCATCATCTTATCGCAGACGGTGTGTCAATGAGCGTTCTGATTCAAGAATTGACGGATTTATACAGAGGAAAGGAGTTGCAGCCGTTAAAACTCCAGTACAAAGATTTTTCCGTCTGGCAGCATGAGCGGTTTGCCGCTGAAGAATTCAAAAGACATGAGCGTTATTGGCTGGAGACGATCGGGGAAAACATTCCCGTACTTGATCTGCCGCTCGATAAAAAGCGCCCGCAGCTTCCTGATTTCAGCGGGTCCGCGGTTCGAACGCGCCTTCAAAAGGAAACGGCGGAGAATTTGCGCCGGCTCATGGATGAGACAGGTTCGACGCTGTATATGATTCTTTTGGCAAGCTACTCCTTGTTCCTTTCTAAATTGAGCGGGCAGGAAGACATTGTCGTCGGTTCACCTGCGGCCGGCAGAAGCCGCGCTGAGCTTGACGGGGTCATCGGCATGTTTGTAAATACCGTGGCAATGAGAAGCAGGCCGCAAGGGGATAAGACATTCCGCGCTTATTTAGAAGAGGTGAAAATGCTCGCCCTCGGCGCGGCCGAACATCAGGACTTCCCGTTTGAAGAACTTGCCCAAAAGCTTGATACACACCGGGAAGTCAATCGCAATCCGCTGTTTGATGCCATGCTCGTTTTGCAAAACAGTGATGATTTCGAAGTAAACCTTCCGGGCTTAGTTGTTTCTTCACATTCAGTGAAGCATGACATTTCAAAATTCGACTTGACGCTTCATGCCGAGGAACGGCCGGATGGCTCACTGGATTTTCATTTTGAATACAGTACCGCCTTGTTTGAAAAGGATACGATCGAACGGTGGGCCGGTCATTTTAAAGAGCTTTTAGGACAAATCGCATCGGATGATGAGCGGAAGCTGTCTGACATTCATTTGCTGGGCATAAACGAGCGGCAGATGCTTCTTCAAGCGGAAAATCAAACGGCGGGGTATCCGAGGCATGAAACGATCGTCAGTTTATTTGAAGCACAGGCGGAAAAAATGCCGGATCAAATTGCAGCCGTCATGTCTGATGAGCGTCTCACCTACCGCGAGCTCAATGAAAAGGCGGATCGAATCGCCGATATGCTGTCGGAAAACGGCATCCGCTCTGGACAGATTGTCGGAATTATGACCGAACGATCTCCGGATATGCTGATTGGGATTCTCGGTATTTTAAAAGCGGGAGGAGCTTATCTGCCGATTGATCCTGACTATCCTGACGAGCGGATTTCATTTATGCTGACTGACAGCGGCGCGCGTGTTCTGTTGACGCAATCGGGTCTTGGGATATCCGGTATAGATGGTTTGCCGGTTTTATACATCGATAAGCCTGAATCCGTTTCAGCAGACAGAACGAAAGAAATGATAACGCCTGAACAGCCGGCTTACGTGATTTACACATCGGGCACAACAGGAAAACCGAAAGGCGTTATGACGGAACACCGCAATGTCATCAGCCTTATCACACATAAAGGACTGCCGTTTGATTTCGGCTCTGAAGACGTCTGGACGCTGTTCCACTCCTATTGCTTTGATTTTTCTGTATGGGAAATATTCGGCGCGCTCTTATACGGCGGAAAGGTGGTTATCGTGCCGAAAGAAACTGCCCGTGATCCGCATTTGTACCGGCAGCTGCTGCAAAGTGAAGGCGTAACGGTGCTGAACCAAACGCCGACGGCTTTTTCCGGACTCATTCATGAAGAGGCCGGGCATACGGACAAGCTAAAGCTTCGATATGTCATTTTCGGCGGAGAGGCGCTTCAGCCCGGCATGCTGAAAAGCTGGAAAGAGAAGTACCCGGAGACGGAGCTTGTTAATATGTACGGCATTACGGAAACCACGGTTCACGTCACATGCAAAAAACTGAATATGGATGATATTGAGAGAAACAAAAGCAATATCGGCAGACCGCTGGAAACCCTTCATGCTTTTGTCATGGATATCTATATGAATCCGCAGCCGATCGGAATTCCCGGTGAGCTTTATATCGGCGGGGAAGGCGTCGCGAGGGGATATGTAAACAGGGATGATTTAACCGCTTCCCGTTTCATCACGAATCCGCATGTTTCCGGCATGCGGCTCTACCGGACGGGCGATATCGCCAAAAGGCTCTCAAATGGCGAGCTGGAATATGTCGGGCGAAAAGATGCGCAAGTAAAAGTCAGAGGCCACAGAATTGAGCTGGGAGAAATTAAATCAGCGCTGCAAGAGCTTTCCTCTGTGAAAGAGGCCGCCGTGATCACACGTGCTGATCAGCATGGTCAGCACTCCATTTACGCATACGCGGTCTTACACGGAAACGAAAAGATAAAAGAAGCAGAGATTCAGGCCTCTCTCAGAGCTTTTCTGCCGGAATATATGATTCCCGCCCGCTTGATAGAGCTTGATGAACTGCCTTTGACGGCGAATGGGAAGCTGGACGAGAAGGCGCTCCCGCAGCCTGAATTAAATGATAGCCTTGGAGATGATATCAGCCTGAGAAATGAAACTGAAGAAATGATGGCTGACATCTGGGAAGAACTCTTAGGTGTTGAAGGACTCGGCCCCAATGCTCATTTCTTCCATCTCGGCGGGGATTCGATTAAAGCGCTGCAAGTATGTGCGAGGCTGAAACAGCAGGGCTATGAAACGACCGTCCGCGAGCTGTTCGAGCATCAGACACTGGGAGAAGTATCGATGCGGCTCCGGAAAGTCCGCCGCGTGATTGATCAGGCTCCCGTCACGGGAGACGTGCCGCTGACGCCGATCCAGCACTGGTTCTTGTCGCAATCATTGCCGCATGATCATTTTAATCAGTCGGTTATGCTCCGCAGTGCGGACAGAATCAATGAATCTGCTATGAGAAAAGCGCTGGCACAGCTCGCGGTTCATCATGACGCATTACGGATCGTATGCGGCACGCAAAACGGATCGGTGACTCAATACAACAGAGCGGAAAACCTTTCTGAAGAAGAACTCTTTACGTTTGAAACGCATGACGTGAGAGGGAAAGGGTCATTACAAGAGGAGCACGCCGCAATTGAACAGGCGGCCGCCCTTATTCAAACTTCCATTCGGCTGGAGACGGGTCCGCTCGTAGCTGTCGGATTATTTCACGCTAATGATGGCGATCATCTGCTGCTTTCCATTCATCACCTTGTCATTGACGGGGTGTCATGGCGGATTTTATTTGAAGATCTCACCGCATGCTACAGGCAGGCGCTCGAAGGAAAAGAAACCGCGCTTCCGGCAAAAACTGATTCCTATCAGACTTACGCGAAACAAATCTCTGATTATGCAAAAAGCCGCCGGCTGTTACAGGAAGCAGACTACTGGTCCGAAAGAGAAAAAGCGGCGGTCAAACCGCTTCCGAAAGATGCCCGCATCTCTTCCAATCTTCTGAAAGATACAGATGTGATGACCGTTACATTGACAAAACAGGAGACTGAGCAGCTGTTAACGGAAGCGAACAGAGCATACAGAACAGAGACGGGTGAATTATTGCTTGCCGCGTTAAGCCTTGCGCTGAACAGATGGACCGGAAACGAGACATTCAAAATCAGCATGGAAGGCCACGGAAGGGAAGAGCACCTGGAGCATCTTGATATCAGCAGAACCATCGGCTGGTTTACGTCAATTTATCCGGTATTGGTTGACGCAAGTTTTCAAGATCAGGCTGATGACGGCGAGCGTCTCGGCTATCACATTAAGCGGACAAAAGACATGATGCGCCGCATCCCGCATAAAGGAGCGGGATATGGGGTGCTGAAGTATATAAGCAAACTCTGGGAAGAGACTGAATCTGATGCTCCTGAAATCAGTTTTAACTATCTGGGGCAGTTTGACAGGGAGATCCGTTCCAGCGGCTTCGGTGTTTCTCCCGTAAAAGCGGGAAATGAAGTCAGCCCGGACTGGGAACGCCCGTACACACTTGATATCAGCGGCTCCGTATCCTCGGAATGTCTCAGCATGTATGTCGTGTACAACCGTTTTCAGTATCAAAAAGAAACGATTGAAGTTTTGACGGGACATTTTCATACCTTTCTCAAACAGATCATCACGCATTGCACAGGCAAAGAGGAGCGTGAATGGAGCGCCGCTGATTTCAGTGACGAGGAGTTAACGCTGGAAGATCTGAGTGACATTATGGGAGCCGTCAACAAACTATAGAAAAGGAGTGGCGCAATGGGGCAGCAACCGGAAATACAAGATATATATCCTTTATCTTTTATGCAGGAGGGCATGCTTTTTCATTCTCTGTTGGATCATGACTCAAGAGCCTACTTCGAACAAGCGGTGTTTACGATCAACGGACAGCTTGACCGGGAACGATTCCAAAAAAGTATAGATGCTGTTTTTGAACGATACGATATTTTCCGTACGACATTTATTCATAAGAATGTGGCGAAGCCCCGCCAAGTCGTGTTGAAAAACAGGCCGAGCCGCGTTCAGTTTCATGATATTTCTCATTTGGACGAGAAGGCACAAGACAAATATGCCGACCGGTTCAGAAAAGAAGATAAAGATAAAGGCTTTGATTTGCAATCAGACCCTCTCATGAGAGTCTCCATTTTGAAAAAAGCGCCTGAACGCTATGTTTGTATCTGGAGCCATCATCATATCGTCATGGACGGCTGGTGCTTCGGAATTGTCATGAAGGAATTTCTGATGATCTATCAATCTCTCGGAGACGGACGGCTCCCGTCTCTCGAGCCTGTTCAGCCATATGGAAAGTATATTAAATGGCTCATGAAGCAGGATCGTAAAGAAGCCGAGATTTTTTGGAAAACGAGACTTGCCGATCTTGAGCAATCGGCGTCTCTTCCGAAAAAATCCGCGGAACCAAATGGCGAACTTGAGCAGGCGGTTTTCACCATTTCGGAAGAGCAGACAAATGAGCTGAAAAACATTGCGGCAAGGGCGGGAGCAACGCTGAATACAGTGTTCCAGGCACTGTGGGGCATGTTGCTGCAGCGTGTCAGCCGCTGTGATGACGCTGTTTTCGGTTCTGTCGTTTCCGGCCGGCCGTCGGATCTCGCAGGCGTGGAAAAAATGGTAGGACTGTTTATCAATACGATTCCCGTGCGGGTGAAAAGCGGTTCATTTTCTTTTCTGGAGCTCGTCAGGCATTTGCAGCAGGAGACGCTGCAAGCAGAAGCGTACAGCTATTATCCGCTGTATGACATTCAGGCGCAAAGCCCTTTGAAGCAAGCGCTGTTTGACCACATTATCGTGTTTGAAAATGTGCCGGCCCAGCGTGAAATTGAAAATGTGAGTCAGGCCGGTTCATTTGATTTTGCGGTAGAGGATTTCGCGATGGAGGAAGTCACAAACTACGGATGCAGCATAAAGGTGATTCCGGGAAATTCTCTTTATATCCGCTTAAACTTTGATACCGGTATATACGATCGTGTTTTTATGAAGAATATTGAAACATTTTTACGGCATATGATGGAGTCAGTCATTTCCGACCCTGAAATGAGCGCCTCCAAGATCGCATTGCTTGATGCGTGTGAAGCCAGAAATATGCTGGATGCGTTTAACCGTACAGAAACGGTTGAACCGCCGGCTCCGACGCTTCACGGACTGTTTGCCCGCCGTGCCGCGCTTTCGCCCCATCGTCCGGCGCTCCGTTTTCCGGGCGGTATGCTGACGTACGCCGAGCTTGATCAGTACACGGACAGGCTCGCCGTTCGGCTCCGCCAAAAAGGCATCCGCAAAGAAAGCATGGTCGGCGTACTCGCTGAACGCTCGCCGGAGATGGTGGTTTCAGTGCTTGCCGTGTTAAAAGCGGGCGGCGCCTACGTGCCGCTTGACCCTGACTATCCTGAGGACAGGCTGCGCTATATGCTCGATGACTGCGGCGCTTGTCTCCTGCTTGCACAGCCGGGATTATCCGTTTCCGGTTTTTCCGGCGAGACGCTAGAAGTGTCTCTTTCTTCTCTGACAGGCGAGACGGAGACAGGGGCTGTCTCTGAAGAAGCGGATAGCGATTCGCTCGCTTATATCATTTATACGTCCGGTTCGACGGGAACACCGAAGGGAGTGGCTGTTGAACACCGTCAGGCCGCCGCCTTTTTATCAGGGATGCAAGGGCAGTTTCCGTTAACGGAAGAGGATGTTATCGTGCTGAAATCATCCTTTTCATTCGACGCCTCTATCTGGCAATTGTTTTGGTGGACAATGTCAGGCGCCTCCGTGTATCTGCTTCCTGCCGGATGGGAGAAAGATCCTGTGCGGATGATTGAAGCGTTTGCCTCAGAAAAGGTGACGACCGCGCATTTTATTCCGGCGATGGTCAACAGCTTTTTAGACGCGCTGGAAACGGAGCCTGAGGAAACAAGAACACGCCTCGGCAGAACACTGACACGCGTGTTTGCCGGAGGTGAAGCTCTTTCACCGCTTACGGCTGCCCGGTTTGCCGATCTTCTGCCGGAGACGATGCTTATTCACGGCTACGGGCCGACGGAAGCGACGGTTGATGCGGCGTTTTACGTCTGTGACCGAAAACGGGACAGCGGACGGACAAGGCTTCCGATCGGAAAACCCGTTCCGGGTGCCCGTCTGTATGTATTAGATAGCGGAGGAACCATCCAGCCTGCGGGCGTGGCAGGAGAGCTGTACATCGCGGGGACAGGGGTGGCCCGGGGCTATCTGAACCGGCCTGAGCTGACAGAGGAGCGTTTTCTCAATGATCCGTTTTATCCGGGAGAACGCATGTATCAGACGGGCGATATCGCACGCTGGACAGAAGACGGCCTAGTCGAATGGCTCGGACGTTCAGACGGACAGGTGAAAGTCCGCGGCTACCGGATTGAACCAGGAGAGATCGAAGCGGCGATCCGGCGCATCGACGGCATTCGTGAGGCGGCAGTCACCGCCCGGACTGAACACGGCGAAACCGCGCTTTACGCCTATATCGAAGGACGGGAAAGCGATGACGTGCGGGCGGAGCTTGCGACACGCC
>NZ_JACAWW010000019.1:0-559559 GCF_020075515.1 Bacillus sp. KS1 | reverse complement strand
GTCAGCCGCACATACGGCGCCGCTTATGTCCTCAGCATTCATTCCGCCATACAGCGTCACGTATCTGAAAGACTCTTCTTGTCCGCCGCCTTCATTCGGCGGTGATTCCTGCCACTTTGGCTGAAGCAAGAGCGGTTTTCCCTCCGTTTCCTCTTCCAGAAAACGGGCGGTGAGCCCCGTCAATCGGACACATACCGCACCGTTTTCATCACACAGCTCAATATGATAGGCGCCGTCCGCTGAGGAAAGCACCGCCCACATCGTCTCCCGGCACGCAGAAAACACCTGCATATCCTGGAGGGCAAACGGCAGAAACGGCCGTCCGGACGCGGAACCGTCTGAGAGCACGAGGCCGATAGAAGCCTGAAGAGCGGCGTCCAGCATGCTTGGATGCAGGATGAACGGCTCCTTTTCCTCGCGGGCGGACGGCGGAAGAGTGAGCTTTGCGAGCACTTCTCCGCTTCCGGCATAGACGGCGTCAAGCGCCTGATGAGACGGTCCGTAGGTGATGCCGAGGCTGTCGAACGCTTCATAGCACTCAGCCTTTGACATACGCCGGCCGCTGCAGCGCGCCTGAACCGCTTCCACATCGAGAACAGGAGCACGCTCCGTCTCTTCGAGCACGGCCTTTCCCTGGAAAAAGACAAGCGGCTCTTCTCCTTCGGCATACGCTTTAAAAGCGATGTCTCCGTTTTCTTCCGGCTGAAGTCTTACATGAAGCGTCACTCCTTCAGAAAGCGCCGTCACCGGCCGGAGCCAAACGATCTGTTTAAGCCGGACACCCGTTTTCCCGCCGGGCAAATCTTCAGCGGCAAGTGTAACGGCGGCCCGGGCCATTTCTAAAGCAGCCGCGCCCGGAAGCACCGGTTTTCCATTGACGATATGATCGGCAAAAAACGGTTCATGCCCAGAAAAAACAGAAGTAAAGCGCTGGGCGGTAAAGGTCGATGTATTCGTATGGAGCAGCGGGTGAAGTCTGGCTGCTTTCTTACTTTCCGCTGAGCCTGTTTTGTCAAGTGACACATCAGCTTTTGTCACCCAATATCGGTCTTTGGCAAAAGGGTAGGCCGGGAGACTGATGCGGCCCGGGTTGCTCTGATAAAGAGCTGACCAATCGACGTCAAGTCCTTTAACCCAAAGGTCAAGCAGCTTTCCGTATTTCCCTTTTTTCAGCCAGGCATTTATAGTAAGCACCATATCTTCATCAGAAGTGAGCGAAGCCGCCAATGAATGATGTTTGGCTGTCCTGCCCCGCCAGATATGAGCATGTTCGATATTATGATCGTTTGAGAAACTCATAAGCTTCATTTTCAGTTCTTCTATCGACTCGGCCGTAAATGCAAGCCGCTCAGCCATCGGTTCTCTTCCCGCCTGAAGCGTGTAAGCGATCTTGGCCAAATCTCCGTCAGAACGTTTTTTTCTTATGACATCATCCAGAAGCTGGCGGGCGCGCTCTGTCAATTGCTGCTCATTTCGCGCTGATAAAATGATAACAGCCGGTTTTTGCGGAGAAACGAGCACGTTTTCCATTGGTTTCAGGCTCTCAGACGGCACATATTCCTGAATGATGACATGTGCGTTTGAACCTCCTGCTCCAAACGAGGAAATGCCGGCAATTCTCGGATATTCCTTCATTTCACCCGTGATATTCAAGACAGGTCGTTTCCATTCCGTTTCTTTTTGTTGCACGAAAAACGGAGTGTGCTCAAACTCAATATTCGGATTCAATTCCGCCGCATGCAATGAAGGGGCAATCCTCTTATGTTTCAATTGCAGAAGCAGTTTGGTGATCCCCGCAATCCCCGCAGCGCTTTCTAAATGTCCGATATTTGATTTAATGGAACCGATGGAACAAAACTGCCTGTCTTCTGTTGTCAGGCGAAAAGCTTTCGTTAACCCGTCGATTTCAATCGGATCACCGAGCGCAGTGCCCGTTCCGTGGGCTTCCAAGTAACTGACCGTTCTCGGGTGAATGTCTGTCCGTTTCAACGTCTCTGCGATCAGATCAAACTGCGCTTTCGGATTCGGCACCATATAAGCGTTTGTCCTGCCTGCTGCGTTCAGCATGCTTCCTTTAATAACGCCGTAAATATGATCGCCGTCTTTCTCCGCTTGAGCAAGCGGCTTTAACACAATCGCCCCTACTCCTTCACCGTCAACAAAACCGTCCGCACTGTCTCCGAAAGATTTGCATTTATCACCGGGAGACAGCATTGAAAAAGCAGACAGCCGCTCATAGTGGGCCGGATCAACGATAAGATTGACCCCGCCGGCAATCGCTGTTTCACTCATTCCGCTCCGCAGGCTTTCTGCGGCGAGATGGACAGCTGTTAAAGAAGAAGAGCATGCTGTATCCACAGCCATACTCGGCCCTTGGAAATTGAACAAAAACGATACTCTGTTTGCGATAGACCAGTCGCTGGGGACTGTCGGGTAATTGCTGTTCATCACACCGACAAAGACTCCGATTTTCCGGCTGTCACAAAGCGTGGCCGGGGTGTACCCCGCATCTTCAATGCTTGAATAAGCAGTCTGCAGAAACAACCTTTCCTGCGGATCCATCCTTTCAGCTTCCGCGGGAGATATACGGAAAAACAGCGGATCAAATTTATCAATGTCATCGAGAAAACCGCCCCATTTTGAATAAATGGACCCCCATTTTCCGCGTTCCTCGTTATAAAACGTTTTCCAGTCCCAGCGATCTTTCGGCACTTCAGTAATAGAATGCCTGCCGGCTTTTACATTTTCCCACAGCTCATCAACGTGATCGGCGCCCGGATATCGGCCTGACAGACCGATGACAGCGATATCCTGGATATAGGGATCTCCGTTCGTCCTGCTGCCTTCCTCGTTTTGAGGAATCTTGTTTTGTTTTACATTCAGGTTATCTGTGTGATCAGACAGCTGCTCCTCACGCACACCCATCGCTTTCATAAATGCTCCCCGCTGAGAAAGAAGCAGGTAATCCGCGATTTCTTCTATCGTCTGATATTCAAAAAAGAGGGTGCTGGTCATTTGCTCAAACACGTTACGAAAAGCATTCGTGAGCCTGACGACCAGAATAGAATCCAAACCGTATGCGGTTAAGGAAACCGACGGATCCATTCTCCCGCTCGGAATCTTCAGCGTTTTTCCTATTAATTCCGTCAGATATGCGATGCCCCGTTCTCTTACGTTTGGAATCGGCGCGGCGCTTTCTGCGGGAGCCTGCACCCGTCCGGCGTTTTCGGGATGAGCCCGTCCATTCCCGAATTGCCGCTCGAGCGCTTCTTTACGGGAAGACAGAAAGTAATCAGCAAGCTCATCAATGGTTTGATATTCAAAAAACAAAGTGCTGCTGACAGAACCGAAGACGTCTTTTAACGCGTTGGTCAGTCTGACGACCAGTATGGAATCCAATCCGTATGCGGTTAAAGGTTCATGGGATAAAAGACGATGCGCCGGCACTTTAAGCGCTTCACCGATTACCTTCTTCATCAGCTCAACGCTTTTTTCTCTCAGGCTGAAATGCAAAGTATCATCCGAAAGACCATCTGCGTCATACGGACGGCGCTCCGGCTTCTCTTCTGACGCCTGCGGGAGGGCAAGCCTGACCATTCCGTCACTTTCAGCCGCTATAATCTGCTGGCCTAAGTCGTGTGCGGCTTCAGCCGGAAACAGAGGATGGACGAATCCTTCAAGCGAAAGCGCTTCCGCCCAGCCGGACGGCTCAACCCCCGGACAGCCCGGAATCCGTAAATCATGATCCTCATACAGCCACCAGCCTTCAAGAAGGCCGAACGTCACATGGTTGAATATGGTGCGGCTGTTGATCTCATTTATAAACAGCTGGCCGTTTTTTTGCAGCATTGCTTTCGCATGGCGCAGCGCAGAGCGGATATTTTTTGTCGCATGAAGCACATTGGTCGCGATCACTGCGTCATACGTGCCGATGTCCGGCGCTTCTGTTGATACCGGCTGCTCAGCGTTGAATATTTTATAAGTGACATAAGGATATTCCGGACCGAATATGTCTTCTGCATGTAAAAGAAATGCTTTAGAAATATCCGTGAAACAATATTCGGCAATATGCGCTTCATACGGTTTCAATTTTCTCATGACCGCGGCGCTCGTCCCGCCCGTTCCGGCTCCGATTTCTAAAATGCGGATTTTCACCTGCGGGTCTTTTTCCAGACGTTCCTTCAAAACTTCAATCAATGTGTCAGCAAGCTTGTCATTGAAAAAATCAGAAATGATATTATTGCGGTAAATGCCTTCCACAAGACGGAAGGAGGAGTCAGGGAACATCACTTCCGTTGCAGGAAGCTTACCGGTTAAAATGTCTGGAAGCACACGCAATGTCTCTTCTGCCAATCTGACATGCGCCCTCATGTCTTTCTGGCGCAGCCAAGTCTCTTTTTTCCGCTCCCATTCCTCCCACACCTGCCCTAAATCCGTTTTTTCCGGAGCAAGCGCTAATTCAGTCAGGAGGACAAAGCTCTCTTTCAGCCATCTGCTGTATTGTTCCGTTATGCCGGCAGCCGATTGAAATAACGGCAAAGCCTGATCAAGCCCGGCTCCCATCTCATAAAGGGTTGATACAAGCATTTTTTCAATAAGGGATTCCATCTCTCTCATGCAGCTCATGACACTTGATGCTTTTAACCGCTCAGCTTCGTCATTCTGCGTGATGTTAACCGCTAATTGTCCGAGTGCGGAAGGAATCTTTTCCGGATAAACCGTTACTTGTTCTTTCAGATCGTCTTTCATAAAAAGTGGATCTGTCGTTTTGATCAGCGCCAGCTGGTCATGAGGTCCGGAAAGCAGGGTTTCCAGCGTTTTCATCGCTTCGGGCGCCTCAATAGAAGCGATTCCGTCCCGCTCCATCCGTTTCCGGTATTGTTCTGAAGCCACGACGCCGACACTTCCCCAAAAACCCCAATTGACAACTTTTACAGCATACGGCGCTTTCTGTGAGATCCGCTTAGCAAAAGCGTCTTTAAACGTGCACCCGGCGGCATAATTGCTTTGTCCCGGCGCTTTTTGAAACGACATCATCGAAGAGAAAAACAGCAAGAAATCAAGTGGTTCCCCTTCAGCTACCCGGGCAATCTGCAAGCTGACATCAGTTTTTGCAGAAAGTGAAGCGCGGAACTGCTCCTCTTCCATATTGGCAAAACTTCGGTCTGATAACACGATGGCGGAGTGAATGATTCCGCGGACCTTTCCATTTTCCTTCACAATAGTGTCATACGCCCGTTTGAGAGAGTCATAATCCGCAGCATCCGCGCTGAAATATTGCGGTGCGGGACCTAAAGCTGCGAGTCTTTTCAGCCTTCTTTCAATCTGTATATCTTTTTTCCTTCTCCCGATCCAGACAATTTTCGCCTGATAGGTCTGAATCATATATTCAGTCCATACTTCCCCTATTCCGCCTGCTCCGCCGATAATCACATAAACCCCGCCGTGCCGGTATAATGAAGGCTCATCTGTATGAGGCCGGCAGACGGCCAATTGCTGGCAGTGCCACTGACCTGCACGAAAGACCCACGGGTTTCCCTCGGGGTCCGCCGGTAAAGAGAAGACATCGGGAAGATGCCGGTATCCCCTTTGAGATTCCAAATCAAGAAGCCGGATGCTCCAATTGCTGTATTCTTTTGCGAGCGACCCCGCTAATCCGTGTATGCTTGCATGACTGGGATTGACCTCATCATGTTCATGAATTGGCTGTGCTTGAAACGTGCAGATTGTCAATGATAGTTGTGCCGTGTCAAAATTCAGAAGCAGAAGCGCTTTTATCAGCCGGAAAAGCTGCATGACCCCGTGCTCCTGTCCGTCGGCCGTATCCGCATCATAAACGGATGGAACGGGATGATCCGGCGCCGCCCATATCATGTGTTGAAAAGAACCTTGCGCTTTCAGTGTTTCAGCCATTTGTTCCGCGCTGTCCAAAGAAGTGATGTCCGGAAAACGGACATCGGAATACATCTCTTTCAAAGCCTGCTGAAAATCCAGCCCGGCCCCGATGACGATTATTTTTTCTTCACGCATGAAAGGCATGCCGGTTTCCGGAATGGTGACGGTGTTCCAAACCGGTGTCATAAGCAATTCCGTTTCACGGCTTTTCTTCGGCGTGAGGCCGGCTTTTTGGTTAAACCCGGCGCTTTCCTGCACCTCTTTTATGATAAAATCTTTCACTGCCGCCAACAGCACGCCGCGCTCATCACAAATATGCAGATCAAATTGGTGAACGGAGGCCGCTTTTACCTCCGCATGCACAAATACGGTTTTCGCTAACGGTTCAAGCAGCAGTATTTCTCCGAAGGAAAACGGTACGATAAGCGCAGGCTCTTTTTGAAATTGCAGCACATGCGCCATTGCGGTTTGAACAGCGCCATCCATTAAGGACGGATGTAGGATGTACTGTTTAAAATCGGCTTCCAAGTGTGACGGGAGCGTTAATTTGGCCAGTGCTTTCCTTTCTGTATAAGAGAATTCGCGGATGACCTGAAAACTGTCCTTTTGCACGATTCCCGCCTCAGAGAACGAGTGATAGATGTCTTTCGGCTCCGTTCTCTGCGCAAATGGCGCCGGGAGCTGAAAGACCGGGGCCTCAAAAGACACTCCTTTTTCTTTACAAATCACTTCTCCTTGCGAAAAGAGAGCGCCGTCCGCTCCTTTTTCTTTAATTACATAGCTTATACGCTCTTTTTCTGCTTCAAACTCTATCATGACGGATCTTGGGTCTGTCCCTGTCACAATCGGCTCCATGTACCACACACTTTGAAGAGAGACGGCCGGGCGTTCTCCCCACAATGTCGCGCCGTATGCCGCCATTTCCAGATGACAGACTCCGGGAAGCACATATTTTTCGTTCACTAAATGATCTTTAAAGAAATATTCATCCTTGGAAAATATCTTTTGAAACGTTCCTTTCCGGGCGGATGAAATATTCTCATCAAGCAGAGGATGAAGCGCTTCACGCCTTTTGGTATTTTGGGGCTTTTTTGTATACCGCTTTTTTTGATCGGTCAGCCAGGACGTTTCCTTTAAAAACGGATACGTAGGAAGCGGAACTTTCTGATACGGCGTTTCCGGCTTTTTGCAACCTTGAAGGCCTTTCACCCACAGCGCGGCAAATTTCTCAGGATCTGAAACGGACTGACCTGAAACGTCCGGCCGCCCGGGTGACGCTTTTCCGAAGTACATATGCCTGCCGTCGCTGTGACCGCTTACAAATTCGTCCAATCGCTGTTTCAGCTCAGAAAGGGATGATGCAATGACAGCAAGCCGGAAGGAGAAAGGCTCTCTGCCTGACAATAAGGTGGCAGCGATATTTTCCAGACTGTATCCGCCGGCAGAAGGCGAGTTTTCCAATCGGGCAAGAAAGAAGCTCAATTTCCCGGCATATTCTTTCAGCTGCTGTTCGGAATGTGCGCTTAATACGACGGCATGAGGTTTTTGCTCAGTATTCCCGTCCGCTTGCCGTTTTGGCTGATAAGCACCTACGATCAGATGGGCATTAGAGCCTCCTGCGCCGAATGAACTGATTGCGGCGATTCTCGGTTTATCTCCTTCAGCCGGCCACGGCCGGTTGTTTCGGACGACATAAAATGGCGAATCAGAAAAAGAAATCTTGCGGTTCAGTTCCTCGGAGTGCAGACTGGCGGGAAGCGTTTCATGTTTCATGCTTAAAAGCACCTTGATTAAACCGGCGATCCCTGCAGCCGCTTCCAAATGTCCGATATTGGATTTCACCGAGCCGATTCCGCAGTCATTTTTCTCATCGGTCTGTTTATCAAATGCCATAGACAGTCCGCGTATCTCAATCGGATCGCCGAGCGCCGTGCCGGTTCCGTGAGCTTCAATGTAGCTGATATCCGCCGGACTTACCGCGGCTCTGTTTAGAGCGGATAAAATCAGGTCCCGGTGCGCTTCCGGATTCGGCACCGTATACCCGGTCGTTTTGCCGCCGTGATTAGTGGCGGACCCCTTAATGACACCGTAGATGTGGTCTTTGTCCGCAATCGCTTTTTTCAATGGTTTTAACAAAACGGCTCCCACGCCTTCGCCGGGCACGTAACCGTCTCCGCCTTCACCGAAACTGCGGCATTTTCCTTCAGAAGACAGAAAATGCGATTGGCTTAAAAACATGTATTTTTGCGGATGTAAGCTGAGGTTGACGCCTCCGGCAAGCGCCATTTCACAGTCGCCCGACATAATGGCCTGACAAGCCTGATGGACGGCGACAAGCGATGAAGAACACGCCGTATCAACAGCAATGCTCGGGCCATGGAGATCAAGGAAATAAGAAACCCGGTTCGGAATGCCCCAATATAAGGAGCCGGGGCCTTTGTACTGATCTTTCAGGAAACCTTCTTCGTGTGCAATTAATGAATATTCATTCCAGGTCACTCCGGCGAATACCCCGATTTGATCCGTCGGCCTCGCCGCCGGGTTCCCGTAACCGGCATCCTCCATCGCTTCCCAGCAGCACGTGACATACAATTTTTGCTGGGGGTCCATTAAATCAGCTTCCCACGGGGAAACAGAAAAAAACAGCGGGTCAAATTGATCCGGATGATCAATAAAACCTCCCCATTTACTGTATGACGCGTATTCTGCCGTTTTCTCTTCCGAGTAATAAGAGCTGTCCCATCTGTCATCTGGGATTTCGGAGACACAATCTTTATTTTCCATTAAATTGTCCCAAAAATCATGCTGGTTTTCCGCTTTCGGAAACATCCCGCTCATTCCGATAACCGCAATATCAGAGCTCCCGTCCGTTGCCGGTTCAGGCACCTTTTCAGCCGCCTGTACAGGAAGCAATTCTTCTTCCTGCCGGCTTCCCGTATCAGGCTCCGTTTCTGTGAATTCAAGAACGCTTTCGGGATTTCGTTTCTGCGCACTTAAAAACTCACTCAATTTCTCAATGTTCGGATATTCAAACAGCAGCGTTTCAGAAAGGCCGGTAAATTCTTTATGCAATATGGTCATGATTTCTTCACTGATGAGAGACGTCACGCCAAGAGTAAAAAAAGCGGTTTTATCTTCCGCTTCGGTCACCTCGGCACCCAGCTTTTGCGCTATTACCGTTCTTAAAAATTCGTTAATACATTTCATGAGGATACCATCCCTTGTACAAAAGAATTTTTCTGTGCTTTAACAAGTTAATCCGCCGTCTATGGCCATTGTCTGTCCGGTCATAAAGGACGATTCAGGAGAAAGCAGGAAACGAACGAGTCCGGTCATATCGTCTGTTTCGCCTAAACGTCCCATCGGCGTCCTTCTGATAATCTGCGATTTTTGTTTTTCCGGCATATTTTTCGTCATATCGGTGTCCACAAAACCGGGCGCAAGTGAATTGACACGGATTCCTTTAGACCCGAGCTCCCTGGCCAGGCTTCGCGTCAAGCCGTCAAGAGCCGCTTTGGATGCGCTGTAGACTGAAGTGCCTTTAAATCCTCTTGAGCCGATAATGGAGCTTATGTTAACGATTGAACCGGAATTTTGTTTCAGCATGACACGGGAAACGTTTCGGGTCAGCTTGATGACTGAGCCGATATTCAGATTGAGTATGCGGTCAATGTCTTCATCATTGGTCAGGGGCAGCAGCTGATCAAGGTTCAAACCGGCGTTATTGACCAAGCCGTCTATTCTGGAAAACTTGCGGTATACTTGAAGAACAAACTGTTTCATGGCGGCATCATCCGCCGCATCCGCCGCTTCCCAATAAAAGCGGCCGCGGTACTTTTCACTCTCTCTCAATGTGTTAATAAAATCAGATTCACTGCGGCTGAAAGCGGCTACTTTGTAATCCTCATCCAAAAGCGTCTGTACAATCGCTTTTCCCAGCCCCCGGCTTCCTCCGCTGACGACCGCTACTTTTCCGTTATTCATATTTGCCTCCTGTTTTACACGTTTCTTATTTTTTTAAATCGATCATTAGACAGTTTTCGATCTGTAACAGAGATGATCTGCGGTATCTGATATGGCTGCAGCTTCTGTTTGCAATGAGCTACGGCCCGCTTTCTGAAAGATTTGATATCTTCCTCTTTTTCAAGCACGGCCTCTGCCGTGACAATCTCGCCCGTAATCGGATTTTTTCTGCCCGTTATGAGAACATCCCGGACATTCGGTATCTCCAGAAAGACGCTTTCCACCTCTGCCGGAAACACTTTCTCTCCGCCCACATTAATGATTTCGCTCTTTCTTCCGAGAATTCTTATATATTCGCCGTCTGTTTCCACCTGGTCACCGGTGTCATACCAGCCGTCTTCATCGAAAGGTGACGGTGCGTTTAAATAGCCGAGCATCGCCGACTCAGAACGGACCCAAAGCGTGCCTCCGGTAATTTTGGTCTCTGTTCCGGCGCCGCCTACTTTCATCCAAGTGGATTGGCTGTCTTTTGATTTCGTTGAGAATATCCCCAGTTCAGTTAATCCGTATGTTTGTTTCAGCCGTACATCCGGAAACATCCGGTGGATGCCGCGCAGCGTTGATTGCGGCATCGGTTCTGTGCCGTAAGTGATCAGCCGGAGTGAAGAGAGGTTATAGCCGGCATCCGCCTTGGACATCAGCAGCATGTTTAAAAAGGTCGGGGTGGCGGGGAGCACTTGGACAGCATGTTTGTCGACCGCCTGATAAACGGACTCCGGCGTTCTGCTGACTGATGTGACGATCGTTCCCCCGTTAAACAGAATCGCAAACAGCGTATTAATGCCGCCGATATGATCTAATTTCAAAAAAATGAGCGTACGCAGCGGTTTTCTCTTCGCCGTTTTATATTTTTCAAGCAGCCGGCCGGCGCTTAACACGGATGCTTTGCTTTTGCCGGAGGTTCCCGATGTGAAAATAATAATGCCTGATTCCCCTCTCTTGCGCAGGTCATCAAGCAGAGGGTGAGAGTCGCTTTCAGAACCTTCACGAAGCGTCCAGCTGTCATTTTCATTTATTTCAATGATTTGATTCACTTTCGCGTCTTCAAACATATCGAGATGCTTTTCCCTTGATTCATTGCTGAGAGGGACAACGATATTTCGGTTTAACAAAAGCGCCATCAGCAAAAAAATGGCGTTCGGGGAATAATCCCCGATAAGCGCCACACATTCTCCTTCACGTATTCCGTTTTGTTTAAGTTCTTTCTGAAAAAAGCTGATTCGTGTCAGCAAATCATCATACGTAAAAGTCTGCCCTTTAAAAATGAGAAACTCACTGTCTTGCGTTTCCCTAAGCTTATCAGTCACCCAGCTGATATCTCCCCTGCTTTCTGTTTTCATGATTGTGCACTGTCCATATATTTTTGATAAATATCACAAATGCTGCCGACGGTTGTAATGCTGGAAATCGTTTCTCCTTGGGAAAAAGGATCTACTCCGGTTTCCATCTCCATCTGTGCGACTAATTGAGCGATATCCAGTGATGAGAAGCCCAGATCCTCTATGACTCTCACATCATCTCCCGCTTCGACGGCCCGATATGACTGCTGTTCTTGAATGTCCTGAATGATTTGAGCGATGATCTGCTTCATTTCCTTGGTTTGTTCCATTTGCTTTCAGCTCCATTCTTCATTTTATAAACTTCTGATGACCCGTTTATAATCCGGAATATGATCTTGTGAAGAGGTCGGCACCGCCAGCAGCTTATCCACCTTGGAAATGGCCAGCAATGTATGATTTCTTTTCATATAGACTTCAATCTGATAGCTGATTTTCGCCACTGAGATCATACCGAGGGACTCACCGTGAAAGTCGGGATCGCATTCTTCAATGTGTCCCGTCATATAAATATCAAGCTCTTCATCTGCAAAACAATTTCCGTAATAATACGTCTCTCTTTCAAGCAAAAATAAATGCCGCGCGATTGAAACCGGAAAACCCGGCTTCGACCGGCGCGTCATCCATTCAAATTCCGCCGCATCCATGATCTTGCTGAATTTCGCAAACACCATGGCATGCCCGGGCGCAGCATCCTGATCAACAGGAACCCGATATGAAACGGGGTCTGCTGTTTTGATATTGCCCGGCTTCATACCGAAGGCGTCCGTTCTGATTTTCTTTGACCGCATCAGCGCGTAAGGCGGCTTGGCTAGCTTAGAAAGTTCCGTAATGCACTCAGCCTTAGGCGCTGAGACTTTGCGGGTCGAACCTTCTGTTTGTGTGACGTCGACGACAATTAAACTATTGGCTTTCATAGAAGGAAAACGTCCCAGGTCCCACTCGCCTTTATCAGAGCTGACCGCTCCTTTCGGCCCGAACAAATAATCAGATTCTAATATGGTTTCTCCAAACCGGGAGATATCGACTCCGACGGAAACCTCGTCCCATAATCGGTACTGATCAAGAGGCTGATCTGAAGGAACTTTGAGATGTGTCATAAAATAAGCCGGATACAAAATCAGCCCTTGGTGATCGGCCATCTGATCAGGCCGGAATCCCGTTCCGTCCGTTAAATGGTGACTGTGTGCGTTGCCGAATAACAGCAGCAGCGCGTACTCATTCAAATTCCCTAACCCGACATGGCTCATCGTTAATTCATGATTTTCAATCAGCATGGTCTGTCCTCCGCAGAAAAAATGTAATGGCTGGTCATACTCAGCCTGTAATCAATACCAGCCTTTGCGCAAGAAGGCCGGCTGTTTCTTCCATGAGCTGTTTGCCGATCAGATCGACATGCCTGTTTCTCCAATTTTCAAGCGGGGTTCCTTTCACCCACTGATTAAACGCGCCGAGCGCAGGGCCGCAATGAATTTGGTAATCTATTTTACTTTCGCTTTTCCCTTCCAGAGCGAGCCTTGTCGTATGAGAAAAATACCATTTAAATACCATCGCCATTTTGTGTTTCGGATTCTGTTCGGCTTTGGCGATCTGTTCAGGAGATTTATCACGTTTCAACTGCTCATACACTTCTTCAAAACCGCGCTGGAAATACTTATCTTCAATTAATGTTTTCGTTTTCTCATCTATTTCATCTAAAGAATTGTATTGTCTGTACAAGTCAAAGAGTTTATTGGCTCTTGCCGGGAAAAACAGTCCTTTTTTCAGCACCTGCACCCTTGCGCCCGCTTCAAACATATCTCCCGCGGGAGCGTATGACGTATCCTGCACGTTCGCTTCCTGAAGCAGATCTTTCACTGAATCACTTGTCCCGGCTTCGACTGTGCATTGATTAATAGAACCGGTTCCGATAAATTCGGCGCCGAGCAGAAACGCCGCAGCAGCCGCTTCCGGAGTGCCGATGCCGCCGGCTGCGCCGATTCTTACTTTTTTCGCATAACCGTGCTTCTCCATCATGCGGTCTCTGAGTCTGATCATGGCAGGCATTAATGTATACGGAATCCCTTGGTCGGTATGCCCTCCTGAATCCGCTTCAACGCAAATGTCATCAGCCATCGGAATTTCTTTTGCAAGCGCCGCTTCCCCGGCTGTCAGCCGATTATCAGACACAAGTCTTTCCAGCACATGAGCCGGAGCCGGATTCAGAAAGGCCTCAGCGACTTCAGGCCGGGATACTTTCGCGATAATTCTGTTTTGAACTGACACCGATCCGTCATGATTCCTGCTTAATCCCTTTGCCCTGTATATAACGAGAGCGGGGGTTATGCCCATAAATGCCGATGCTTCAATAAGATGAATGCCGTTTTTCAAATATAAATCTATCATTCTGACTTCCTTGTCAGGTGACATCATATGATGAAGAAGATTCATTCCGAATGTTTCCCCTTGCCGCAGTGCAGACCGGATGGTTCCGATGGCCTGTCCGATCCGTTCGATACTCAATCCGCCCGTTCCGAAAAAGCCCAGCATTCCCGCTTTTGCCGCTTTAATGACCATCTGTTCCGAAGCAATTCCCCTGTACATGGAGCCCGTCATGTAAGCATATTGGATGTTATAATCTTTTTTAAAATCTTCGTTCCCTAATCTCATTCCCGCCGTTTTTTGCGGATCAGCTGCCGATGCTTTAACATCAGCAGTATCAGACTCTTCTTTCGGCATAGGTAATGGGGCGGCATCTTTTTTAATCTGACGCGTCAGTTTTGTCAGCACTTCCCCGGGGCCGACTTCTGCAATTTCATTATTTTCAAGTCCCATCAGACGGCGTATCGTGTCCGTCCACTTTACCTGATTGGTCATTTGCAAAGTCAGATTCGTTTTGATTTCATCATTCTTATAAGGTGCGGCATGAAGATTTGAGATCACCGGAAAACGAAGAGGCGAAAACGCCGTTTCTTCTAAATAATCCGCGAACTCTTTTTCAGCATCTTTCATATAGCGGGAATGGAAGGCGCCGCTCACATTTAAAGGAAGGTACATTCTCACGCCGGCTTTTTCAAAGACGGGGCCCGCTTTTTCAATGTCTTGTTTCGTTCCGGCGATCACAATTTGTGAAGGTGAATTGTGGTTAGCGATATCAATGCCGGTCAGATGATAATCGGATAGAACCTCTTTTACTTGTTCAGCCGTAAACCCCAAAACCGCCGCCATGCCTCCGGGAGCTGCCTTGCTCATGAGCTCCCCTCTTTTTTTTACAAGCTGCAAACCGGTCTCAAAATCAAAGCAGCCGGCCGCAAATAACGCATTATATTCTCCTAAACTGTGCCCTGCGGCGTAATCAGGCTCTCTGCCGGACTCTTTCATTTTCTTTAAATAACTGAGTGCACTCACCGTATATAACGCCGGCTGGGTAAATTGCGTTTTCCCCAGCTGGTGATTCGGATCCTCCAGACACAATTCTTCTATAGAGTAGCCTAATATGTCATCAGCCTGACGTGTCAGATCTTGAAATTCATCAAACAGTCCGGCTCCCATTCCTTTAAATTGAGAACCCTGCCCCGGGAACACAAACGTAAGCATCTTATCCTCATCCTTTCCGCATCGCCAATTTTGTACATCACATGTGGTTCTCCATACAAAAACGTCTCTTATATCATATATTGACTGGTGTAAACACCGGCATAAAAATAAAAACACAAGCGCGTTTGCGATTCATCACAGGTTTAAAAATCGCAAACGCATTGTGTTTTCCTTTTCTAACATAATTTATATTAAAACATATTGCTTGTTTACTGAATGTTTCTCATGACAAGCTGCAGTGCCAATATGCCCGAAAACAGCCATGACGGCACACTTCTCCCTTATCATGTATATGTAGATATATACACTGCAATCATTTTTATAATCCCTATTTCCTCTTCAACGTGCCGAAACAGCGATTGAAATTTAATAGGTGCTTTACATCAATTTAATAAATTTAACAAATAGTTGCTATTTAAAGAGAATAATATCAATTTATAGATAATAATGTCAAGGCTTTATTTCGTTATTTTCTGACATTTATTCCACAGTTTTATATTCGGTGGACAGTCGGCATAATTGTTTCAGGATAAATGTCAGATAATTCCCTGAACCCTTTTCATGTCAAAGAAAATTCATCGCTTCTCTGTCAATTGGGTCTATACTTATTTTTCATTTTCATATATTATGTAAAAAAAAGACGAATTAGAAAAATTTTTAATCACTTTAAATACTATCCATTAAATACTTTCTTTGTATAATAATTTCTTATTATTCTAAGGAGGATCCAGTCATGAAATGGTACGCACTTTTTGTAGAGTCGGGAAAAGAAGAAGCAGTGCAAAAATTTCTGCGTCTGCAGTTTGATGAGCAGGCTCTCTACTCAATCATACCCAAGAAAAAAGTCACAGAACGAAAAGCCGGAATCAAATACGAGGCACTCAAAAAGATGTTTCCGGGATATGTTCTGTTTAAAACGAAGATGACAGAGCGGACATTTCATAAAATCAAAGAACTCCCCATTTCATGCAGAATCGTGAATAACGGCGCATATTATTCCAAAGAGCGTAAAACCTATTTCACGACAATTAAGGATGAAGAAATCCTCCCTATTATCAGGCTGATCGGAGAAGGAGACATTGTAGATTATTCAAAAGTCTATATTGAAAATTCAAAAGTAACCGTTGCCTCAGGGCCTCTTAAAGGAATGGAAGGCATTATTAAAAAGATCGATAAAAGAAAAAGACGCGCCAAAATCTGCCTGTCTTTTATGGGACTGGACAAAATGGTCAACGTCGGAATTGAAGTGCTCTCCAAACCCTAGCATTTCAAAAAAAGCATCAACAGCATGTGCCGTTGATGCCCTTTTTATATAAACAGACGAAAGCCCGACATCAAAATAACTCCGCTCACCACCGTCACGGTGAGACTTTTTGTTTTCAAGGCGATCACGATGGTCGGGATAAGCACGATCAAACCCGGCCAATTGATCAAAAGCGTTTGCTGTAAAAATGCAGACCGGCACATAAGAAAGCCACTTTAATACAGGCTGCGCCCATGACGTTACTGAATATTCACTTGCAGCTGAAAAATATGAGCCCCGACGATTTCAGAGCCGCTCAAAAAAACGGAATATTCGGTGCCTTCGGCGCAGTGATCTTCATCAGCAGTATTTTCATCCTGACAAACTGGTTCAAAGGTGGCCACGCAGTCATCGGTGCGTTTCTCATCTATATTTGCTATATGATCGGCTGTAAATGCCTGTTATGAAGATACGGCACCGATGTGTATAAAAAAATGCCCTTCCAGAACAATAATAACAATGCGCTCAGTCGTGAGCAGTTTATATGACTGAATGATCATGAATTGTTATAATTAATGTCTACAAACATTCCGGGAGGCGAAATAAATGGCCAGAAAATTATTTACCCCATGGACCGTTAAAGATGTAACGATCAAAAACCGTATTGTTATGGCACCGATGTGCATGTATTCCTCACATGAGAAGGACGGAAAACTGCAGCCTTTTCATATGGCGCACTATATATCGCGTGCAATCGGTCAGGTCGGTCTGATTATCGTTGAAGCGACAGCCGTTAATCCGCAGGGACGTATTACCGATCAAGATTTGGGCATTTGGAGCGACGATCATCTCGAAGGCTTTGCCAAACTGACAGAACAAGTGAAAGCGCAAGGGTCTAAAATCGGCATTCAGCTCGCGCACGCGGGACGTAAAGCTGAGCTTGAGGGAGACATTTACGCTCCGTCAGCTATTCCGTTCGACGAGCAGTCCAAAACACCGGCTGAAATGACGACAGAACAAATTAAAGAAACCATTCAGGAATTCAAACAGGCAGCGGCGCGCGCGAAAGAAGCCGGCTTTGACATTATTGAACTTCATGCGGCACACGGCTACTTAATGCACGAATTTTTGTCTCCTCTGTCCAATCACCGTACAGACGAATACGGAGGCTCACATGAAAATCGCTACCGCTTCTTAGGCGAGACCATTGAAGCCGTCAAGGAAGTCTGGGACGGCCCGTTATTTGTCCGTATTTCTGCATCGGATTATACAGACAAAGGGCTGGACATTGCGGATCATATCGGTTTTGCGAAGTGGATGAAAGAACAGGGAGTCGACCTCATTGATTGCAGCTCAGGCGCACTCGTTCAAGCTGATATTAACGTCTTCCCAGGCTACCAAGTGAGCTTCGCGGAGAAAATCCGTGAACAGGCCGAAATTGCAACAGGTGCCGTCGGTTTGATAACGACGGGAACAATGGCGGAAGAAATTCTGCAAAACAACCGCGCTGACCTTATTTTTGTCGCGAGAGAACTTCTGCGCGATCCGCACTTTGCAAGGAGTGCAGCGAAGCAGCTGAATACTGAAATACCGTCACCGGTTCAATACGACAGAGCATGGTGATGAAGTGACAGCCGGAGTTTTTCGATCCGGCTGTCTCTTTTTTTATTTTTTGAGAAACGATTGCCGAAGCTTCTCCGTCTTCCCTATAGAACCAATTAGAGGGGATGACTCCAATGAAAGCAGCATGGATGGAAAGGACATATCTGATTGACGGGTGTCCGTTTTATACGAAACACCGTAAAGGCGCCGGCGAAGTGACGATCGTCTTTGAAGCCGGCTACGGCACTTCTTCTGAAACATGGACATCATTACTCGCTGACATAGATGAAGAATTTGGGGTTTTCACATATGACAGAGCCGGAATCGGCAAAAGCGGACAAAGCCGAAACAAGAGAACGGCGGACCACATGGTACAGGAATTAAACACTCTTCTTCTGAAGGCCGGCGTCAAGCCTCCTTATCTTGTCGTCTCGCATTCATACGGCGCGATTATCAGCAGACTTTGGGCGAGCCGGAACCGCCGGGATATTCTCGGGATGGTGATGCTTGATCCGGTTTCTGAGGATCAGGAGACGAAAGTGCTTCCGCTTCTTCCCGAAGAAATGAAAGCTGCCTATTTGAAACAGTTCGTATTGGAAGGATCACACGCGGAATTTTTGACGAGCCTTCGTCAGATCAAGCATCAGCAGATTCATTTCGGCGATATGCCGCTGTTGATTTTATCATCGGGAGAGCGGGATGAGCACTTAAAGCACGCTCATGAACAATGGGTGAAACTGCACAGAAGCATGCTTGATGTCTCTTATCAAAGCGGATGGATTCAGGCCAAAAACAGTTCTCATGCCATTCACCACGATGAACCGCACATCGTCCACCTTGCCATTTATGATGTTTGGTGCGCGGTGCGCCAGCAAATGAATGCTCCTGCCTATCAGGCGGTAAACTGATTAAACAAAAGCCATTGTGCAGCGGCACAATGGCTTTTGTTATCGTGATCTATTTTGTCTCACGATGCAACGTATACTTTTTCAACCGGGGTGAATACTTTTTCATTTCTAACCGGTCCGGATTCGTCCGTTTGTTCTTCGTCGTAATATAATTTCTGTCCCCTGTCTCTGTACAGGCCAATGTAACATTTACACGCATCATTTTCACCCCTTATATAAATCGTAATTATTACGTTTTATTATATCTCACCAGAAAAAAATGTCAAGCGTCCATTTTTTAAGACCGCTCCACAGTGACCTCCATGAAGTCAAATGCGATCTTACTGTTTTCAAATACCGCTTTCGCCTCATGTTCGAGACGCTCTATCGGCGATTCACCCTGATACCTTGCGCTGATATGAGTTAAGATCAGCTGTTTGGCGCCTGCTTTTTTTGCCGTTTGCGCAGCCTGTTCTGTCGTCGCGTGATAATAATTATGTGCGAGCTTTGCATCTTCCTTGGCAAACGTCGCTTCATGAACAAGCACATCCGCATTGCGCGCCAGCTCCGTTACCCGCTCTGATGCCCTCGTATCCCCGGAAAAAGCGACGATTCTCCCTTTTTTCGGGGGTTCCAAAAAATCCCGCCCGTTAATGATTCTGCCATCGTCAAGTGTGACCGTTTCGCCTTTTTTGATTTTCTGATAGACGGGTCCGGGCGGGATATTCATTTCTTTTAATCTGCCGGCCTGCAATGCGCCGGGAATATCCTTTTCCTGAACCCGGTAGCCGAACGCTTCCACGCCGTGAATGACGGATGCTGCGGTAACAATGAATTGCTCATCTTCAAAAACCGTCCCCTCTTCGATTTCATGTACGGTAAGAGGATACGTCAGATGAGTCGCCGTCACGTTCAGGCTTGTTTCGATAAAGGCTTTAATACCTTTTGGCCCGTAAATCGTCAGCTCTTCTTCACCGCCCTGAAATGAACGGCTCCCCAACAGACCCGGAAGACCGTAAACATGGTCGCCGTGAAGGTGGGTGATGAAAATCTTCTCAATTTTCCTCGGTTTGATTGTTGTATGTAATATCTGATGCTGAGTGGCTTCTCCGCAATCAAACAGCCATACGGAACGCCTTTCTTCAAGAAGCTTCAGCGCGACGGACGTTACGTTTCTCATCTTTGCCGGCATGCCGGCCCCCGTCCCTAAAAATAATAATTCCACAATGCTTCCTCCTAGATCTTTGTACTACTAAGGATACAGGATCAGGCTGAAAATGTGAATTCACCCGGGCCTTCTCCGGCCTGATTAATTTTTTTCCGCAAACCGCAAAAAACAGGCTGAAATGTTTGCTTTCAACGAATTTTAGATTTAAAATGAAGGAAATATGCGGGGTTTTAAACCATGCTTCAGATAAAGTGAGGTACTCTAAGTGAAAACAAACGACAAACCAAAAGCAGTAATTGTAATATTTGGTGCCACAGGGGATTTGGCAAAACGAAAACTTTACCCATCCATTCACCGTTTATATAAAAATGGTCAAATTGGTGAAGAGTTTGCAGTTGTAGGTGTTGGAAGAAGACCTTGGTCAAACGAGGACCTCCGGGAAACCGTTAAAACGTCTGTTTCTTCTGCCGGGCAAAAAGACATAGACGATTTCACATCTCATTTTTATTACCATCCGTTTGATGTAACGAATCCGGGTTCCTATCAGGAGCTGAATGTCCTGCTTGATCAGCTTGAACATACATATGAAATCCCGAACAACAGAATGTTTTACTTGGCGATGGCTCCTGAGTTTTTCGGCACTATCGCAAAATCACTTAAAAACGAAGGTGTCACAGCGACAAATGGCTGGTCCCGTCTCGTCATTGAAAAACCGTTCGGCCATGACCTGCCGAGTGCGAAAGAGCTTAACAAAGAAATACGCGAAGCTTTCACGGAAGATCAAATTTACCGGATCGACCATTACCTAGGCAAACAAATGGTTCAAAATATCGAAGTCATCCGGTTTGCGAATGCGCTGTTTGAGCCGCTGTGGAATAACCGCTACATCTCAAACATCCAGATTACGTCAAGTGAGGATCTCGGCGTTGAGGATCGTGCGAGATATTACGAGAAATCAGGCGCACTCCGTGACATGGTTCAAAACCATATTTTACAAATGGTCGCTCTCTTGGCGATGGAACCGCCGATTAAACTGAACACGGAAGAAATCCGCAGCGAAAAAGTGAAGGTGCTGAGAGCCCTCCGCCCTGTCGCTCCAAACGAAGTGAGTGACTTCTTCGTCCGCGGACAATACCAAGCGGGAACGATTGACGGAAACGCTGTACCGAGCTATACAGATGAGCAAAATGTAGCACCGGATTCCAATACGGAAACATTCGTGTCCGGAAAGCTGTTAATCGATAACTTCCGCTGGGCCGGCGTTCCGTTTTATATCCGCACAGGGAAACGGATGAAAGAAAAATCAACGAAAATCGTCGTTCAATTTAAAGACATTCCGATGAACCTTTATTACGGCAATGAAACGAATGTAAATCCGAACCTGCTTGTCATCCATATTCAGCCGGATGAAGGCATCACACTATATCTGAACGCTAAAAAATTAGGCGGAGCCGCACATGCTCAGCCGATTAAGCTGGATTACTGCAGCAACTGCAGTGATGAAATGAACACACCGGAAGCCTATGAAAAATTAATCCATGACTGTCTGCTCGGTGATGCGACAAACTTTGCCCATTGGGACGAAGTGGCGCTTTCATGGAATTTCGTCGATGCGATTTCCGAAACGTGGGCAGCCGACAAAACCCTTTCTCCGAATTATGAAGCCGGGTCAATGGGACCGAAAGCTTCGGACGATCTTCTTGAAAAAGACGGTCTCCACTGGTGGAATATATAAGAAAACAACAAAAAACCGCGGCGCCGTTCATGACGGCCCGCGGTTTTTGATATCAGAAAAGCCCCCGCAATAACTGCGGGGGCTTCTTCATTACTTCATCCATTCAGTATGGAAAATGCCTTCTTTATCTGTGCGTTCATACGTATGCGCGCCGAAGTAATCACGCTGCGCTTGAATCAAGTTTGCAGGAAGCACTGCCGTACGGTAGCTGTCGTAATACGCAAGTGCGCTTGAGAACGAAGGTACCGGCACGCCTTGAGCTACGGCAAGTGAAATCACTTGGCGAAGGGCGCCTTGGTAGCTTTCTGCAATGTTTTTGAAGTAGCTGTCTAACAGCAGGTTGTCAAGCTCCGGTTCACGGTCATATGCGTCTTTGATCTTTTGCAGGAACGCCGCGCGGATGATACAGCCGCCGCGGAAGATCATCGCGATTTCACCGTATTTCAGATCCCAGTTATATTCTTCAGACGCGGCTTTCATTTGGGCGAAGCCTTGTGCGTAAGAACAGATTTTACTCATGAAGAGCGCTTTTCTGACCGCTTCAATCAGCTCTTCTTTATTTTCAGTGACCGGCTTAACGTCTGGTCCGGACAGAAGGCCGCTTGCTTTCACACGCTCTTCTTTCATTGCGGAAATGAAACGCGCAAAAACAGATTCAGTGATAATCGGAAGCGGCACGCCTAAGTCAAGAGCGCTTTGGCTTGTCCATTTACCCGTTCCTTTTTGGCCTGCTTTATCAAGGATGACGTCAACAAGCGGTTTGCCCGTTTCTTCATCTTTTTTAGTGAAAATGTCAGCCGTGATTTCGATCAGATAGCTGTCAAGCTCTCCTTTGTTCCACTCAGCGAATACTTCGTGAAGCTCTTCGGCAGACAATCCGAGCACCTGTTTCAAAATGAAATATGACTCAGAGATCAGCTGCATGTCACCGTATTCGATACCGTTGTGCACCATTTTTACATAGTGCCCCGCTCCGTCCGGGCCGATGTATGTCGTACAAGCTTCTCCGTCCACTTTAGCAGAAATGGCTTCCAGAATCGGTTTCACGAGTTCGTGCGCTTCCTTTTGGCCGCCCGGCATAATAGAAGGCCCTTTCAGCGCTCCCTCTTCACCCCCTGATACACCCGTTCCGATAAAGTGAATGCCGCTTTCGGCAAGCTCTTTGTTCCGGCGCTGCGTATCTTTATAGTATGTATTTCCGCCGTCAATCAAAATATCGTCTTTTTCCAGATGAGGAAGAAGAGATTGAATCGTCGCATCCGTTGCAGTTCCCGCTTTAACCATTAATAAAATTTTACGGGGTGTTTCAAGAGACTGAACAAACTCCTCAATGCTGTATGTACCGACAACATTTTTGCCTTTTGCCTCTTCTAAAAACTCTTCCGTTTTGCTGCTTGATCTGTTGTATACAGACACAGAAAATCCCCGGCTTTCGATGTTAAGAGCCAGATTTTTACCCATTACCGCAAGACCGATAACTCCGATTTGTTGTTTTGACATATTCTAACGTCCCTTCTTCAAACGTTTAACCATTTTAAAATTTAAATTAAAATAAAATGATATTTATACTAAAGAAATTATCATACATAACCCCTTTTTTCAAGTTATTCACCTTTTCTTTTCATCCTGGAAAAAGTCTCTGTTAAAGCTCGTTCCCCTTGTTTTGCTTTCTTCTTTTTTTATAACGGCGCCTTTTCTGATCAGGTTTTGGCCGTACTTTTCATTCAGCTCGTTCATCATCTGAAAAATCGGCTCATCCTTTGCGTCCTCCTTGAATGAAAACAGATCAAGCTGTTTATACGCCTGCTGTTTTTCAACCAGTTCCGTTCCGGTGATGCCGAGAAGCCTTACCGGGTTTTGGTTCCAGTGCTTGTCAAACAGTTCCATCGCCGCTTCCATGATGTCTTTTTTCTGATCAGCCGGATTGCTGAGGGTCATGCTTCTTGTGACTGTTTTCCAATCCGCATACCGAATCATGATGAACAGCCGGCAGGCCATGACCTCCTTGCGCTGGAGCCGTTCGCTCACAGACAGCGCGAGCCGTTCAAACACGCCCGTTAATTCATCCCAGTCAGCCGAATCATGCGACAGGGTGGATGAGTTGCCGACGCTTTTAAATTCATAAATCCGCTCGGGATTGACTTCTGCAGGATGGATGCCGTTCGCTTTATCCTTCAGCCTCGGGCCGTTTATGCCGAGAAGCGTTTTCAGCGCATGTTCATCTCCTTTTGCCAAATCACCGATCGTTTTGATGCCGAGCGTTTTTATTTTTTCCGCAGTTTTCGTTCCTATACCGTGCATCTCTTCAATCGGAAGAGGCCATAAGACGTCCGGCAGCTCTCTTTTTCTTAAAATGGTGATGCCGAGCGGTTTTTTCATGTCAGACGCCATTTTGGCGAGAAATTTATTCGGGGCGATGCCGATGCTTGACGGAAGCAAAAGCTCTTTTTGCAGTCTCGCCTGAATGTCTTCGGCTGTTTCATACGCCCTGTGTCTGTGCGGTGTGTCCGTAATATCCATGTATCCTTCATCAATAGAAACAGGCTCGACTAAATCCGTATACTCCCTCAGAATGCTGAACATTTCTTTTGATGAACTCCGGTAGCGGTCAAAATTCGGAGGCACGACGATGAGTTCCGGACAGAGGCGTTTTGCCCGCCACACCGGCATGGTGGTCTTTACGCCCCGCGCTCTCGCTTCGTAGCTGCAGGTGACGATGATTCCTTTCCGTTCCTTCACGTTTCCGGCAACGGCGATAGGTTTTCCTCTTAAAGACGGATCATACGCCATTTCTACGGAGGCATAAAAACTGTTCATATCGATATGAAATATAATTCTCCCTTTTCCGGCCACTCCCGGCGCCTCCTTTCCTTTCATAGACAACCTTATATATATGTAGTAAAATAAGAGCTGAATGGATGTGATAAAATGATTCTTGAGTCAATGAATGACTTTTTATTTTTAGTCGATTTTTTCACAATTATTCTTCCCGCTCTGACCGCGATCGGCATCGCTTTTCTTTTGCGTGAACGCCGCGCAGGAGAGCATTGGAGAACGAAACGAATAGATGAACATCAAGCAGTCGTTCAGCTGAACCGAACAGACTTTCTTATTATTATATATCATCGCATTACAACTTGGATACGTAAAGTCATCCGCATGAATTCACCGGCGAATGATGATGAAGATGTCAGCTTCCTCCTTTTATAACGGCAAGTGAAGATAAAAAGGAGGAAACATAATTGTCTAAAACATATCAAAAATGGATCGCATTCGGATTGTTTTTTATCGTACTGTGCACAGGCCGCTCGGCTTTTGCGGCGACATCTCAGACTCAGACGGGAGGCCTCGGGAATATCGGTTTTTTCCACGATTACCTGATCGAGCCGTTTTCGGCACTTTTAAAAGGTGTGGCGGGCCTGTTCCACGGTGAGTACGGACTGTCGATTATTCTGGTGACGATTATCGTCCGGATCGTTGTATTGCCTTTGTTTGTGAATCAATTTAAGAAACAGCGGGTGTTCCAGGAAAAAATGGCTGTGATCAAACCGCAGGTCGACAGCATTCAGGCTAAAATAAAACAAACGAAAGATGCGGAAAAACAAAAAGAACTGCAAATGGAAATGATGAAGCTTTACCGTGAGCACAATCTGAATCCGATGGCAATGGGATGTCTTCCGATGCTGGTGCAATTCCCGATTTTGATCGGTTTTTATTACGCCATCCGCTCAACGCCGGAAATCGCTTCACACTCATTTCTGTGGTTCAGCTTAGGGCATTCTGATATTCTTGTATCACTGTGCGCGGGGGCCATGTATTTCTTACAGGCTTATATTTCCCAAAAATTAAACGAGAAATATTCACCGGCTGCTCAAAATCCGGCCGCGATGCAGTCAGCAAAAATCATGGTCTTTATTTTCCCTGTCATGATGACCATTTTTTCACTTAACGTACCGGCTGCGCTGCCGCTTTACTGGTTTACAAGCGGACTGTTTTTGACAGTGCAGAATGTACTTTTACAGCAGACGCATCATAAAAAGAAACAGGCTGCGGCTCAGGCGGAGCCCGCCAAATCATAATACTGAAACCCTGCCGGAACCTATCCGGCAGGGTTTTTTTCTTGTATCTGCAAAGCTTTAAGCCTAATACCATCAAGAATGAAAAAAGCACCCAATCAACTGGGTGCTTCGTTTTTAGTTGGCCGCTGTTTCGATAATGGCAACGACCATTTCCGCCGTTTTGACGAGCTCTTCAATCGGCATTTTTTCATTTTTCGTATGGATTTGTTCATAGCCTACTGACAGGTTGACTGTCGGAATGCCGTGGCCGGCAATGACGTTTGCGTCACTTCCGCCGCCGCTTGTCTGAAGTTCGCTCGGACGGCCGATTTTTGCCGCCGCTTTTTTCGCGACTTCCACAACCTGATCGCCGTCCTGATATTTGAAACCCGGATACATGACCGCGATGTCCACTTCCGCGCGGCCTCCCATCTCAGCTGCAGCAGATTCGAAAGCTTCTTTCATTTTCTGCACTTGCGCTTCCATTTTTTCAGGCACTAATGAACGCGCTTCAGCCAGAATATCAACCTGGTCGCAGACGATATTGGTTTGCGTGCCGCCTTCGAAACGTCCGATATTAGCCGTTGTATCTTTATCAATACGGCCGAGCGGCATTTTTGAGATAGCTTTTGACGCGATTGTAATCGCGGAGATGCCTTTTTCCGGTTCTACTCCCGCATGAGCCGTTTTCCCGAAAATGGTTGCTCTCACTTTCGCTTGTGTCGGCGCGGCTACAATAATGTTGCCGACTTTTCCGTCTGAATCAAGCGCAAAACCGTATTTCGCGGTAATGTCTGAACGATCCATTGCTTTTGCCCCGACTAATCCCGATTCTTCTCCGGCCGTGATAATGAATTCAATGGTGCCGTGCTCGATGTTTTGTTCTTTCAGCACTTTAATGGCTTCAAACATTGCGGCAAGACCCGTCTTATCATCAGCGCCGAGAATCGTCGTGCCGTCGGATTTTACATAGCCGTCTTCCACAATCGGCTTAACGCCTTTGCCCGGAACAACCGTGTCCATGTGGGATGTGAAATAAATCGTATCCGCATCTTTTGTGCCCTTTAACGTACAGATTAAGTTGCCGGCTCCATGCCCCGTCACTTCTTTTGTATCATCTTCTTTTACGCTCAATCCTAAATCAGTGAATTTTTGTTTGAGCACCTTGCTGATTTCCGCTTCATGTTTTGTCTCTGAATCAATTTGAACGAGTTCAAGAAATTCTTCAAGCAGACGTTTTTCGTTTACCATTTTCAGTTCCCTCCGTTTAAAGCGGTATATTACCGTGCTTTTTTTTCGGTCTTTCCTCTTCCTTATGCGCAAGCATGTCAAATGCCTGAATCAATTTTTTCCTCGAGTCTTCCGGCCGGATGATATCATCCACCATTCCGCAGGCCGCCGCTTTATACGGACCGGCGTTTTCCTTTTCGTATATGGCTTTTTTTTCGCGCTTCGTTTTCTCCGGGTCGTCAGAAGCCTGTATGTCTCTGCTGTATAAAATCGACGCCGCGCCTTCCGCTCCCATCACGGCGATTTCCGCATTGGGCCAGGCGAATACAAGATCTGCCCCGAGCCCTTTCGAATTCATGGCGACATAGGCGCCTCCGTAAGCTTTTCTGATGATGAGCGTCACTTTCGGCACCGCCGCTTCGGCAAAAGCATACAGCAATTTTGCTCCGTGACGGATGATTCCCGCATGCTCCTGCTGAAGGCCCGGGAGAAATCCCGGAACATCAGCGATCGTCAATAACGGAATATGAAACGCGTCGCAAAAACGGATGAATCTCGACGCTTTGTCAGCGGCATCAATCGTGAGGCTTCCCGCCAAGTGTTTCGGCTGATTTGCGACAACACCGACTGTACGCCGTCCGAGTTTCAGAAAACCGACAGCAATGTTTTTGGCAAAATACGGCTGAATATCAAAAAACGTTCCGTCATCCGCCAGTTCTTTTATAACCTGTAACACATCGTAAGGTTTCGAACTGTCCGCGGGAACGAGGGTGTTTAATAACGGTCTGGCGTCTTCCTTTTTAACGGGCAATGCCGTCTGTCCGCCGTGCGGGAGATAAGAAAGCAGGGTTTTCACAGCGGAAAGAGCCTCTTTTTCCGTTCGTGCGGAATAGTGGGCATTTCCGCTTATCACATTATGTATTCCCGCACCGCCTAAACTTTCCGCGTCAATCTGTTCACCCGTAACCTGTTCAATGACTTTCGGGCCTGTAATAAACATGTGCGACGTATGTTCCGCCATAATCACAAAATCCGTCAATGCGGGTGAATAAACAGCACCGCCGGCACACGGCCCAAGGATGACAGAAATTTGCGGAATCACTCCCGAGTAAAGGACGTTGCGCCTAAAGATATGACCGTATCCATTTAATGATACCACACCCTCTTGAATTCTCGCACCACCTGAGTCGTTCAGCCCGATGATCGGAGTTTTATTTTTCGCCGCCAGATCCATTACCGCCGCGATTTTTTCCGCATGTGTCTCGCCGAGCGTCCCGCCGAGTACGGTAAAGTCATGGGCAAACAAATACACGGGCCGTCCGTCAATTGTGCCGTATCCGGTAACGACTCCGTCTCCCGGAGCATTTCGGGACCCGGGCATGCGGCTTTTGGCAAACGGCTGCAGCTCTGAAAAACTGTCTTCGTCCAATAAATAGTCAAGTCTTTCTCTTGCCGTCAGCTTGCCTTTTTTGTGCTGTTTTTCATTTTTTTCCGCACCGCCGCCATTTGTTAAAAAGGAACGTCTTTCGTTTAAGTGTCTGATATGATCACTCATGCTCATCTTGAGTTTCTCCTTTTTCAATTGTTTCACAAAGCTCAATCAGGACCCCGTTCGCCTCTTTTGGAGAGAGAAATGCGATCTTCTTCCCGCCCGCTCCGTTTTGCGGTTCATGATGGATCAAAGTCATGCGGCATGCTTCAAGCTCCTTGATCGTTTCCTTCATATCGGCGCAGCGGAATGCCAAATGATGCAGCCCTTCGCCTCTTTTCTGTAAAAAAGAGCTGACGGGAGACGCGTCCGACAGCGGCTCAATCAGCTCAAGCTTTGTGCCTCCCGCCTCTAAAAAAGCAACTCTCACATTTTGGCCGCTTACCAGCTCGTCTCCCATATACGTAAGCCCGAGCATCCGTTCGTAAAATCCTTTCGCAGCTTCAATAGAGCTGACGGCAATGCCGACATGATCAAGTTTTTTCATAGCGCGGCCACCTGCTTTCCGCCATAGGATATGGCTTGTTCATACAAGCAAAACACGTTAAAATGATAGACAGTAATCTTAAGGAGTGAAACAATGTCTCAAAAATTTATGAAAAGCGCCGTCATCGTCATTTTGGGCGTATTTATACTTTCAACCCTCCTCTCAGGCATTATGATGTATTTGCGGTAAAAAAGCAGGCGCCTCATTGCAAGGGGGTTTCCTGCTTTTTTATGAGGGCTTTCCGCTCTATTGCAATGTCCTCGAATGAGCGGTTTTCTTTTGTAATCAATACTTTCGTTCCGGGAGGGATAATCCGGAAAATACGGATGACATCCCGGTTTTTCATACGGATGCAGCCGTTTGATACAAACCCCCCGATCAGCTCTTCTCTGTTTGTTCCGTGAATGCCGTATATCCTGCCGTCGGTTCCTTTCGCGTCAAAACCGATCCAGCGGGCGCCGAGCGGGTTTTCCGGCGCGCCTCCCTCTACATTTTTCTTCCGGTAATACGGATTGACGGCTTTGACCGTTACCGTAAATTCTCCTTCAGGCGTCAAATCATCCGTTTTTCCCGTCGCCACCTGATAAATGCCTTCTATTCGGTTATCCTTCACAACAGCAAGCGCATTTGTGGCTTTATTGACGATAATATAAGGGTCACCCGGCAAAGGGTTCGCGCCAAGCGGCCAAAGCGGAGACAGCAGCAGGGCGGCTGACAATAAAAAAAATCGCATGGGCTCCCCTCCTTTTTTCATTAGAATGACCAATGAAAGGAGGACTCATGCGATTGATCCATATGTTTTTTACAGCTTGATGCCTTTGAAATAACTTTTAATCACGAGATATTGTTCCATCTCACCGAGGAGGTGGAACAAAGCCGCCCGAGCTTCAAACTCCTCGCGCGTTGCCGGGAGCGGCATTTCTTCAAATTCCGTTCTCATTTCTGCAAGTCTTTTTAAAAATTTATGAGCGGTATTGCCGGGATGAATGGCTTCCCTTAATTCATGGATGAAATGGGCGATTATTTTGCCCTGCTCCACCGTTATTGAAATAGAGGTAATCTTCGGCAGCAGCCGTTCAATGATTTCAAATTGTTTCTGTCTCATCTTAAAATAATGATAGTAGAGATTTTCATGGCGCAAAATATGATTCTGCACGTCCCGATAGGCGAGGTTTTTCGCCTCTTGAATCATCTGATGCGTCTCCGGTATTTCCTTCCCCGACCAATCTTGCTCACCAGTTAACAAATACCGTTCGATTTCGGCGAAGATGACGGAAAAGTTGTCCTCGATTTTTTTCCGGTACGCCGCGAGTTTTCTGTCGAGGCTCGGCATATACAGATTCATTAACAGCGCGACGCCGATACCTACGGTAATCAGCTGGAACTCATTCCAGATAAACGCCATCGTAATGCCGCCGGACATATATAAATGAAGAATGATTACTGAGCTGGTAACGATCCCTTCGTTTATTTTTAAAACGACTGTAGTCGGAATGAACAGCACCAGCAATATTCCGATCGCAAACGGATAATAGCCGATCAGTCCGAAAAAGACATATGAGAAGACGATCGCCAATAAACAGGCGGCAAATCGGGCCCACGAGGCCTGAAGCGACCGCTTTTGCGTAATCTGGATGCACAATATGGTGATGATTCCTGCGGATGCGAAGTTTTGCAGATGCAACAGCTGGGCTAAATAAATGGCCAGCGCCGTTCCAAGTGCGGTCTTTAGTGTGCGGTAACCGATTTTAAACATTGCTTGCTCCATTCTGTTTGTTTCTTTCTCAAAAAAAAGAAGAAGAGCATTCTTCTTCTTTTCTTCCAGTTATATTTTATAATATTTTTTCTAAAAAGTCCTGTGCTCTTTTTGACTTCGGAGAAAGAAAAAATTCTTCCGGCTGCCCGTCTTCCACAATCGTCCCTTCATCCATAAATAATACGCGGTCTGCGACTTCTTTGGCAAATCCCATTTCGTGCGTTACGATCACCATCGTCATGCCCGTCTGCGCGAGCTCTTTCATTACCTCAAGAACTTCTTTGACCATTTCCGGGTCAAGAGCCGAGGTCGGTTCATCAAACAGCATGATGTCAGGATTCATGGCAAGCGCACGCGCGATGGCGACCCGCTGCTTCTGTCCGCCTGACAAACGGTTCGGATAGTCGTTCCGTTTGTCAAGCAGTCCGACTTTTTCAAGGAGAGCGCACGCCTTTTCCTCCGCCTCCTGTTTAGACTCTTTCTTCACGCTGACCGGCGCGTATGTGATATTTTCAAGCACCGTTTTATGAGGAAACAAATGAAAATGCTGAAATACCATGCCGATATTTTCCCGCACTTTCAGTTTATTCGTTTTAGAGGCGGTAATTTCGTTTTCTTTAATGGCAATCGTTCCGCCGCTCGGGGTTTCCAGCAGATTTAAGCAGCGCAGAAACGTTGATTTGCCGGAACCGGAAGGGCCGATGACAGCGACGACTTCCCCTTCTTCGATCTGTGTTGAAATGTTTTTCAGTACTTCATGTTTCCCGAATGATTTTGACAGATTGTCGACCTTAATCATTGGCTTTCAGCTTCCTTTCTACGCCTTTTCCGATGAATGCTAAGATCAAAACGAGCACGTAATAGATTAAGCCCGCCACGATAAGAGGTTCTAAGTAGTTGTATGTTGCGGCGCCAGACTGGTAGGCCCGTCTCATAATGTCGCCAAGACCGATAACTGTGACGATCGCCGATTCTTTCGTTAAGGTGATTAATTCGTTAATAATAGCCGGAGAAATGTTTTTAAACGCCTGCGGCAACAGCAGATCTTTCATCATTTTTCCGTATGGCACGCCGAGAGCGACGGCAGCCTCTTTTTGTCCTTTGTCAATTGCGTTGATTCCCGCTCTGATAATTTCAGAGACGTAAGCGGCTGAATTGAGCGATAATGCGGTGACCGCCGCCCAAAATTGATCGATCTGAAAGCCGAGGAGCTGCGGCATACCGAAATAGATGATCATCAGCTGCAGCACGAGCGGCGTGCCGCGGAATATCGAAGTATAAAAATCCGCAATCCATTTCAGCGGACTGATCGTGCTGATTTTAAATAAGCTGAGCACGATGCCTAATACAAGACCGATGACCGCCGAAACGAGCACAATTTTCAATGTGACCGCAAGGCCTTCCAATATAAAAGGAATTTGGGGGATTGTCGCTGAGAAATCCAAATTCATACGTGTGATCTCCTTTGTCTTTATTCAAGATAAAAAGCTCAACGAAAAGTTGAGCTTTCTTTTATTTCTCGTTGGTGAACCATTTTTTCTTCAGTTTTTCGATTTCTCCGTTTTTCTCCATTTCTTTCAGCGCTTTGTTGAACTTCGCTGTCAGATCACTGTCTTTGCGGAACGCAATCGCGGAGCCCGATTCGTCTGATTTCGCATCTGCTGACGCAAAGCCCTGCAGATCGTTATTTGAACTGAAATAGCCTTGTGCTACGATGTCTTCGATAATCGCGGCATCAAAACGCCCGGATTTGATCTCTTCGGTTAAGTCTGAGATCCGGTTGCGGTCTTCGAGCTGAAAACCGTATTTCGAAGCGAGCTTCTTGCCTTTTTCTTCTTGAATGGAGCCAAGCTGAACACCGACGGTTTTGCCTTTCAGATCATTTAGGGATTTAATGCTGCTTCCCTTTTTCGTAACGATCATATTGTTAGCAGTATAATAAATATCAGAAAAATCAACTTGCTTTTTCCGTTCCGGCGTAGGTGTCATTCCAGATAAAATCATATCTACCTGCTTGGACTTCAAGGCTGTAATCAGGCTGTTGAAGTCCATGTCCTGCACCTCAACGTCATAGCCGGTCTTTTTGCCCAGAGCTTTTGCCAGATCAACGTCAAACCCGGTGATCTGATCGCCGTCTTTATATTCAAATGGTTTATAGTCAGCCGATGTACCCATAATCAGCTTGTTCTTTCCGCCTTCTGAGCCTGAATTGCCTGATCCGCAGGCGGACAGCGCAAAGGTGATACATGCGGCAGCTAATACCAACAGCCATTTCTTCATGATTCATTTCCCCCATATCTACTGATCTCTTAAATTTGAATATTTATTCGTTAACTTGTATTTTAAACACTTTTTAATTGTGATGCAATACTATTTTTGAAAAATATATTTTCCTTTCTGTGTTTATTATAGTCATTGTTTTTCAGATTAGTGACAGCTGAACGCCGATGTATAAATATTTATATTTATACAGATTCCATATGAAAAAACCCCGCAAGCGCTTGGCTCCGGGGTTTTTCTTTCACTTATACTTCTTCACAATATTCTTCAAATGCTTCCTGCAGTTTTGTGACGACGGCCATCGGCTCATGGCCTTCAATTTCATGGCGTTCCACCATTTTCATGATTTTACCGTCTTTTAAAATGGCAAATGACGGAGAGGACGGCGGATAGCCTTCAAAGTACTCTCTCGCTTTGGCTGTCGCTTCTTTATCCTGTCCGGCAAATACCGTCACAAGCTGATCCGGGCGTTTATCGTAATGTACGGAATGGTATGCGGCAGGCCGTGCAATACCGCCTGCGCATCCGCACACAGAGTTGACCATGACGAGTGTCGTTCCTTTTTTCGAAAGCGCATCGTCCACTTCCTCAGCGGTTTTCAGCTCTGTATACCCGGCGGCCGTGATTTCCTGGCGGGCTTGACGCACGACATCATTCATAAATAAATTAAAATCCATATTCAACTGGGACCTCTCCTTTTTGATCATCTCTTCTTATGATAGCAAGGAACCTCCCTATCGGCAAATGACACCGCTCATATCCAATTGTTTTTTGTCCCTTTTATGTTCCCGATGTAAGTTTATGACCCTTTAAAAACGGGAAACTTGGTAAGGAGATTGTCTGAAATAAAGGAGCAGTCATATGAGCCAACGGAAAGCAGTTTTAATTTATAACGGAAACGCCGGTCAAAAACAGATTGATAAAACGCTCGGCACGGTCGTCCCCATTTTGGCCCAGTCAGCTGACGAACTTTTGATTAAACCGACCAAACATCAGGATGATGCCCGTCAGTATTGTGAAAATCTCGACAGTTCAGTTGACCATTTATATATTTTAGGCGGGGACGGCACTGTGCATCAATGCATCAACAGCATCAGCAAGCTTGATCACAGACCCGCTGTCGGCATTTTGCCGGGAGGAACGTGCAACGATTTCTCCCGGGCGCTCGGCATCCCGCAAAACCTTCAAAAGGCCGCTGAAGCGCTCGCGGCCGGACATAAACAGATGATTGACGTCTGTAAAACGGATGACGGCTATTTTCTGAACTTCTGGGGCATCGGACTGATCACCGAAGCATCAAGCCATATCAATGAAACTGAAAAAGCATGGCTTGGTAAAATCAGCTACTTCACGAGCGCCTTGCGGACGATGACAAGCGCGAACCCGTTTCCTGTCAAATTGACGATTGACGGCGAGGTGAAAGAAGACGAAGCCGTAATGGTGCTTGTCATGAACGGGCATTATATCGGGACAAACAGAGTTCCCCTGCCTGATGCCAGCCTCCGGGACGGCTTAGCCGATGTGTTAATCTGCCGCAACACAAGCCTTGCCGCGCTGCGGGAGCTGATGACGATGGAGCAGGGTTCATTTGATGATTTCAAAGGGGAGCTGTCCTATATTCAGGCCTCCAGAATTGAAATCGAAACCGGACGTGAAATGGACGCGGATACAGATGGCGAGGTATACGGAACAACACCTTGTACGATCGAAGTGAAAAAACATCATCTCACTATGCTTGTTCCCGAGGATTCACAATGAAAATAAAAAAACTCCTTTTGCCGCCCGGGCAAAAGGAGTTTTTTTAATAGACGGAAGTATGTTCATCAATGTTTTCTAAGATCTCTTTGACGCGTCCGAGGAATCGGCCGCACACGAGCCCGTCGAGCACTCTGTGATCTAAAGACAGGCAAAGATTAACCATATCACGAACAGCGATCATCCCGTTATTCATAACAACCGGACGTTTGACGATAGATTCTACCTGAAGAATCGCCGCCTGGGGATGATTGATAATGCCCATAGATTGAACTGACCCGAAAGATCCCGTGTTATTGACGGTAAATGTGCCGCCCTGCATATCTTCCGCGGTAAGTTTTCCGTTTCTCACTTTTTTCGCAAGATCCGTTATTTCTCTGGCTATGCCTTTAATCGTTTTTTCATCAGCATGCTTAATAACCGGAACAAACAGCGAATCTTCCGTGGCAACGGCAATGGAGATGTTGATGTCTTTCTTTTGGACGATTTTGTCTCCCGCCCACATGCTGTTCATCTGCGGGAACTCCTTGAGAGCCTGCGCCGCCGCTTTTACAAAGAAAGCGAAAAACGTTAAATTAAAGCCTTCTTTCTGTTTAAATGAGTCTTTAATGCTGTTTCTGTACGCCGTCATGTTCGTGACGTCGACTTCCATCATCGTCCAGGCATGCGGAATTTCTGTTTTGCTTTTATGCATATTGGCGGCGATGGCTTTTCTGACGCCTGTAACCGGAATTTCAATATCACCGGCTGACAGAGCTGGTGCCGGTGCTTGTTTTTGCTGTTGTTTCGGCGCTTGTTGCGTTGTTTGAACGGCAGCCGGCGCCGGTGCTTCCGACTTCTGCTGCATTCCCGAATCAATGATCTTTTGAATGTCTTTTCGCGTAATTCTTCCGCCTGCACCCGTTCCTTCAACTTCTTCAAGCTGAATGCCGTGTTCTCCCGCTAATCTGAGCACGGCCGGCGAATAACGCGCTTTATTTGACTGATCTTTACCTTGACGGTTTGCATCCGTGTCTGAAGGGGTATTCTGCTCTTCTTCCCGCTTCGGCGCCGCTTCGGTTTCCGTTTCTTCTGTTTCAATTTTGCAGATGATCTCGCCGACTGCAAGAGTCTGGCCTTCTTCTCCCACAAGTTCTGTAATCGTACCGGTAAAAGAAGACGGCACCTCCGCATTCACTTTATCTGTCATGACCTCCGCAATGGGGTCATATTTATTCACTTGATCACCGGGGGATACCAGCCATTTGCTGATCGTCCCTTCCGTCACGCTCTCTCCGAGCTGAGGCATAGCCATTTGTTCAATCGCCATGTCAAAAACCTCCTTACGTCTTTAAAACTCCGCTAATTCTCTCATCGCGGCTTCTGCTTTGTCAGGATTCATCATGAAGTATTTTTCCATTGTCGGCGCATAAGGCATTGCCGGAACGTCAGGACCTGCAAGCCGTTTGATCGGCGCGTCTAAATCAAATAAGCAGTTTTCAGAAATAATGGCGGCGACCTCGCTCATAATGCCGCCTTCTTTCGTATCTTCTGTGATCAGCAATACTTTTCCCGTTTTAGACGCGGCTTCAATGATGGCTTCTTTATCTAACGGATAAACCGTACGCAAGTCTAATACGTGCGCGGAAATTCCGTCTTTTTCAAGACGCTCGGCAGCCTGCAGAGCAAAATGGACGCATAATCCGTACGTAATAACAGTAATGTCGCTGCCTTCGCGTTTTACATCCGCCTTTCCGATCGGAAGGACGTAATCATCCGCAGGGACTTCGCCTTTAATCAGACGGTACGCCCTCTTATGTTCGAAAAACAGCACCGGATCTTCGTCACGGACTGCAGCTTTCAACAGCCCTTTTGCGTCATAAGGAGTTGAAGGCATGACAATTTTAAGGCCCGGCTGGTTGGCAAAAATAGCCTCCACAGATTGGGAATGATACAACGCGCCGTGCACGCCGCCGCCGTAAGGCGCTCTGATGACCATCGGACAGCTCCAATCATTGTTTGAACGGTAGCGTATTTTTGCCGCTTCTGAAATGATTTGGTTGACCGCAGGCAGAATGAAATCAGCAAACTGCATCTCGGCAATCGGGCGCATGCCGTACATCGCGGCGCCGATCCCGACACCGGCAATCGCTGATTCAGCAAGCGGCGTATCCATCACCCGCTCTTCTCCGAACTGTTCATAGAGACCCGCCGTGGCTTTAAACACGCCGCCTTTTCTCCCGACGTCTTCCCCGAGAACAAACACGCGCGGATCTCTTTCCATTTCTTCTTTCATTGCTGCATTAATACTGTCAATATAAGACATTACAGACATAAGTATTCCTCCCTACTTCGCATAAACGTGATCAAGCGTTGATTCAGGAGATGCGTATGGCGCTTTCTCCGCTTCGTCTGTCGCTTCGTTTACGATAGCCATGATGTCATCCAGCATGGTCTTTTCTTCTTCTTCACCTAGAAGCCCGGCTTCTTGCAAGTATGCTTTGTATAAAAGAAGCGGATCTTTTTTCTTTGCTTCTTCTACTTCTTCGCGTTCTCTGTAGCTGCTGTCGTCGTCATCACTGGAATGCGGTGTCAAACGGTAGGAAACCGTTTCTATTAATGTAGGGCCTTCGCCTTTAGACGCCCGTTCGCGCGCTTCTTTTACGGCCCGGTAAACTTCCAGCAGGTCGTTTCCGTCAACAGTGACTCCCGGCATGCCGTAGCCTGCCGCCCGGTCGGATATTTTCTCGCACGCCACCTGTTTGTCATACGGGACAGAAATGGCATACTTATTGTTTTCACACATGAAAATGACCGGCAGTTTATACACGGCGGCAAAGTTTGCCCCTTCGTGAAAATCCCCCTGGTTGGAAGATCCTTCTCCAAAGGTAACAAAAGAGACGATATCCTTTTTATCCATGCGTCCCGCAAGCGCGATTCCGACTGCATGAGGAACCTGCGTCGTAACAGGGGATGAGCCCGTTACGATTCTGTTTTCCTTTTGCCCGAAGTGGCCCGGCATCTGCCTTCCGCCTGAGTTCGGGTCAGCTGCTTTCGCAAAACCCGACATCATCAAATCCTTTGCAGTCATACCGAATGCAAGCACAACTCCTATATCTCTGTAGTACGGAAGCACATAGTCGGTATCACGGTTTAAGGCATAGGCCGCGCCTACTTGTGCCGCTTCCTGTCCTTGACATGAAACAACGAACGGAATTTTGCCCGAGCGGTTTAAGAGCCACATTCTTTCGTCGATTTTTCTGGCTAACAGCATGGTTCTATACATTTCAACGGCTTCTTCGTCAGAGAGCCCTAATGCTTGATGGCGGTTTGTAGTCATTCAAACCCCTCCTTCTTTCCTTTTAAAAATGAATCGCGTTTCCGTCTGCTGCTAACGCAGCTTCTCCAATCGCTTCTGACAGCGACGGATGCGGATGTATGGATTGGCCGATTTCCCAAGGCGTCGCGTCGAGCACCTTGGCAAGCCCCGCTTCAGAGATCATATCGGTGACGTGCGGGCCGATCATATGAACACCGAGAATATCATCTGTATTCCGATCGGCGACGATTTTGACAAAGCCGTCGCTTTCTCCGTATACAAGAGCCTTTCCGATCGCCATGAACGGAAACTTCCCGATCTTCAGGTCATGCCCTTTTCGAAGAGCTTCCTCTTCTGTCAGACCGACGCTCGCCGCTTCCGGATTTGAATAAATACATTTCGGCACAAGAGCGGCATCAAGCGGAGCCGGATTAAGACCCGCCATATGCTCAACGGCAATGATGCCCTCACGGGAGGCCACATGCGCAAGCTGCAGCCCGCCGACAACATCACCGATCGCATAAATGTGCGATTCCTTCGTCTGCCCGGCTTCGTTCACGATGATAGAACCGTTTTCCGCTTCAATATCCGTGTTTTCAAGCCCGATCCCTTCAATGTTCGGCTGGCGGCCGATGGAAACAAGCATTTGTTCCGCGTGATACGTTTCTTTTTTTCCATTCTTTTCAGCGGCAATTGAAACGCCGTCCGCTTTTTCCAATGTATCCGGAAGCACTTTCGCACCCGTCACGATCTTAATTCCTTTTTTCGTTAACAGTTTTTCCATCTCGCTTGAAATATCACGGTCTTCCGTCGGCAAAATGCGGTCCGCATATTCAATCACAGTGATATTGACGCCGAAATCGTTCAGCATGGATGCCCATTCAATTCCGATGACACCGCCGCCGACGATCATCATGGATTGGGGCAGACGTTCAAGCTCAAGCGCTTCATCTGATGTCAGAATATAAGTACCGTCTGCTTCTAAACCCGGCAGCATTTTCGGCCTTGAACCGGTTGCGATAATCAATTGTTTCGGTATCAGCATGTCGTTTTCTTCACCATTTGCGTATTCGACGGAAACCGTACCGGGAAGAGGTGAGAAGATGGAAGGGCCGAGCATACGTCCGTACCCGTTGAATACATCAATCTTCCCCTTTTTCATCAAGTGGGCGACACCGCCGGCCAGCCGGTCAACGATTCCCTGCTTTCGTTTCTGCACGCTGTCAAAGCGGAGGGAGACACCTTCTGTTTCAATGCCGAATGCTGCCGCTTCCTTTGCGGTTCGGTACACTTCCGCGCTTCTTAACAGCGCTTTACTCGGGATACATCCTTTATGCAGGCATGTTCCGCCGAGCTTTTCTTTTTCTACAACGGCCGTTTTTAAGCCGAGCTGGGCCGCTCTGATGGCGGCTACATAACCGCCCGTGCCGCCGCCCAGAATGACCACATCATACTCAGTCGCCATTTGTTTTCACTCCTTCGCCGATCTGATATTGCTTTGACTGCTCCTCACCGGCTAAAACCCGAAGGGCGCCTTGCGCGAGAGATTGCAGTTCATTTTCTCCTGGGTACACCAGTACATCCGAAATCCAATCTATGTACGATCTGATGGCGGATACGAAACTTTTCCCGTACGCCAATCCGCCCGTCAGGACGATAATGTCTACTTTTCCTTTTAAAACGGCGCTTGCCGCCCCGATTTCTTTTGCTACTTGATAAGCCATGGCGTCATAAATGAGACGCGCGTTTTCATCTCCGGCCTGAATGCGTTTTTCCACCTTCACCGCGTCCGTTGTTCCCAGGTAGCCGGAGAGTCCGCCCGTGCCGACAAGTTTTTTCATCATATCGGCTTTTGAATACTTGCCGGAAAAACACATTTCCACCAAATCACCCGCCGGAACGGTTCCCGCGCGCTCCGGGCTGAAGGGTCCTTCTCCGTGAAGCCCGTTGTTGACATCTGTCACCCGTCCGCAATCATGGACACCGACTGTGGTGCCGCCGCCCATATGAGTGACGATCATCTTCATCTGTTCATACCGTTTGCCGAGGGACGCCGCCGCCTGACGGGCAACAGCTTTTTGGTTCAAAGCATGGAAAATGCTTTTCCGCTTGATTTCAGGTATTCCTGATACTTTAGCGAGCGGAGTCATCTCATCCACCACGACCGGATCGACGATATACGCGGGGATATTTAATCCGTCAGCTATTTCCCTGGCAATAATTCCGCCCAGATTAGAAGCATGCTGGCCGTTGTAGCCGTTTTTCAAATCAGTGATCATGGCGTCATTCACTTCATAAGTGCCGCCCTCAATCGGTCTGAGCAGGCCGCCTCTGGCACAAACGGCATCGAACTTTGAAATGTTGATGCCCTGTTCGTGCAAAGACTCAAGAATGCTTATTTTTCGAAATTCGTATTGGTCGATAATGCTGTTAAATGTTTTCAGCTCTTCTTCGGGATGCCGCAGCGTCTTTTCAAAGATACAGCGTTCATTGTGAAAGACACCGATTTTCGTTGATGTTGAGCCTGGATTCAGAATGAGAATGCGTTTTTCCTTTTCGAACATTTTCATACCTCCAGATCAAATTCCTATCGTCTGCTTAATATACTTTGGCCGTTTTGCAGAAACTGGCTTCTTGAACGGCGCATGCGCTCAATTCGTTCCTCAGCCAGACGGTCAGCCGCTAAGTATGTCGGAATGCCGTCACGCGCGGAAATATCGAGCACCCGCTCAATGTTTGCATAGATGCCTTCAACCTTTTTCAAAGCCCGCTCAGCATTGTAGCCGTAAAGCTCATCGGCCACATTGATGACGCCGCCTGCATTGATGACATAATCCGGAGCGTACACGATTCCCATTTCATGAATGGTATCGCCGTGACGTGTTTCTTTCAGCTGGTTATTGGCCGCTCCCGCAATGACTTTCGCCTTCAGCTGTTTAATCGTGTCATCGTTAATGACGGCGCCGAGAGCACATGGGGCATAAATATCGCACGCCTGTGAGTAAATGTCGTCGGGATCAACTGCGCGGGCGCCGAAGTCCTCAACGGCACGTTTAACAGATTCTTTATTGATATCCGTTACGATTAAAGAAGCGCCTTCTTCGTGAAGGTGGCGGCATAGATTGTAAGCCACATTTCCCACGCCTTGCACGGCAATTGTTTTACCTTCCAGTGAATCAGTGCCAAACGCCGCTTTCGCTGCGGCTTTCATCCCTTTGTAGACGCCGTATGCCGTAACCGGGGACGGATTTCCTGATGAACCGAATGCCGGAGAAATTCCGGTTACATAGTCTGTTTCATCATGAATGATGTCCATATCTTCAACGGTTGTGCCGACGTCTTCCGCCGTAATATACCTTCCGTTTAAGCCTTGGATGTAGCGCCCGAACGCGCGGAACATTTCTTCATTTTTATCTTTGCGCGGGTCTCCGATAATAACGGTTTTCCCGCCGCCTAAGTTTAAACCGGCAGCCGCATTTTTATAAGTCATGCCTTTTGCGAGTCTTAGTGCATCTTCAATCGCCGCTTCTTCACTGTCATATGTCCACATTCTTGTTCCGCCGAGTGCTGGGCCGAGCGTCGTATCATGAATCGCGATGATCGCTTTTAATCCGGATTGTTCATCTTGGCAGAATACCAATTGTTCGTAATCATAAGTCTCCATATATTTAAAAATTTCCATAGGTTCGTTCCTCCTACTGTTCTTGTGATGCGCAAATCGCAAGCGCAATTGAATACAGTTTATTTTCTGCGGTATCCGCTCTGCTAGTTAATGCGATCGGCGCTTTTGCACCGGCGATGACGGCAGCAACATTTGCTTTCGCAAAATAAATCATTGACTTATAAAGCATATTTCCGGCCTCGATTGAAGGAACCAAGAGAATATCCGCCTGGCCCGCTACGCTTCCGGAAATCCCTTTTTGCAGCGCAGCCGCTTGGGATACGGCATTATCCAAAGCAAGCGGTCCGTCCGCAATGCAGCCGGTAATCTGCCCTCTGTTGCACATCTGGACGATCGCAGCCGCGTTCAGCGTCGCCTCCATTTTCGGATTAACCGTTTCAATAGCGGCAAGGACTGCGGCTTTCGGCATAGGATTCCCTACTGAATGTGCGACATGAACCGCATTTTGCAGAATATGCCCGAGCTCTTCAAGAGACGGGGCAATGTTCAGCGCTGAATCAGTCACATACATCAGCCGGTCATAGTCCGGCACCTCAAAAACGGCTACATGTGACAACACCCTTTTTGAACGAAGCCCTTCATGGCGGTTTAAAACCGATTTCAGAAGAGTTGAGCTCGGGAGATTCCCTTTCATTAAAACGTCCGCCTCTTGTTCACGCACTGCGCGCACTGCTTTTGCCGCAGATTCTTCGGGTGAATCGGCGTGGATGATTTCAGCATTGAACTTCGGCTCATTTGCCAGAAGCTCTTTCAGCTTTCCGCTGTCACCCGTCAGTAAAAATCGTGCCGACAAGTGTTCTGCCGCCATTTTGACGGCCTGGATCACTTCTTTATCTGCTGCGTGGGCCACTGCAATGGTTTTTGCGTTTTTTGCCGCGGCTTTTTCAACTAGGTCTCTCAGCTTCATTTTGTACCACCTTCCTTGTGCGAATCCGCTTTTAACAATGCAAGTTCCGTGCCAAATATGCGGGAGGGTTTATTTCCGGCTTTTTTCAAGAAAACATGCAGCTGTTTGCGCTTTCTCTGCAATTTATTGCATGCCGTCATTTGCAAGGCCGTACTTGTCCATTTTGTAGTACAGGTTCCGAATGCTGACACCAAGCGCTTTTGCCGTTTTGGTTCGGTTGAATTTATGCTTTTCAAGCGTTTTTTGAATGACGTGCGCTTCAAATTTTTCAACAGCCTGAGACAGCTTTTCCCCTTCCACATCCGGAAAATCACTTTGGGTGCCGTTTTTTTCATTCAGCTCTGATTCAAAAACAGGCAGATGCTGCTGTTCGATCCGTTCCATGTGCGGCTCTAAAAATATCATTGCCCGTCCGAGAACATTTTCAAGCTCCCGGACGTTTCCCGGCCAGCTGTAGGCTGATAAAGCTCGCAGCGCGTTCGGCGCGAGCCCCTTTACATTGCGGCCGTAATCCTGATTGATTTTTTCAATGAGCCGAATGCTCAGCGCTTCAATATCTTCTTTGCGCTGCCGAAGCGGCGGGATTGAGATCGGATAGCGGTTAATCCGGTAATACAGATCTTCACGGAACGCGCCTTCCGCCATGGCCTTTTCGATATTGACGTTTGTCGCTGCGATAATTCTGACATTGACAGAAATCGCTTTAGCGCCGCCGACTCTGATAATTTCTTTTTCTTGCAGAACTCTGAGCAGCTTTGCCTGGGTGCTTTGGGTCAGCTCTCCGATTTCATCTAAGAAAATGCTGCCGTTATTCGCTTCCTCAAAAAGTCCTTTTTTGCCTCCGCGCCTCGCGCCCGTAAACGCGCCTTCCTCATAGCCGAAAAGCTCGGATTCTAGCAGGGATTCAGACAGGGCCGCACAATTGACCCGGATGAATTTATTGTATTTTCGGTCGCTTTCATTATGGATGGCGTGGGCGAAAAGTTCTTTTCCTGTGCCGGATTCTCCCCGCAGCAGAATCGTCGCTGGCGTTTTCGCCCCGAGCTTCGCCTGTTCAAGGGCGACCAGCATTTGTTCACTCGTGCCGATGATGTCGTCAAACGTGTATTTCGCTTCAAGCGTGCGGATGATCTGGCGCGCCCGATTCAGCTCAGCAGTCAGCGTTTTAATTTCTGACACATCGTGAATGACGCCGACGCTGCCTTTTAAAATACCGTCCACAATAACGGGGGCGACATTTACGATAACATCCTTTTTATTGGGGCCGACCTTCATCCTCACACCCCGCACGGGCCGCCTTGTCCCCAATACTTTCAGGTGCATGCTTTCCCCTTCTGAGATATCGGTGGAAGCGGGTTTTCCGATGACTTCGCTTTCTGACAGCCCGGTCATTTTTGTATACGCTTTGTTGATTAACATTCCGATGCCATTTTCATCAACGACAGAAATGGCCTCGTCTGATGATTGTATAATCGCTTCAAGCATGGTGCGGATTTGTTTTAAGTTCGTGACCTCTTCCGCCAGTTCAACTGCGTCGGTGATGTCTTTAAACACGCATAACGCGCCGAGAAGTTTTCCGCCTTCATCAATGATCGGCAGTCTTGTCGTGACAATCTGCAGGTGCTTTCCGAGAAGCTGCTTCTGGTTATATTCCGGCTCTCTCGTTTCCAGAATCCGCGGCAGCTTTGTGTTCGGCACTACATCTTTAATTTGGCGGCCGATGACATCCTCCCGTTTTTGGCCGACCATTTTTTCTGCCATCTGATTAAATAAAATGATCGTTTCGTTGACGTCTATAAAAATCATGCCGTCGTGCGTTGAATTAAAAATCCGGTCATGCTTATACGTCTGCGACTTCAACATTTGGATAAGCTGCTGTTTTTCCTCCATCAGCTGAAACACCATGTACGCCAATTTTCCCGGCATGACGATGGTTTGTTCTTTTTTCTCATGGAGCAGCTCATCCATGACCGCTTTATCGCCTGTTGTATGGATGATAATATCTATATCTTCAGTTATGTAGGGTTTCCAATCTGATGAGGTTGCAATTCCATATCTCCGGGCTTCTTGCAGCCCTTGCGCCTCCGGATCTTGATCAACCACCGCAATAATCCGGATCAGCTTTGTTTTCATCAAAATCTGTAGGAGCGCCGTGCCTCCTTTACCAGCACCTATAATCAGCACCTTCTGCATCCCGATACCCCTTTATATGAAAAAATTTGCACACCTGTATTTCCCGTTGCAATAATTTGCACAACCCCTATGTTACCACGTTTTGATCTCTTGACAAAATATTTTTTCGATTGGACAATAAAGGAAAATATATCGTAAAGGGGTTTTCTGAATATGAGCCGGCTTGTTGCGCTTTTGATTCTGGTCCTCCCCGGCGCTGTCGCGGCGCTCGGCATTAAGCTGATGAGAGATGCATTATTCGGGCATGCGTTTTCCCCGTTTCCGTCCCTTTTTCTTCAGGGGGCGGCCGGATTGGCGTTTTTTTTGTTCGGCCTTTATGTTCTGGCCGGGTTTATTCTGTACAGAGATCGGAAACGCAATCAAGTCAGCCCGCGGTTCAGGAAAAAAAAGCTGTGAAAAAAGCCCTTGCAAAAAAGGGCTTTTTCAGTCGTCCGGCAGTATTGTTTTGGCAATGGATTGATCCAGTTCTTCATAGTCATCGTAAGCGATCGTTTCATATAATTCTTTTCTCGTCTGCATATCCGAAAGCCCCTCTTTTTGCGAGCCTTCTTCTTTCAGAAGGCGGAAAATACGCTCAAAAGCCTTGGCCGCCGTTCTGAGTGACGTGACCGGGTAAATGACCATCTGACAGCCCATATCGGAAAATTCATCAGCACTGTAATACGGCGTTTTTCCGAATTCAGTCATGTTTGCGAGAATCGGCACACTGATTTGTTTGGAAAACGCTCTGAATTCACTTTCGGATTGGAGCGCTTCCGGAAAAACAGCGTCAGCACCCGCTTTTATATAAGCGGACGCCCTTTTTAATGCCCCCTCCAGTCCTTCCTGCTGTCTGGCGTCTGTTCTCGCAACAACAAGAAGAGTCGGCGCGGCCCGCTTGACCGCTTGGATTTTTTGCGCCATTTCTTCAATCGGCACGAGCTGCTTCCCATTCAGATGTCCGCATTTTTTCGGCAGGCGCTGATCCTCCATCTGGACGGCGGCCGCGCGCGCTTCATACATTTCTTTCGCCGTCCGGGCGGCATTCAGCACTCCTCCGAAACCCGTGTCAATATCGACAAGGACGGGCAGATCAGACGAGCGGACCAGATCTTTAACCCGTTCAGCCATTTCCGCCGACGTGATGATCCCTAAATCGGGCAGCCCTCTGCTCGCCGTGTAAGCCGCGCCTGATAAATAAAGAGCCGAAAACCCCGTTTTCTTGGCGATAAGAGCGGCCATCGCATCATGGGCGCCGGGGATCTGCAGTAGATCCGGCGCTGTCATCAGCGTACGGAACCGCTCTGCAAGCTCCTCTTGAGACGACTGCTCGCTGACGATCCACGTCATGTTTGTCACCCTCCTATTTTATACGAGAAATAAGTCCATAAATTCACTAACGCTGAGCTTCTGCATTCGGCCGCTATGTTCGCAGGCCTCTTCGATTTTACGCTGCTGCTTCAATGAAAAATGAGTGCTGATGTTTGCTGAAAACTTGGCAAGAATCTTCGGAACGGCTTCTTTTCTGCGGAACCGGTGCCCGAGCGGGTATTCACATTCAATCCGTCCCGTAGCCGTGCCGTCTGTAAAATGCACCTGTACGGCATTTGATATGGATCGCTTATTCGGGTCTAAGTAATCTTTTGAGTACGCTTTGTGTTCCGTCACCTCCATTTTGCTCCGCAATGTATCAATTCGCGGGTCAGACGCCGTTTCCTCTTCATAATGATTCGCCGTGATATCTCCGAAAAGCAGCCCGATTGCCGTAATGTACTGGAGGCAGTGATCCCGGTCAGCCGGATTGTGAAGCGGCCCTCTTTTATCGATAATCCGGATTGCCGACTCATGCGTCATAATCGTGATCCTGTCAATGTCTTCGATGCGGTCTTTCACCTCCGGATGAAGCCGGACCGCGCATTCCGCCGCTGTCTGGGCATGGAATTCAGCCGGGTAGGATACTTTAAACAGAACATTCTCCATCACATAGGACCCAAGCGGGCGGGCAAGCTTTATTTCCTGCCGGTTAAACAATACGTCTTGAAATCCCCACCCAGATGCGGTCAGAGCCGTCGGGTACCCCATTTCACCTTTGTGCGCCATAAGGGCCAAATATACGCCTCTGCTCGTCGCGTCGCCGGCCGCCCATGATTTGCGTGATCCGGTATTCGGCGCATGACGGTACGTTCTGAGGCTTGAATTATCAATCCAGGCATGAGATACGGCGTTATTGATTTCCTCTTTTGAGCCGCCCAGCATTTGCGCGCAAACAGCCGCAGTCGCCACTTTCACAAACAGCACATGGTCAAGCCCCACTCTGTTTAAGCTGTTTTCCAAAGCGAGAATCCCTTGAATTTCGTGCGCTTTGATCATTGCGCAAAGCACATCGCGCACGATAAGCGGTTCTTTCCCTTCTGAAATCCGCACTCTGGATATATAATCCGCACAAGCCAATATGCCTCCGAGATTGTCAGACGGATGACCCCATTCCGCAGCAAGCCACGTATCATTATAATCGAGCCACCTGTTGATACAGCCGATATTAAAAGCAGCCGTGACCGGATCTAAAACAAAAGGCGTGCCCGGGACTCTGCTGCCGTTGGGCACGGAGGTTCCCGGGACAATCGGGCCGAGCAGCTTTGTACATTCGGGATAGCTGAGCGCCAAAATTCCGCAGCCTATCGTATCAAGAAGCACATGTCCTGCCGTAGCGAAAGCTTCTGAACTATCAATCTCCTGATGGAGCACGTAGTCAGAAATCTCTTCGATTACAGCGTCCATTCGGCGGGGTTCTGTCATGTTTTCATCTTCCTTTCTCATCTGTTTACAGGCGCGCTCCGGTATAGCGGACACGCGGGCGGAAAAGCCGGTTTCGGCTGTGCTGTTCAATAACGTGGGCACACAGGCCGACCGTGCGTGCGCTGAAGAATATAGGCGTGTACAGCGGTATTGGGATGCCGAGCATGTAATAGACCGGCGCTGCGTAGTAATCTAAATTCGGATAAAGGCCTTTTTTCTCCCGCATGACGGTTTCGCCGGCTTCACACATATTATAAAGACGGAAATCACCTGAAAGATCAGACAGCTTTTTTAACGCTTCTTTCATCATGAGCGCCCTCGGATCCATTTTTTTCATGTAGACACGGTGGCCGAAGCCCATGATTTTTTCTTTGTTTGCGAGTTTTTGAGTTAATAATTGTGTAAACCCGTCTGTATCCTTCGCTTCCTCAAGCATGTACATAACCGCTTCGTTCGCTCCGCCGTGAAGGTTTCCCTTAAGCGAGGCGACGGCTCCGGTCAGCGCGCCGTAAATATCCGATTGCGTCGAAGCGATGACACGGGCCGTAAACGTTGAGTTCGGCAATTCATGCTCACTGTATAAAAGAAGCGACCGGTCGAAGATTTCTTCTTCCAAAGATGACGGCGTTTTTCCGGTAATCATATATAAAAAGTTTGCGCTGTATGATAAGGTTCCGACCGGCGCCAAAGGCTCCAGCCCGTTGATGACTCGATAGCTGTTGACCGTCAGATTCGGCATTTTGCCTATCAGTCCGCGTACGCGGTGCTGATTTACGGAAGATGAACGGTCATCGATGTCCTTGTCAAAGCCTCCAAGCGCGGACAAACCCGTCCTCAGTCCGTCCATCGGGTGAGTATGTTCGGGCAGCAGACGGCATATGTGCAAGATTTCCTCGGGAAGGTGTCCGCCGCGCCGAACGTCTTCTTCAAGCGCCGCCTTCTCTTTCGCATCAGGAAGTCTGTCTTCCAATAAGAGATGAACAATGTCCATATAGCCGGCCGTTTTAGAAAGCTCAATCAGATCGTGGCCTTTGATTAAAATACTGCCCTGCTGTGTATCCAGGAAAGAAATCCCCGTTTCCACCGCAATGACGCCATCTAAACCGGGAGAATAAGATTCCATGGTTTCGCTCCTTTGCGCACTTTTTATTGAAGAAGATACTTAGAAATAATCAGCCTTTGAATCTCATTGGTTCCTTCATAAATTTGCGTGACTTTCGCATCCCGAAATAAACGCTCCGCGGGATACTCTTTCATATAGCCGTAGCCGCCGTGAATCTGCACAGCCTCCACCGCCGCTTTCATCGCCGCATCGGACGCGAATTGCTTCGCCATAGATGCTTCTTTTCCGCACGGAAGCCCTCGCTGATACAGATCAGCAGCATGATAGACCAATAATTTGGCAGCTTCCGCATTCGTCGCCATGTCAGATAATTTAAATGAAACAGCCTGATTCGAAGCGATGGGTCTGCCGAACTGGCTGCGGGTTTTGGCGTACTCCACCGAGCAGCCGAGCGCCGCTTCGATAATCCCGAGCGCCTGAGCCGCTATGCCGATCCGTCCGACTTCAAGGTTTTTCATGGCGATTGAAAAGCCTCCGCCCTCTTCGCCGAGCCGGTTTTCAATCGGAATTTCCGCTTGGTCAAACTGCAATTCGACAGTATTGGAACCTAACAATCCGAGCTTTTTTTCTTTTTTTCCGATAGAAAAACCGGGTGTGTTTTTTTCAACGATAAACGCTGAAATCCCCTTTCTCCCCTTACCCGGATCGGTTATGGCGAATGTCAGATACAGATCTGCCGCTCCGCCGTTTGTAATAAAGATTTTTGAACCGTTCAGAATATATGAACCGCCTTTTCGCACGGCCGTTGTTTTCAGGCTTCCCGCATCAGATCCGGATTGAGGCTCAGTAAGCGCAAATGCCCCAATATATTCGCCCGCTGCCAGCTTCGGAATATACGTTTGTTTTTGGGCTTCTGTCCCGAAATGCAAAATCGGGATTGTCCCTACCGATGTGTGGACGGACAAAATGACGCCGACGGCCGCGCTGACTTTTGATATTTCATGAATCGCTAAAATGTAAGATGTTGTATCAGCACCCGCCCCGCCGTAAGTTTCCGGGACGGGAATGCCCATCAATCCCGCTTCGCCCATTTTTTTAATCAGCCGCTCCGGAAATTCATCTGTTGATTCCATGAGCTCAACCACCGGCGCGATTTCCTTGCGGGCAAAATCACGCACCATTTTTCTCATCATGATGTGCTCTTCTGTAAAATGCATGGCTGCCGTCTCCCCTCATGATCTTTACGTCATCTTCCGTACTCATAAAAACCGCGCCCGCTTTTTTTGCCGAGCCAGCCGGCGCTGACATATTTTCTGAGCAGAGGGCATGGGCGGTATTTCGAATCTCCGAGCCCCGCATAGAGAACCTCCATAATGGAAAGGCACGTATCCAGCCCGATGAAGTCAGCTAATGTTAAAGGACCCATCGGATGCCGCATGCCAAGCTTCATCACCGCATCAATCGCTTCCTTTGAAGCTGCTCCTTCGTAAAGGCAATAAACGGCTTCGTTAATCATCGGCATTAATATGCGATTAGATATAAAGCCCGGGAAGTCATTGACTTCGACAGGGGTTTTATTCATCCGGACGGCAAGCTTCTTTACTGTTTCCGCCGTTTCTTCCGATGTGGCGAGTCCTCTGATGACTTCGACAAGCTCCATGACAGGAACCGGATTCATAAAATGCATGCCGATTACTTTTTCAGGCCTTTTTGTGGCCGCGGCAAGCTCCGTAATGGGAAGAGAAGACGTATTGCTTGCCAATACGGCATGAGGGGGACAGATTTTATCTAGTGTGTCAAACAATTCTGCTTTTGCTTTTTTGTTTTCTGCAATGGCTTCAATTACAAAATCAGCATCTCCCGCTTCTGTGAGCTCTGCCGGAGAAATACGGCTGAAAACGGCATCTGTCTCCTGCTGTGACTTCCGTCCTTTTGCCTGCTCTTTCTCCAGGTTTGCCTTTATGTGGTGAAGACCCTTTTTTACCGTTTCCGGCTCCCAATCGTATAACTTGACGGCAAACCCGGCTTCTGCAGCCGTCTGAGCGATGCCTGCTCCCATCTGACCGGCACCTGCGACCATGATTGTTTTCATCTTCATCCGGCGCTCCCTCCTTTGATCAGTACACCTCCAGCAGGACGGCATCTCCTTGAGCCGCTCCGCTGCATATAGCCGCTATGCCTAAACCTCCTCCGCGACGCTTTAATTCGTATATTAAACTCATGATGATTCTCGCTCCGCTTGCGCCGATCGGGTGGCCGAACGCGATTGCCCCTCCGTTTACATTCACTTTTTCCCGGCTGAACCCGGCTATTTTTTCACTCACCAGCACGACGGACGCAAATGCTTCATTTACTTCAAACAAATCAATATCGTCAACGGACAGTCCGGTTTTTGTCAAGAGCCGGCTGATGGCCTCTCCCGGCGCGCTTGCCAGCTCGGACGCTTCCAGTCCGACTGACGCAAAGCCAAGTATCGCTGCGAGCGGCCTGACATGCTGCTTCGCGGCTTTTTCCTCTGACATCAGCACAAATGCTCCGGCCCCGTCATTTACACCGGGAGCGTTTCCGGCTGTAACCGTTCCGTCGGCTGTAAAAATTGGCTTGAGCGCTGCAAGCTGCTCAAGGCTCGTATCAGGACGCAGCCCCTCATCCGCTTCAACAGTATGCTGTTTGCCCTTTTTGCCGGTCCAGGTGACGGGAACGATTTCTTCACGCAATTTGCCCGCTTCAGCCGCCTCTGCCGCACGTTTCTGGCTCAAAAGAGCGTAATGATCCTGTTCATCCCGGGAAATGCCGTACTTTTTGGCCGCAGTGCTTCCGTGGACAGCCATATGCACCTGGTCGAACGCACAGGTCAGCCCGTCATGAACCATTAAATCCTGAAACACCCCGTCCCCCATCCTCACACCCCAGCGGCCGGCCGGAATGGCGTACGGAATGTTGCTCATGCTTTCCATTCCGCCTGCAATCAGCACGTCCGCATCTTTCGCCCGAATCATTTGATCACAGATGGTAACGGCCCTGAGCCCTGATGCACAGACCTTATTAATGGTTTCAGCCGGAACGGACCACGGAAGCCCGGCATATCTTGCAGCCTGCCGTGCCGGAATCTGCCCGGCACCCGCCTGGACGACCATTCCCATCACCGCTCCTTCCGCTTCGCTTTCACTGATAGCGGCGCGCTTGATTGCTTCTTTTATGGCAATGCCGCCAAGCTCGGCTGCCTTTACCTCTTTTAATGCGCCGCCAAATTTTCCGAACGGCGTTCTTGCCGCACTGACGATAACCGTTTTTCCCACAATTTTGCCTCACTTTCAATAAGATAAAAGATAACGCTTACACAAAACGCCCTGTTACAATATATGAACCGGCTGACCGAGTTATGAGTGCACCGCCTTTTTCCCGCCCATAAAAAAAGAAGACTGTCTGAACAGTCTTCTCAGCTGCGGCATTCTTCTTTTATAGAAACAGCCAGCTTTGGATAATCGGTAAAAATTGCGTCTGCTCCCGCTTTCATCAGCTGCTTCATATCCTCAGGACGATTGACAGTGAACGGACGGAGCGCCGCTTGGTGTTTCGCAAGATGTTTGATCACTTCAGCGCTCACCGCCGGCGTACCGAGCTTCGGATGATAACCCGAAGCGGGAATGGCTGCAAGATACCGTTCAGGCCGGTACAGCACATCCATGGTCAGCACCGCCCTTTCAATTTCAGGCGCCAGGGCGTGGCAAACCGCGAGACTTTCATGATTAAATGAAGAAAAAATAACGCGCTTTTCCAGTCCGTAATATCTGACTTTTTTTATCACTTCTTCTTCCATTCCTTCGTAACGGAATACACTGTTTTTCAGCTCAATGTTTATCAGAAAATCAGCACGTTCCGCAAAACGCAGCACATCTGACAAAAGCGGAATTCTGACTCCTTTAAAAGAATCTTTCCATTTTCCGGCGGCATCGGCGGTTCTGATTTTGTCATACGCCGTATCTTTCACAAATCCTTTCAAAGATGTCGTGCGGTCGAGGGTTTCATCGTGAATGACCACGATCCGGCCGTCTTTTGTCATCTGTACATCAAGTTCGATTCCGTCAGCCCCGTCCTCAATCGCTTTTTTGAATGCGGGCATCGTATTTTCAGGGCAGTCGCCCGACGCCCCCCGGTGGGCAAAAATATTCGTCATATGTGTCACCTCAGATGTTTGTCATCGGTTTTCTCTATTATAATCGTTATGCACATAAGGAGGGCGCTATTTACACATATTTTATCATTACCGTCCGCTGTAATAGGTTTCGATTCCGTTTACAACGGCGTCTGCGGCGTGCTCTTGGCCGTTATCGCTTTTCAGCTTGTCCGCATCTTGAGGATTTGTGATAAAACCTAATTCAGCCAGCACACTCGGCATCTTTGAATATGTAATGACATAAAAAGGAGTTTCTTTTACGCCTCTGTCCCTCATCCCTAAAGACGTGACAAGCTGCTGCTGGATGTCGGAAGCAAGCCTTTCGCTGTCTGCTCCTTCATATGTCGAATTAAAATACGTTTCCGTGCCCGATGCCGTTGAGACGGCTGAATTCGTATGGAGGCTGACGAATAAATCGGATTGGCTGGCGCTTGCTTTCGCCACCCGCTCGTCCAAACGTAAAAAAGTATCGTCAGTCCTTGAAGCTACAGGTTTTGCGCCTTCTGTCTCCAATTTAGCAATCACCTTGTTTGACACCGCTAAATTGATGTTTTTCTCAAGCAGTCCATTTCCCCCGGCCCCGCTGTCTTCTCCGCCATGTCCGGCATCGATATAAATGGTTTTCCCTTGCAAAGGTTCAGCTGCATAAGCAGACGGCGCAAGCAGAAGCAGAGCGGCACCGAAGGCAGCAGCGCTTTTTGTCAGTAAACCCACGTTTTTTCCTCCCCGTTTTCACATATCTGTTTCTTTTTTCAGTTCCTCAAGCCGTAATTGTCCGTTGCTCTCTTTTTTATAGGTGATTTGCACCGCCGTATGTTCAGGCAGGGACTGACATTCAAACCGCTTAGCGAAAGGCACCTTCACCTCTTGCCTTTCTCCGTCAATTTCGACCGCGATCGTATCGTTTCCGGCCGCTTTTATAAATGTTCCTTCCTGTGTAAATGACGGCGCCGCATCAGCCTCCGCGGTATACTCGCAGCCTGATAACAGCCATGCGGTGAAGATCAGAAGTATGACAGACTTCACACAGATCACCTCACGTTTTCTCATTCGGCTTTATCTTTGAACAGAATGGCCGATTTGTAAAGGGAGCCTTCATTCCTCCAGCTCTTTTCCATATTTGGAATGAAGGCTATCTGACCTGCTGTTTACCTGAACTTAGAAAGAAAACAAGCTGATCAGTCTATGATAAAGGTTCTGTCTGAAGGCCGAATATGCAGAATTTAACGGAAACGGACGACTTTCTGTTCATTTTGAAAAAATATCAGATCGGCAAAAAAGAGAGCCGCATCATGCGCTCTCCCGAATAGAAACATTCATATTTATTTTGAGCTTTTCATAAAATGAACGGGACAACTTAAAAGAGCAGCGTATTGGCGGCAATGATGAGAATAATCACTCCGCTCAGCACCGTGCTGAACTGTCCGACGTGAAAAGAACCGATGCGTAATGACGCGGCTTTTTTCCCAAGCGAGCAGCCGATCCATATCGTCAAAAAGCTTCCGACCGCCGCAGTGATGGAAATGGCAGCTGGAGAAAGCCCGATCAACCCCGCGCTTAATCCGTTGGTCAGCGCATTTGCGGATACGGCCACCCCGAGAACCATGGATTCCAATATACCGATTTCTCCCGAACCGTCGGCATCCGCTGCCTCCGGATTTTGCAGCAGACCGGCAAAACGGCCTTTTTTTCCTGACGCGCCAACACGCGCTGTTTTTCTCGGCACAGCCAGCAGAATGATGCGGATACCGATGACAGATAAAATAAACGCCGCCAGCAATACAGGAAGAAAGCCCGGTAAAACGGCTGAAATCCATTTGCCGAAATAAATTCCGATATAACTGAATACAAAACAGATAAAAGCGATCATCATATTCGACGCATGCGATATTTTGATTTTTCTGATGCCGTATGACATCCCCACTCCTAAATTATCAATGCTCGAGGACACTGCCAAACCTAAAATCAATAACCAAGCCATGTTCGTTTCTCTCCATTCTTTGATGTCTTTTCAACATGTTGTGCCGTTGAATCTACACTATCCTATTCAGCAGCACAGAAAAGGTACCTTTTCTGCAAAAATTATTGATTAATGATCATCATTCCGGCGGAAACGAGGTGACACCCTTGACAGAAAATAAAAATAAGACACTGGGGCCCCTTTTAAAATCACTGCTTGATAAGCACTCGCTCTCCATGAGAAAACTCGGCGCCTTAACAAATATTGATACGGCCACCATCTCCCGGATTATAAACGGCAAGCAGAAGGCCAATTTAAAGCATCTTCAGGAATTTTCAAAACATCTCCGCACTCCGCTGGAGGAATTGCTTGAGGCGTCAGGCATAGACATCGGCCATGAAAAAGAAGCTGCGCCGCAAGACCCGATGCACGCGATTCAGGATATGCTGAATATGGCCGAGATGTTTGATCAGCCTTTTTCCCGGGAGCAAATCGAGCGCGAACTGACCAGATATGAACAATATGCCAAAACCCAGCAGGGCCATCGCTTGATTTGCGATGAGTTTCAAAAGAAAATGGACAATGAAGAAAGCGTCGGCCCTTTTATTGATCATTTGAAAAACATGCATCATCAGTATATGGATGAATCAACACCGGCTGAAGACCGCGCGATTCTCGGGAGCGCGCTGCTGTATTATATTTTAGCGACCGACGTCATTCCGGATTACATGTTTCCGATCGGCTACCTGGATGACGCCATCGCCGTTCAAATCGCTTTGAACCGGCTGAAAAAAAAGTAAAGGCGCTTAAAAAAGCGCCCTTTTTGTGTTGAAAAATATGAAACACCGCATTACGGTTTTGTCAAAACAGAGACAGCTGTCATATGATACATCAACCTAACAAAAAGGAGGGTGTCTTCTATGGACAGCAACACAGTTGTGGCAGTGTGCGCTCTGTTAAGTGTTGTGATTCAGATCGGAACGATATTCGCCGCAGGAAAGTGGAAAAAAGAATAAATAAAAACAAATTGACGGTTTTTTCGCACAGGCGTATGCTTATAAATAACCTTGTAAAAGATAAGAAAGAAGATATGTATATGAAAAAAATCATTCTCCTCTTCGCCGCCGCTGTCATATTCAGCTCGATCGGCCATCAAATTTCAGGAGGATATAAAGATCCTGAAAAGGAACGGAGAAAACCGTTTCATTCGTTTAAATGGTTCAGCCGGTCATAACCTCAGGAAGAAGAACAAGCAAAATAATTGCACACAATTAAAACATAAGCTAGAATACGGACGAGTTAAACTCCTAAGGAAGAAGGCGAAATGATGAAGCAAACTTATAAACCGCTGTTTGAACCTTTTACGTTCGAAAGCGGCGTCACCATACCAAACCGTATTTCAGTCGCGCCGATGACACACTATTCATCAAATGATGACGGAACGATTTCCGACCGTGAATTAAGCTACATTACTCCCCGTTCAAAAGAAATGGGCATGGTCATTACGGCATGTGCAAACGTAACGCCGGACGGCAAAGCGTTTCCAGGCCAGCCCGGCATCTATGATGATTCTCACATTCCCGGCTTGAAAAAACTCGCTCAGGCGATCCAGTCTCAAGGAGCGAAAGCCGTTGTGCAGATTCACCACGGAGGATTAGAATGCCCTCCTGAACTCGTGCCAAACAACGACGTCGTCAGTCCGAGCGGCTCAGAAGAAGACGGGAGACAAACGTCCCGGGCTCTCACCGAACAAGAAATTGAGCACATCGTGAAAGCATTCGGCGAAGCGACACGCAGAGCGATTGAAGCCGGCTTTGACGGTGTTGAAATTCACGGGGCAAACGGGTACCTGATTCACCAATTTTATTCACCGAAAACAAACCGGCGCACAGACCGCTGGGGCGGAAGCGATGAAAAGCGCCTTGCGTTCCCGCTTGCAGTCGTTGACGCTGTCAAACAGGCAATTGATACACACGCTGAAAATCCATTCGTTCTCGGCTACCGCCTGTCACCGGAAGAGCCGGAAACACCGGGGCTTACAATGAAAGAAACATTCATGCTCGCCGACGCGCTTGCAGAAGAGAACTTGGATTATCTGCATATTTCACTGATGGATGTCAATTCCAAAGCCCGCCGCGGAGCGGATACTTCACGGACGCGGATGGATTTATTAAACGAACGCGTCGGTCATAAAGTGCCGCTGATGGCCGTCGGTTCCATCTATACCGCGGACGAAGCGCTTGCTGTATTAGAAAGCGGAATTCCGCTGGTGGCTCTGGGACGTGTCATTTTGATTAACCCCGAATGGGCGGTGCTGGTCAAAGAAGGCCGCGAACAGGAAATCGAAAAAGCCATTCAAGCATCTGAAATTGAGAAATACCGACTTCCTGAACCGTTATGGGAAATGATTCAGAATACAGGCGGCTGGGTGCCGTTTGAAAAGTAGACTAAAAAAACTGCCGGATGTCCGGCAGTTTTTTTGATTCACAAGTTTTTACCGCTTTGTTTACTCCTATTTCTAACACACAGCGTACATATAGTAAATAGATTAATAGAAAGGAGACCGTATATGATGGCTGGTTTTCCTATTACGATTAACAGTCTTTCCGGAAACGGGGTTGTCAATGTCGGCGGTGCGTTTTCGATAAGTCCTTTAACCGTATCAAAAACCGTCTACGGCTCAGGTGGGGGAAATACAGGGATGGTCCTGCAAATGAATCAATCCAGTACGTCTCAATCTTCAAGCTCTCAATACTCTGATCAAAATGTAACGAAAACATTATGACATCCGTATTCCCCTCCCTTTCCGGCTGGCAGCAGCCGGATTCTTTTTGCCGTTTTGTTTAATCTTATTCCATATCACAGCGTACATATAGTTAGTAGACTGTGAGAGAAAGGAGAAAAAATAGAATGAGCGGTTGCCCGATTACGATAAACAACGTATCAGGAAACGGAGTTGTCAATGTTGGCGGCGCCATATCCATCAGTCCGCTGACTGCATCAAAAACCGTTTTCGGTGCCGGAGGGGGAAATATCGGCATTGTCATTCAAAACAATGCTGTGAGCCACACCAAAATGTTTGAACACCAATTTTCAGATCAGAATATTGTAAAGTCAATTTAAGGGCTGACAAGCAGCCCTTACTGCATAAATAAGCAGGCTCACTGATTTCCCGAAAACTAGATTTTTAAACATCAGCGATCACCTTTCCATGTTTTGAATGATTTCAGTTCAAGGTGAATAGAATGCAGATTGAAAGCATGAGTACTGAAACTCATTAAGGAAAGAAGGAATCGTGATGAAAAAACTTTGCCGGGAAGTTTGGATTGAAGTTGACCTTGATGCGATAAAAAAGAACATACGGGCGATCCGCCGCCATATTCCGAATACGTCTAAAATTATGGCCGTCGTAAAAGCTAACGCTTATGGCCACGGCTCTGTGGAAGTAGCGCGGCAGGCACTGGAAAGCGGGGCGAGCGAGCTCGCTGTCGCCAGCGTCGAAGAGGGAATTGTGTTACGGAGAGCGGGAATTACGGCACCTATTCTCGTGCTCGGCTTCACAGCTCTCAGCTGTGTGAAAAAATCTGCCGTTTGGAACATAACATTATCAGCGTTTCAGGTCAGCTGGATCAAAAAAGCGAATCGGATATTAGAAAAAGAAGCAGATTCGAAACGGCTGTCCATTCATATCAATGTGGATACCGGAATGGGCCGGCTGGGTGTGCGTACGGAAGAAGATCTTTTAGCAGTGGTGAAAGCGCTCAAGTCGAGTACATATCTGTCATGGGATGGCATCTTTACACATTTTTCAACAGCGGATGAACCGGACACTGAGCTGACGATGCTGCAGCACGAAAAGTTTATCAGCTTTCTCAGCTTTTTAAAAAATCAAGACATTACGCTGCCCACCGTGCATATGTGCAATACAGCCGCCGCTATCGCATTCCCGGAATTCAGCGCCGACATGATCCGTTTAGGTATTGGTTTATATGGTTTATATCCGTCCGCCTCGATAAAGGAACTGAACCTCGTGGATCTCACACCCGCACTAAGTTTAAAGGCGCGTATCGCTTATGTGAAAGCTATGGTGACAGATCCCCGGACCGTCAGTTATGGTGCCACATATATCGCCGAACCGGGTGAAATCATCGCGACGATTCCGGTCGGCTATGCTGACGGTTACTCCCGCGCCCTGTCCAACCGCGGGTTTATTCTGCACCGCGGCAGGCGGGTGCCGGTGGCGGGGAGAGTGACAATGGATATGATCATGGTCAGTTTAGGTGAGAATGAGGGCAAACAAGGAGAAGAAGTCGTCATCTACGGTAAACAACAAGGAGCCGAGATTTCCGTTGATGAAATTGCCGAAATGCTCGGTACGATCAGCTACGAAGTCTTATCTGTGTTAAGCCGCCGCATCCCCCGCTTTTATTTCAGAGACGGCAAAATCATTAAAATATCAGCTCCGGTATTATACGTGTAGACGGCATAGACCCCGCATTTATGTATAGAACAAGTACCAGCGTGGGTGATTCCCATTGTTTTCGTCAGCAAAAATTCAAAACGCCTTCTCTTCCGCGTTCATGCACGGAATAGAAGGCGCGAAAAAGACATCTAGCCAAAAGCTTGCGTTACGAAGCTTTATGCTCCAATCTCAGCTTGTCAGCAACCATCGCGATGAATTCCGAGTTGGTTGGTTTTGCTTTTGTCATGCTTACCGTATATCCGAACAGTGAAGAAATGGAATCAATATTTCCCCTGCTCCATGCGACTTCAATGGCGTGGCGGATGGCCCGTTCTACACGGCTTGCGGTCGTGTTGAATTTTTTGGCGATGTCGGGATAAAGGACTTTTGTGATGCTGCCGAGGAGTTCAATATCGTTATACACCATGGAAATGGCTTCACGCAAATAAAGATAGCCTTTGATATGGGCAGGCACACCGATCTCATGGATAATGCTTGTAATGCTGGCATCGAGATTTTTCCGCTTCGGCTCCGGCTGGCTGCGGATAATGCTGCTTTGCGCAGACGGCGCACGGTGTGTGACACTGCTGACATTTCCGCTTACCTGGCGGATATGGCCGACAAGGTTTTCCATATCAAACGGCTTCAGGATAAAATAGGACGCGCCTAAATCGACGGCTTTTTTCGTTACGTCTTCCTGACCGAATGCCGTCAGCATGATGACGTTCGGCTGCTTCTCGAGCTCTGATTCCCGCAGACGCTCCAAAACCGCAAGTCCGTCCAGATGCGGCATGATAATGTCTAAAACGAGCACATCGGGATTCTTATCTTTAAACAACGAAAGACATTCCTGTCCGTTATAAGCAACGCCGATCACTTCCATATCATCCTGTCCCTCTATATATTCACTCAACAGGCTTACAAGCTCTCGATTATCATCAGCAACACAAACTTTAATTTTCTCCACGTTTCTTCCTCCCCCAATGTATTAACAGGACGCAACCCATTTGACTGCTATATGTTACATTCGACAAAACCACTACTTCCCCTTTTAAAAAATCCATATTTACCAATAATAGTGGTATATCTTTGTTTTTCTAGCATTTTCTAGGTTTTTCGACTAAAAATTAAGTTTGACAAATCAGGAAACGTGAATTTGTCGAAAAATCTTCATGTCTTATTTTACATGAATCCAGGAAAGAAGTGAAGAACGCATCACATAAAAAAACTGCCGGATCATCCGGCAGTCAGCTTGCTTTGTCTTTTCCGTAAACATCAACACCCGCTTCAGACAGCATCCATTCGATATGAACGCCGTAGCCGCTTGTCGGATCATTGACAAATACGTGGGTTACGGCTCCCACGACCTTTCCGTTCTGGATGATCGGGCTTCCGCTCATCCCCTGAACGATTCCGCCGGTTCTTTTCAACAGTTTCGGATCTGTCACTTTCAACACCATTCCCTTTGTCGCCGGGAATTTTTGCGGCGTGGTGCTGACGATTTCAATATCAAATTTCTCTACTTTATCGTTTTCGATAACCGTCAGCATTTGTGCAGGTCCTTTTTTTACTTCATTTGACAAAGCAATCGGAAGCGCTTTGTCGGAAATGTTGTTTTTAATCGGCTGATGCAGTGTCCCGAAAATGCCGAACGGGCTGTTACGGTTAATATCGCCGATCGTTTTCCGTTCTGACGAAAACCTTGCCAGTTTTTCGCCGGGATTGCCGCCTTTTCCTTTTTCAATCGATGTTACAGTTGAACGGACGATTTCTCCGTCTTCTACAACAATCGGTTTTTTTGTATCCATATCAGAGATGACGTGGCCCAATGCGCCGTATTTTTTTGTTTTCGGTTCAAAAAATGTCATGGTGCCGATGCCGGCTGCCGAATCGCGGATATAAAGGCCGATTCGATATTTCCCCTCGGCTTCGTCCTTTGTCGGAATCAGCTTTGTTTTGATTTTTTGCTTATCGCGTTTCACCAATAAATCCAAAGATTCACCGGTTTTGCCCGCTTTTTGAATAAACGGGGCGATGTCGCTCATTTTTTCAATTTTATGTCCGTTCATTTTAATAATGATGTCGCCAGATTCAATTCCCGCTTGTTCTCCCGGAGACTTTTTCCCATCCTTTGTCATCACCTGGTGAAAACCGACGACCAAAACACCGACTGAATGCAGTTTTACACCGATGGACTGTCCGCCCGGAATGACCTTCAATTCTGGAAGGACACGCACTTTCGTTTTTTTAATGGGAAACCCGGCAAGATCATATACTACTTCTGACCGGCCTTGTGTTTGCCCTGTTATGTTTGCATGGCCGTGCTCTTCTTTCAGCGTAAAGGCTTCTGATAATTCGCCCTTTTCAGCGCTTATTGATGCATTGACCGGAACGGCCTGTGTCTGGTTTTCAAAGACGCTCATTTCTGACGGTATCAGTAAATATTCTTTAAATGGCTTAAAAAAGCCTACACTTAGTAAAGAAACAAGGAGAATTACACCTATTGCTTTCCTCATGTTATCGTGCATTCATTCCTTCACTCTCCTCGCTCCTATCCCACACCACTTTCTTTTTCTGCTACATCTATACTTTTGCCTTCCTGCGCTTGATTTATAACCGGCATACGAAGAAAAACATTGGATACACTGTTAGAGAAATGGAACAAAAAAATAAGCTGCATGTATCAGCAGCTTATCCTGTCGTTTTTACCTGTCCGGCCTGTTTTAAAAGCTCTTGTGCATGCCGTTTTGTCAGATCAGTCACTTCAACGCCCGCAATCATGCGGCCGATTTCCGCTACCTTGTCCTGTTTGGAAAGCGGCGTGACATGCGTTGTCGTCCGGCCGTCTTTGAATTCTTTTGCGATCAGAAGGTGCGTATCCGCCATGGCGGCAACCTGCGGCAGGTGTGTAATGCAGAGCACCTGTGAACCGGTCGATACTTTATGGATTTTTTCCGCGATGGCTTGGGCAACCCGCCCGCTTACACCGGTGTCCACTTCGTCAAAGATGATGGAGGTGACATCCTGCTGGGAAGAAAAAATACTCTTCATCGCCAGCATCACCCTTGAAAGCTCGCCTCCGGAAGCGACCTTTGACAGCGGTTTTAAAGGCTCACCGGTGTTTGTTGAAATTAAAAACTTCACAAGGTCAATCCCCTTTTGGGTAAGCTGCACGGGCTGCCCGTTAACAACCGGTGCTTCACTGGCTGACGGATCGGTTTTCACGAGAAATTCCGTATCAAACGTTGATTTGCCCATATACAGACTTTTTAATTCCTGATGAATCGCTTCCGCCAGTTTCTTGGCCCAAGCTTTTCTGATTTTTGATAAATTGGCGGCTTCTACGGCCACATCTTTGCCGACCGACTCCAATTCCTTCTTCAGCGCTTCAAGGTGGCTGTCGCGGTTCTCGATTTGATCGATTTCCTCTTCTATTTTGGAGCCGTATTCCAAAATGTCTTCTACCGTCGCTCCGTATTTGCGCTTCAGCTGTTTGATCTCATTTAAACGGGTTTCAATAAAATTCAGCCGTTCCGGGTCATATTCCAGATCATCTAACAGATTGCGCATCTGAAAGGTTGCATCCTCCAGCAGATAATAGGAACTTGACACACTTTCAGACAGCTTTTGCAGCGGTTCATTGATATCCGAAATATCTTCAAGCTGGGCAGAGGCCATTCCGACCCAGTCAAGCCCCCCCTGCTCGCTGCGGAGCGCATTATAGGCGTTTTGCAATGATTCATAAATTTTTTCAAAGTTGGATATCTGCTTCCGCTCTTCCTGAAGAAGTTCGTCTTCATTCAATTCAAGCTTCGCCGACTCGATTTCTTCAAGCTGAAATTGAATCAGGTCTAACCGATGCGCCATTTCCTGCTCGCTTTCTGACAGCTTCTTCACTTTTTTGAGCAGCTTCATATAACGCTCATAGCCTTCATGGTAAGCCTGAAGCGCGGATTCGGCCTCAGCGCCCGCAAACCTGTCCAAAAGCTCCAAGTGTTTGTCATCTTCCATTAACAGCTGGTTATCATGCTGTCCGTGAATATCTAATAAAAGTCTGCCGATCTCCCTTAAAGCCGCAATCGTCACTAATTTTCCGTTGACACGGCAGACGCTTTTTCCTCCGGCATTAATGTCCCTTCTCATGACAATCATGTCGTCAGATGCGTCTATTCCCTGCTCACGGCATACTTCAAAAACGGGATGACCGCTGTCCAATAGAAACAGTCCTTCAAGCTCGGCCTTTGTTTCACCGTAACGGACAAATTCAGACGAGCCGCGGCCGCCGACTAATAGGGAAACGGCGTCTATAATAATTGACTTGCCGGCCCCTGTTTCTCCCGTCAGGACGGTGAGCCCCCGTTCAAACGAAATCGTCAGTTCCTCTATAATGGCAAAGTTTTTTATTGATAGTTCAGCTAACAAACAGCATTCCACCTTTTATCTGATAATTACGCTACAGCAGCTCCAAAAGACGGCTTTGAACGCCCTCCGTATCTTCAGGCGTCCTGCAGATGATTAAGATCGTGTCATCTCCGCAGATCGTGCCCATGATTTCTTCCCATTCGAGATTATCCATCAGAGCGCCGATTGCCTGAGCATTCCCCGGCATCGTTTTTAATACGATCATATGGCTTGCTGAGTCAATTTTTACGAACGCATCCATTAATGAACGCTTCAGTTTTGACAGCGGATTGAACCGCTGATCCGCCGGCAGGCTGTATTTGTAGGAGCCGTTGTTCGTCGGCACCTTTACGAGATGCAGCTCTTTAATGTCTCTGGAGACAGTCGCCTGGGTTACCTTATATCCTTCTTCTCTCAGCATGTCAACTAAGTCATCCTGCGTTTCAATCTCATGGCTTGTAATAAGCTCTCTGATTTTTATATGCCTTTGGCCTTTTGTCATGTAAGCACCTCTGTTTTCAAGCTGTTCTTGTCATTATGTTAACCGCTTCTTGATAAAAAGTACATGATGGCAGAAAAAAGGAATAATAGCCCCCTATTATTCCGGTACATCTGTCTTTTTGGCTTTTAATCTTTCATGTGCTTCGCGGACGGTACGGAGAATGTCTTCTTCCGGCAGTTCAGCGCCGTTTCCGTCTTCTCCGCCCCATTCCAAATGAAGCAGAAACTCAATATTGCCGTCTCCCCCTGTAATCGGTGAGAAGGACAGTCCTTTTACTGTATATCCTTCAGAAGCGGCAAATTGATTCATGCGGCGGAGAACGTCAGTATGAACGCCGGGATCTCTGACAATGCCTTTTTTTCCGACGGATTCCCGTCCGGCTTCAAATTGCGGCTTTACCAGTGCGATACAATCGCTCCCCGGTACAAGCAGCGTTTTTAAAACCGGCAGAATGAGGCGGAGTGAGATGAAAGAAACATCGATTGTCGCAAATTCCGGCAAACCCTCTGTGAAATCGGAAGGCTCGGAATAGCGGAAATTCGTCCGTTCCATGACGACGACCCTCTCGTCCTGTCTGAGCTTCCAAGCAAGCTGATTATAGCCGACATCCACTGCGTAGGACCGCTCGGCTCCGTTTTGGAGGGCGCAATCCGTGAATCCCCCTGTAGACGAGCCGATGTCAATCATCGTTTTGCCTTTTACCGAGACAGGAAACACTTCCAAGGCTTTTTCAAGCTTTAATCCGCCTCTGCTGACGTATTTAAGAGGGTTTCCTTTTACCGTTAACGGAAGATCCCGGGCGATTTTTTCACCCGGTTTGTCCAATCGGTTTTCATTTGAGTATACGATGCCCGCCATAATGGCGCGTTTCGCTTTTTCCCGCGTTTCCGCAAGGCCTTTTTCTACAAGAAGTACATCTAATCGTTCTTTTTTCGCTGTCATGATCCAATTCCTTTATGTGTCTTCGGCGGCATCAGCAGTTTTATCCGGTTCATAACCTCAGCCTTCGTGAGACCGATTTCTTCAAGCAGGGCGGTTACGCTGCCGTGTTCAATAAACCGGTCTGGGATGCCCATTCTGTCAATCGGTGTATGATACATGCCGAGGTCATGAGCGAATTCAAGAATCGTGCTGCCGAATCCGCCTTCAAGCACGGCTTCTTCTATCGTTAAAATCGGCAGACCTTCATTAAGAATGGCCTTCATCATTTGTTTATCAATCGGTTTTATAAACCGCGCATTCACGACACGCACGGACAGGCCTTCTTTTTGCAGTTCTTCAGCCGCTTCCAGCGCCATTTCAATGGTCGTACCGAATGTTAAAATGACCGCGTCTTTTCCGGGACGGAGCACTTCCCATGTTCCGATCGGAATGGTTTTCATCTCTTTATCCATCTTTACGCCGAGCCCGTTTCCGCGCGGGAAGCGCATCGCAATCGGACCTTCCTCGTAGGAAAGGGCTGTATTGACCATATGGCGGCCTTCATTTTCATCCTTCGGCATCATTAAAACGAGGTTTGGTATATGCCGCAAAAAGGCGATGTCAAAAACGCCTTGATGCGTCTCCCCGTCAGCGCCGACCAAACCGGCGCGGTCGATGCCGATAAATACATTCGCGTTTTGACGGCAGATGTCATGGACGACCTGATCGTACGCCCGCTGCAAAAAGGTCGAATAAATCGCAAGAAACGGCTTCATGCCTTGGAGCGCCATTCCAGCCGCCATCGTCGCCGCGTGCTGTTCTGCGATTCCGACGTCAAACATGCGTTCAGGAAATTCTTTCGCAAACCCTTCCAGTTTAGAGCCGACCGGCATAGCCGGTGTAATCGCGACAATTCTGTCATCCTCACGCGCCAGCTCCTGCACGGTGCCGCTGACAAGTCCGCTCCATGAAGGCGCCGCGGCTTTCGGCTTGACGAAATCACCCGTATTGATTTTATACGGACCCGTTCCGTGCCATGTGCCGATTGTGTCAGTCTCAGCCGGTTTATAGCCTTTGCCCTTTTTCGTAATGACATGTAAAAGGACAGGGCCTTTCGTTTTTTTGGCGTATTGCAGGTTTTCAAACAGTTCGTGGTAGGAATGACCGTCAACCGGGCCTAAATACGTAAAGCCCAGCTCTTCAAAAAACATGCCTGACACAAGCATATATTTTAAGCTGTCTTTTATCCGTTCAGCTGTGGCGGCCAATTTTCCGCCGACGGCCGGGATGCGCTTAAATAAATATTCAAGCTCGTCTTTTACCCATTGATATTTGCCGGCCGTGCGAAGCCGTCCCAGCATAGAATGAATCGCCCCGACATTCGGCGCAATGCTCATCTCATTATCATTCAGGATGACGATCATGTCTTTTTTCTCATCACCGATATGGTTCAGCGCTTCAAGCGCCATTCCTCCGGTTAAAGCGCCGTCTCCGATAATCGGGATGATATATTCTTTCGATCCTTTAATATCACGGGCGGCAGCCATTCCCATCGCGCCTGAGAGCGAGGTTGAGCTGTGGCCTGTTTCCCATACGTCATGTTCGCTTTCGCTGCGTTTCGGGAAACCGCAAAGCCCTTTATATTGGCGCAAGGTTTCAAACTCCTTGCCGCGTCCGGTTAACAGTTTATGAACATAGGACTGATGTCCGACATCCCATAAAAATTTATCTTTCGGACTGTCAAATTCTTTGTGAAGCGCAATTGTCAGCTCGACAACCCCGAGGTTCGGCCCAATATGGCCGCCAGAGGCAGACAGCGATGTGATGAGGAAATTGCGGATCTCCTCACTCAGCTCTTCCAGCTGTTCAATTGACATCTTTTTAAGAAATGACGGGTCCTGTATTGATAAAAGATCCAAAGCGGATCAACTCACTTTCAGCATGAATTTCTGCAAATTAAACAGTGTCTTTTTGAAAAAAGAAAAAGACTCCCTTTGTATTTTCATCGAAACTGCTTACATTTTACCATAGGAGCGGCAGCCCCTTCAAATCAGGATCGTTTTTAATGATCTCTCGCCGCGATTAAATCACAGAGGTCATGCAGCAATTCTTTCTGAAGAGAAAGGCCGCTGATGATCTGTTTCGCCTCGCTGATATGATACGCAAGCTTTTCTTTCGCGCCTTCAAGCGTTAAAAGCGACGGATACGTTGATTTTTCGTTCGAGGTGTCTGAGCCGACCGGTTTGCCGATCCTCTCCTCATGCCCTTCAATATCAAGGATGTCGTCTCTGATTTGAAATCCGATGCCGATATGGCTGCTGAACAAACGGAGCTTTTCGACTTCATCCTCCGGCGCATCTGCCAAAATGGCGCCCGCCGTCACGGAAAAACCGAGGAGCTTGGCCGTTTTCCGCTCGTGGATGGATTCCAGCTCCTCAAGCGTTATCCGCTTTTGTTCCGCTTCCATGTCGGCAGCCTGTCCGCCGACCATTCCTTCCGTTCCCGCCGCGCTGATCAGCTCATCGACGAGACGGAGCCGTTTTTCTGCTGAAACCGCCTCAGACACATGAGATGTGATCAATTTAAAGCTTTCTGTCAGAAGCCCGTCTCCGGCCAATACGGCTGCCGCTTCTCCGAAGACTTTATGGTTTGTGGGCTTTCCCCGGCGCAGATCATCATCGTCCATGCAAGGCAGATCATCATGTATTAAAGAATACGTATGAATCATTTCGACAGCGCATCCGACCGGAATCCCGTCTTTTTCATCTTTTCCGTAAGCATTCAGAACGGCTAAGACGACGAGGGGGCGCAGCCTCTTTCCGCCCGCTTCCAAAGAATACAGCATAGATTTTTTGAGGGTTTCAGGCATCGCAAGCCGTTCTGTATACAAAGAAAGCTGTTGTTCAATCAGTTGTTTGCGCGATGCTAAAAATGCGTCCAGTTTATTTGTCACCTTCGTCTTCCTCCTGAACGCTGAAAGGTGCAAGTTCGCCGTTATCTTTTAAAATAAAGTCCATTTGCTTTTCGACATGCTGAAGCTTTTCATGGCACATTTTTGAAAGGGCCATCCCTTCCTGAAAATAATTAATCGCCTGCTCCAGCGGCACGTCTCCTTCTTCAAGCTTTGCCACAATGCCTTCAAGGCCTTTCATCGCCTCTTCAAATGTCAGCTCTTCACTTTTTTTGGTTTCTGTCATTTTCGTTCGCCTCTCTTTTGCAATACTTCACACGTCAGAACGCCGTCTGTCATCTTTACTTCTAGCGTATCATTTTGTTCCACTTGATCAACGCTTTTGATCAGCTCTTTGTCTTTATAGGCCAGACTGTATCCTCTCTCCATCACCTGAAGGGGACTTAATGCATTCAGTTTACCAAGAACCGTCTGAAACTGCGAATGAAGCTGCTTCAGCTGGACATTCATGCTTCGGGCGAGCTGATTTGAGCGCTCCTCGTACCGTTTTTTCGCCTGTTTCAGCTGGGTTTCAGGGTGGAGCGCCGTTAATCTGTACGTATTCCGCTCCAGCTGCCTTTGTTTCATGTCCGTAAGCCCTGTGAGCTGTGATTGGAACTGCTGATACAAAAGGTCAAACTGCTGTTCTTTTTGGGTATACAATCGTTTCGGAAAACGGAACGCGTAGGATGACTGGAGCGATTGAACCCGTTCTTTTTTCTTGCTGATATGCTGCTGCATCGCTCTTGTCAGGCGGACTTCCGCCGTTTTTGTCCGTTCCATTAAGTCCGTCGTGTGGGGGACGGCGATTTCTGCCGCTCCTGTCGGCGTTGCCGCCCGGATATCCGCGACGAAATCACTGATTGTAAAATCTGTTTCATGTCCGACGGCTGATATAATCGGAATGGCGGAAGCAAAAATCGCCCGGGCCACGATTTCTTCGTTAAATGCCCACAATTCTTCGATCGAGCCCCCTCCCCTTCCGACGATCAGGACGTCACACATTTTTTGTGCATTGGCTTCTTCAATGCGCTTCACAATCGATCTGCTGGCATTTTCACCTTGAACGAGCGCGGGAAGCACAATGACTTTCACAAGGGGGTATCTTCTTTTGAGTGTGGTAATGACGTCTCTGACGGCTGCTCCCGTCGGTGACGTGACGACCCCGATCGTGGCCGGAAAAGCGGGGATGGCCTGCTTATGCCGGTCATCAAACAACCCTTCGCCGGCAAGTTTTTTCTTTAATTCTTCATATGCTAAGTAGAGCGCCCCCACACCGTCCGGCTGCATTTCTTTCGCGTACAGCTGATAGCTTCCGCTCGGTTCATAGACGGAGATGCCGCCTCTTACGATGACCTTCATTCCGTCTTCGGGCTTAAACGCAAGCCTCGAACTTTGCCTCTGAAACATGACGGCCTGCATGCGGGCATGCTCATCTTTTAATGTAAAATAAATGTGGCCTCTCGTATGAATTTTAACATTGGAGAGCTCACCCTTAATCCAAATGTCTTCAAGATGAGGGTCCACATCGAATTTTCGTTTAATATATTTGGTCAGCGCGGAAACCGTGACATATGCCGCTTCACTCACATCCTGCACTCCTTTCATAAAGGCTTTTTGCCCTAAACTAAGAAAACCCGCTCTGGCTGAAAGGAGCCTTAAGAAGCGGGTATCGTGCTCATTGTCACACTTTTTGTGACTGTCTCCGGTTATCTATGATAACGTACGTCTGGCAGATTTAACAGTATTATGCGCAAGCATTGTGATGGTCATCGGACCTACTCCGCCCGGCACCGGCGTAATGAAAGATGCTTTTTCTTTCGCTTCATCAAACTGAACGTCTCCGCAGAGTTTTCCGCTTTCGAGACGGTTGACGCCGACATCAATGACAATGGCGCCCTCTTTGATTTGATCGGCTTTGATGAAATTCGCTTTACCGACCGCTACCACAAGAATATCTGCTTTTTTCGTATGCTCAGACATATTTTTCGTGCGGGAATGGCAATATGTGACGGTCGCGTTTTCGTTCAGCAGCAGCTGGCCGACCGGTTTACCGACAATATTGCTTCGTCCGACTACAACAACTTCTTTGCCGGAAAGATCTACGTTCGTCTTTTTCAATAACTCGACAATTCCGTGCGGCGTGCATGGAAGAAATGTATCTTCGCCAAGCAGCATTTTCCCGACGTTGAGAGGGTGGAAACCGTCAACATCCTTATCAGGGGAGATCCGCTCGATTACGGCTTTTTCAGAAATATGATCCGGGAGCGGCAGCTGGACGAGAATGCCGTGGAATTCCGGATTTTGATTATACTGATCAATCACTGTTAAAAGCTCCGCCTCGGTTAAGCTTGAGTCAAAGCGGTCAAGCTTAAATTTCATTCCCATTGTTTCAGCGGCTTTTTTCTTGCCTGTCACATATGAAACAGAAGCGGGATCGTCTCCGATTAAAATGACCGCCAAGCCAGGCACTACGCCTTGTGCTTTCAGCTCTTCTACTTCTTTTGCCAATTGTTCGCGTTTTTCTTTAGCCGTTTCTTTTCCGTCGATGATTGTTGCAGTCATTTTCTTTCCTCCTATGATTCGATATCAGTTTTAATGTTAGAAAGAACCCCGTTTACGAATTTTGCAGCTTTATCGTCGCCGAACCGTTTTGCCAGCTCGATTGCTTCGTTTAATGACACGTTAGCAGGAATGTCGTCAGAATAAACCATTTCATACACCGCCAGACGCAGGATCGCGCGGTCTACGTTTGCAATCCGGTCAAGCTTCCAATTGACGAGATGGCCGGAAATCATTTCATCAAGCTGAACCTGATGTTCGATCACTCCGTACACCAGCTGTTCAAAGAAAGCGTCTGTTTTTTCACCATCAAGCGCGTGCTCAATGGCATCGTTCGGTGCAATATCGCTGACATCAATCTGAAAAAGTGCCTGCAAAGCTTTTTCTCTAGCTGTTCTTCTTTTCATTTTCTTTCTCCTTCAGATCCGCTTTATCCGCTTGTCGTTAAGCTTAAAGAGATCATAACATATTTTTTTCTCAATCGCATGTCGAAATTTAGGTTTTTTCACCCTAATGCCGAATATTTTCACAAACCGTATTAATTTCATTCGGATTTCACAGCATGAAGAAACTCGGCTGCCGTTTGTAAGCCGGCTTTCTTCATGCCTGAAATGACGGGAAACGTATAAAAAACCAAAGGGCTGCCCATCCCCTTGGTTTTTATACGCTCATTACATTTCTTCGTCGATTTCGACTTCTTGGGCTTTCGTGTCAAATTGAATGCCGACGATATGAATATTGATTTCATTAATGGTAAGAGACGTCATGTTTAATAAGGTTTGGCGGATATTCTCCTGAACGCTTGCCGCCACTTTCGGGATCGAGATCCCGAATTGAACGACGCAATAGACGTCGATGGTAATCCCGTCATCGGCTAAATCGACCTTTACGCCTTTGCCGTGATTGATTTTGCCGAAGCGTTCTACGACGCCCGTGGCGAAATTGCCGCGCATTTCAGCAACTCCTTCAACTTCGGAAGCGGCGATGCCGGCAATGACTTCAATGACTTCAGGAGCAATTTCAACCTTGCCTAAATGAGCCTCATCATGATCCATTTTAAGCACACTGTTGTCTTCCATTCAATTCACCTCCCGCAAAAATTATGAGCCCATTACATCATATGTTTCTAAAAACTTTGTATTAAACTCTCCGCTGACAAATGTTTCGTGTTCAAGCAGTTTCAAATGGAACGGAATCGTCGTTTCAATACCTTCAATCACGAATTCGCTCAGCGCGCGTTTCATCCGTGCGACTGCCTCATCACGCGTTGTTCCGTATGTGATGACTTTAGCAATCATACTGTCATAGTACGGCGGGATCGAGTAGCCGGGATATGCGGCTGAATCCACGCGTACACCAAGTCCGCCCGGCGGCAGGTACATGTTAATTTTACCGGGTGAAGGCATGAAGTTTTTCGCAGGATTTTCAGCGTTGATGCGGCATTCAATCGCCCAGCCGTTAAATTCAACGTCTTCCTGTCTGAGCGAAAGCTCCTGTCCGGATGCCACTTTGATCTGTTCTTTGATCAGATCCGTTCCCGTCACCATTTCTGTGACAGGGTGCTCTACTTGAATACGCGTGTTCATTTCCATGAAGTAGTAGCGCTGTTCTCTGTAGTCATAAATGAATTCTACTGTGCCGGCTCCCGTGTAACCGACGGCCTTCGCTGCTTTTACCGCTGCTTCACCCATCTGCTCCCTGATTTCAGAATCAAGCGCAGGTGACGGTGACTCTTCAAGAAGTTTTTGCAGACGTCTTTGGATAGAACAGTCACGCTCTCCGAGATGGATCGTGTTTCCGTAATTATCCGCAAGCACCTGAATTTCAACATGGCGGAAATCTTCTATGTACTTCTCGATGTACACACCCGGATTTCCGAATGCCGTAGCGGCTTCCTGCTGGGTAATCTCAATGCCTTTGATCAGTTCTTCTTCTGTGCGTGCGACCCGGATGCCTTTACCGCCTCCGCCCGCAGTGGCTTTTATAATGACAGGATACCCAATTTCACCTGCAAGCGAAACCGCTTCTTCCGTATTTTTTATGATTCCTTTTGAACCGGGCACAATCGGCACGCCCGCCAGCTGCATCGTGTCGCGCGCGATATCTTTTGTTCCCATTTTTGAAATGGCGTCAGCCGTAGGTCCGACAAACGTTACGTTTAATTCCTCGCACAGCTCGGCAAAGTCGGCGTTTTCAGCTAAAAACCCGTATCCCGGATGAATCGCATCCGTGCCGGTCAGCTTTGCGACGCTGACGATGTTCGTTACATTTAAATAGCTTTCTTTTGATGTTTTCGGCCCGATACAAAAAGCCTCATCGGCCATTTGGACATGCAGGGCGTCTTTATCTGCCTCAGAATAAACGGCTACAGTTTCAATGCCCAGCTCTTTGCAGGCCCGGATGATTCTGACGGCGATTTCTCCTCGGTTGGCGATCAATAGCTTTTTAATCATAATAGCAGGTCTCCTTACTCAGCTTTTACAAGAAATAGAGGTTGTCCGTATTCGACCAGCTGGCCGTTTTCAACTAACACTTCAACGATTTCTCCCTTTACTTCGGCTTCAATCTCGTTAAAGAGTTTCATTGCTTCTACGATACAAACAACTGTATTTTCGCTCACTTTTGAACCTTGGTTTACGTAAGGACCGGCTTCCGGCGATGAAGAAGCATAAAACGTTCCGACCATCGGAGACGTAATTTTGTGCAGGTTTTCGTCTTGTTTCGGCGCTTCCTGAGCAGGAGCGGCTTCACGCGCTTCCGGTTTTGCAGCCTGCGGAGCAGGTGCGTAAGCGGCGGGAACGGCTTGGGCTTGTCCCGTTACATTCACTGCCGGCGCTTCATTTTTTTTCAGTTTGAGGCTTACGCCTTCAATTTCGTAAACAAATTCGTCGATGGAAGATTCATCGATTCTTTTTATCAGTTCGTGAATTTCGTTGATTTTTAACATCAGTTTCCACTCCTATGTATAAAAAATAGAAATTTATGGGTTGCTACTAAAAGTACATACTATGTTTATCTTACAGGAGCGCTTGTGTAAATTCAACACTGATCTAAAATGACATCAGAAAAGCCCGCAGCGGGTGCGGGCGGTTCAGGTCTCTTACTTTGTCGGTTCAAACGTGACGGCGACGTCTTTCATCGTCTTGATTTCTTTTTCCACCAGGTCAATGATAGCGGAAGCTTTTGCGTTTGAATGTTTGTCAGACATGACGGTAATGTTGATTTTGTCTCCTTCAGCATCCACGAGCGCATCTTTGTAACCTTGTGTTTTAATCAGCGTTTCCAGCTGTTTTTCCGTCCCTTCAGCATTGCTCAGCGCCGTCATTTTATCGTAGGCTTCGCTTTTTTCCTTTGCGGTCGCATCATCACTTGAAACAATGCTGTTTAACTGTTCCCTCTCTTTGCTTCTCGCGTCTTCAAGTTCCATACGGTATGCGGTAAATAAGTTTTCATCAGCTGTTTCTGTGGCGACCGATCCGTCTTTGTCCGATGCTTCGGCTGATGTTTCTTTATCCTCTTTTGTGCCTTTAGAATCTTTCGTTCCTTTTGTTCCGTCTTCTTTTTCCGTACCGCTTCCGCTCTTATCTTTCGTTTCAGGAGCGGGCGTTTTTTCAGTGGCGACTTCTCCGCTGCTTTTTTCGCTTTTCATCTGCACGGCATTTTTGCTTTCCGGCGACATAATATAATAAACACTTAATACCACGACGAGACTGAGCATTGTTAAAAGCCAAACCGTTTGTTTTTTCAGCATGATTTATGAATCCTCCTTGATTTTTTTAGGGGCAACCGCTACACGGTAGCTCGGAACATCAAGCACCCTTGTGACGGCATCAATGATGGTTTTTTTTATTTGAACGTTGTCCACTCCCTGAGCGACAACGAGTACACCGCGGATATCGGGCTTTTTCGTCTGGACGACGACCGGGGTTTCCTGATCCCCGTTTCGAATCATGACAATTTGTTCTTCAGAGGTTTGATCGGTTACGCTTCTTTTGCCGCCTTCTTTATCGGTTTCTTCAGTGGTGGTGTCTTTTTTCGTTTTGTTTTTCTCAAACACTTTCAAAGATGTCGCGTCTACGTTTACGACAATTGAGACATCCTCCACGCCGATAATCGTTTCAAGGATTTCTTTCAGCTGGTTTTCATAGTCTCTTTCGTAATCATCGATTGTGGTTTTGGCGCTGCTGTCTTTCGATGCCTTAAAAACGGGTGCACTTCTTTGCCCGCTTTTGTCTTCCGTTCGGCCGGATATGACGGTCTGCGCCGTTTGGTCCTTCCCGGTTTTCTCCGGTGAAGAGAACAGCTGGCTGACCAGCATAAAAGATACCCCGAGCACAAACACGAACAGAAAGTAATGATATTTTGTCAGTTTTGGTTTTTCTCCGTCTTTCGCCTGTCCGATCATCAGCTGTTTTTTGAGTATGGTCCATAGTCCGTTTTTATTCATGGCCGTTTTTCTCCCCGCCTTCCATATAAACCGTAATTTTCTCACTGCCGATTTCCCATATATCCGCAAGTTTTTCTTTGATGTCTGCGGCCTCTTTTTTGTCGGCTGCGCCTTCCGGTTCGTATTTGCGGTCTGTGCGGATGTCGATCGGTGCGACGGTTTGCACGGTTTTTTCAGAAGATGGGGCCATATACACGCTGATCGTTTTTACATCTTCTTCTGAACGAACCTGTTCTTCCGCTGTAAGGCGGATGTCGTCTATTTTGTATTCGTCATGACTGAACATCTCCTCCGCTTTCTTTTTTAGTTGGACAGCCATTTCTTCTAAAACATATGCGCGGTTTGATGCTTGTATTTCTTTTTTTTCTGATTTGATTTGATTTTTTATATCAGCGGATTGAGATTGCTCTTGTTTTGTCAAATAATCGAAGATGATTTCCGGGTCTGTTTTGAAAAGTTTGAAGATCGGGTTGAGCATGACAATGATTAACAGCAGGCTGACAACCATCTTGGCGTATTTTTGCATACTGGAGCTGGGCAGCAGCATGTCGATGACGATGGCGAATAAGATAAACAAAATAATGCTTGTCAGCCATTCTGTTAAAAAGCTCATATCCAATGGGCCTCCTTTATTTCATCATCATGGTGAGGTTGCCTGCTGTAATAATGACTGTGATGCTGAGGAAAAACATGAGAGAGACGATGGCGAGCGCCGCGAAAATATACAGCACGCTTCTGCTGATGACGCCGAGGCACGTAATGACGGGCCCGCCTCCGAGCGGCTGCAGAATAGCGGCCGCGAGCTTATAAATAAAAGCGAGCGAGAGCACTTTGATCGCCGGAAACGCGGAGATGCAGATCAAAATTCCGACTCCTAGGATTCCCACGGTGTTTTTTAATAGGAGCGATGCGCTGATGACCGTATCCGTCGCATCCGTAAACATCCGGCCGAGCACGGGAATAAAATTGCCTGTGATAAATTTTGCAGTCCTGAGCGTAATCCCGTCCGTCACGGCAGCCGAAGCCCCCTGTACGGAGATGACGCCGAGAAACACGGTGAGAAATACGGCAAGCGCGCCGATCGCGATATTTCTGAGCAGATTGGCAAGCTGCGTGACTTTATATTGATCCGTCATCGTGCTGACGATGCTTAAAATCGCTGACAGGAAAATAAGCGGCATGACAATGTTTTGAATGAGAAGGCCGCTCGTATTCATCAGAAATAAAATAACGGGGTGAAAAAAAGCTGCGGAGACGGCTCCCCCGGAAGACGCCAAAAGCGCGAGTAAAAGCGGGATGAGCGCGAGAATGAAACTTGTCATCGTCTGGATCGCTTCACTGGCATAATTGACGGCAACATGAAAGCTGTTTAAAGCGAGAATAATCAGCACCATGTAGACGATTGCATAAGCCACTTTGCTGACGGTGCTCTGCTGAAACGCATTTTGCAAAAGCTGCAGAATGACACAAAAAATGGTGAGAAGAATCAAAGTTCCCAGAAGCTTTCCGTTTGCGAGCACTTCATGAAACAAGTATGAAAATAAAGCCTTCAGCCATGCCTCCGGCGAGAACGTTTTTTCACCGTTAATAAAGTCGATGATGCTTCCCTTTTGGCTTTCAGGCAGAAGACCGCCGTATTCTGTCATGATGTCGTCCCAAAACTTTCCGATGCCTTCTGTTTTCAGCGCTTCGGCCTGCTTTTTCGCCACTTCATCAGCGGATTCTTGGTGAACTGCGGTTTCCTGCGACGCACCGTCTGTTCCGGCAGCTTGTACACATTCAGTCTGAAAAAATAAGAGGATGAACAAAAAAGCCCCCGCCCACCGAAAGCGCTTCATTTTTTGTGCCCCCCTTTCTATTTTATTGATGATCAAGAAGGAATAAGTCCGAGAATCGTTTCAATAATGACGGTGAGTATCGGCACGGCCATTACCAGTATCAGAATTTTTCCGGCCAGCTCTATTTTCGAAGCAATCGCTCCCTGGCCCGCATCCTTTGTCAGCTGCGCACCGAATTCAGCGATGTAGGCGATGCCGATAATTTTTAAAATGGTTTCCACATAGACCATATTGACATTTGCATTGACGGCTATTTTTTCTATCATTCTGATAATGTCGTAAATCTGATCGATGAGATAGAGAAAGATCACGCAGCCGCTGAAGACGACAATCATAAACGCGAAAGTCGGTTTCTGTTCTTTTACGATCAGGGAGAGAAACGTGGCGATCAGGCCTAAACCTACAATTTGAACAATCTCAATCTGTAAGCCCCCCTATCCTTGGAATAGAAACACAGCTTTGATCTTTTTGAACAGGTCATCGACAATCGTCGCCACCATAAATAAAATATAGATAAAGCCAAGCAGCGTCACCCACTGGGCGTATTCTTTTTTTCCCATTTGATCAAGTATGGTGTGCAGAAACGCAACCACGATACCGACTCCGGCGATTTGAAAAATGACATTTACGTCGACTCCCATTTTATGTTTGCTCCCCTCATGTTTACATCAATAGAAGAATGAGTAACAGTCCGGCTAAAAATCCTAAGCTTTTCACCATTTTTTCATTTTTCGCCTGCGCCCGTCCGGCATCCGCTTCCGCCGCTTCCAAATGTGTAAGCGCAAGCTTGATATGTTTCTGCTGAGAAACACGGTCATGGAGCCCGAGCGTCTCTCCGAATTGCTTCAGCACATCATATTCGCTTTTTTTCATCGCCATGGAAGGCCAGTTATGTTTCAAGCTCTGTTCCCAAGCCGTTTTGGCGGAATCACTTCCCTGCTCAAGCCTTCTGCTGAAAGCTTGAAACAGTAACGATACAGGTTTGGAAAGCTGTGCGGCAATTTGTCCCGAGGCGGTATGCAGCGGTGTATGCCCGAACATGATTTCCGCTTCAAGCGATTGGAGCGCCGCGCGCAGCTGGCGGATCTGCCTCGGCCTTTCAATATACATTTTGGCGATCTCAAATCCGGTCCATGTCGTCGCTGTCAGAATAAACACGGCACCCAAAAGCTTCAGCATGTCATCACGCTTTCAGCATGCGGAACAGGTTCCCCGTCCTTTCCGTACATCCTGCTGATCGTTCCCGGACCGCGGCGCCTTGACAGTTCAACATACCGGTCAAACACGTTTTCCTCCCAAAGCATTTTCAGCGACGGCCTCTTTACCAAGTCTTTCATATTCCACCCGTGCGCAGATACGATAACAGATACGCCCGCATGGAGCGCCTCCAGCAGCGCTTGTGAGTCTTCCATTCTCCCTATTTCATCAACAATAATGACATCAGGACTCATAGAGCGAATCATCATCATCAGCCCTTCCGCCTTCGGACAGGCATCAAGGACATCGATTCTGCGGCCGAAACTGTGCTGGGGAATGCCCCGCAGGCAGCCGGCAATTTCTGAACGTTCATCTACGATACCTGTCTTTTTCGCCGGAATGCGTTTTGATCCGGTGCTGGAAAGCCGGGCCAAATCACGAAGCAAGGTCGTTTTCCCCGTTTGCGGAGGACCGATGATCAGCGTGTTCAGCCAGTTTTCTTTCCATAAGAAAGGAATGAGCGGTTCTGCGATCCCCAGCTTCTCCCGGGCGATTCGGATATTAAAAGAAGTAATATCCCGGAGTCCTTTGACGGCTCCGTTTTCGACGATGACTCTTCCGGCCAGCCCCACACGGTGGCCTCCTCTGATTGTGATGTATCCTTTTTTCAGCTCTTCTTCCAGCGTGTACATACTGTAATTGCTGAGCCGGCTGAGGATCAGCTGTGCGTCGCCGGCCGTACAGACATATGACAAATACAAAGGTTGTCCTTTTTGGATCAGTTCAACCGGCCTGTCGACGCGGATTCTGATTTCTTCTGTATCCCGCCTCGCTTCTTCGGGCACGGCGGAGATGGCATGTCTCAATAATTCAGGGAGAACCTCTGTAATTTCATTCAATAGAGTCTCCTCCTTTTTTACCGATTGGCTTCTTTAAAATGTATGATCCGGGACAGACTTTATGACACCCCGGCCCTCTATTTATGCACACCGGCCAAAATCAGCACCACTCCCGCAAAAATCAATATTAATTTTGCATATGAGAGCTGTCCGGCAATCTGATAAATGCCGATCGTCATTGTGATGATAAAGATCAGCGGGCCGACGATTGCCAAAATACTATTCACCACAACCGCTTTTCTGATGTCGTTTGTCAAAAGCATGATAATAGCGGCCGATAATTCAATGAGCGAGGACAAAACTCGTAAACCGGCCATCGTTAAAACAGTAGAATTGATTGAACCAAACAAAAATTTCATTGCAATCCCCCAACTTCAAGCATTTTGTTACACTATATGCTCTAGCTTACGGAAGTAGTCTCACTATTTTCATATAGAAGAAAGATTCTGATGCAGAACGCAAAAAAAGCCTGCCCCCTAAAAGGAGCAGACTCCGAATTTCTATAACTACGCTCTTGAGACGTAAGAACCGTCTGATGTATTTACAACTAGCGTATCGCCTTCGTTCACGAAAAACGGAACGTTTACGACAAGACCTGTTTCCGTTTTGGCAGGTTTTGTGCCGCCTGACGCCGTGTCGCCTTTAATTCCCGGCTCAGTTTCAACAACTTTCAGTTCAACTGTGTTAGGCAGTTCAATACCGAGCGTTTCAGACTGATACATCATGATGTGCACAGACATATTTTCCAGAAGATATTTTAATTCTTCTTCGATTTGGTTTTCGTTCAATTCAAGCTGTTCATATGAGCTTGTATCCATGAACACGTGCTGATCGCCGTTGGCATAAAGATACTGCATCGTTTTTGTTTCGATTTGCGCTTTCGCGACTTTTTCACCTGCACGGAATGTTTTCTCCTGAATAGCGCCCGTGCGCAGGTTACGCAATTTAGAACGGACAAATGCCGCTCCTTTTCCCGGCTTTACGTGCTGGAAGTCAACGACGCGCCAAATGCCGCCGTCTACTTCAATCGTTAGTCCTGTACGAAAATCGTTAACTGAAATCATGTTTGATGTCCTCCTATATTCCGATCACAAAATAATTAATTCTTTTGGGGAATGCGTAATTGTCCGGTTGCCGTCCTCAGTGATGATGATATCATCTTCGATTCTTGCGCCCCCAACATCCGGTATGTATATGCCCGGCTCGACCGTTACCGCCATGCCCGGCTCAAGAACGGCCGATGACCTGAAAGACAGCCCCGGTGATTCATGGACTTCCATTCCGAACCCGTGTCCTGTCGAATGGCCGAAATACTGTCCGTAGCCTTTTGCGGTGATGTGATCCCTCGTCAGGGCGTCCGCTTCTTTTCCCGTCATGCCGGGTTTAATATGCAGGACACCAAGCGCTTGGGCATCGTATACGACCTGATAAATCTCTTTCAGTTTATCACTTGGCTCTCCGACCGCGACGGTGCGTGTGATATCAGAACAATAGCCTTTATAATAAGCGCCGAAATCGAGCGTGACCAAGTCTCCCTTTTCAATCAATTTGCCGCTTGCCACTCCGTGGGGAAGGCTGGATCTGACTCCCGAGGCGACGATCATATCAAAGGAAGAGCCGTCTGCTCCTTGACGTCTCATATAAAATTCAAGCTCGTTTGCAACTGAAATCTCTGAGATGCCTGGTTTGATAAACGTCAGAATATGTTCAAACGCATCGTCCGCAATCTTCGCAGCTTCCTCTAATATCTTAATCTCTTCACTTGACTTAATCAAGCGCAACTTTTCAACGGAATCCGCGACGGGAACCATCTCCGCTTCCTGCAGCACAGCTTGGTAGGATGCATATGTTCCGTACGTCATGCTGTTTTGCTCGAAGCCGAGTTTTTTAATGCCGTACTCAAGAATCGTATCCGCAGCCGTTTGGATTAAGCTTCCGCCGTGCTCGATAATGTCAAAACCCTTCACTTGCGTCTTCGCCTGCTCGGTGTAACGGAAATCCGTGATAAATGCCGCACGTTCTTTCGATATGACCGCAAGGCCTGACGAACCCGTAAATCCCGTCATATACTGCAGATTGGCGGAGCTTGTCACCAATATTCCGTCTATATCCAGCTGACCGAAAAGATTTCGCAATTTCTCAAGTTTCATTCCCTTTCTCCTCCTCGCCGATTCTTGACTGCCGCCTGACAACGCGGGAGCATCCCCGCTCGGTTTTCAGCATAAAAAATGTTCACTTCTCGTGAACATTTTACCATACCGGACAGGGATTATACACTTATTCACTTGTTGCCAAGCGCCCTTGCAAGCTTGTCTGACGTAAGTTCATTGTAGTTGAAGGAAATTGAGTAGCCGACAAACAAACCGTACAGAATGTAAAGGCAAAGCGTCGTCACGATTGTATCTGATTTCAATTCAGTGACGGATTTCACATCTTCGAAAATCGGATTGAATAAGAAAAAAACCGCACACCATAAAATGATGCCGTACACCATTCCCGGCCACATGGTTTTAAAACGCTTCAGGCACACGAAATAAATGAACGCTCCGGCAATTGAAATCAACCCGATGACAACGATGCTGACCATCGTGCCGAGCCATTGTTTTTTCCATTCTCCGATCATAAACGGCTGAAGAATCATGTTGGGGCTGATCTCTGAAAAATGAAAGACATACCCGAGATAGCCGATCAAACTCCAAAATACACCGCCGGCAAATCCGATACCGCAAATTCTGCCGGTAAATGAAACAGGCTGCTGATCATCCTCCTGCTTCTTTTTTTCTTCCTGTTCTGAATGTTTTTCGCTTGTCATCATGGCACCTCCAGTCATAGACTGCCCCAAAATTGAAAAGTCATAAAAAGCTGTGCCATATTTTCATTCAATGAGTAAAATCTAAAGAAAAAGGGTATACTGCATGTGAAAAAGCATTGATTTTCCGGCTGTCTAACTAGAGGTTTACCGAGGTTTCCTGTACAATAGAGTGAAAGGAAATGGTTAGTAAATCCTAAGAAAACAGGCAGGTTGATAAACAATGTCCAAACAAAAAACGCCCCCTGCATACGGCGGGCAGGCTGTCGTTGAAGGAGTCATGTTCGGCGGCAGAAAAAACTATGTTACCGCCATCCGCAGGAATGACGGAAGCATTGATTTTTTCAAGCTTCCGAGAGTGCCGAACGCCAAGCTTTCGGCTTTAAAAAAGATTCCTTTTTTGCGGGGAATCGTCGCCATCATTGAGGCGAGCGCCAACGGCACAAAGCATTTAAACTTTTCCAGCGAACGTTACGGGCTTGATCCTCAAGATGACGCCAAACTGGAGCAGGAAGATAAGAAGGGTTCGGGCTTATCGATGTTTTTCAGCTTGGCGGTGATCGGCGTTCTGTCGTTTTTGTTCAGCAAATTCGTTTTTACGCTCGTCCCGGTCTTCTTAGCGGAGCTTGTAAGGCCCGTATTTTCCTCAGACGCCGCGCAGATCGGAATCGAAAGTCTGTTTAAGCTGATTCTGCTTCTCGGCTACATTTATTTTTTATCAATGACGCCGTTAATTAAAAGAGTGTTTCAATATCATGGAGCCGAACATAAGGTCATAAACTGTTATGAACAGAATTTGCCAATTACAATAGAAAATGTTCAGAAACAGTCACGGCTTCATTACCGTTGCGGTTCAAGCTTTATTTTATTTACGATCATTGTCGGCATGTTCGTCTATTTACTCGTTCCGACAGATCCGCTTTGGGTGCGGATTTTAGACAGGATTGCGCTTATACCTGTCGTTCTCGGCATCTCCTTTGAAGTGCTTCAGCTGACGAACAGAGTGCGGAATATCCCCGTTTTGAAAGTGCTCGGTTATCCCGGCCTGTGGCTGCAGCTTTTAACGACAAAGGAACCGGCGGATGACCAGGTCGAGGTTGCCATAGAAAGCTTTAACGAGCTTCTCAGACTGGAAGACATTTCAGAACAGAGCGAAAAGCCGTCTCACAACGTAATCTGAACCGTTACCGTTATTATTTTGGAGGTGGGCAGTTATGAATCATCGTGTACAACCTTTTTTTGCTGTATTGATAGCCCTTGGCGCATTCGGTTTCATTTATGCGGCGGTAACCAACCCCGGGCAGATGATTTCAAGAGCGATCACCGTTATTATCGCAGGCATCATTATTTATTTTATCGTGAGGACGGTCCTGAACCGCCGCACCGGCCGTGACGGAACCGCTTTCAGAAAAGCGGCCAGACAATCGCGGCTCCGAATGAAGGAGCAAAAAGCGAAGCACCGCGCCGGACACAGAGGCCGGGTCAGCCATTTGCGGAGCGTGCCGAGCAGCAGCAGACCGAAGCCGATGATTCTTAAGAAAAAAAGCCAGACCCAGCTTACCGTCATAGAAGGTAAAAAGAATAAAAAGAAAAACAGAGCGCTTTTTTAATAGCTCCATTGCTTCAAAAATTGCTCTGTTCTGCTTTTTCCTAGCTCAATGAGAGCTAGTTTTTTTTGCGGTGTGAGATGAAACTCCGTCGCCATCACATGTTCCACCGGAATAAAAATAATATTCTGTTCGTACTTTGTCGCGATATGCCTGGCATCATGAGCGTCTTTCATCGTTTCAAACAAAGCCCCGAACAGCTCAAAAGCGTTGCGGATTGATTTTTTCGGGCGCTCTTTTTCGTTGGGCGAAAGCGAAATTCCGATGACCGGCCGTTTGCGTTCTTTTGAATACAGCCAAATCGGGAAATTGCTTAACACGCCGCCGTCAACGACCGTTGAGGTGCCTTTTTCGGTCTTCAGTTTTATCGGTTCAAAAAAATAAGGAATGCTGCAGCTCATTCTGACGGCTCTGGCAACCGGGAACATCTCCGGATTTAATCCGTAGCGGGGAAGATCGTCAGGAAGCACGATCATCGTTCCGTTCGTCAGATCTGAAGCGATGAGACGGAGCGAGCCTTTTTTCAAATCGCCGAACGCGATGATGCCCTTCGCTTTTAATTTATCCGCAATCCATTTTTCCAGCATATCGCCTCTGTATAGTCCGAGGCGCCAATATATCGACACCCACCGCAGGATTTTCAGCGGGAGGAATGAGTATCTCTGATCAAGCAATTGCCTTCCGTCCACCTCATCTATGATGGAATGAACCTCTCTGCTCGTATAGCCCGCAGCGATAAATGCGGCAATAATTGCGCCGGCGCTTGTTCCGGCGAGCCTTTCAAAGCGAAAGCCCTTTTCTTCCAGCGCTTCATAAGCGCCGGCAAGCGCCACCCCTTTTATCCCCCCGCCCGAAAATACGCCGTCAATCTGCATAGCGCGCCCTCTCCCTTCCATCTCAAGGTGTATTATTATTTTAAGAAACGGCTGGGCGAAATAGACCAAAGAATGAAGACATTAAAAAAAGGGCGCCCCATTTCGGGCTGCCCTTTATTCACCGGGATTTTCGGTTTTTTTCTGTACGGATTTCAATTCTTTTTTCCGGCTTTCGTCATCTTCAAAATACTGAACGAGGTCGCCGATGCGGTCAATGCTGTTCCAGCTCAGATGATGTTCGATTCCTTCAACATCATTGTAAATCTTCTCTTCATCAACACCAATGATTCTTAAAAACTGCTCAAGCAATTCGTGTCTGTATACGAGCCGTTTGCCGATCTTTTTGCCTTTTGACGTCAATACGAGCCCGCGATATTTTTCATAAATCAAATACTCGTCTTTATCTAGTTTTTGAACCATTTTCGTTACAGAGGAGGGGTGGACTGCCAAAGCTTCCGCAATATCAGAAACCCGTGCATATCCTTTTTCTTCTATCAGCATATAAATCTGTTCAATATAATCTTCCATACTTGGTGTTGTCATAAGTAACCCTCCCAAAAAGCACCTTAACTTTATAAACCATTACAAGTTTACACTAACGGTCATGAAAAAACAAGGATGCTTCCGGTCTGTCAAGCCTTATCAGCGCTTATAATTCCATTCATCAGACGCGTATTTCGTCTCAGCCAGCTCATTGACAAATGCAAGCTCTTCAGACGTGAGTGTGTAAGGCTCAAGATGAATGTTCAGCCCTTCCTCAAAACCGGCTTTAAAAGCGATTCTGGCCTCATCCATCGTTACCCGTTTCGGCGCTAAGGCGTTGATGGCTACCGCTTTGTTTTTGAAATTCCGCTGCATGCGCTCACGGACTCTGTCGCTCGGATATAAAAACAGATCAAACAGCTTATCCTCATCAATGTCAAGCAGGATGGAACCGTGCTGAAGAATGACGCCTTTTTGGCGTGTCTGTGCGCTTCCGGCAACTTTCCGTCCTTCGACGACCAGTTCATACCACGAAGGCGCATCAAAGCAGACGGACGAGCGCGGATTTTTCAAGCTTTCTTTTTCTTTCTCCGTTCGCGGAATCGCAAAGCAGGCATCAAGTCCAAGGTTTCTGAATCCCTGCAGAATACCTTCTGAAATCACCCGGTACGCCTCTGTCACCGTGGCCGGCATTTCCGGGTGATCCTCTGAAACGATTACGCTGTATGTCAATTCTTTATCATGCAGAACACCCCGTCCGCCTGTCGGTCTTCTGACAAACCCGAGGCCGTGTTTATGTACTGCGTCAAAGTTAATTTCCTTCTTAATATTTTGAAAATACCCGACAGACAAAGTTGCCGGATTCCAGCCGTAAAAACGGATCACCGGAGGAATTTTTTTTTGGCTGTGCCAATATAAAAGCGCTTCATCCAGCGCCATGTTAAATGCCGGGCTTTCATTCCCTGAGTCAATAAACCGCCATGTTTCTTTTTCCATACACTGAACCCTTCTTTATCGTTTTAATAAAATCAGTTTAACAAACTGCCTTGAAAATGAAAAATATTTCGTTTCATTAAGGATGACAATCGCTTCATGCTTTACTATAATAGTATTTGTCCCAAAACGTCCGGTAAGCCTTGTTTTCAGGAAGCAGGGTTTTATTTTATAAGCTAAAGGAGTAGAATCGCATTGTCTAATATGATTGCTTTAATTATTGTTGCGGCGTTTATCGTTTATATGATCGTGTCGTATTTTTACCAGCAGCGTTTAATGAAAACACTTACGGAAGAGGAATTCCGCGCGAGCTACAGAAAAGCGCAGCTGATTGACGTCCGTGAACCGAATGAATTTGAAGGCGGCCATATTCTCGGCGCGCGCAACATTCCGCTGTCACAGCTGAAACAGCGCAAAAGTGAAATCCGTCCTGACAAACCCGTTTATCTGTACTGCCAAAACAATGTCCGCAGCGGACGCGCGGCACAGACGCTCCGCAAACACGGCTGTAAAGATATTTACAACCTGAAAGGCGGATTTAAAAAATGGGGCGGAAAAATTAAAGCAAAAAACTAATCATAAAAAAAGAGCTGTCCGTTTTATACGGAAGCTCTTTTTTTACACCGTGTCAGCGGATGACGTGAGGTGTATGTTCGTACTTTAAAACCGGCTTTCTTGCCGCCTTGGTTTCATCCATTCTTTTGACAACTGTTGTATGCGGCGCCTCCTGAACGATTTCAGGCGATTCCTCCGCTTCCCGCGCAATTTGAATCATGGCATCTATAAACGCATCAAGCGTTTCCTTTGATTCCGTTTCCGTCGGTTCGATCATGATGCTTTCTTCAACATTGAGAGGAAAATACACAGTCGGCGGATGATAGCCGAAGTCTAAAAGCCGTTTGGCAATATCAAGCGTTCGTACGCCGAGCTTTTTCTGCCTTCTTCCCGATAACACAAATTCATGCTTGCAATGACGGTCATACGGGAGATCATAATAAGGCGCGAGTCTTCTCATCATATAATTTGCATTTAAAACCGCGTTTTCGGTCACAGCTTTTAAGCCGTCAGGCCCCATGGAACGGATATACGTGTAGGCTCTGACATTAATGCCGAAGTTGCCGTAATAAGGTTTTACGCGCCCGATCGACTGCGGCCGGTCATAGTCAAAAGTCAAACGGCCCTCTTTTTTCGTGAGAACGGGTTTCGGCAGATACGGAATGAATTCTTTTTTTACGCCGACCGGCCCTGAGCCAGGTCCTCCCCCGCCGTGCGGCCCGGTAAATGTTTTATGCAGATTAAGGTGAACGACGTCAAATCCCATATCTCCCGGTCTTGCTTTACTTAACACGGCATTTAAATTCGCTCCGTCATAATAAAGCTTTCCGCCGGCTTGATGGACGATTTCAGCCATTTCCGTAATGTTTTCCTCAAATAACCCGAGGGTGTTCGGATTCGTCAGCATCAGCGCCGCTGTTTCTTCGTTTACCGCTCTTTTCAAATCTTCAATGTCAACCAGCCCGTGCTCATTTGACTTAACGGTAATCGTTTCAAAACCGGCGACCGTGGCGGATGCCGGATTCGTACCGTGGGCTGAATCAGGGACAATCACCTTCGTTCGTCCGAAGTCTCCCCGCGCTTCGTGATAGGCGCGGATCATCATCAGGCCGGTCCATTCGCCGTGAGCGCCCGCCGCAGGCTGCAGCGTCACCTCGTCCATGCCCGTAATCTCCTCCAAGTGTCCGCTTAAATCGTATAAAAGCTCAAGCGCCCCCTGAACAGTATCCTCGTCCTGAAGCGGATGAATAGCGGAAAAACCTGCGAACCGGGCAATTTTTTCATTTAATTTCGGATTGTATTTCATCGTACAGGAGCCGAGCGGATAAAAGCCTGAATCAACTCCGTGGTTTCTCCTAGAAAGAGCGGTATAATGCCGCATAATATCAAGCTCTGATACTTCCGGCAGCTTTGCGTCTTCATCGCGGATATAGTCACCGGGAAGAAGGCTTTCAAGCTCTGTTTCCGGCACATCAAGCTCCGGAAGGCTGTAACCGACACGCCCTTCGCGGGACATTTCAAAAATAAGCGCCTGATCTTGATTATTCATGTTGATCCCCCAATCCCGCAATAAGCGAATCGATCTCTTCTTTCGTTCTCAGCTCTGTGACGGCAATGAGCATATGCTGATTCAGTTCCGGATACGCAAGGCCTAAGTCATATCCGCCGATGATGCCGTCTTGCAGGAGCCGCCGGTTTGCTTCCTTGACGGGAAGATTCAGCCTGACGGCAAATTCATTAAATATCGGGCCATCAAATGCTACGTGTAAGCCGGCTTTTTCCGCTTGGCGTCTCGCGTAATCAGCTTTCAATATATTTTGGCGGGCCATGTCTTTGACGCCGTTTTTTCCGAGCGCCGTCATCGCGACTGAAGCCGCTAAAGCATTCAGCGCCTGATTTGAACAAATGTTAGACGTGGCTTTGTCTCTTCTGATATGCTGCTCGCGCGCCTGAAGAGTGAGAACAAAACCTCTTCGCCCGTTTTCATCCTCCGTTTGGCCGACAAGCCGGCCCGGCACCTTTCTCATCAGTTTTTTCGTTACTGCAAAATAGCCGCAGTGCGGGCCGCCGAACGCCGCAGGTATGCCGAAAGGCTGCGCGTCCCCGACGACGATATCAGCTCCGTATGCCCCGGGCGGTCTCAAAATACCGAGCGCGAGCGGGTTTGAAGAAACAATCAGCTGGCTGTTTCCTTTATGTGCGAGCGGCTCAATGTCCTTTAACGGCTCGATTTGTCCGAAGAAGTTCGGATATTGGACGATCACGGCGGCCGTTTCATCACAAACGGCATGTTCCAATGCTTCAAGATCTGTGACGCCGTTTTTCGCGGGCACCTCTACAACCTCAATATATTGGCCCTTTGCGTATGTTTTCAAAACATCCCGTGATTCCGGATGAACGGCTGCGGAAATGACGATTTTTTTCTTTTTCGTATGGCCTGACGCAAGCATCGCCGCTTCCGCCAGCGCCGTTCCCCCGTCGTACATAGAGGAGTTTGCGATATCCATTCCCGTTAATTCACAGATCATCGTTTGAAATTCAAAAATCGCCTGCAGCTCTCCTTGTGAGATTTCAGGCTGGTAAGGTGTATATGCCGTGTAAAACTCTGATCGGGATATCACATGATCGACGATAACCGGCTGGTAGTGATCGTACACTCCTGCCCCCAGAAAAGATGCATATGTAACAGCGTCTTTATTTTTCGCCGCAAGCTTCGTCAGCTCTCTCGTCAGCTCAGTTTCTGACTTTGCTTGTTTAATGCGGTAGTCTTTTTGAAACCGTACATTTTCCGGAATATCGGCAAACAGTTCATCAATTGTTTCTGCGCCGATGGCTTTCAGCATTTCTTTTTTATCCTGTTCTGTCGCGGGCAAATATCGATGCTTCATATGACTCTCCTTTTTCAGCTCTGTTTTGGACGTTTATAAAACGGTGTGCGGACAATCTTCGCTTTTACCGTTTTTTTACGGATTTCCACTTCTACTTCCGTTCCGACTTCACTGAATTCCGTTTTGATTAAGGCAAGGCCGATATTTTTCTTTAAAGTCGGAGATTGCGTGCCTGTCGTGACTTCACCGATCGGAACACCGTCTTTTTTCACGGCATATCCGTGTCTCGGAATCCCTTTTTCAATCATCTCAAGTCCGACCAGCTTTCGCGGGGCTCCTTTTTCTTTCTGTTCGCGCAATACAGACTTCCCGAAAAAATCGGAATCTTTCTTGTGTTTCACGGCAAATCCGATTCCGGCTTCAATCGGTGTAATATCTTTCGTCAATTCCTGACCGTATAAAGCAAGCTTCGCTTCAAATCTCAGCGTATCACGGGCGCCGAGGCCGCACGGAACGAGGCCTTCATGCTCTCCCGCTGCAAGTATCTCCTTAAATAGATGAACCGCATCTTCATTGCGGCAATATAACTCAAATCCGTCTTCACCGGTATAGCCTGTTCTTGAAAGCAGGACTTGACGTCTGGCAACGTCCGCCTCGTCAATAAATGTAAACGGCTTTAAGGAGGACAAATCACATTCAGTCAGCTTCGCAAGAACCGACTGAGCATTCGGCCCCTGAACAGCAAGCAGTGAAATCCCGTCAGACTGATTCGTCAGCGTGACATCGCCTTCCGTATGTTCCGTCAGCCAAGCGATGTCTTTTTCAATATTAGACGCGTTAATCACGAGCAGATAGCAGCTCTCGCTTTTCTGATAGATCAGCAAGTCATCGACCGTACCGCCGTCAGGATAACACATGGCGGTATAGAGCGCGTTTCCCGGCTTTAAATCGGCAACGTCATTTGTCATCATTTTTTGGAGAAAAGACAGGGCGTCTTTACCGGATACTTCGACTTCCCCCATATGGGACACATCAAACAGGCCCGCTTTTGTGCGGACGGCTTCATGCTCCTCTTTAATAGAAGAAAATTGAACCGGCAGCTCCCATCCTCCAAAATCAATTGTTTTTCCGCCGTATTCTTTATACACGTCATAAAGCGGTGTTCGTTTCAGCATCATCTTCCCCCTTCAGTCATTGGCGCATTGTAAAAACATATAAAAAAGGACAGAGAAACACCTCATGAAAATGAAGGTTTCTCTGTCCCGGCACCTGAAAGTTTACTTTATGAACATATCATAAAGACGTCCCCTTTGGTGGCCTGCTTCTTCTAAACGCAGACACTCTCCAGAGTTGCGTCGAGCAAGAGTTCTTTTGCCTGAGAGATTCACTCCGCAGTTTGCTCCTTCGGCGCCCGGACGCCCATCTTTCGTCCGAGTCTCTCCCCTTGCTGTCATTCGCTCATATTTACCAATTTTATGGACATACTAAAGCAATATCTTTTAGTGAAATCATTACTTATATCCTACCACCCTCACTTACGTCCGGCAACAAAAATTATGATAAATCAGTTTTTTAAAAGAAAGGCGGTTTTGTTACATATGACAGCAGAGATCATATTTGATGCAAACTGGCCGGGAGAGTTTTCTGAGCGGCTGAAAACGGACGGTCCCTGGTCAAATTGGGAGATGTACAAACTGTCGGCTGAAGTCCAGCAGACCCTTGCCATTCCTGAATTTGAAGGTTTGAGGGCTCCTTTATACCTTCCCGATTTCACTCCGCTTCCCCATCAGCTTGAAGTCGCGCAGAAAGTCGTTGAAAAAATGAACGGCAAGGCAATTTTGGCTGATGAAGTGGGGCTCGGAAAAACGGTGGAAGCGGGCCTGATTTTAAAAGAATATATGATTCGCGGGCTGGCCAAAAAAATCCTGATTCTTGTGCCGGCATCACTCGTTTCCCAGTGGGTGAAAGAGCTTCAGGAGAAGTTTTTAATACCCGCTGTTGAACAGAAAAAAAGCTATGTGTGGGAACAGTGCGATATCGTCGTTTCTTCTATTGATACGGCCAAACGCTCGCCTCACAAAGACATTGTGCTTTCTATTCCGTATGATCTCGTCATTATTGACGAGGCGCACAAGCTCAAAAACAGCAAAACGAAAAATTATGAATTTGCGAGAAGTCTTGTGAAGAAATACTGCCTGCTTCTGACGGCGACACCGATTCAAAACCGAATCGAAGAAATCTTCAATTTAGTGTCACTGTTAAAACCCGGCCATTTAGGAAACGAAAGCGGATTTCAAGAAACCTTCAATCGGAAGGACGGGATTGACGCTCATGAGCATTTGAAAGAGCTCGTCAATAAGGTGATGATCCGCAACACGCGGAGCGACACCGGCCTTACATGGACGAAGCGCCACGTGGAAACAGTGCCGATCACCTTTTCACCAACGGAACAGGCGCTTTACGATGACATCGTCGCACTGAAAAACGGCACGGAAAAGCCCGCCAGCGCATTTTCCATTATGACGCTGCAAAGAGAGTGCTGTTCAAGCAGGGAAGCCGTGTATATGACGCTCAAAAAAATGCTTGACCAAAAAGACAAACAAGCGCCCGCATTCGATGATCAGACGATCGCTAATTTAATGGACCGCATTAATCAAGTCACGCAAAACTCAAAAGCGATTCAAGTTGTTGACTTGATCCAAAAGATTAATGATAAAGTCATTATTTTCACTGAATACAGGGCGACACAGATTTACCTGCAATGGTTCCTTCAGCAGAACGGCATAAGCTCCGTTCCGTTCAGAGGCGGATTTAAACGCGGAAAAAAAGACTGGATGAAGGACCTCTTCCGCGGCAAAGTGCAAGTGCTGATCGCTACAGAAGCCGGAGGCGAAGGGATCAACCTGCAATTCTGCAACCATATTATCAATTATGACCTCCCGTGGAACCCGATGCGGCTTGAACAAAGAATCGGAAGGATTCACAGACTCGGTCAGGAAAGAGATGTCTATATCTACAATATGGCGACAAAACATACGGTGGAAGAGCATATCTTAAAACTTCTGTATGACAAAATTCATTTATTTGAAAATGTCGTCGGAGAATTAGATGACATCTTAACAAAAATCAAAGTGAGCAATTTCGAAGACCATTTGCATGATATTTTATGCCATTCGCTGACAGAGGAAGAAATGAGAATCAAAATGGACAATCTCACCTCTTTTCTGTCGTACGGTACGGAAAAGCCCGCCAGAAAAAAAGGATCTTAATCTAAAAGGAGGAAGCGCGACATGAGACAGCAGGAGGTTCACGAATTTTTACTGCGCTTTTTTGAAGCGAACCACTGTCCGATTACAGAACACGGGCCGGGTTTTATGACGGTTCAGTTGACGGTCGAGATGGACAAACAAATTATGAACCGCCCGTTTTATTGGCATTGGCGTGAAAAAACGGGCGGCGAACCGAACCCGATGAAGATTACGTTCATCACTGATAAAGAAACGGCTCCGGAGGATATGGACGGCGAGTTTATTTACTTTGGAGCCCCGCGCCTCTTTCAAATCTTTCAAGCAGTTAAACAAAATGGGAGATTTACAAGAATATATGAGAAAATTGTATCAGCCGGAGCCAGAGTGCCGCTTCAGCCCTGGCTTGGATTAAATGTAGTGATTTCATACCAATCCGACATGAAAAAAGACAGACTTTTGTCTTTAGGCCTGCATCTTGTTTCTGGAACAATTATAGAAGGGTTTCAGCAGAAGCTTGCACCGCTTCCGCTGACCTCGCAAATATCAGACTATTGCTTTACCATATCGCCGATGATTAAGCCGGAAAGCGGGATTAAAAGGATGGAGCATTACTTAAAAGACGCTGCCTCCAAAGAGCCGTCAGACTGGGCTGACAGCGCGATCGCCAGATGGAAAAAGGACCTCAGGCTGCTCGATCAGTTTTATGAGCAGACAGAAGAAAAACCTGAGGAATACCATTTGGAAAAACAAGCGCTGAAAGCCTTATATCAGCCGAAAATTCACATTCAGATTGAAAACGGCGGTTTATTTTTCCTGCAAAGTAATTTTTCTGGATAAGCGTTATCCATTCGACACCTTTCCCGTTTTTTCTGGAAATTCTATATTATAATAAAAGTATATAGAAAAAATTTCTGGCGTTTCGCATGCGATGAATCACTTCCAGACATGTAAAGATAAGGTCATGGGCGGATTGGCTGAAATACATAAACAAGTATTTTAGGAGGAGAAAATGCATGAAAAATGCAAAAATGGAATTTTCGCAATTAGATAAGGAATGGGTTGAGCTGATATTAGAAGCCCAAAAAGCAAATATCAGCCTAGAAGAAATACGCAAATACCTGCTTTCGCATAAAAAGTCTTCTCAACATATCCAGGCAGCCAGAAGTCATACCGTAAATCCTTTCTGAATGTGCTATAATATCACAAGGAAGGTGATGACATTGATTGGCCAGCGTATTAAACAATACCGAAAAGAAAAAGGCTACTCACTATCAGAACTAGCTGAAAAAGCTGGGGTAGCGAAGTCTTATTTAAGCTCAATAGAACGAAATTTACAGACGAACCCCTCCATTCAATTTCTCGAAAAAGTCTCCGCTGTTCTGGACGTCTCGGTTCATACTTTACTTGATGAAAAACATGAAACCGAATACGATGGTCAATTAGATAGTGAATGGGAGAAATTAGTTCGCGATGCGATGACATCCGGGGTATCAAAAAAACAATTTCGTGAATTTTTAGATTATCAAAAATGGAGAAAAGCGCAAAAAGAGGAGTAGTGCCGCCATATGTGCACAACTCCTCTTTTAACTGTCCGACTTTCGGATTAGTTTTTATCCTCACTGTGAGCCTTTTCATTTTCCTTGACGTAACCGTCTTTATCCGTATGATCTTTCTTAATGGTCAAGCCGTTCCATTGCGTGGCTTCAAAAGAGAATTGAAGAGAAATCGCATTGCCTTGGAACTTGTTTTGCACACTTAATCCGTCCGCAGTTTTTGCGGTGTCATTTTTAAATTGGATTTCCATTCTCACCTGGTCATAATCAGCAGGCGTTTTCGGAACTCCGTCGTACTCAGGAGCTGTTTTGCCGTTAATGGTTGCCACATTGACTTTCCCGCTCTCGCTCAGGAATTTCGGATCAATGTGCTTGCTGATCGCTTCGGCAGCTGCTTTATCCTGCTTTGTTGACATTAAGTATAAGTCTTTCAGGCTGGCCGCCTTTAAAATGATATTTTTAGGATAGCCGTTGCCCCCTTCTTTACCGACTGTCAGAACCGTAATTTCAAACTGGCTGAGGAAATCCTCCGCAGATTCATTGCCTTTCTTTGCTCCTTTAAAGTCAGTAAAATTCAAAGCCATCAGCACTTCTTTAATGGCAAGTGAACCGTTGTTTCTGAATTCAAAATCTTTCGTCAATTTATCACCTGGTTTTAAGTTTGACAAATTGACATTGGCTGATTGTTCTTTAGCCGATAAATCAAGTGTTCCTGACGCAAATGTAGCGTCCGTCGACTTCACATCATTAAATGCGGCCCATGTGCCTCCTCCTACTAATGCTAAACCGAGTGCGGCAGAGGCAACGCCCAAGCTTAATTTCTTTTTCATACCCATGTTTGTACTCCCCTTACTTTTTATTTTTTGTTATCAAATCCTGTCGCCAGGTTGCAACCGTATTCATGTGGAGATGGTTCCCTTTTTCGCATGTTCTTCCAGCGCTTTCGTTTTCCGCTCAATATCGCGGAGGGCGCTGACGATGACTGTTATTGAGTAAATCAAAAGCATGACGCCGGGAACGATTAACAGAATCGCCGTTCCGATCGGCTGGCTTGCCAAATGTATGACATATCCCGCATACGGAAGCTGATATCCCGTATACTGGGCCGCCACTTTTTCAGCTTGAACGGGGGCGGCATCCGGGGCGGCATTATGGTCCCCTTTTGTCTCAAACAGCAGGTTCCCGTCCTTTTTTGTGATCCCGATTATTCTGTGTGTGACGGCTGTTCCGTCATCTTGCGTAAAGGTGATCACATCCCCTTTTTTTAAGTCATTTACGTCAGAAATTTTCTTTACCGCTATGAGCGAACCCGTCTTAAATTCCGGGTCCATTGAACCCGACAGCACGGATTTCAGCGTATAGCCGAAGATGGCCGGCTCACCCCCGGAAGCCCGGGTCGAAATCACCGTTAACGTCAGCACAATAATCAGGCTGAAGATGACGGCATACAAAATATTACTGATCAGTTTCAGCGTTTTTTTCATGTTCTTCCCCGCTTTCTTTTACCGGCTCAGCCGGCTCTTTCTCCGTTTTCTTCAGATCGGAAACGGTTGCCTGTTCCCGGCATTTGACGAGTTTCATCGGTTTTGACCACTCAAATTGTTCTTCGTCCGCCGGATACCCTTCAGGCTTGTAAATCTTGAATGCGTATATGCCCGGCTGCAAAGACCGCTTTGACTCAATTTTATAAATCGTTTTGCTTTTTTTATCAGTAATAAGCCCTTTATCCACAACATTGCCGTTTCGTAAAGGCTGCTGCTGAGAAGTGATTTTATGGAGCTCCCATTTCCAGTCAGAAACAGTCCGCTCTTTTCCCTTATTCTCCAGCTCGGCATAGAGTTGAAGCGGCGCACACACGGTGCCTGACGTATCAGTTTGATTTGTTATATGTAAATCACTCTGATCCCAGCGTTCGTCATAACGGCAATCGTCATCCGTATATTGAAAATCTCCGCACGTTTGAACCGGGAGACTGAAGCTTTTCACATCATTGAAGGAGGAACTTGTATCACCTGTGAACTGAGCACATATCGTCACGGACAGGCAAAAAATGAACGAAAGCCGTAAAAATAGCATCATCCGCCATCTCACCTTGCCCTTTTTTTCCATTCGCAACAATCGGAACATGCCTTACCCCCTGTAAAACTGTTAATAAATATGACAACCGTTCTCTTTAAAGAACCTCATGAACAAAGTATAATCAAGGATTATCGTCTTGAAAAATGTCAAAATCGGTCAATTTGTTCGTTTTTGAGAATGGTATCTTTCAAAAACATCGTTTTGCTTCAAATTACACACCTTTTTGGAATTTTTTCTAATAAAACGTGAGAAAATAACGAGGTGCCTAGCACAAAATGGAAAGTATATACAGCGAAAGGACGAAGAATGATGATCACACAAAGTCTGATTTGCCTTTCTCTTCTTGTTTTCGGGGTTTCAGGAACAGCTCAGGCGGAAACGGTGCCTTATTATGCTGTTCACCATAAATCAAAATGGGAAAAGTTAGCAGAAAAAGAAGCTAAAAAAAGATATCCGCTCGCCCAAACGTTATTTATTCAAAAGGTGTGGGACCGGAAAAGAACGGACGAAGCAGTCAAACAATACCACTTGACATTGCGGGATGGCGCAAAAGAATTTGGTGTGTTTGTTACGATTTCTTTTAATCCCTACAGCCAAAAGGTAAATAAAATTGCCGTCATTGAGGAATACCAATAAGGCCCTCCTGATACAGGAGGACCTTTCGTGTGATTCGCTTTATTTTTTCCGCTGCATCCACAGCTTAAAACTGTACGGCAATATTCCGAACCAGTGCTGAGAAGCCGGCACTTTCTTTTCTTTCCGCACTTCTTTTCGCTCTCTCCGTTCCTGTTTCGGCGTATCGAAATATTTAACGAATTGCTCAGTCATATATTTTACATAATCATTTGTTTTCACGGCTCTCACCTCATAGTGCTGTCTTTACTATGAAGTGTTGTCCCGCCGCTTCTTTTTTATACTTCCGTCCATTGAATCAGCTGTTTCTTCTTCTGATCGAACAAAAGGTGAGCCTCCCGTCTCGTGCCTGACACTGTTTCGGCCTGAATTGTAACCTGAACCGTTTCCCGGCGATCACTCCCGGTGATGCGGAAGGAAACAGTTCCGTACGGAAAACGCTGTGTACCAGTTTGGACCTTTTGTCCCTGTGTCATATGGCGGCTTGACAGCAGCGCGCCGTTTTGGAGCAGATTCTCTCCGATCCAGTACTCCCCGGCCTCTTTCGCAAATGTTTTTCGGGTGATGAAATCAGATGAAGTATAGCTGATGACAAGTAAAACTGCGGCAGAAACAAACAGAACCGCGGGATAGATAAAACCGTCAGATTTGTACATTTAATCACCTTTTAAAGAGCTGTAAACCGGAATGACCGCCTGATTCTTTTTACCTGTAACGCTTGAGATCTCTAATAAGAGCAGGCCGTTTTTCACATCAGCCGTTAATGATGCCGCGTTTTGCAGGATCGGCACGTGGCCTTTTCCGTTTACTCTTTTCCTTATCATCTTATGATAAATTTCAAAACGCACTTCTTCGCCCCCTGTTTTCCGGCATGCTAACGCCCGTCCGCCGTCGGCCGGCTTCACAGTCTCAGCCTGTTTACATTCGTTCATGATCTGCTGAACGGCAATTTGATGCTCCCGGCTGTCTAATCCGCCGTTATCGGTCCGGTTTGATAAAAACAGATGTAAAATCGGGCCCAGGGTGCCTGATAGGAAAAGACAGACTGCCAAGGAGAACAAAACATTAAGAAGCGTAAAGCCAGTCTGTTTTAAGAATGCTGAGGCACATTTCTTTTTCGCCGCGGTCAGCCGCACACACTTTGTAATACTCACCATCCTCCTTCCACTTCACACCGGGAGACGGCGGCTTTTTTCCGGTCATCATATAAGTGCTGATATGTTTCTGAAGAAGCTGGTACGCTTCCTGGCGATCTTCTATTTTCAGACCATCTGTCAGCATGCCCGTCCAGACCGGAATGATAGACGTCATAAGGAACAGCCAAATGGCCATTGCTGATAGTGTTTCAATAGTAGAGAACCCTTTATTTCCGTTTAGCATGGACATTTCCGCTCCCTAAGTAAACTGTGATCTCATAGGTGAACCCGGCGCTCTTCAATCGAATCTTTCCTCCCGAATTCGGATGGCCTTTTTCGTTAAATTCAAGGCTCTCCGGTAAAGTCACAAGTGTAATGTGAAGCGAATCAAAAGAACGCTCGACAATCCTACCGCCTGACTGCAGTTTGTATTTATGCTCTTTTGGAAGAAAAGTGATTTTTGTTCTTTTATGTTCTGCGATAGCCGTTTCCTGCGCAAGCTGAATATCTTTTTGAAGCTGTTCTGTTTTTTGCCGCACGGCAAGGTGGGTGCAGACCGGCGGAACCGTCGTGAACAAAACCGTCAGCAGGACGGACGCCAGGCTTAACACAACCAGGCTTTCAAGAAGGGTAAACCCGTTTTCTGTCCGCCTGTTATTGTTCAACTGTAACTTCTCCGCCACTAATTAAGATCTGTTTACCATTCGGGCAGGCTGTATTCTTTTTGATATACCCCTCTGATTGTAAATCGTTCATATCCGGCATTTTACCTTCATGGTCGATTTCGTACGCCGTCACTTGGGCTTTCACCATATTCTGCAGTCCTTCACAGCCTTTATGCTGAATGCTTTGATTATGTTTTGTAACGTTAGGAATGGTGATTAAAAGCAGAATGGAAACGATAAATAAAACGATCAGCATTTCAATTAAAGTAAATCCATCTTGATTTTTCAGACGAAGCACTCCCTTACATTTGGTTCATCATCTGGTACATCGGCATCAGCATTGACATGTAGACAATTAAAATCATACCGGCCACAACACCGTAAATGACAGGCTGGAGAATGCCGGTATACTTCGCCGCGTTTTGTTCAAGACGCTCCATCATAAACTGGCTGTACGTATAAAGTTCGCGGTGAAGCAGGCCGTTTGCCTGTCCGTGGCTGACTGCAGCCGCAAGATCTTTTTCATAATACGGATGCCCGGAAAGAGCGGATTCTATGGTTTCTCCGGCTTTCAGACGTGTAATGAGCATCTCTGCTTCTTCACGATAAAAAGGCAGAAAAGATTGTTCTTTAAAAGCTGTTAAGCTGTCATAGATAGAAAGGCCGGATTTCAGAAGACTGCTGAGCTGTAAAGAGAAAAAGTAGCTGTTAAAAAGAACGGCCGCTTTTCCCAAGAGGGGTATTTTCACAACAATGAGCATTTTATCTTGCGGGGATTTTTTCTTACATAAGAACCAAACGTACAAAAACAAGCAGAAAGCGGCGGACAGCGCCAGTGCGCAGGCTTCATGAAAATGCCGAAAAAATGCAAAGATGAAAGCAGTCGCACCGGATGTATTCATATTCATTGATTGATAAATCCCAGAAAACTGCGGAATAATTAAACTTTGCAGGATATAAAACATGACACAGACGGAAGAAATTAAAAACATCGGATACCGGAGCATTTTTTTGATTTGATTCGTCTGCATGAGCTTTCTCTGTAATAATTCGCCGCTTTGTTTCATCGCCCCCGGCAATTCTCCGTGTTTCTCTGCGAAATAGCAGATAGAGACGGCTTCTTTATGAAAAGACAGTGCCTCAAGCACTTCGTAAAACGCATCACCTTCCCTCAGCCGGCGGATTCCGTCCGTCAGCTCTGCAAGCTGACGTTTATGCAGCTGGAGTTTCAGCAGTCTGAGCCCTTCAATCAGACTGTATCCTTTTTCCGTCATTTCACCGAGCCTTTTCAAAAAAGCCGCTTGATCCTTCAACGGCCAGGTTCGTTTAATCCGCTTCATGATACACCCACCGATCGTAATTGTCGGTTGTGACATAGCCGAGCGCGATTCCTTTTCTGATCAGCCTGCGGAGCGTCTGATATTGAAAATTGGCGTGCTCTCCCTTTGCTTCCTGAAAGCATTGGGTGAGGTTTTTCCCGTAGAGCAGTTCATAAATGCCCGCACGGCGGGTCTGCCTGTACATCCGGCAGTACACGGAACAGTTTTCCTCTTTGCAGAACGGACATGTTAAATCAACCAGACGCTGAGCGGCAATGGCAATGACGGTTTGTTCAATTTCTGTCATGTTCACCCCAAACTCCAGCAGCCTGTATATGGCGCCCTTAGCATCTCTTGTATGCAGGCTTGAAAGAACGAGGTGTCCCGTCATGGCCGCGCGGACTGCGATTTCAGCCGTTTCGGCATCTCTGATTTCCCCTAAGATGATCATATCGGGATCATGTCTTAAAATCGCTTTTAAACCGGCGGAATATGTGACTCCGGCTTTTTCATTCACCTGAACTTGCAACACATCCTCATCTCTTGTTTCTACGGGGTCTTCAAGCGTGACAATCCGCCGGTTGAAATGCCGTTTTGCATAGTTGACAAGCGAGTAAAGAGTGGTCGTTTTTCCAGAGCCGGTCGGGCCGGTAAACAGAAGCAGGCCGTGTGAATGCTTCAGAAAGGACAATAGTGCGGCGCCCGCCCCCCGAAATAAGGACAGTTTATCCAGAGGGGGAATCTGCCGCTTAGGCAAAAGCCTGATGACAAGACTTTCATCATTCATTGTCGGCAAGGTTGACATTCTCAAATGAACGGTTTCCGTCGGAAGCGGCAGAGACAATGACCCGTTTTGCGGCTTACGTCTTTCTCCTATATCCATGGCCGATAAAAACTTGAAATGAGAAATAAGCCTTACGCATTCCTCTTTTTTTAAGACTCTTTTTTTCACAAGAGCATGGCCGATGCGAAAATGAATGAAAGCATCCTTTTCTCTCGGCACAATGTGTATATCTGAAGCCCTTGCCGTATAGGCCTCGTTTATGATGTTCCTGCTGTATGTTTCAATATTTTTCACAAGACTTCCCTCCTTCCGCACGTATTGTAAATCAGATACACAAAAGCCGGCAAAGGAGAGATTATGCGTTTTACACTGTGTAAAACGCAAAAAAATAAAAAATAAGCCCCCTGACATTGATTTACTGAATGAAATCCGGAACCATTCGGCCATTTTCAGCCATCAAAAAAGCAGGCGTATGCCTGCTCTTCTTAGCGTTTCTTTTCTTTCCGCAAATATTTTTTTTGATGCTCCCTCAAAATGTCCCCTGTCCAGCCTTTCTGCCGCAGATAAATATAAATCAGCAGGGTTGATACAATAATGAGCACGATGGAACAGATATACGCATATTTCCAATGAAGCTCCGGCATGTTATCAAAGTTCATCCCCCAGAGAGCTCCAAGCGCCGTCATCGGTGTAAAGAGAGTTGTAAAGATCGTCAAGGCTTTCACAATTTCATTTCCTCTTTGGGAAGTAATGACTTCCTCGGCGTGCAGCAGATTGCTCAGTTCCTGATCAAACTCATTGATATATGTAATCCCTCTTTCCATCTTATGATGAGCTCTGAGGTAATCTTTCTGCCTGTCATTTTTCGGAAGAAATGCTTCTTTTAAAGCCATTTCCACTTTTTTAGCCCCCAGTGTAAGGCCTTTCCAAATGAACAGCTCATGGCGCAGTTTATGCACATTTTCCAAGATTCCTTTGCTGTTGTCATCATGAATCTGCCATTTCAGCGTCCGCTGCTTGACTTCAAATTCATCCAGTCCGATCAGATAGGAATTCATCAGCTCTCCCAGCAGAACAAAAAAGCCTTCAATCGGATTTTCACAGGTTTGAATCTGCTGTGTGGCATGCTTTTCTTTTACACCGCGCAGCAGCGAAAAATCAAAATTAATCGTAAAAAAGAAGTCTCTCGTAATATAAAAGTGAAATACGGTATGGTTTTTTTCATCATCTAATCCTTGATGATAGATTAAAGATCCGAAAACCGCTTCATTATTCTGATCATTTGTATCTGAGCGCAGAAAGTTTATATGATTTTCATGTTCAAACCACTTTTCGCATTGCGGCCAGTGATTGTGATGGATCATTTTTTTCGCTTCCGTTTTTTCATGCGGACCGAGCTGGTACCACAGCCAGTCCGCACCCGAATGTACATTCATCTCTTGTCATCCTCCAGTATCGCTTTCTTGTTTTATTACCGTAAATGAGGCGGGCTAAACCAGGTTCGATGTTTGAGCAGCTTTCTACAGTGGTATTATTCCGAAAAAAGGGAGGTGCAAGCCTTCCTTCGCGGAAGGCGTTACATTGTATATCATCAAACTATCCGCCATCGTACTATTTATATTATTAACGGCGTGTTTTGTCGCCATAGAGTTTTCAATCGTTAAAGCAAGGCGCTCCCGTATTAATCAGCTCATTGAGGAAGATGTAAAAGGAGCAAAAGCAGCCAAGCATGTCATTACACACCTCGATGAATATTTATCGGCGTGCCAATTGGGCATCACCGTCACCGCTTTGGGGATCGGCTGGCTGGGTGAACCGACAGTCAAAGCAATGCTTCAGCCGTTATTTTTAAAGACCGGAGTTCACGAAGCGGTTGCCCAAGTACTGTCATTGATCATCGCCTTTCTGCTGGTTACATATGTGAATGTCGTCATCGGCGAACTCGCCCCGAAAAGTTTTGCTATCCAAAAAGCCGAGCGGATTACACTTTTGTCTGCCAGACCGATGATTTTGTTTTATAAGTTAATGTTTCCGTTCATCTGGCTGCTCAATCATTCCGCCCGCCTAATTACAGCCATGTTCGGCTTGAAGCCTGCTTCCGAACATGAAATGGCTTATACGGAAGAGGAATTGCGGGTGCTCCTTGCCGAAAGCTATCGAAGCGGCATGATCAAAAAAAGTGAGCTGCATTACGTAAATAACATTTTCACATTTGATAAGCGCACTGCCAAAGAAATTATGGTGCCCCGGAATGAAATGGTGAGCCTGCCGTTAGACAGCGGATCGGGACATATGCTCCGGGACATTATTAAAACAAATAAATATACCCGGTATCCTGTAGTAAAAGGAGATAAAGATCATGTAGTCGGCATCATCAATATAAAAGAAGTTTTATTCAGATTCCTGTCAGAAGGAGCGGCGTTTACAAAACACGAACTCAGCCCTTACATCCAGCCGGCGATCCATGTGATTGAGACGATTCCGATTTATCAATTATTCGTTAAAATGCAACGGGAACACGCCCATATGGCCATTCTCATTGATGAGTACGGCGGAACCGCGGGATTAGTAACGGCGGAAGATATCATTGAAGAGATCGTCGGCGAAATCCGCGACGAATTTGATACGGACGAAACACCTTCCGTTCAAAAGCTTGGGGAGAACCGCTATCTCCTGAACGCCAAATTGCTGATCAGTGACGCCAATGATGTACTCGGAACAGAGATTACGGCTGATCAAGTCGATACACTCGGGGGCTGGTTTCTTACTCAGCATATTGACGCGAAGCCCGGAAGCACCATTGATTTTGAAGGCTGCACATTTACGGTAAAAGAAATCGACAGCCATCATATCATTACGATTGAAGCTGACAAAGCTGAATAGCTGAGGGAGAAATCCCTCCCGGCCATTCAGCTTTTTATCATCTTAATGATTCTTTTACGATAAATCCGTTTTTTGCCAGTGCTTTCGCCAGACTCTGCTCCGTTTTCACCTTTGAAAAATCGATGCCGAGCTTCACGACGGTCTGCGCGATTTCCGGCCTGATGCCTGAGATTGTCGTTTCTATGCCAAGAAGCTTTGTGCTGTCAATCACTTTAAAAATCTGATAAGCGACCATCGTATCCACAATCGGCACACCTGATATATCTAAAAATAAATAAGAAAGACGGAGTGAAGAACATTGGTCAAGCACCGATTCTAAAATCATTTTTGCCCGGTAGGTGTCAATTTCGCCGACGAGCGGCAAAATTCCAATACCATCGGCAATCGGCATAATCGGCGCGCTCAGTTCGTTAATCATTTCTTTTTGGGCGTTTAATTGTGTAACCGTCACTTTATAATATTCCTCTGTAAATACTTCAATCATATGGTCAATTGCTTTGTTCAGCTTCTCTCCCCATTGGAATACCGCATTCGCCCCAGGCTTCTCAGACATCGTTTCACAGCATGTCTGTATGCGGTTCCAGACCAATCTCCGGAATTCTTTAAAGCTCGTGACGCTTTCATAGACCGGTACTTCATGGACGGCCCGGTCCCTTGCGAACTGAAGCGCCCACTTTGTCAGCTCCTCTTCCCCGCCATCTTTTTCCGATAGAATGCCGGCAACGATTTCAATTAACAGACGGTGCTGCATTTCCGCTTTCTGATCATCTGAAGGCCGCCCCGATTTTGGTATGAGCAGCCACTGGCGTGTGATTTCACCTGATTCTTCAATTAAGATTCGAGATAATGTTTCATTCAAATGTTTCACGGGTCTCCTCCATTCAAATTCCTTTGTATGTATAAATCGGCGCCTGACGCACATACTGTAATTACATCCGATGGGCTATAGCCAAGCGGTAAGGCAATGGACTTTGACTCCGTGATCGTTGGTTCGAATCCAGCTAGCCCAGTCCCGCAACCGCAAAAAACGAAGATTAGCTGATAAATTTTGATCAGCGGATCTTCGTTTTTCTCTTATGATACAGATTGATGTACCGTTTTTTTCTTCGTCAGCTTCATCAGTTCTCCTGGATTGTATCCGATAACGAGCTTATTGCGATCGATCAGAATCGGACGCCGCAGCAGTTTCGGCTTCTCAGTCAAAAGCTTCAGCACTTCATTTACAGTCATTTCTTCAATGTTCAGGTTGAGATTTTTAAATGTTTGGCTTCTCGTCGCCAATATTTCATCAATTCCTTCGGTCGTTAATGATAGGATCTGCTTCAATTCATCAATTGTCGGTGTCTCCCTGAATAGATGGCGCTCTTGAAAGTCAACATTGTGGGCTTTTAACCAATGTTTCGTTTTTCGGCATGATGTGCAGCTCGGGTATGAATAAAAAATAAGTTCTTTCATTTTTAAAAATTCCTCCCTCGGATAATCCGTCTCTTTGTTAACATAAGTACCCTGAACTTTTTTTCATTAAACATATTTCAAAAAGATTTTTCGGATCTTTTTCAGAGAGCGGCATAAGATATAAAACACAGGGAAAGACATAAATTCCACAATAAATATAATCATGAAAATGTTTACATTTTGAGTGCCGATCTATTATAATAAACTTCAGATAGACTCTCGGGAGGGGATAAGGAATGAATCGCATGTTCCGGGTGTTAGGATTTTGGACGGGGATATTTGCAGTCATGTTTTTTTTAGGGGGCATGAAAGACGCTTCTCTTTTGTTTTTTGGACAGACGATCTTTTTCGTATTTCTTTCTTATTTGAATCTGACTGAGCGGATGTATATTTATATTTTCGGAGCTTACTTAACCGTATTTTTCGCCGGATTTACATATTACTCTATTTTTATTATGACACCGGGCGGCGGAACCCACTGACAGAAAAAGACAGACCATTATGGTCTGTCTTTTTTCATTTACAGTGAAAAACCATTGATAAACGGGTTTCGCTCCTGCTCTGTCTGGATATCCGTTTCCGGCCCGTGCCCGCTTAATACAAGTGTATGTCCGGGAAGCGTGAGCAGTTTTTGATGAATGGAATCAAGCAATACGTCCTGACTTCCGCCGTGTAAATCAGTTCGGCCGATGCCTCCCTGAAAAAGCACATCACCTGAAATCACCAGATCAGCGTCCTTCACATAATAAGAAACGCTTCCCGGTGAATGTCCCGGCGTGAACAATGTCTCCAAATGGAAAGGTCCGATGTCCAATATGCCGTCGCCTTCAATCAGCCGTTCGGCGGGCCGTGCCGTTACGGCGATGCCCCGCAATATGCCTGATCCGTTTAAGGAAGAGTCCTCCAGCCACTTTTCTTCATTTTTGTGAAGATATACGGGAACATTCCATCTGTCTCTTACTTCATCAAGCGCGCCGATATGATCAAAATGAGCGTGCGTCAGTAAGATGGCCAGCGGCTTCAGATTGTTTTCTTTTATGTAATTGTTGATTTTGTCCGCTTCCCCGCCCGGATCAAAAATAAGACAGGACTGATCCTCACTGACAAGAAAATACGCGTTTGCCTGAATCGGACCGGCCGGCATTCGTCTCCATTTCACTTTCATCACCTCTTTATGTATATGCCCTTATTATGAAGGTTTTCTGCGGAAGATTCAATGAATGCGTCCGGGAAAACGCTATCGACAAACAAAATGAAAACGGTTAAAATGAAATGGAAAGATTTTCAGGTTCCAATGACAAAGGAGGAGCATGATGTTACTTGTTGTAATCTTCGGCCTTGTCGCATTATTAGCTGTATTAGGAGTCCTGCGGGCTGTCAGACAGAGAAATATCCTGGGATTTTTGTTAGCCGCCGCCACGCTGGGCGTGTTTGGCTGGTTTACCGTAATGACCGTTGTAACCAGCGGCTATCCGACTGCACATTAAAAGCCTGTATCCAATGGATACAGGCTTATTTTTTATTGCTGCAAATGTTTGCTGACACTTTTGATTTTGCTCTCCAGCGTCGTTTCTTTATCACGTCTGTCATCAATGCGGATATTTGTCGCCACTCTGTGCAGCCCTTTTTGGAACGGGGCTTCGTGAATGTCCTGAATGACTGCGAATAAGTCGCTCAGCTCACCTTCAATCAAAGTGTTCATCGGCGTGAGCTGAAATTTGATTTTGCCGGCAGCTTTGTAACCCTCCAAAATGTTTTGCACATCCGCTACGTACTCACTGACGCTCGGTGTTTTTGTTCCGATCGGAATGATTGTCACATCTGCAATTGCCATTTGGTTCAAACTCCTTTTTCATTTGTTATGATTGGTTCTGTCATGCCTGTTTTCAGTGAAATCAGACGGTCATACGTAAAGCCGTATAAAGCGTATTCCCCGTTCGGAGAGATCTGAATCGGCTCCATTTCCGTGTTTTTGAGCACCGTCCGCTCCCGTTCGTCTCCTAAGTCAAAGCTGATCAGATTGTAAGAGCGGCCTTCAGGCTTGAATATGTAAAACCGCTTGTGTGTCTGATCGTAATCATATTCCATCGGCGCAAAGCTGTCATACTTTTCTTGGAGAGGAAAGCGGTGTGTCACGGATGCCGGCTTTTGGAAAAGGAACTCGCCGTCTCCGTCCGATTGATCCGTTTGTCTGACGGCAATCGCCATGCCCGGGCGGGAATCAGCCCAGATGACGTGATGAAGCACTCTTTTTTCTTTTTTTGTCTGCAAGTCATAAGAATATAAAGGACCCTCTTCCTCCGTTTTTCCTTGCTTGATATATTGGAATTCATCAGTGGAGGTCCAATGGACAAAAGGGGCCTGAACGGGACTCTTTTTTAAAATGCCGTTGTTCATATCGGCCGTATAGGCTGTGAAGTCCCATGTTTCAGTAAAAACGGTAATCATCATTTGATACGGGTCATACGGATTCCAAGCCGTCTCCAGCTCATAAGAGTTAAAGGCTTTGTGATAAAGTCTTTTCCCCTGCTTGTTCATAAGCACAAGCTCAGTCTGACCGCTGCTTGTCACTTGTACGAGAATCAGCTGTTTTTTCCGGCTGATCTTTACATTGACAATATTGCCCTTTGTTTCATAGAGCCGTTCGGATTTTCCGCTGAAAAGATCATATTTCATCAGCTGATGATGTGCTGTATACAGGATCGTTCTGTTATCCAGCCATCCTTCCGTTTTCTCCGCTTCCTTTTTACTGAGCGGAACGATTTTCTGTTCTGCCGATTTTGCCGAAACGCCTGTGTCTTGCTGCTGATGAGATGGTTCACAGGCCGCTAAACACAGAACGAATGCAGACAGCAGAACACAAACCAAGTATCTCACCAGCCTTCCCTCCATTCTTTTCTATTGTCCCATATTTGTTTATGTAAACAAATGAGAAATTTCACAGATGTCTCAAAAAACAAGCGACCTCCACAAAATACCTTCCGTCGCTTGATAAATATCAGCAAACTGATGAAAAGGCAAAGGGTTTTTTCCCTTCCCGAGCTCAATGGTATAGCCCTCTTTTCCATACTGCTGTATAAACCAATCCCTAAAACCGGCATGGCTGTCAATGGTTTTAACGCCTTGATAGCGGTTTCCGCTTATCGCTTCAAACTCCCGAATCATCCGGGATGATTGCTCCGGTTCACATCCTTCGTATCCCCAATAAATCTCTTCTCCCTGCGTATGAAGAGCGATCAGCCGGTCAGGCGGCTGTTCCGTTATCAGCCGGTGCATCGCCTGCGCCTCCGGTTCAGTGAGCGGCGCCGTCCCCGGAAAATCACGGTATGAAGGGGCTTTCGGTTTGCGCCTCTGTTCAATATCCCAATTGGATGGGAAATGTTTATTTAAATCCACACCGTTTATATTCGCCTTCCATTCGCGGAAATCGGGGCGGTGCTCATTTAATTGATTAAGAAATTCATTTTTTTCTGATAAATCTTCACATCCGTAAAGCACGAGATCAACCCCGTCGGGATTTACGAGCGGAACGAATGACAATGATGTCAGGCTGAATATATCAAGCGCAGAGTGCCCGAAAACGGTTTTATTTTCGCATAATGCCGCGCAATATTCTTTACACCATTTAAGCGCGACCGAGGTGGTGATCCATTCATTGGCATGAAATGAGGCGTTTACATGGACTTTTCTTTCAGCCGTATCCGCACCTATTTTCAGCTCATATAGCGGCTTTCCCAATACGGAACTGCCGATTTTACGGCATGTGACAAACGGAAAGACATGCGTTATTTTCTCAATTTCTTCATAAACCGATTCGGAGCCGTACACCTTTTCTTCCTTCACCCATTGATCAGCGGAAAGAATCCTTTCACAGTGCCGGATGTATCGCGAAAGCCCGCTCAGCGTCTCAAGCGGCGGACCCTCTGACTGCCCGCTCACGGCAAAGCCGGGACAAAATAATTCATCGCTTCCCGCCGTTTTATCAGCGGCTTTCAACAGTTTTTCATCAATTGAAAGCACCTTTGCAATATCTGTCATATGCTGCTTCAATTCAGGTTTGACACGAATTCCCGCCATGTTCATCCCCCTTTTTTAAAAACTATATGACAGGGGAGATAAAAAAAGAAAGCCGCCCGCGATATGGGCAGGCAGACTTTCTTCAGCAGTTTTGATGTTTGAGCCATTCATTTTTGGCAATCCACGCCCCGCCGATGACTCCGGCGTCATTTCCAAGTGCCGCAATCGAAATATCGGCCGCTTCCGCAGAACGCGGGAACGCGGTGATTTTGAAAGTCTCTTCCACTTTTGACCGCAGGATTTCACCCGCTTTAGACACGCCTCCGCCGAGCACGATTTTCGTCGGGTTCATGGCGCTTGCCAGATTTCCGAGCACGAGGCCTAAATGTTTTGCGACATAATCGACGACTTCAAGCGCTGTCTTATCCTGCTGTTTAGCCACTTCGAACACGTCACGTGCCGTCAAATCATCCACTTCTAAGAGCGAAGAGTCGGAAACCGCCGCAAGCTTTTCTTTCGCGATGCGGACGATGCCTGTTGCGGACGCAATCGTTTCGATGCAGCCGGATTTTCCGCAGTTGCACGGAGCTCCTCCTTCCGGAATACTGCAAATATGACCGATTTCTCCGCCGGCCCCGTTTTTACCGTGGACGATTTCTCCGTTGACGATGATGCCTCCGCCGACTCCGGTTCCGAGCGTCACTAAAATGACATCTTTGGCCCCGTCACCTGCACCCTTCCACATTTCTCCGAGCGCCGCGATATTGGCATCGTTTTCAATGACGGCCGGAATACCCGTTTCCGCCTCGAGATGGTCTTTCAGCGGATAGTTTTTCCACCCCATATTTGTCGTCTCATAGACCATCCCCGTCACCATTTCCACGGGTCCGGGCGCTCCCATTCCGATCCATTTTACGATCCGTTTCGGCTTGTTCAGTTCTTCCAGCTTCTGATCAAGCGCTTTGGCGATCGTGACCGTAATTGTGTTTCCTGATTTATCGGTAGGAACTTCCCATTTATGCTGAATTTCACCGTACATGTTGATGAAGGCCAGCTTGATGGTTGTCCCGCCAAGATCAATCCCCGCAAACCATGTATCTTCCATAATAATCTCCTTTTCTTATTAAAATCCTGCTGTGTTATCTGCCTTTGATCCGCTCCGATTCTCTCTGAAGAACACCGGCGGCTTTTTGCCATAATTCTCTTTCAATCACGTTTGACAAGTACATTTCCTTTAATTCATCTTTCATAAAGTCAATCTCGGCTTGTCTATCACCGAAATAAACGATATGTCCGAATGACTTAAACAGCTGCTGCACGTCATAAAATGAATTCATCTGCTTCACCATTTCTATTCTTCTTAATATAAGCGTATTTCATCACTGATCCGGGCGTCAAGCAAAAAACGATTGGAGAAAATATCCTTGTGTCATTTTCATAAATTGTATATTCATAATTGTAAAAAAACACTCATTTATGCGTTTTTCTGTTACAATACTTTCGTGCCCAAAAGCACAAAAGGATTAAAGTTTGATGGGGTGTTGTTTTGAAACAAGAAAAAAGGCTGACGTTCATCTCAGCCATCAGTTTATTTGTCTTGATGTTAGCAGTCATTATGTCCTGCCTGTTTTTCTTTCATACAGAGCCGCATATGCCGCTGTTCTTTTGCGTCATTATTCTGTCTTTCGCAGGTTTGTGGCTCGGTTTCTCGTGGGAGAGTCTTGAAAAAGGAATTGTCAGCGGATTGAAAAACGGTGTGCAGCCGATTATCGTACTGGCTTTGATCGGTATGCTGATCGGCGCCTGGATGTACAGCGGCGCCATTCCCAGCGTCACCGTTTACGCTTTGTCAATTATACAGCCGAGTCAGCTGCTTTTGACCGCATTATTTTCCTGCATGATCATCAGCACGCTTGTCGGCTCAAGTCTGACAACTGTCAGTACAATCGGCGTCGCGCTGTTAGGGGTAGCAAGCGCGGCGGGAGTTCCGCTCGAATGGACGGCGGGAGCAGTCATTTGCGGAGCTTGTTTCGGTGATAAAATGTCACCGATGTCCGACACGACGAATTTTGCCGCCGGAATCGGCGAAATTCCGATTTTTAAGCATATTCGCCATATGATGGGCACTACTGTTCCGGCACTGCTGATCACGATTGTTCTTTTTTATATTCTCGGTTCATCGGTTTCAATAAATGCCGCTTCAACGCAAAATATTGAGGCTGTCATTTCCGGAATGAAAGAGGCCGTGCACGTTACGCCTTGGTCGCTTCTTTCACCTCTGTTGGTGATCATTTTAGCTGTGAGACGGGTTTCCGTGATTCCGGTGCTTACCGCCGGTATTATTTCCGCAGGGCTTCTGACTGCTGTTTTTATTCCTGACAGCAGCATTCAAGGATTTATATCCGCCCTGCAAAGCGGGACGGCGTTTAAAACCGGCGACCAGGCTGTGGCCAGCATTATCAACAGAGGCGGGCTCCAATCGATGATGGGATCAGTCTCTCTGATCATGATCGCCTTTGCGCTCGGCGGCCTGATGGAAAAAACGGGCCTGATCGCGGCACTGCTTCAAGGATTGATAAAAGGCGTGCATACGAAAGGACGTCTTGTCATGGCGACCGTCTTCTCAAGTATAGGCGTAAACCTTGCGACAGGTGAGCAGTACTTGTCGATTTTAATTCCGGGTCAATCTTATAAACCTTTATATGACAGGCTCAGCATTAAGCGGATTCACCTCGCGCGGTCGCTTGAGGACGGCGGAACATTGATCAACCCGCTGATTCCCTGGGGAGTAAGCGGCGCTTTTATGGCAAGCGCTTTAGGGGTTTCCGTCATCGACTACCTGCCGTTTGCCTTTTTCCTGTACATTTCTCCTATGATCTCAATTCTGATCGGTTTCCTGAAAAAAAGCTGACAATACGAGAAAACCTGCCGTTTTTTACCGGCAGGTTTTCTTATGCAAAAAATCCCGCTGAAAAACGGGATTTGTTTAAAATGCCTGCTGAATGAATTTGTTTCTGATAAACGGTATTTTTAAAAAGAAATGAATGAATGACCGTCTGATCCCCGGCTGGCTGAGCACGCTGTTCATCAGACGGTAGCGGTTTTGGTAAACGGCTAAAACAGATACGGCGCATAATGAGTAGATCAACAATTTTTTCATCTTATCCCTCCTGCCCCTATCGTTTGTCAAACAGCGAGAATTATTCCGGTGCAAGAAGTTTTTTATGCGATTAAGCGATGGTTTCAGATTCAGTCACGATCATATCGACCGGAATATCGTGGGGCATGCGGGGAATGCGGTCTGTCAGCTGGCAGTCAAAGAGAAGCGACACGGTACGGCCTTTATAACCGGAGAGGTACCGATCATAATATCCTCCGCCGTATCCGATTCTGAAGCCTTCCCGGTCAAAAGCCACGCCGGGCACAATCACAAGGTCAATGTCATTTTGGACGGCTTTTTCCGTCAGGCTCTCGATCGGTTCACTGAGGCCCGCATATACAGTTTCCAGCTGATCATACGCAGAAAATGTACGGAACTCCATCGCTCCCGTCTGCGGAAAGCATTTTGGGATACAGACTTGTTTTTTCTCTTTCCAGGCCTGTTCAATAATCGGCCGTGTCGGAATTTCCAGGCGTGTCGAGATGGTAACGGCGATCACGCGGGCCTGTTTCCATTCTTTTAAAGAAAACAGCGTTTCACGCATGCTGCGGCATTTTTTCTCCCATTCACTTTCTGACATGTCAGAAAGCTTTGCTTTTATATCGGTTCTGATTTGTGCTTTCACGTTTCTCAAACCTCCCTGAAAGACAAAAAAGCCAGAACTTTATTGAAAGCTCCAGCTTTTTCCGCTGTTTTAAACAGCTTATTTTGTTTCACGGTGTAACGTAGATTTTTTATCACGTGGGCAATATTTTTTAAATTCAACGCGGTCCGGATTGTTGCGTTTGTTCTTTTTAGAAATATAGTTACGCTCACCACATTCAGTGCAAGCCAAAGTAATATTAACGCGCATTATTTTCCCTCCAAACTAAATATCATTTACTTATTCAGACTTATATATAATACCACTATAATGGACGGAATGCTAGAGTGATTTACATGAAATGTTGTTTAAGTGCAGAAAACATCAGTTTACGCTTCTGATCCTCTGAATGAGCTTGCGTCAGATGAAGGGAAAATATGACGAAACAGGACAAAAAAGGGCTTTCTGATGCGAAATCTATAGAGAAATAACCGTTTGCTCCCCGAATAAAAAAGATTTCCCGACAAAATTCCGTTTTTTTCTCTATTTCCTTTAGAATGGCGGCGTTTTATGGTATAAAAAAGAAGGGCAAATTAATAATAGAAGGTGATGAAACGTGGAAATTGCTATTATTGCGTTGTTTATCGTCAGTATAGCGCTTATTGCATTCTCATATTCTCAAAGAGATCCGATGAAAGATGTGGAACAGGAGCTTGAAACGCTTCAGCTTTCCGCCATGCAGGAAATTTACAAGCTGAAAAAGAAAATGACGGTGCTTGAAGAAGAATTGCTGGAAACCAACCTCGTGATCCGCAAAGCCAAAAGCAGCGGCATTAATCAAAAAATCGCCAAACAAATCATTTCAAAATATAACAACGGAATGTCTGCGGAAGCCATCGCAAAAGCGGAGCACGTGTCTGTCGAGGACGTCAATACCATTATTAAAGATAATGAGAAGGTGCTCGTATGACAAAACGGGGCATTCAGGCTTTTGCAGCAGGCATGATTTTAGCGACGGCCGTTCTCGCCGCTGTCTTCTATTTGACTGACCATGACCAGGCAGCCGCCGTTAAAACCGAAAAAACAGCATTGACAGAAAAAGAAGTAAACAGCTACCTCGACGATCAGCAAAAAGTCTCCGTCAACCGGGATGACTATCAAAAACTGCTTGATTCTAAAGAAAAATCGTTAAACAACGACCAAAACACAGACGCCAAAAAGAAAAAAGTAACATACAAACTGACGATTAAAGACGGAATGAGCACTGCTGATGTATCATCCATTCTTGAAAAAGAAGGGATTATTCCTTCAGCGAAGGACTTTAATGATTACGTGATTGACGCAGGCTACCATAAAGAAATCCGGGCCGGCCATTTCAAAGTCGACTCAGATATGAGCTTTAAAAAAATCGTCAAAACATTAACCCGCTAAAAAAGCTTGCAGGCATCGTCCATTCAGATGGATACGGCCGGCAGGCTTTTTTAATAGACAGTATAAAACGGACCCGGTCAATGGCCGGGCCCGTTTTTTCATCCGAATTTTCCGGTGATATAATCATGTGTTTTTTGATGATCCGGCTGAGAAAATATTTTGCCCGTATCGCCCCACTCTACCAGTTCGCCCATATAGAAAAACGCGGTTTGATCAGAGACCCTCGCAGCCTGCTGCATGTTGTGCGTCACAATGACAATTGTATACTTTTCCTTCAATGTCAAAATCAGCTCTTCTATTTTCCGCGTGGACACGGGATCAAGAGCAGACGTCGGTTCATCCATCAGAAGGACGTCCGGTTTTGTGGCGAGCGCCCTTGCGATGCACAGCCGCTGCTGTTGACCGCCTGACAGTGAAAGCGCCTGCTGGTGAAGGCGGTCTTTCACTTCATCCCAGAGCGCAGCTGCCTTTAAAGATTCCTCGGCGATTTCAAGCAGTTTCTTTTTATTTTTTTCGCCGTGAATTCTCGGACCGTACACGACATTCTCAAATATCGACTGGGGAAACGGATTGCCTTTTTGAAACACCATACCGATCTGTTTTCTTAATTCTGCCGCATCCGTCTTTTCTTTCAGCAGATTGCGCCCGTTATAGATCATGTCGCCTGTCACTTTGACATTCGGGGCCATTTGCAGCATTAAGTTTAATGTTTTAATAAAAGTGGATTTCCCGCAGCCGGACGGACCGATGATCGCAGTTACCTTCCGCTCCTCAAAACCGATCGTAATGTCTTTTAAAGCCTGATGGGCTCCGTACCATACGTTCATGCCGTGAATATCAAATAAATTCTGTGTGTGCACCGCTTCCTTCACAAGGCTCACAGTCCTTCCCCCTATCCGAACTTTCCGTTAATGTAATCATCTGTCTTTTTCGCTTTAGGACTCGTAAAAATTTGTTCTGTCTGCCCGTATTCCACCACTTCCCCGTTTAAAAAGAAAGCCGTTCGGTCAGACACCCTCAGCGCCTGCTGCATGTTATGCGTAACGATAATAATCGAATAATCTTTTTTCAGTTCTGTCAAAAGCGTCTCGATTCTGGCGTTTGAAATAGGGTCCAGAGCTGAAGCCGGTTCATCTAAAAGAAGCACGGCAGGTTTCATCGCAAGCGTACGGGCGATGCAAAGGCGCTGCTGCTGGCCGCCTGATAACGACAGAGCCGATGAATGAAGCCGGTCTTTGACTTCATCCCAAAGCGCAGCCTTCGTTAAGCTTTCTTCGACCGCATCATCCAAAACGGCTTTCCTGCGTTCACCCGCATACTTCAGCGCATGTGTGATGTTATTGTAAATGGATTTCGGAAACGGATTCGGTTTTTGAAACACCATACCGATCTCCCGTCTGAGAGACACGACATTAATCGCTTCCCCCAAAATATTCAGCCCTTCATAAAGAATCTCTCCCTCGCTTCTTGCCGAAGGAATGGCATCGTTCATTCTGTTAATCTGTCTCAAAAATGTTGATTTCCCGCAGCCGGACGGACCGATCAGAGCCGTCACCGCATGTTTTTCAATATTCATGTTTACATCTTTAACCGCTTGTTTTTCACCGTAATAAATTGATAGATGCTTCACTTCCAAAATCGAAGACTCCGGCGAACGCTTTGTCTGTTCCGCATGTTCCCTGATGATGTAATCAATCATGTTTTCGCCTCTTTCCGATTAATTTGCCGTAAGCTTTTTATAAATGACAGATCCGAGCCATCTTGCACAAAGGTTAAACAAGAGCACCGAAATCACCAGCACCGCCGAGCCGCCGTTTGCAATCGCTTCGGCGTCAGGGATGATTCCCTGCGTATTGACACTCCATATATGAACCGCCAGCGTCTCAGCCGGCCTGAAAATGTTGAAAGGAGATGCTTCAGAAAACGGATTTAAATCGGTAAAATTCAGCCGCGGCGTTGTCAATCCTGCTGTAAATAACAATGCGGCCGCTTCTCCGAATACTCTTCCTGATGCGAGAATGGCTCCGGTTAAAATCGAAGGAATCGCACTCGGAACCAGCACCGTTTTGACAGTATGCCATCTCGATACACCTAAAGCGAGAGAAGCTTCTTTCAGCTCCTTAGGAACTGCAGTGAGCGCGCCTTCTGTCACCCGGACCATAACGGGAAGGTTAAAGACCGTTAATGCGAGCGCGCCTCCGATAATCGTGTAGCCCCATCCGGTCAGGTTCACAAACATCAGCATGCCGAACATCCCGATGACAATGGACGGAAGCGAAGACAGCACCTCAATACACGTTCTGATAAAATCAGTGATTTTATTTTGGGGCGCATATTCAGCCATAAAGACGCCGCCCCCCACACCAAGCGGTATCGTGATCAGCATGGTGATAAACAGAATGTAAAAGGAGTTAAAAAGCTGATCCCGTATTCCGCCGCCTGACGCAATGGCGCTTGATTTTGACGTAAGAAAATGCAAGGAGATTTCAGAGACGCCGTGAATAAGAATGTACAAAAACAATCCTGCCAAAATCGCCGCGATTACAGCAGCGCATAACCCGAATACACCGGTGGCCAATTTATCCGTTATTTTCCGGTTCATTACACTTTCCTCCTAGATGACAAGTAGCGTATGAGCAATATAAACAGAAACGACATGATAAGAAGAACAAGCCCCATAGACCATAACGTATTATTTTCAATACTGCCGTATGTGGTATGGCCCATGTTTAACGTGATAATCGTCGTTAATGTTCCCGCCGTATCAAGCAGGCTTTCCGGCAGAAGCTTTGTATTTCCGATAACCATCTGTACGGCGAGTGCTTCTCCGAACGCTCTTGCCATCCCGAGCACGACGGCGGTCAGCAATGTCGGAAACGCCGCCGGGATAAGCACCTTTCTGATTGTCTGCCACCTCGTCGCACCAAGCGCGTATGAACCGTCGCGAAGATGTTTCGGAAGTGACGCAAGCGCATCAGCGGAAATCGATGTAACAGTCGGCAGAATCATTACCGAGAGTACGATCGTCCCCGCCAGAAGGCTGTGACCCGTTCCGCTTGATTTAAAAGAGCCGATAAACGGAACCAATACTGTAAGACCTATGAATCCATAAACGACGGACGGAATGCCGACAAGCAGCTCAATTACCGGCTGCAGCACCTTTTTTCCCCAAGTCGGCGCAATTTCCGTCATAAACACGGCACCCGCAATACCGAGGGGCGCTGCGATCAGAGCCGACAGAACCGTGACCGCAAATGATCCGAAAATAAAAGGCAGCGCGCCGAACTCAGGTTTTGCCTGGGTTGGATTCCAATTCAGACTTGTTAAGAACTCAATCGGGCTTACACCATTTACAAAAAAAGATTGCAGCCCCTTAATGCCGAGAAAAATTGTGATCGCCGCTGATGCCGCAATGATAATCGCGGCACACACAGACACAATCACCCTTCCGCGGACTTCATCCATTTGCCTGTTTTGTTTTGAGCTTATTAAGCGTTCGCTTACAGACTCTTTTTCTCTGTGATTTATCATTTGTTTACACTCCTATAAGGAAAGAAGAGGCGGGGAGCCCGCCCTCCCCTCAGCTTTGCTTGCCGTTTGCGTCACGTGTGACTTTCATATCAGAGATCGGAATGTAGCCCTGATCTTTTACGATACTTTTCTGTACTTCATCGCTGTTCATATAGTCAAGAAACGTTTTTGTAAGGCCTGACGCTTCACCTTTCGTATAAGAGTGCTCGTAAGCCCAAATCGGATACTCGCCTGTGACGACGTTTTTCTCTTCCGGTTTGATGCCTCCGATCGATAAAGGCGTTACTTTGTCATCGTTTATATAAGAGAATGCCAGATAACCGATAGCTCCCGGCGTTTCCGCAATGATTTTTTTGACTGTATTGGAGGAATCCTCTGTAATGCCCTCAGCAGGATCTGCTCCGTCAAGCGCGTATTTGACGAACGTAGCGCGTGTTCCTGATGAATCAGGACGGTTCACAAGTGTAATTTTTTGATCTTTACCGCCAAGCTCTTTCCAGTTTTTAATTTTTCCTGTAAAGACGTCTGTCAGCTGTTTTTTGGTTATATCCTTTACGCCCGCACCGGGGTTGACCGTAGCCGCCATCGCCACTACCGCTACTCGGTGGTCTTTTAGGGCTTTTGCATCAATGCCTTCTTTTTCTTCAGCAAAGACATCTGAGTTGCCGATTTGCACTGCCCCTTCAGACACTTGCGAAAGACCTGTTCCTGAACCTCCCGCTTGCACCTGCACATCAGCATCCGGATGTTTTTCCATAAACTTTTCCGCCGCTGCCAGTACTAACGGCTGCATGGCTGATGAACCAGAAATGGTTAAAGAACCTGATGCTTTTTTATCCTCACTTGCAGATTGACTGTCTGTCTTGCCGCTTTCCTTTGCATTTCCGCATGCTGCAGCAACAATCATAACAGCAGCCATCAGAAGCATAAGCATCCATTTGTTTTTTTTCATTTCCTGAATTCCCCCTGCATTTAATGTGTAATTTGTCCTACAGGTCTAGAGTAAAGGGTTCTTGTAAAATGCGTATAAATCAAGTGTTAAGGTTTTGTAAATCCGGATGTTTTTTTGTATAAAAAAAACGCCCACAAGTTGTGAGCGTTTTTCTGTTAGTGATTTGTATTGCCGTTTTCAGCGTCTTCCTGAATTTTATCTTCGTTTTTCTGCTTCGTATTATTATCTTCTTGTTTCTTTTTCAGCTCAAAGTATTTGTCCAGAGCTGCTCTTCCTATATCATTCGTGATCGAATATCGATCGCTGTAATCAATATAGGCCCAAGGAACGACTACAGAAATAGCCACTTCCGGATTATCCGCAGGTGCATAAGCGACAAGAGTCGTATTATACGTTCCTTCACCCGTCTCTGATTTGTCCGGACCGTCATAGAAAGATTGCGCCGTACCCGTTTTACCGGCAGGACTGTATGTCGCCGTCGCAAAATCAGTTGCGGCTGTCCCTTTTGTCATGACGCGTCTGAAACCTGCCTGCACTTCTTTAATATCTGCATTATTCATATCAATCTTGTTCAGTACTTGGGGCTGAACAGACTCTACAACGGCTCCGATTCCTTTTTTCGAATCAGGCTGCCTGACCTCTTTTACAAGCTGAGGCTTCAAACGATAGCCTCCATTGGCGATTGTAGATACATACTGCGCCATTTGCAGCGGTGTAAACGTATCATACTGTCCAATGGCAAAGTCTAACAGAAGACCGGAAATTCGCTGTGATCCTTGGTACCCGGTCGCTTCATTCGGGAGATCAATTCCCGTCTTAACTCCGAGTCCGAACTGATTGAAGTAGTATCTGAAAGTATCGAATGCCTTCATATCAAGCGGCAGGGACTGGCCTTTTTTGTACTCCCCTTTACCGACGGCAATCGCCGTTTTGAACATGAACACGTTTGATGATTCCTGAAGCGCTTTTTGGATATCTACGGGACCTAAATTCGTCCATGATTTTTTCGGGTTTTTACTTCCCTTGAAATACATAGGTTCATCCTGAAAAACGGTGTTCAAATTAATCGCGCCCGTCTGCAGTCCGGTCAACACCGTCGCTCCTTTGACCGCCGATCCCATTGCATAGGAGGAAGTCATTGCGCCGAGGGCATAATCATTAATTTTGTACTTTCCATGGTCATTCGTAATCTGTTTGCCGGCCATCGTCAGCACTTCTCCGTTTTTCGGGTTCATCATGACGACGAAGGCCCGATCAAGAAGCTTCGTGCTCGGTCTCGCTTTTGCCGATTTTAAATTTTTCTCAATGATTTTTTCAACGGATTTCTGCAGGTCCATATCAATGGATAACACAAGGTCTTTGCCGGCCTGTCCTTTTGAAATCACTTTGCTGCCCGTGACATTTCCGGATGAGTCGGTTAAGTTCTGCACTTTCTCTTTTTGGCCCTGCAGCAGGCTTTCATATTGATATTCTAAATAGCTTTTTCCGACCCTGTCATTCCGGCTGTAGCCGAGTGACAGATAGTGATCCAGCAGGTTGGACGGAAGACCTTCGTTTGAACTGGATACACTGCCGAGCAATGTCCGGATCAGGCTTTTATAAGGATAAGACCGTTCCCAGTCAGACGTCACGTCAACTCCCGGCAGTTCATCTAAATGTTCGCTGACGACGGCCATTTCTTTTGCCGACACGCCTTCATTTTTGATGTATTGAGGCGTCAGGGAGTAGCCTGAATCCATCTGCCTTTTGATCGCAAGGATCTGCATGTCTTTTGAAGTGAGTTCATTCAGCTGTTTGTCTGTGATGCGTTTTAGCTGAAGCTGATATAAATCATCGTCAGACAGTTTTTTGTCTTCAGCTTTTTGCTTTTCTTCGGCCGTAATCAGTTTTTTCGCTTCATCAGGCCTCGTTAACATCCAATAGTCTTTTTTATCCCGCTCAGTCACCTTTTTGGTGCTTACCTTAATCATACCCGACAGTTTTTTTGCGATTTTTAACCGCTGTGCCTGGGTGGTTGAGGCTGAACGTGTATATGTAATCGCATTTAATGCTTTATTCGTTACGATGGGATTTAGGTTCCGGTCGTATATTTTCCCTCTCGGAACCGCCGTGCTGACATCAGACTCCTCCTGCTTATTGGCGGCGTTTTTATAATCATCACCCTGAACGATCTGCTTGATGCCAAGCTCGACGATAATCCAAGTGAAAATAAGAAACGCGGCCAAAAACAAAAAATTAAGCCGGATCGGCAGTGATTTTTTCTTTTCTTTGTTTACAGCTATTTTCTTTTTATTTCTCCTCATGACATCACCTTTTCTTATTTACAGAAAGAAATGACACCTTCTGTTCAGGTGCCATTTTTCATTCTAAAGGTTTTTTCGATATTTTTCTACAGATAACCCTTTTATCTTTCTCCTTTTATAAAATTCGGTTCCGCCGCCTGTTTTTGTCGGTCTTCTTCTACTGTTTCATCAGAAGTTTCCGTATCCAGTTTGATGTCTTTTATAAAGTAATAAATCAGCGGATGGCCGGCTCCGAGCAGCACGAGCGCCGCCGGTATTCCCACTTTTTCCTTGAATAATGTAACGATTACAAGGAAACAAAGGATGGAAACGATCCGGCCCGCATTTAAAAATAACTCCCTGAGCACAATGTATTCAATTCTGGCTTTTCTGGCAAGCCGCGCCCGGCCTATCACATCATATGTAAGCGAGACATACGGCACGAGCAGAACTGGATAGCCGATCGCAATAAACACTCCGTACAAAAGGAGCGTCGTGAAGCTCATTTTAAAAATGATGAGAAACAGGGCGCCGTACAAGATCAATCCGCCGATAAGAATCGCCTTTTTCCGCGCTCTTTTTTTGATGAGCCTTGATGCAAAATAATAGGCAAAAAAAGAAACCGCGGAATTGACGAGGCCGAATGTTCCGAGCGCCAGCTCACTGTTTGTCGCAATGAATACAAATACGCTGATTAAAAAAACAAAAATCCCTTCTCTCAAGCCTTGAAAAAAGTGCGCGTTGGTAATCCGGCGCCAATTCAGATTCGTGTGGCGCTCATCAAAAACTTTTTTCAGCATAAACCGGCCTTTCGACTCCCTCCGCTTCAGAAAAAAGCTCATGACCACGGCAAGGGCAAATAAGCCGAGCGACAGGCTGAAAATGATTGTATAACCCGTATTGTTTTCAAGTCTTGAAATGACATATCCGGCCACAATCGGACCGATCATGCCCGCCGATGAAGACAAAATGCCTAAAAACCCGTTAAAAAAATCTCTCGTTTCCGGTTCCGTGATTTCGAAAGTCAGCACATTAAAAGCCAGCCAGTAAAAGCCGTATCCAACTCCGAGCACGGCCCCTATCAAAACGAGACGGGAAGCCGCAGTTTCTCCGGCAAGCAGCACACTTAAATAAAAAGCGGCCAAAAAGATAACGCCGAACCTGAGAATAAACACCCTGTCAATTTTTTTAGCCAGCCGGCCAGCCAGCAGAAAGGTAATCGGCTGCATCGTTACGACCGACAAATTGTATATGGCCAAATCAATAAATTTTCCCGACTGCTTCCACAAATACACGTTGACAAATGTATTTGACAGCGCGATGCCCAATGAGTAAAGGCCGCCAATCGTCAATAGCAGCAGCAGCCCTTTATTTATTTCGATGTCGCCGATAATTTTTTTTATTTTGCTCATCATTGACTCCCCTTTACTACACATTAGTTTGTCTCACTCAAACTGAGATATGTAAAAGGAATCAAAGTCAATAAAAAAACAAGGCCTCCCGCGGGAGACCTTGTGATCATTCAACTCAATTATTTTGCTTCGCTGTAAAGACGGGCAACTTCATCCCAGTTCACAACATTCCAGAAAGCTGAAATGTAATCAGGACGGCGGTTTTGGTAGTTCAGGTAGTAAGCGTGCTCCCAAACATCAAGACCGAGAACAGGTGTTTTACCCTCTGAAAGCGGTGAATCTTGGTTTGGCGTGCTTGTAATTTCAAGTTTGCCGTTGTTTACAACGAGCCAAGCCCAGCCTGAACCGAAACGGCCTGCAGCTGCTGCCGCGAATTTTTCTTTGAATTGATCGAAGCTGCCGAACGTGCTTTTGATCTCTTCAGCAAGCTCACCAGTCGGTTCGCCTCCGCCGTTCGGAGATAAAAGAGTCCAGAATAAAGAGTGGTTTGCATGTCCGCCGCCATTGTTGCGGACTGCCGTGCGGATGTCCTCCGGCACTGCGTTCAAATCAGCAACAAGCTCATCTACAGATTTCTCTGCAAGAGCTGATCCTTCGATCGCTTTATTGAGGTTTGTCACGTATGTGTTATGGTGCTTCGTATGGTGAATCGTCATCGTTTCCTTATCGATATGCGGTTCTAAAGCATCATAAGCGTAAGGCAATTCTGGAAGTTTGTAAGCCATAATTTTTTCCTCCTTTAAATATATGTACTGAAATGCCGCTTAACGCGAACTTTTCTAATCTCAATGTAACAAAAGAAAGCGTGGTAATCAATGAAAAAGCTCACAATCCGGCGATTCCAGCAAACATATTACACTTTATCCGTTCACGGCCGAAATTAAACCTTTCTAAAGCACCGTCCATAAGAAATATCCGATCATAAAGAGCTGAATGACGCCTTTTGCCGCCACACTTGTTAAAAAACCGATTAACGAGCCGAGCCCCACTTTTGCCGCGGACTTGATATCCTTTTGATGAACAAACACCTCAGCGCAGACAGCACCGATAAACGGGCCTAATATAATGCCTGCCACGGGAATGACGAAGGGTCCGATCAATAATCCGATCGTGCTTCCCCAGATCGCCGCCCTGCTTCCTCCGTACCTTTTAACGCCAAGTAAATTTGACACATAGTCAGCTGCGAATAAAACGGCCGCAAATACCGCCTCAATGAGCCAAAACAGGTAAGAATAAGGACTGAAGGAAAACAAAAATCCGTAGAGAAGAAAACCGGCCACAATAAAAATAACGCTTGGAATCACCGGATATACAAGCCCGATAAAAGCAATGACGAAGACCGCAATGATAATCAGCCAATACAAAACACTCATGACAAAAACACCCTCCTTTGTTTTGCGGGCGATCACCGCTTCCCGCTTTATCTTATTATGTATGATTCCTTATCACCGCTTTAAATACTCTCACTTGTGTTCATCCCCTGTGAACGATACAATAAGCAACATATACCAGTTTAGGCTAGGAAGTGAAGATGTTGAACATATTTACGGCTTTATTGAAAAGTACATACTCTCCGGCGGATATTGCAAAAACACGGTTTCAGGGGATAGGAAAAGCGATCCTTTATGTATTTTTGCTGTCTGTCCTTTTTACGCTGCCAAGCGCTTATTACCTTTGCTCTGGCACCGTAAACTCAATGAACGGTTTCAAAACCGTGTTAAAGAAAGATTTCCCTGATTTCAGCATTTCAAACGGAGAATTGCAGACGAAAGCGTCCGCCTCTAAGGAAACGGAAGCGAACGGCTTTGTCATCGTGTTTGATCCGACAGATGCTTACGGCGCGAAACAAATAGCGGCGAAACAAAACGCGATCGGCATTTTGAAAAATAAAATAGTGCTTGCTGTAGACGGACAGGCGACAGAAATGAATTATTCGCTGATGCCTGCTGATATCACAAAAAAAGAAATCATATCAGCATTAAACCAAAATAAAACAATGATCGTCACCGTCCTGTCCGTTTTGCTGTTCATCATGACAGCGGCCGGAAAATTCATTGAAGTATCATTTCTCGCCGTCATCGGCCTGATATTGAAAAATGCGCAAAGAAAGACATTGAATTACCAGCAGCTCTGGAAGCTTTCGGCTTATTCCATTACACTTTCGACCATATTCTTTACGATCATGCGCGCGCTTGTTATTACAGTGCCGAGTGAATTTTTAGTGAATTGGTTTGTAAACTTTATCATCCTTTTCCTCGTCTTAAAAGAGATACCGCCAAGAAAAACAGCTGTGTAACAAAGACTGCCCCCGGCGGTCTTCTTTTTTGTCATGAACAAAATGGGACAAGCATACAATGAAGTAAAAATGTATGCGGGAGGCGGTTGGAATGAAGCGGCTTACTTTTGTATTCGGCAGTTTATTTGTGATATTCATTATCTTTTACGATCTTAAAATCGGCACGATCCCTTCTCAAGACCTTCCAGCATACGCAGCGGCGGCACAGCCAGCAAAACAGGAAGCTTCATACAGAACGGTTACGGTCAAAAAAGGTGATACGGTGATGTCGATAGTCGGCGCACATAAAGCGCCTGATGATATTGCACAAGATTTTGAAGCGCTGAATCCGAATGTAAAAGCAAACGCCATTCGGGCAGGCACCGCTTATAAATTCCCCGTCTACCGCAATTAAACGTTAATTTCTTGTCAGTTCGGCAAATACACTGTTACAATATAACATGTAAATAGAAGTTGCCTGACATGTAAAAGGCTCAGCCTGCAAAAGCGGTAACTACAATTAAGGAGCGATTGACAAGTGAGTGAAATCACACATCGTACAAAAACGCGTCCCGTCAAAGTGGGACCTTTAACAATAGGCGGAAATAACGAAGTCGTTATTCAGAGTATGACGACGACCAAGACACACGACGTAGAAGCAACAGTTGCGGAAATCAACCGTTTAGCCGAAGCCGGCTGCCAAATTGTCCGGGTGGCATGTCCGGACGAACGCGCCGCTAACGCGATTGCCGACATCAAAAAACAAATTTCTATCCCTCTCGTTGTCGATATTCATTTTGACTACAAGCTTGCATTAAAAGCAATTGAGGGCGGCGCCGACAAAATCAGAATCAACCCGGGTAACATCGGCCGGCGCGAAAAAGTGGAAGCCGTCGTAAAAGCGGCGAAAGAAAAAGGTATTCCGATCCGGATCGGTGTAAACGCGGGTTCTTTGGAAAAACGCATTTTAGAAAAATACGGCTATCCGACTGCTGACGGAATGGTTGAGAGTGCGCTTCATCATATCAAAATCCTGGAAGACCTTGACTTTCATGACATCATCGTCAGCATGAAAGCGTCTGACGTCAATCTCGCCATAGAAGCATACGAAAAAGCGTCAAAAGCATTTGATTATCCGCTCCACCTCGGAATTACAGAATCGGGCACGCTGTTTGCCGGAACGGTAAAAAGCGCGGCCGGACTCGGAGCGATTTTAAGCAAAGGAATCGGAAACACGCTCCGGATCTCTCTGAGCGCCGACCCGGTTGAAGAAGTAAAAGTAGCCAGAGAACTGCTGAAATCATTCGGTCTCGCTTCAAACGCGGCTACGCTTATTTCATGCCCGACATGCGGACGGATCGAAATTGATCTCATCAGCATCGCAAATGAAGTGGAAGAATACATTTCTAAAGTCAAAGCGCCGATTAAAGTAGCGGTTCTCGGATGTGCCGTTAACGGACCGGGTGAAGCAAGAGAAGCCGATATCGGGATTGCCGGCGCGCGCGGCGAAGGACTTCTTTTCCGCAAAGGCCAAATCGTCCGCAAAGTTCCTGAAGAAACCATGGTCGAAGAGCTGAAAAAAGAAATCGACAAGCTGGCAGAAGAACACTACGCAAAGCTTGAAGCGGAAAAAGCAAAAGCAGAACAAGAAACACAAAAAGCTTGACGGATATTCCGCCAAGCTTTTTTTTGCGTTGTGTTAAAAAAACGGTGTAATGAAGATGCCGAGCACAAGGGAAACAATACCGATTCCCATCGCCCATCCGCCTAAAGCGCCTGCTCCTCTTCTTCTGGCGATATAGCCGACGATAATGCCGCATGCCCCTAATAAAACAGGGAGCACAAATAGGGAAATGATAGAAATAGCCAATGCTGCATACCCTATCCCCCGGCCTTCACTTACTCCGTCCCGGTTATCATCACGGTCTGCTGCCCGGTCAGAAGCACGATATGGCTCTGAAATTTCAGCCGCTGTTTCTTCTGAATAAACATCACGCGTGATATCGGTTCCTTCCGATCCATGATCCACATAATAGTCGTTGCCTTTTCGATTTTCGTAATCGTATGCCACCTTCAATTCCCCCTTTTTCTTTTATGAAAGGAGCTTTTTTAGTTTCCGCGTTTTTTACGGATTCATGTTTGCTAAACTTTTCTGGTATTGTTAATTGTTTATGTTACACTTGAAGGGATGAATTTATAGGAGTGTGGACATGTTACGGTTAGGTATAGATATTGACGGCACAGTTACGGCACAGGATACATTTGTCCCTTATTTAAACCGCTCATTTCATCTTTCCATTACCTTGGATGATATGACTGATTATGATCTGACGAAGCTTTTGAACATTACAGACGAGGAATTTTGGGAATGGATGAACGTTCATGAAGCAGCCATATATAAAGAAGCGAAGCTCGCGGAATTTGCCAAGCAGGCACTGGACGGACTGAAAGAAGAGCACCGTCTGATCTACATTACGGCAAGACGCGGCCACTTAGAAGATGTTACGCTGGACTGGTTTGCAAACCGGGACATTCATTACGATCACATTGAGCTTGTCGGAGGCCATCATAAAGTGGAAGCCGTCAAAAAACACGGCATTGATTTATTTTTCGAAGATCACCACGGCAATGCGACAATGATCGCAAAAGAAGCAGGCATTCCGGTTATCCTTTTTAACTCCCCATATAATCAGCTCCCCATCGATTCCAATATTATCAGGGTGCAGAATTGGCTTGAAGCCGTCGCCTGGATTAAAAAAAACAAACATAGCTTTCAGCATGTTAAAAGCTGAAAAAAACCTCCTGTATAAGCAGGAGGTTTTTTATCGGCACGCCGGACAGGTGCCGTAAATTTCAAACTTATGGCCGCTGATTTCATACCCTTCCAAATCATCGTGCAGCTTATCCATCGGACAGGACTCAATTTCCTTCGTTTTCCCGCAGGTTAAACAGATAAAATGGTGATGATGATGGGTATAAGAGCATGTAAAACGGAACAGTTTTTCTCCGGAAAGCTCCGTCGTTTCCAAAATGCCGAGTTCTTCATATAACGAAAGATTTCTGTATATGGTATCAAAGCTCAGACCCGGATAGTCGTCATTTAATGCGGCAAGCACGTTTTTGGCGGTCAGATATTTATCAGAATCAGCAAAAAGCTGCAGCATGTCTTCTCGCTTACTCGTATATTTATACCCTTTTTCTTTCAGCAGGTTCAACGCTTCTTGTACGTTCATGAGGACCTCCCCTTTACAACACGGTATCGCTCCAAAAAGAAAATGGCAGCTGTCTGAACAGCAGGCCATTTTCTTATGATGTATCAAATTATACCTATAAAATGATGAAAAGTAAATGAAAGCCTAGTGAATCGCGGTTTTGAACTTACCGCCCCTCGTTTCATGGGTATTCATGATCGTAATAAAGGCGTTTTTATCAATTTCAAACACAATGGATTTCAATTTAGTCACTTCAAGCCTTGTCACGACCGCGTAAATGACTTCTTTGGTTTCATCCGTATATCCGCCTTTGCCCTGAAGTTTGGTGGTTCCCCGTCCAAGCCGGTGCAATATAGCATCTGAGATCTCAGCATATTGCTCTGCAACAATAATGACCGCTTTTGTTTCATCAAGCCCCTGGATGACGGCGTCAATCGTTTTCATGGCAATATAATAAGTCATGAAAGAATACATTGCCTGCTCCGGACCGAACACAAAACCGGCCCAAATGAAAATAAACACATTGATGAGCATAACGAATTCCCCGACTGAAAAGGGCAGCTTTTTCGTGAGAAGGATACCGAGGATTTCAGTACCGTCCATCGAGCCTCCGTTTCGGATGACAAGGCCTACCCCGAAACCGAGCAAAAGCCCGCCGAATACCGTCGCCAAAATAGGCTGGGTCGTAATGGCCTCCACATGGTGCAATGAGGATTCAATCAGCGCTAAACCGACGATTCCGATAACAGTAGAGATGAGAAATGTTTTTCCGATATATTTATATCCGAAAATCATAAATGGAATGTTGAGTAACACAACGAATAAGGCAAAATTGAGGAGGGGATTGGACATAAAGAGGTGGTCTAAAATTAATGAAACACCGATAATGCCTCCGTCGATAAAATTATTAGGGACCAGAAACAATTCAATACTTACGGCGGCTGAACCCGCCCCGATCAGAATCATAATGACCCTGAAGATAAAGTGTAAAAATGATTCTCTTTTATGCTGTTTATTTGGGGTCATAAAATCTCCTTTCCTATAATAACTATTTTAAACAGTAAGCAACTTTATTTTACCATTAAAAGCTGTAACATTTTAATGATCTGCTCAATACATTATGTCTAAAGAGGTGAAAGTATCGATGATTTTAATACAAAGAATTATTTTGCAGCGGCTCAATCAAGTCACTGCGGACGATCTGCTGAAATATTCCAAGCAATACGGAATCAGCATTACAAGAAGTCAAGCGGCTGAGGTAGCGGCTCTGATGCACGGAAAAAACATCAATATTTTTGATGAACAGGAGCGGCTGCGCCTGCTGAAAAAGGTGGAAACGATAACCTCAAAAGAAACGGCGCGGAAAGTTGACGAACTTTTCAATCAATTCTCAGGGTAAGAAAGGAGGGACACCCGCCCCTCCTTTCTTTCTTATTGAGCTGATATTTTTTCAAGAAGCTCCTTATCAAACTGTTTTTCTTTCAGCATTTCGATTTCAAAACGGTACGGCGGCTTCTTATTTTTCTTGTCTTCGCCTACATACGGTGTTTCGAGGATTTTCGGAATATCGGCAAGCTGCTCGTGATGAACGATGTACTGCAGAGCGTCAAAACCGATCTCTCCGAACCCGATATTTTCATGGCGGTCTTTCCGGGCGCCTTTAATATTTTTACTGTCGTTAACATGAAGGACTTTTATCCGATCGATGCCGACGATTTTATCAAACTCGTTAAGAACACCGTCAAAATCATTAGCGACATCATACCCGGCGTCATGGGTGTGGCAAGTGTCAAAGCAGACGGATAGATGTTCATTATGCGTGACTCCCGCAATGATCTCGGCCAGCTCTTCAAAGCTTCTCCCGCATTCTGAGCCTTTGCCCGCCATTGTCTCCAGCGCAATCTGCACGTTTTGCTCGGGAACAATCACTTCGTTTAAACCTTCAATGATTTTTTTGATGCCCGTCTCAGCCCCAGCTCCGACATGCGCTCCTGGATGAAGCACGATCTGTCTCGCGCCGATCGCTGCTGTTCTTTCAATTTCAGAACGCAGAAAATCAACGCCCAGCTCAAATGTTGCCGGATTTGTCGTATTTCCGATGTTAATGATGTACGGCGCATGCACGACAATCTCGTCAATACCGTTTTCCTTCATATGGGCGCGGCCCGCTTCGATATTCAAGTCTTCAATTTTTTTGCGGCGCGTGTTTTGGGGAGCGCCCGTATAGATCATAAATGTATTCGCCCCGTACGAAACAGCTTCCTTGCTTGCGGCAAGGAGCATATGTTTTCCGCTCATTGAGACGTGTGAACCTAATTTCAGCAACCCGATTCCCCCTACTTTCCTCTGTTAGATTGGTTTCTTCTCTGCTTCTTTTTAATTTTTTCCATTTCGTAGCTCATTTTCTTTTTATAGCCCGGCTTTACTTTTTTCGGCTTTTTCACGAGGCGTTTCGCAATTTGGTCAGCCTCATTTGCCGTCTTTTTGCGATTTTTACGGCGGTGGCGGTCATCGCCTTTCTTCCATTCGCCGTTTACAAGCTCCGCATAGTCAAACACAATGCCCATCTTTTCGAGTCTTACGAGCGCATCTTCGTCAGAAAGCTCATAAATGGTCAGTGCTTGGCCTGATGAACCGGCGCGTGCAGTTCTTCCGACACGGTGAACATAAAAATCCAAATCGTCCGGAAGCTCGTAGTTGATGACGTGGCTTACGCCTTTAATGTCAATTCCTCTAGCCGCAAGGTCTGTCGCAATGACATAAGTGAATTCCAGATCATTAATCTGCTTCATTACCTTCTTACGCTCACGCGGCGTTAATCCCCCGTGCAGAAGACCGACTCTCATTCCTTTTTCAGTCAGGTATTTCGCAATATGGTCAGCCGTGTTTTTCGTATTTGCAAACACAATGCCCAGATAAGGGTTCAGATGAGACATCATATCAAAAAGCAGTTTGTCTTTATCACGCTGTTTAGAAGGAACCAACACATGTTCAATCTTTTCGGCTGTGATTCTTTTCGGCTCAACATGCGCGTACTTCGGATTTTCCATATACTTTTTCAAAAACGGCTTCAGCTTTTCCGGAATCGTAGCTGAGAACACAAGCATCTGCAGTTCTTCCGGCATACGCGACCCGATGTAATCAACGTCTTCTAAAAAGCCCATATCAAGCATCAGATCAGCTTCGTCAATGACGAGAGACTGCGCTTTATAGACGTTCAATGCCTGCGCCTTAATCAGATCCGCGATCCGGCCCGGCGTTCCGACGACGAGATGAGGCTGTGTTTTCAGCTTATCAATTGATTTTTGCTTGTCCGTCCCGCCGATGAAGCATTTTGTCCGGATCGGCTCATCTTCCGCACCCTGTGTGATTTTGAGCGCTTCCTGATGAATCTGATTGGCAAGCTCTCTCGTCGGCGCCGTGATAACGGCCTGTACCGTATCAGAACCCGGATCAATCCGATTCAAAATTGGCAATAAATAGGCGTGGGTTTTCCCCGTCCCCGTCTGGGACTGCCCGATCACGCTTTCGTTTTTCAGTACGGCAGGTATCAGACGCTTTTGAATATCTGTCGGTTCATAAAAACCAAGGCGGTGAACTGCATCTATAATAAACGGTTTTAAATTGTATCCATCAAATTTAGTTTCTTTCATTTTTCCCAGCTCCTTAAAGCGGCACATTCTGTGTCCATCATCACATTATAACCGATTTTACTTAAAAACACCATGTCTTGGGGGAATCCTGTTTTCGAGACAGAAAAGCAAATGCCCCCGCCGATGCATATTGTAATAGCAGAGAGACAGAAAGGAGGTACAAGTATGTTTCCACAGCAGCCGATGAGAAATATGGCGCAGCAGGGCCGGCCGTTTATGAATCCGCGTATGATGATGGGAGGAAGACCGTCATTGCCGGGCGGGCAGCTGATGCAGCAGGGCCGGCAGCTTTTCCCTCAGCAGCAGATGGCCGGAGCGGGCCTGAGAAACGCAGGCACGGGCGGCGGAGGGGGCTTAAAAGGGATGCTTTCCCGTTTTTTACCCGGTTCAGGAGGAGGAAGCGCTGCCGCGTCGGCACCGGCGGCCAGCGGAGGAGCAGGTGCAGGACTGCAGGGAATACAGAACCTGGCAAGTCCGGCATCCCTGTCGAGCATGCTCGGCAACGTTCAGAAGGTGCTCGGCGTGGCGCAGCAGGTTACGCCGATGATCCAGCAGTACGGTCCTTTAGTACGGAGTCTGCCCGCCATGATGAAGCTTTACAGCCAATTAAGCAGCAGTGATGACGAGAATGAATCTGACGAGACAAAAGAAACAGACGAACAGGACAAAAAGGATGAAGCTGAAAAAACAGATGAAACAGAAGATGAAACCAAATCAGACGCCTCATCCAAAACATCAAAGAAGACGTCTGAAAAAGCATCCGCTTCAAAAGAAAAAGACGCCGCACAGGCGGACTCAGCGGAACAGCCGCGTCCCAAAAGAACATCGGGCAGATCAAAGCCGAAATTATATATTTAACATTCTTTGATATCTCACGAAAGATTAGCTATAATGAGATCAGAAGAATGCAAGATTTGAGCCGTTTAACTACGGCTTTTTATATTGCCTCTACACTCACTTTTGATAGGAGGACATCTACATTGGACGTTATCAAAATATCGCCGCGCGGCTACTGTTACGGCGTTGTTGATGCCATGGTCATAGCCAAAAACGCGTCACTCGATAAAACACTGCCAAGACCTATATATATACTGGGAATGATTGTTCATAATAAGCATGTCACAGATGCGTTTGAGGAAGACGGCATTTACACGCTTGACGGCACAAACCGTCTGGAGATTTTAAAGCAGGTGGAAAAAGGAACCGTTATTTTCACGGCTCACGGGGTATCTCCGGAAGTAAGAAAAGCCGCTGAGGAAAAAGGGCTTGTTACGATTGACGCCACATGCCCGGACGTCACGAAAACACATGACTTAATCCGAAAAGTAAAAGCTGAAGGCTATCACGTCATATACATCGGTAAAAAAGGCCACCCCGAGCCTGAAGGAGCCGTCGGCGTCGCTCCTGAAATCGTTCATCTCGTTGAAACAGAGGAAGACGTGAGAAATCTCGATATTCAGGCTGAGAAATTAATCGTTACAAACCAAACGACAATGTCCCAGTGGGACGTCCACGATATTATGGAATCAGTCAAAGAAAAGTACCCGTACGTGCAATACCATCAGGAAATCTGCCTGGCCACACAGGTTCGTCAAGAAGCTGTATCAGAGCAGGCAAAGAAAGCGGACTTAACCATTGTTGTCGGTGATCCGAAAAGCAATAACTCCAACAGACTGGCGCAAGTGTCAGAAGAAATCGCCGGAACAAAAGCCTACCGAATCGGAGACATCAGTGAACTGAAGCTCGAATGGCTGAAAGACGTCAATACCGTCGCCGTTACCGCAGGCGCATCAACACCGACACCGATTACAAAGGAAGTCATCCGCTTTTTAGAGCAGTTTGACCACAACGATGAATCGACATGGCAGCTTGAACACAGTGTGCCGCTTAAAAAAATCCTTCCGAAAGTAAAAATAAAAAACTGAGGCCCGGGGCCTCAGTTTTTTTATAAGAAGGTAAATGGGTTTGTATCTGTTTCGGAAGCGAAAATGCGCACATCATAGTTTTTCTCTCCGGCCATTGCCGTAAGCTTCTCAGCCGTGCCTTTTCTCATGATCTTTTCAGCATAATGCCCCGGGTCCACGACGTTTAATCCCATCATCATCGCATCATGCGCTACATGGAAATAAAGATCGCCCGTCACGTAAACATCTGCACCCTTCCGCTTTGCCTGATAAATATATTTATTTCCGTCACCGCCAAGAACCGCGACTTTTTTCACCTTGCTGTTTCGCTCTCCGACCATCCGGACTCCGTTAACGTCAAACTTTTCTTTCACAAACACCGCAAACTCTTCAAGCGTCATACCTTGCTGAAGTTTTCCGATGCGGCCGAGCCCTTTTTCAAGCGGAGACTGCTCTACCGGATAAATATCATATGCCACCTCTTCATACGGATGGCTTTTTTTCAGCGCTTTTACGACGGTTCTCTCCATACTTGCCGGAAAAACGGTCTCAAGTCTCACTTCATGGACGAGCTCCAGTTCTCCCGTCTGTCCGATAAACGGTTCTGCCCCGTCCAGCGGCTTAAAGCTGCCTATTCCCTCAGAGGAGAACGCGCAATGGCTGTAATTGCCGATATGTCCCGCTCCGGCGTTGCCAAGTGCAGTTCTTACAGCTTCTTCATAGTCTTTCGGAACATATACGGCAAGCTTTTTCAGCGGGTCCGAATATGTCGGGACGAGCACCTCTGTGTCTGTCAGGCCGAGAGCTTCGGCAAGCAGGTCATTAACACCGCCGTCCGCCACATCAAGATTCGTATGAGCCGCATATACGGCAATATCATGCTTTATACATTTCTCAATCAGTCTTCCGCCGGGCTGATCAGTGGTGATCTGTTTAAGCGGCCGAAAAATCGGCGGATGGTGGGCGATAATTAAGTCAACTTTTTTCTCAATGGCTTCATCTACCGTTTGTTCCAGAACATCCAATGTCACCATGACATTTTTCACCGGCTTATTCAATGTACCGATCTGCAGACCGATTTTATCTCCTTCCACCGCAAAAGCCTTCGGTGAAAATTGTTCAAACAGCTGGATGATTTCCTGTCCGTTCACATGTTTAGGCATGTCCGATTACCTCCTTCAGCAGAGAAATCCGCTCTTTCAATTCAGCTAATTTTTCATGATTTTCATGCTTTGCGCTGCGGCTGATCTGTTCATAAATTTGTTCAGTATGCTTAAGTTCCTGGCTCCATTTCCGAAGAAACACTTCATTCCTCTCTTTTAATAAAAACGGACCCGCAAGCATTCCGGCAGCCATCGGCACGTCCCGATACGGCGCATCACTGTCGCCAGTTTCCGCAACGAGGATTTCATAACACTTTCCGTCTTCTTCGAGAATCACTTCATCAATCAGTTCATAACCTTCCTGATACAGCCACTCTCTTATATGAATGGCATGAATATTCGGCTGCAGAATCAGCCGTTCACGCCCCGTCAATTTCGTTTTTCCGGACTCCAAAATATGAGCGATCAGCGCTCCGCCCATGCCAGCGATTGTAATGGCGCCGGCTTCTCCTTTTTCAAGGACGCTCAGCCCGTCACCTTTCCTTACGGAGATAAGAGTGCTTAAGTCCAGTTTTTCCACCTGCTGTTTGGCGGATAGATACGGCCCGTCTGTAATTTCACCGGCGATTGCCCGGCTTGCCAATTGATTCAAAACGGCATAGCAAGGAAGATACGCGTGGTCCGATCCGATATCAGCAACCAGGGCACCCGGAGGGATATATTCCGCCACAGACTGCAATCTTTTAGATAACTTCATTTCATTCACAATATCACAACTTTTCTCAGGTTCTTTTTCCTTTACTATCATATAAAAAAACCGCCCGGAATCCAAGCGGCGGATAGAGTTTTTCATATGTCTTTTATATAGGGACCGGTAAAGCTTTATTTAATGTCAGAAACCCATTTTGCCATGTCATCCAGCTTTTCGGCCGGCACAAGGCCCGCGGGCATCCCGTTGCCGCCTTTTTCAATTTTTGTTTTAATCTCAGCGACATCTTTTCTTTTGCCGACGCCTTTTAAGTTCGGCCCTGACACACCTTCATAGTTTTCCCCGTGACAGGTGATGCAGTTCGCTTTATAAATCTCTTCAGGTGAAGCGTTTGCAGTTTCCTTCTCGGCATTTTTGCTTTCACCGCCGCTTGCGATCTGATGCGCATCTCCATTGCCTTTTACAGCTAAAAAGAAAGTCAGCCCTATTCCAAGCACTGCAATGAGCAAAAAAGGAATCAGCGGATTCCACTTCATATCTCCATCCCCCTTTTTCATTCTCCCCCTATGTAAACACTTCTAATTCTAACTTATTTTTACAAAAAGTAAATGGTCTTGCTCAGCAATTTCATTGATTTCACAATTTATACAAAAAGCAAAATAACTGTTTTGTTTATCACAAAATTATCTTTATTCTATTGTATAATGAATTGTATACGCTTACAATAAAGAATATAAATAAACTTATCTCATTTTCCCCCTTTCAGGACATGCCGCATTTTTTCCGAACTCATTTGCAAAACATATGCTTATCCAGTAAAATAAAGGTATATTATCCATATATCTTATACATAAAAAAGAACGGATCAAAAAGACCCGTTCCATTCTATTCGAGAAAATCCTTCAGACGTTTGCTTCTGCTCGGATGTCTCAATTTGCGAAGCGCTTTTGCTTCAATTTGGCGAATACGCTCTCTCGTTACTCCAAACACTTTGCCGACTTCTTCCAAAGTTCTTGTGCGTCCGTCATCCAGACCGAAACGGAGACGCAGCACGTTTTCTTCACGATCTGTCAACGTATCCAGCACATCTTCCAGCTGTTCTTTTAAAAGCTCATATGCCGCATGATCCGACGGAGATGTCGCTTCCTGGTCTTCGATGAAGTCACCGAGATGTGAGTCGTCTTCTTCACCGATCGGCGTTTCTAAAGAAACAGGCTCTTGAGCAATTTTTAATATTTCACGGACTTTTTCAGGTGTAAGATCCATGTCTTCAGCAATCTCTTCCGGTGTCGGCTCTCTGCCAAGATCCTGAAGAAGCTGACGCTGAACCCGGATTAATTTGTTGATGGTTTCCACCATGTGAACCGGGATACGGATTGTTCTCGCCTGGTCAGCGATGGCGCGTGTAATCGCCTGTCTGATCCACCAAGTCGCATACGTACTGAATTTATATCCTTTACGGTAGTCAAACTTCTCGACTGCTTTCATGAGACCCATGTTTCCTTCTTGGATCAAGTCTAAGAAAAGCATGCCGCGGCCGACATACCGTTTAGCAATGCTGACAACTAAACGAAGGTTTGCTTCAGCCAGTCTGCGTTTAGATTCCTCGTCACCCTCTTCAATTTTTTGAGCGTAGGTGATTTCTTCTTTAGCAGAAAGAAGATTTACCCGTCCGATTTCCTTAAGGTACATGCGGACTGGATCATTGATCTTTACGCCAGGCGGTACGCTGAGGTCATTAAGGTCAAATTCTTCTTCGGCTTTGGCAAGCTGTTGAATATTAGGATCTTCCGTTTCTTCATTTTCACTAATTAATTCAACACCTTGTTCTCCTAAAAATTCATAATACTCATCCATTTGGTCTGATTCAATTTCAAAGCTGGACATGCGTTCAGCAATTTCTTCATATGTTAAAACGCCACGTTTTTTTCCAGTTTCAGTAAGCTGCTCTTTTACCTGGTCTAATGTAAGTTCTGTTTCTGTTTCGTGGGTTTGTTTATCAGCCATTATGGATCCCTCCTTCCAAAGCTTGCAACGAATTCTAAAAGCGGTATGTTTCTTATCCGAGCCGGAAGCCTTCTCTCTTTTTCAGCATGCAGGGCTGCGGATAATAAATGACAATTCATGATGAGGTTAAGCGATCTATTTGCTCCTCCGCAAGGAATCATTGCCAATCAGAACGCAAGCCTCTTTTTGGTGTTACTTTAATGATCGGTTCAATGCAACAATTTCTTGAGCCAGAGACGCAGCTTTCACGAAGTCTTTCTGCCTCTCCGCATCCGCTCTTTCTGCTTCTTTTTCCTTTATCATTGACCATTTTCGGTGATCCAACACTTTTTTTACGTAATCGGATAACTCGGCCTCTGAGAGCTCCTCGTTTACTTGGAGCATCCCTATATCTGAAAGCAGCTGGCTGATTTCCTCATCCTGCATTCTCGCCATAAGATGCTGCGGCGTCATGTCAGCCCCCTCTTCATATACAGCGTACAGGTATGCTGCCAGCGCACGATGTCCGTCAATGTTAAATTCAAAGCCGACACGCTCAATCACTTTCTTTATGACGTTTCGGTCTCTCAGCATATGAGCGAGCAGAAGTCTTTCCGCGTTCTCATAGGCGGGACGGAGACGGCGCCGTTTCGCTTTTGTCGTCACCCGGGCCCGTCTTGTCTGCGGTTCGGCGTTTTTGTCGCCGGGGGCGTTTTGTCTGGCGTAGATGGAAAGCTGTTCCGTCAAAGATTCTACCGAAAGAGAAAATTCCGAGGCGAGCTGCTTCACATACATTTCCTGCTCAAGCGACCCGGAAAGAGCGCTGATTTCTTTCAGCACTTCTTTCATGTAAGCGAGCCGGTCTCCTTCGTCAGATAAGTTTTTCCCTTTGCGGAAGTACTGCATTTTAAAAGCCATGACCGTAACGCTTGCATCAATGATATCGGTCCGGAATTTTTCTCCGCCCCGGGTTCTGATATAATCATCAGGATCAAGCCCGTCAGGCAGCATGCTTACTCTTACCTTACAATCGGCTTTCTGGAGCAGGCCGGCCGCTTTCAGCGTAGCTTCGTACCCGGCTTTATCCGAATCGTAGCAGAGAATGACCTCCTGAACATTTCTTCTGAGGATTTTCACATGCTCTTCGGTGAGCGACGTCCCCATTGTGGCGATACTTTCTTTTACGCCTGAGCTGACGGCGGATATGACGTCAGCGAATCCTTCAAACAGAACGGCTCTCTCCTCTTTCCTGATCGGCAGGCGCGCCTTATGAAAGTTATACAGCAGCTTAGATTTATGAAACAGCGGCGTTTCCGGGCTGTTCATATATTTCGGCTGCTGGCTTCCGAGCGCCCTTCCTGAAAAAGCCGCCACGGCTCCGTGGTGATCATGAATGGGAAACATAATTCTGTTTCTGAAACGGTCAAAATACCCGCTGCCGTCTTCCCTTCTGATCAGCAGACCCGCTTTTTCCATCAGTTCTTCCTCAAAACCGCGCTTTTTCAAGAATTTCGTCATGAAATCCCAGGAATCCAGCGCGTAGCCGATTTCAAACTCATCTATGAGCTCTTTCGTAAAACCCCTTGATAAAAGGTAATCTAACGCTTCCTGGCCTTCCTTTGTATTTATTAGCAAATGATGGTAAAATTTCTTCAGAAGCTCGTGGGCTTCCGCCATCTTCTGCTCTCCGGAAGATTCAGGCCTGGATGCAGAGTGAATCGTTATATCATCAGGGAAATCAATCTGATATTTATCCGCAAGGTGAGAAACAGCTTCCGTAAATGAATAGCCTTCCATCTGCCGTAAGAAAGAGAAAACGTTCCCGCCCGCACCGCATCCGAAGCAATGAAAGATCTGCTTATCGCTGGAGACGGAAAACGAGGGCGTGTTTTCCCCGTGAAACGGACAGAGCCCAAAGTAGTTGCGGCCTTGCTTTTTCAATTGGACATAATCACCTATGACTTCAACAATGTCTGCTGACTGCTGCACCTGATTAACTACTTCATCTGGTATGCGGTTTCCCATCTTATAACACTCCGTCGTACATTATTCGATGCTTTGATTTGAAATCCCTTCATCATTCGACAGGATTTTTTTAAGCAGGGTAACAAATCGATTCCGATCTTCTTTATTTAATTTTTTAGGTCCTTTGGAATGAATGCCGCTTCTTCTCATTTTGCCTGACATATGACGGCTCATCAGAGCGAAGTCAATCGTGTCTTCAGTATAAGAACGGCCCCTTTCCGATAAGACGGCAATATTTCTGTTCAGCAAAAGAGAGGCTAAACCGATATCCTGCGTGACTACGACGTCTCCCGATCTCACATGGTTTGCGATATATAAATCTGCCGCTTCTTTATGAGGATCAACGTATACCCAGTTCTCGTCTTTGCTTCTGGAAAGCTGGTAGTGTTCAAATGATGCGACGAAAATAACCCGAACGCTGTATTGCGATGCAATGAGCATTATTTCCTCTTTTACGGGGCATGCGTCTGCATCGACAAAAATCGTCTTTTCTTTTTCATTTAGAAGACTAATTCTCCATCCCTCCATCAATCTCCTGCATAAAAACAAGCGAAATCGCATATGCTCCATGACTGCGGATCTATTTTGAGCTTTGTCGAAAAATTTCCGGGAGTTATTCTTGACATCTTACCCATAATAGTTTATTCGTATCACACGAAGCTTAAACCTAAAAATAAACATTTTATCACAATTTTTTATTATAATACAAACTTCGTGAAGATGCCATCCTTTTTGTTTATTCCCTATTTGCATACCCAAAAACCCAGGATAAAGCGTCCTGAGTTATCGGCCCTTTGTTTTGAGATGATGAATGATGTTCGCTGTTTCCTCGACCGCTTTATTCGAAACGTCAACGACTTGGCAGCCGATCCGGTCCACGATTTTCTCAAAATACTCCAGCTCTTCTTTAATTCTGTTGATATTGGCGTAAATGGCTTTGTCATTTAAGCCGAGAGATTTTAACCGTTCTTTTCGTATATGGTTCAGTTTATCAGGACTGATTTTTAAGCCGATGCATTTTTTCGGATCAACGCTGAACAGTTCTTCCGGCGGATCGACCTCAGGAACGATCGGCACATTGGCCACTTTCAGACGCTTATGGGCAAGATATTGTGATAATGGGGTTTTAGACGTTCTGGATACTCCGAGCAGGATGATATCGGCTTTTAAAATGCCTCTTGGATCCCTGCCATCGTCATATTTGACGGCAAACTCGATCGCCTCGACCTTTTTGAAATAATCTTCATCAAGCTGGCGGACGCGGCCCGGTTCATATTTGGCGGTCAGACCGTAAGCCGATTCCATTTTATCGATGAGCGGACCGATAATATCGTAATACAGCACATTCGCTTTTTCCGCTTGTTCAACCAGGTATTTGCGCATTTCAGGAACAACGAGCGTAAAACAAATAATGCCGCCGTCCGCTTTGGCGAGAGACACGACTTCATTAATGGTGCCGATATCTTCCACATAAGGTATTCTTCTGATATGCGTATCATCGGCTGAGCCGTTAAACTGGCTGAGCGAGGCTTTTACAACGAGTTCGGCGGTTTCTCCGACTGAGTCTGATACTACATAAATGATGCGATTGTCCATGTTATCCCCCCGTTAGTTTTCAAGCTTATATGATTTCATTTTCTGATAAACTGACAAGTATCTTAGTCATATTCGTTTTCGTAAAACGGCCGATGACCTCAAAGCCTTTATCCGTATCTTTAATAACGGGCAGGGCATCGATCTGTTTTTCAATTAAATACTTGGCGATGTCCATCACATAATCGTCACGCCGGCAGACGGCGATATTCGGCATTCTTGTCATGATAATATGAACCGGTATTGAGGCAAGTTCCTGCTGGCCGATGCTCGCCCGCAGCAAATCTTTGCGTGACAGCACACCGACTAAGACAGCATCACGATCTACGACAAATAACGTGCCGACATCTTCTAAAAACATGGTGCAGATGGCATCGTATACCGAGACATTCTCATTGATGACAACAGGGATCGATTGAAAATCTTTCACTTGCAGCTTTTTCAGTTTATCCGCAAGCAGCTGATTTCCCGTTTTCCCCGTATAAAAATAACCGACCCGCGGACGGGCCTCTAAGAAGCCTGACATGGTGAGTATGGCCAAGTCCGGCCGCAGCGTGGCCCTCGTTAAATTGAGCTGTTCTGCGATATGCTCTCCGGTAATCGGGCCGTTTTCCTTTACAATCTGTAAAATTTGTTCTTGCCGTTTATTTAATTCGATCGTACTCACCACCTTTATGGAAGGGTTTCTTTATCTATGTTTTCATTCTGTGATGTTTATGTAAAAGGGGAAAAGACGATTGCCGATCACACAGCAACCGTCTTTTTCTTTATTTTACAATAAGATGATTCATATTAGCAAAAGACTTGATCACATCTGCAAGAGCGGTCATTTGCGCTAAACGGTTGGTTTTTAATGTTTCATCGTCCGCATTTACCATCGTGTGATTAAAGTAGTCTTCGATCGGCTCCTTTAATCCGCTGAGCACATCAAGCGCCTGTTCATAGTTTTTGGAGGCAAAGCTTTCCGCGACACTGTCTTTTGTTTTTTGATAAGCGTCATACAGCTTTTTCTCCTGTTCATTTTCAAACAGATCCGGCTTGACATCGCGGCTCTCGCCTTTTTTGCTGATGGAGATGACCCGGCCGAGTGATTCAGCCGTTTCTTTGAAGCCGGGTGTGCCGAGGTGCTTCTCAAGCACTCTTGCCTTATGAACGGCTGCATACGGCTCAAGCTCTGTGCTGTCCAGAACGGCTTCAATAACGTCATGACGGATGTCTTCAGCGTTTAAGACGTATTTCAGACGCTGTGTAAAGAAATCGAGGAGCTCATTTTCTTTTTCCGTTTCTGTCAATGACAGCAGCTCTTTAAACGAAATGCCCCAATTGCGGTCGATCAGAATGGAAACGATGCCGCTTGCCTGACGGCGCAATCCGTACGGATCCTGAGAACCTGTCGGAATTACGTCAATGCTGAAGAAGGAAGCAATCGTGTCCAGTTTATCAGCTAACGCCACGACCGCGCCGGTAAAGGTTGAAGGCACTTCTCCCCCGGCCGCTCTCGGCATATAGTGCTCATTGACAGCGGCAGCGACGGCATCATCTTCACCGAGCATGCGCGCATATTTTTCTCCCATTACGCCTTGAAGCTCAGGGAACTCATAGATCATATGTGTAACCAGGTCAAATTTAGAAATCTCTGCGGCGCGCTTCACAAGTTTTTGCGTCTGTTCATCCGCTTTCAGGCGGACGGCAAGTTTGCCCGCAATGGCGGTCACTCTTCTTACTTTATCTCCAAGGGAGCCGAGCTCTTCATGGAAAACGATATTTTCCAGTTTCTTCACGTTTTCATCAATGTTCAGCTTTTGGTCTTCTTTGTAGAAGAACGCAGCATCTGAAAGCCTTGCTCTCAGCACTTTCTCGTTTCCGCGGGCAACATTTTCAATTGCATGGCTGTTCCCGTTTCTTACCGTAATAAAATGAGGCAGCAGATTCCCGTTTTCATCTTTTACCGGGAAGTAGCGCTGATGCTCTTTCATTGTTGTTACAAGCACTTCTTCAGGGATAGAAAGAAATTCGGATTCAAAAGATCCGTAAAGCGCTGTCGGGTATTCCACCAGATGGTTGACTTCGTTCAGCAGATCCTCATCGATCGGAATATTCCATTTCTTCTCGGCCGCAAGCGCGTCCAGCTGGCTTTGGATCATTTGTTTGCGTTCTTTCGGGTCAGCAATGACGCTTTGTTCTTTCAGCAGCTTTTCGTATGATGCCGGTGTATCAACAGATACTTCTTGGCCGAGAAAGCGGTGTCCCTGTGTGTGCCGGCCCGTCTCGACATTTGTGATTTCAAACGGAATAACGTCTTTTCCAAAGAGGGCGGCAATCCATTTGATCGGACGGATATAGCGCAGTTCCTGCGTGCCCCAGCGCATATTTTTCGGAAAATGCATTCCGGCAATCAAATTTTCCAGCTGCGGTAAAAGTGTTTTCGTCTCTTGTCCCGCCTGGAATTTTTGAACGAAGACATATTCCGTGCCGTTTACATCTTTTATATACAGGTCATCCACTCCGGCGCCTTGGCCTTTTGAAAATCCGATAGCGGCTTTTGTCCAGTTTCCGTCAGCATCCTGAGCGATTTTTTTCGCCGGGCCTTTTGCTTCTTCCTGAATATCAGCCTGTTTTTCTGCTACGTCTTTTATATATACTGCCAGACGTCTCGGCGTATTAAAAAGTTTCACTTCGCCGTGGGCGATATTTTTTTCAGCCAGCCACCCGGTCAGCTTTTCACCGAGCTGCACCATGCTGTCATGTAAAAACCGCGCCGGCATTTCCTCGAGTCCGATCTCTAAAAGCAAGTCTTGTTTACTCATGGGAAGAGCCCTCCTCTTTAAGCATTGGGAACCCTAATTTTTCCCGTTCTTCATAATACGTTTTTGCCACTTTTCTCGCTAAGTTGCGGACACGGCCGATATAACCCGTCCGCTCTGTCACCGAGATCGCGCCTTTTGCATCGAGCAGATTAAATGTGTGAGAGCATTTCAGCACATAATCATAGGCCGGATGCACAAGCCCGTTATCCATTTGTCTGATCGCTTCTTTTTCATAGGTGCTGAACAAATGGAAAAGCATATCCACGTCAGATGTTTCAAAAGTATAAACGGAATGCTCATATTCAGCCATCATAAATAAATCTTTCACAGTAAATCCTGACGTCCATTCAAGATCAAAGACGTTTTCTTTATCCTGAATATATGACGCGAGACGTTCAATACCATATGTGATTTCAACGGATACCGGTTTACATTCAATTCCGCCCACCTGCTGGAAGTATGTAAACTGAGTAATTTCCATCCCGTCAAGCCATACTTCCCAGCCGAGACCTGCACAGCCTAAAGACGGGTTTTCCCAGTTGTCTTCTACGAAACGGATATCATGTTCAAGCGGGTCAATGCCGAGCGCACGCAATGAATCAAGGTAAAGCTCTTGAATGTTATCAGGCGACGGCTTGATAATGACTTGGAATTGGTGATGCTGATAGAGCCTGTTCGGGTTTTCACCGTACCGTCCGTCCGCAGGCCGTCTGGACGGCTCAACGTAAGCCACTCTCCACGGTTCCGGCCCGATGCTTCGTAAAAATGTATACGGGCTCATTGTGCCTGCGCCTTTCTCCACATCATACGACTGCATGAGCACACAGCCTTCATTCGACCAGTGCTTCTGCAAGGTTAAAATCATATCTTGAATGTTCATTTCAAGCACCTCCACTTTCTCCATTCTTTTACAAGTGCGGCGGCAACCAAAAAACTCCCGTCTCTATGCTTGCCGGCCGCAAACATAGGGACGAGAGTTCTCCCGCGGTTCCACCCTAGTTGCTGAGGATGTGAATCACTCAGCCTCTTTTTAAAGGGTTGCTCGAGAATGCCTTTCGTTGCGCGCTCATCCTTAGCTTACACTGCCCTAAGGTCGCTTGTATGAGTTGGACGCAAGTACTTCTTTCTGTCACTGCAACATATTTTATAATAAATGATCATATAAAAAGATGGGCAGAATGTCAACTTTTGTTTTCATCCAAAAGGTTCTTCATGCTTTCCATCTGATCTAAAAACCGTTTTGACTTTAAATAAAGTCCTGAATATTCCTCGTAATACAGATCAATGACCTGTTTAATTTCGTTTTTGGTTTCCTGTTTTAACGAGACGCTGCCGAGCCTTCCGATATCAAAGTAATAAAAAAGCCTTAGCAGCCTTGCCGTTTGCGGCGACATCGGAACTCTGTACGGATCCTTTTCAAAGCAGCGGTGGCAGATAAACCCGTTATCTCTTATCGAAAAATGAAACGTCCCTTCCCCGCTTTTGCAGTGGACACAATGATTCAGCTCCGGATACAGCCCCATGACGCCGAGCATTTTCATCTGCACGATGAAGGTGATCACGTCTGGGTCAGTCCCGTCATTCAGCCTCTTAAAGGATTCGAGAATCAATTCGAATAAATAGGGGTTCGGTTTCTTCTCTTCCGTTCCTTTGTCAGTGAGTTCAGCGATAAAAGCGGCATACGCCGTCAAAAATAAATCTTCTCTGATCGTTCTCATGCTGAGAATCATTTCACCCTGCTGGAGCGTGCCGAGTCCGGATGTTCTTTGCATTAAAAATGACCCGTACAAAAACGGCTGGCTGACTGCTGACAGCCGGCTGGCTGACTTCCTGGCGCCCCTTGCCATGACGCCGATTTTGCCGTGTTCCCTCGTCAGCAATGTCACAATTTTATTCGTCTCCCCGTAGTCATTCGTACGGAGCACGATTCCTTCACATTTAGTCAGCATTTCCGCACCTTCCAACAACGGGAGGGGCCAAGAGGTTTACAAAATTGGAAAATCAATTCGGGCTAGCTCATCTTCCGGTTCTTCGGGTCTTTCCAGGTTCTCTTTTTCCAGTTCTTTAAAAAGAAGGTACGTATCAACACTTCCTGTTTGAGAAAATACGTTCCAGGTAAAATTCAACACAAAAAACCCACCTTTCATCATTAAACTAGCTTTACAATCCAAATTCTTACCCTTATCTTGACCTGATGTCCTCCTTTTCATGTTAAACAAATTTTGCTAACGAATCCCTGCTTCTGTGAGGTAATCTCACACCTCAGGCATGCGCCTTAGATGAATTAATATTCATCCTCTTTAAAGCCGAAATCACGCAGCTGAGACATTTTATTCCGCCAGTCCTTCTGCACCTTCACCCATAATTCCAGGTAAACGCGTGAGCCCAAAAGAGCTTCAATATCAGCCCGCGCTCTTTTGCCGACTTCTTTCAGAAGCGCTCCTTTTTTGCCGATGACAATGCCTTTTTGAGAATCCCGCTCGACCACAATGGTGGCGGCGACATGGACGGAGCCGTTTTCCTGCCCTTTAATGGACTCGATGGCGACAGCGATGCTGTGCGGCACTTCTTCCCTTGTCAGATGGAGCACCTTTTCCCTGATCAGTTCAGAAATAATGAACCGCTCGGGATGGTCAGTCACCTGATCGCTCGGATAGAACTGAGGCCCTTCCGGTAAATACGCTTCAATCTGCGCGAGAAGGGTTTCGACGTTGTTCCCTTCCAAAGCTGAGATCGGCACGATTTCCTTAAACGGATAGCGCGTACGGTACTCATCAATTAAAAGAAGCAGCTGGTCAGGGTGGATCTTATCAATTTTGTTTACGATCAGAAAGACCGGCGTGGACGTCTGTCCGAGCTTTTCAATGATAAACTCGTCGCCTTTTCCGTACCCTTCTTCGGCGTTAATCATAAATAACACCAAGTCAACTTCTTTCAGCGTATTCTGGGCCACTTTCATCATAAAGTCGCCAAGCTTGTGCTTTGGTTTGTGAATGCCCGGTGTATCAATAAAAATGGTCTGCGACGTGCCGGTTGTCAGCACCCCTTGGACTTTATTTCTTGTCGTCTGAGGTTTGTCGCTCATGATGGCGATCTTTTGACCGATGACCCTGTTTAAAAAGGTAGACTTTCCTACGTTCGGTCTTCCGATGATAGATACAAATCCTGATTTAAAGCTTTCGTTCGTCATGTAAATCCTCCGATGAAAATGCGCCCGGCAATAATTCTTCCGCAGTCATTTCTTTTATTTGTCCTTGTAAGTTGGTCAGAATAACAAGCATATCCTTTGAGCACAGCTCCGAAATTACTTGTCTGCAGGCTCCGCACGGCGAAACCGGTCCCGGAGTATCCGCAGCCACGGCGAGCATCGCAAATTCCGTATCCCCCTCGGAAACAGCTTTGAATATCGCCGTGCGTTCAGCACAGTTGCACATGCTGTATGCCGCATTTTCAATGTTGCAGCCTCTGTACACTTTTCCGTCTTTGGTAAGAAGAGCGGCTCCCACTCTGAAATTTGAATACGGCACATACGCTGTGTCCCGCGCTTTTAATGCTTCTGCAATCAATTCTTGTCTGTTCATGTGTACTTAATTCCTCTCTTACCTTTATCCTGTATGATACCGCTGTCACTTTTATTTTACATAATTATGATTGGTTTTTCACGCCCATTTTTGGCAATGTAAAATAATTGTAAGAATCTTCTGCTAACATATCTTCGGCAAGAAGATGAGTAAACCAATGATACACGATATCACGGCAAAGACGCAAACGGCTCCGGCGGCCGCGTCCTTTGCAGCTTTTGCGAGCGGGTGATACTGATCGGTAACTAAATCCACAACATGCTCTATCGCCGTATTTAAAAGCTCCAAAGCAAGCATCCCTCCGATCAGCACCAAAACAACGGCCCATTCGGCTGTGCTCAGCCCGGTGAGAAAACCGCAAACGATAACGGCGCAGGCCGCGGTAATATGAAATTGAAAATTCCGCTCTGACCGCACCGTTTTCCAGATTCCCCTCCATGCATGGACAAAGCTCTTCAGGAACCTGCTCCACTCGTTTTTATGATCTCGTGAGTCCATACTCATCCAGCAAATCCTTTTGCTTTGAAAACATTTCTTCCTCTTCTTCTTTTGTCATGTGATCATAGCCAAGCAAATGCAAAAAGCCGTGGACGGCCAGAAAACCGAGCTCTCTCATAAATGAATGGCCGTACTCTTCCGCTTGCTCTTTCGTTCTGTCAGCGCTGATGATAATATCTCCTAAAACAGGCGGCATGTCGGCGCCTACGATTTCAACCTCGTCTTCGCCTTCTTCTTCAAGCGCAAACGAAATGACGTCAGTCGGAGTGTCTTTTCCCCGGTAGTCTCTGTTGATTTCTCTGATTTCCTCATTTGTCACAATCGTGACCGATACTTCAGCCTGGTCCTGAACGCCTTCTTTTTCCGCCGCGAATTGGAGCAGCTTCTCCACTTCTTGGAGAGCATCAGCTGAGACGCTGTTCGTTTCATCAACAATATCTATGAGTAAACCCATTTATTTCACCTTCTTCGTAGCCTCCGGATATTCAATCCGGGAGTGGAAAATTCCTTTTAAAGTCGCACATAGTGTTTTTGCGATCGTATCCAGTTCTCGGAACGTGAGATCACATTCTGAGAATTGTCCGTCCTGAAGCTTATCGGATATAATTCCCCGCACCAGTTTTTCGATCCGCTCGGGATTGGGATTATGCATGGAACGGACGGCGGCTTCAACGCTGTCGGCCACTGAGATAATAGCCGCTTCTTTCGATTGCGGCTTCGGCCCCGGGTAGCGGAACTCTTTCTCTGTAATCTGGTCGCCCTTTTCTTTCGCTTTATAATAAAAGAATTTCAAAAGGGACGTTCCGTGATGCTGCTCCGCGATATCCACAAGCTCTTTCGGAAACTTATAGCTTCTGAGCATATTCGCACCGTCTGTCGTATGTGCGATAATGATATTTTTGCTGAGCTGCGGAGACAGCTTGTCATGCGGATTATCCATATTCATCTGATTTTCAATAAAATATTGCGGACGTTTCGTTTTGCCGAGATCGTGATAATACGCTCCGACCCGTGCTAAAAGACCGTTTGCCCCTACGGCTTCACAAGCCGCTTCCGACAGATTTGCCACCATGACGCTGTGATGATATGTACCGGGTGTTTCCGTTAAAATCTTTCGAAGCAGGGGATGATTCGGATTAGACAGTTCAATCAGTCTCATCGTTGAAAGAATGCCGAATCCCGTCTCAAAAAACGGCATCAGACCGATAATCAAAACGGATGAAGCAAGTCCCGAGACGACCCCCATCAGCATCAGCGTTCCGATTTCAACCGGTGACAGCGCCGTATTTTGTATTAATAAAAGCGACAGCACGATAATCATATTAATAAATGAGACGAACAGTCCCGTCTGCAATATTTTTGATCTCGCATTATGTTTTCCCAAAAACAGAATGCCTGAAATGCTGCTGATTAAATAGTAAATGCCGATGACGTAATTAAATGTTCCCGTCACACCCTGATTAAACATCATACTGCCGCAGATCGCCAGAATGATGCTTCCTAAAATGGCGAGCCTTTCATTGAGCAGCAGCCTGATTAAAATCGCGCCGGCGGCGATCGGTACAAGATAACCGATATTGGTGTATTCAATCTTCTGAAAGAGACTGACGACTTCCATAATGACGAGAATAAGCGTTGTAATGATAGAAAACAGCAAAAGAGATTTATTTTTCAGCTTAAGCTCCTGCTGCTGTTTCTCAAAATAGTAGACAAGCGTGGCGATAAACAGCCCGATCATCAGAAGCAGACCGCTGATCGGTTTTAACAGGTTGGAATTATTCAAAAGACCCGTCAGTTCAAGCTTCCTGTATACTTCCCGGTCGATCAGGTCATTCTCTTCCACGAGAACCTGTCCCTGTTTGATCTGTACCGGCTGGACGCTGTCTGACGCTTCCTGGCGTTTTTCATCGGTCGCTTTCGGATCAAATACGTAATTCGGGATGACCGCGTATTTTCCGATTTCAGTCGCAGCCGCTAAATATTTTGACGGCACAGAAGCGCTTTTCAGCTCTTTTGCGACCTTATCCTTCGCTTCAGCAAGCTTTTCAGAAGGAATTTCACTGCTCATCACCGTATTCACCGCGGTAATGACGGAATCCCTCACAAATGAGAAATCTTCATTGTTTGCATGGAGAAGCGATTTAATGGCATCTTCCGAGACGGATTCATTGACATCCTGTGTCAGCTTGTTTTTCACCGATTTTACCAGTGATTTTTCCGAAGGTGACTTTTTGTCTTTTTCCGCATCTTTTTTCACTTCGCCGATGCTGTCAAAAATGGAAGTGATCAGGTCAAGCCGGTTGTCGGTATAGCCTTTTTTCAGAGTGTATTGGTCTTCCACCGCATCTTCGGCCGCCTGCTTTTTCGATTCCGTCGCCTGCTGATCTTCCACTGTGGCGGGCGCGTAAATCGTCTTATCACTGACTGCAAACAAATCCAAATTAAGTGATTCAGGTTTTACATGAATAAAGAGCAAACCAAACATGATCGCTGAAAGCAGCAGGTACAGCAGCACATGGGCTGAGCGGGCATGTCTGAAACTGCGGAACCGTTCCCGGGCGCTTTTGCCCTTTCCCTTCTTTTTCAAAACAAGAACCTCCTCCCTGAAACATCAGGAACACATCATATAAAAATGACCCGATAACGGGAGATCGGGTCATTTTTGCATTACTTTTGCTTATCATAAGCTTCAATAATTTTTGCAACAAGCGGATGCCTGACCACATCTGTCTGGTCAAGTTCAATCACGGAGATGCCGTTTACGTCCTTCAGCATGTCCTTCGCTACTGCAAGTCCCGATGTGACGCCTTTCGGCAGGTCAATTTGGCTTACGTCGCCCGTAATGATCATTTTAGAGCCAAAACCCAATCTCGTCAAAAACATTTTCATTTGAGCGGGAGTGGTATTCTGGGCTTCATCAAGAATCACATACGCGTCGTCAAGCGTCCGCCCTCTCATATAGGCAAGCGGGGCGATTTCAATAACCCCTCTTTCCATAAGACGCTCCGTATGGTCGCTTCCGAGCACATCATGGAGCGCGTCATACAGCGGGCGCAGATAAGGATCTACTTTTTCCTTTAAATCTCCGGGCAGAAAACCGAGGCTCTCGCCGGCTTCCACAGCGGGTCTTGTTAAAATGATTTTTTTAATGTGGCCGTTTTTTAAAGCGTGCACCGCTTTTACGACCGCCAAATAAGTTTTGCCGGTTCCCGCCGGCCCGATGCCGAACACCATGTCGTTTTTCTTCATCGCCGCCACATATTCTCTTTGGCCGATGGTTTTGACACGGATCGGTTTGCCTTTTGCCGTTTTCGTTATTTCCTCTTCATACATGCTTTCAAAATAGTCCAGTTCATCTTTTTTTGCCATTTTCACGGCATACAGCACATCACGTTCCGAAATCTCGATCCCCTTGCGAATTAAAGTAAGGAGCGAGCCCAATAATCTGTCAGCGATCTCAAATGTTTCATCATTCCCGGAAACGTAAATGGTTTCACCGCGTGTGATGAGGCTAATGCCCAGATCCTTCTCCATTAAATGTAAAAAGGCATCTTGGCTGCCGAACAAAGAAAGTGCTTCGTCCGGGCTTTTCAGTTTGTGATTAATCGCAAGTAAATGTTCTGCCATTCTTTAGTCTCCCTGAACAATAGGTGTGGTTTGAACGATATCTTCTATAACTTGGTAGAGAATAATCAACTTTACTTTACCATTCTCAACGGATTGGTGCAAAACTTTTTCACTTTCCACCTCTCCGCTGCCGTTTAATCGCTTTTCTACATCTTGTCTTCCCATTTTGATACCGGCCTGAACCGCTTCGCCTTTCGTATAAGTCCGCACGGATGTTTCACTTTCTCTTGTCTGTTCTTGAACGTAAGAAACCGGAAGCTTCATCCCCAGAAATTGAAACGGATGCTTTTCTTCCTCTGTTTTCGGATGTTTCAGCGGCTCCTCATTAAACCCGAAGCCCCAAAAAGGCACGCCCCATGATCCGAAAGACAGCTTGTGCTTCGTCCTTACTTTACCCGTATATAGCGTAAATGATGTTTCAAGAGGCACGGTTACTTCTGACTTGTACCATGTTTCTCCGTAAATTTCCGCTTTTGAGGCGACTTTCCGGTCTTCATTTCCGATCAGTCCTGAGACGAGGAGCTGTCCTTTGTCAACATGATCGTTCACAAAAGCCATCGGCTGCCCCTTTTGCACGAACATCCTTTTGATGACCGCCTTCTTTTTGGCAACGATATGGCGGGGGCTCACGTACTTTTCTTTTGTCGGTTCGTTTTTTTCGACCACTTTCATATGAAGGGCTGTCCCGTTCAATTCCACACCGACCCACGTAATATTATCGATACCGTTTGTTAAGGATTTTTGAATTTTCTCCGGCGTCATCATTAAAAATTGCAAACGGCCTTTTTTTACACCGATTTCTTCAAGGTGCTTTACCATCTGATGCTCGGTCTCTGGCTTGGCCCCTTTAATATCAATTTCCCAAATCATGTTGGACAAAAGAAACAATATAACAAAAAATATCACAAATCCCGCAGTGAAACCCAGGTTTAATTTTGATTTGAGAAGCAGAAAGGGAAGACCCTTTCTTTTTGTAAAGCTTGCTTTGCATTCATGTTTTCTGATGACTCTTCTGAAAGCATGTACATCCTGAAGCTGAATCATCAGCAGAACACAGTCTTGCTTTTTTTTCACCGCAAAGATGGCGATTCCGTTTCTCGTGCATTCATTCAGCAGCCGTTCAATCCCTTTTCCTTTGACTTCCATTTGGACTTTACCCGAAAAAAATGACAGCCATTTGTTTTTCACATTATTTCCCCCCGGCTTTATGAATCGACATATCGTACGTGATCTATCGTGCCTTCCAAAAGGATTTCCTCAGGAAGGATTGCCTTAATGACCAAGTTTTTTCCTGATATGATACACTGCCCCTGCTTGAGCATCAGCCTGACTTCTTCTTCGCTGAACAGCAGGAGGCCTCTGTGATTCTCTATGTAGATATGAAGTCTGCCGACCATCGTAATACGAGGCAGATCCATCATAACGTCCGGGGGAATTTCCAATGCTCTTGTCAGCCATGCCTTTACACGATTCTTTCTTTGCCCCATAAAAAAAGAACCCCCTTTCATCTCATATGTATGATTTGAAAAGGGGTTCTAACACTTTATTTTTTACCGATGTTCCGCATGGTCCGGTGCGGTTTTTTTGCACGGGGCGGCCCCAAAACCTCACTGAATATAATGCCTTGGACCGCAGTTTCTTTATTTATTTTGAGGGCTGATTTCTTCAGAGACGCGTTTCGTGCGCGTGGGGATGCCAGCTTATGTTCAAGCCCGTTAAACATCTGCTCCGTCTCCGCTAAGCGCTTTTCAGCTTCCCTTCTTTTTTGCTCAAAAGGGTTCTCTTCTGAAACGGCAGGCAATTCTTCCGCTTCCGGCTTATGCTCTTTCTGCGGCTGTTTTTGATCCTGCTTTTTTGCCTGATTTCCGGAACGTGTACCCGGCGGACGTTTTTCATCTTTGTTTTTCTTGCCGAATATTGCCGATATAATGCCGATGACGGCGGCAATGACGAGCGGATTTGTCAGAATCTCGTGCATATAGCGGCTCCCTCCTTAATAGAGAGGTTATTGTTGGTCTTCATCTTGCTGGTCATTCGTCAGCTTGCCGATAGAATCCCTCATGTCCGTATCCGCGTCGATATTTTTTATGTTCATATAGTCCATGACGCCGATGTTTCCTTCACGCAACGCTTCTGCCATCGCAAGCGGCACTTCGGCTTCTGCTTCCACGACTTTCGCACGCATTTCCTCTACGCGAGCGCGCATTTCCTGCTCTTGGGCGACCGCCATGGCGCGGCGCTCTTCGGCTTTGGCCTGCGCAATGTTTTTGTCTGCTTCTGCCTGATCCGTCTGAAGAATCGCTCCGATGTTTTTGCCGATATCAACGTCGGCGATGTCAATCGAAAGAATTTCAAATGCGGTGCCTGAATCCAGCCCTTTGCCAAGTACGGTCTGCGATATCATATCTGGGTTTTCAAGCACTTTTTTATGATTCTGTGAAGAACCGATTGTCGAGACAATCCCTTCTCCGACACGGGCGACAATCGTCTCTTCTCCCGCTCCTCCGACAAGGCGCTCGATATTAGCTCTTACCGTGATTCTGGCTTTTGCTTTTACTTCAATTCCGTCCATGGCGACACCCGCGATAAACGGTGTTTCAATGACCTTCGGGTTGACGCTCATCTGTACAGCTTCCAATACGTCACGCCCGGCCAGGTCAATGGCTGCACAGCGTTCAAATGTCAGCTCAATATTGGCGCGCTGTGCCGCAATCAGGGCATTGACCACCCTGTCGACATTACCTCCGGCCAGATAATGGCTTTCGAGCTGATTTGTTGTTGCGGCAAGGCCGGCTTTGTGCGCTTTAATTAACGGATTGACAACGCGGCTTGGTATGACGCGCCGCAGCCTCATCCCGACCAAAGTGAAAATGCTGATTCTGACTCCTGCCGCAAGCGCCGAAATCCATAGCATCACCGGTACAAAGGTGAAGAATATGGCTAACACAATAATGGCAGCAGCAACTAATGCTAAAATCGCCAAACTTGACAGTTCCATCTAATTCCTCCTCAAGGTTATCATCTATATTTCTCTCACGACAATGCGTGAGCCTTCCGCTTTCACTACTTTCACCTGTCTGTCTTTTTCAGTGAATGATCCTTCCGAGACGACATCCAGACGTTCATCATCAATAATGACGGTGCCTGACGGTCTGAGGGCTGTAGCGGTAACGCCGACTTTTCCCAACAGCTCCGTCCGGTTCTGATTTGAAACATAGCCGCTCTCCGTGCTTGTTGAATCAGTTAATATTAATTTTTTAAAGAATTTCATTCGTTTCCCCAACACCCTTGTTAATATGATAAAGGCTGTAATAGACACAGCAATGGCGATCAAGAGAGAAACCGCCATTACGGTAAAGCTGCCCGCAGCGAGAAAGAGGCTCGCGATGACGCCTGCAATACCGATAAGACCGATTATGCCTCCGGGCAGAAATATCTCTAAAAGGATAAAAACGAAGCCCGCGCAAAATAAGAATATGCTGTCATAGCCGGCGAATCCGGCAGCGATATGCCCGGTGAAAAACAGCAGCATGGCCGTCAGTCCGACGGCACCCGGTATCCCGAGGCCCGGCGAGAACAATTCAATGGTCAAACCAAGCAAAGCAAGCGTTAATAAGACGGGGACAACAAACGGATTTGTCAGCCATCTGCCCAGTTTGCCGACGAAACCTTCTTCTGAATGGTGAACATCCGCTTTGTCAAAACCGAGCTTTGTATATAAAGCATCAAGGTCTGAAACCGTGCCCTCCGAATATCCGACTTCCTTGGCTTTTTCAGCTGTCAGTGTCAGCAGTTTTCCCTTTGGGGCGCCCGCTTCCTTTGCATTGATGGCGGGATCTGCCATGGCCAGGGCGTATTTCGGATTTCGGTTGTTTTTAACCGCTGCGTCCTCCATTTCTGCATGCCACAGTGATTGGGCCTTTTTGTCCGCCGCGTTTCCTTTTCCGTCGATGATGGCTGCGGCACCCATTTTTCCGCCCGGCGCCATATAGATTTCATCTGCCTGAAGCGCTATATACGCTCCGGCAGAAAGCGCCCGTTTATTAACGTAAGCGGTAACAGGCACATCCGCGCGGCCGATGATATCCGCAATATCCAAGGCTGATTGAACGGCGCCTCCCGGTGTATTGATGTCAAGAATAATGTGTGACGCGCCGGACTCCTTCGCTTCTTTGAAAGAACGCGATAAAAACGAGGCGAGTCCCTGTTCGACATTTTTCTCAACCGGGATGACATAAACCGATGGATGATCAGCTTTCGCGTTCAATTGAACCCCTAATAAAGATAATACAAATAAGCCCAATAGAGCAACAGCAATTCCGGTTTTTTTTCGGAACAAGGCAAATATACCCTCCTTCCCGTTTCGTTCTTCTTTATATACGTAACAAATGTACTTTAGTTTCATTTTTTTATGTATAAAAAAAGACATCTCTCAAGGAAAGATGTCTTTTTTCTTGTCAATTAAGATAATTGACTGCTGACAAGTCTGTTAATTACGCTTCCGTCAGCTTTACCTTTTACTTTAGGCATAATAGCACTCATCACTTTGCCCATGTCCGCTTTGGAGCTCGCACCGACTTCAGCGATGGTTTCATTTACGATTGTCTGCAGCTCTTCTTCAGAGAGCTGCTTCGGTAAATAAACTTCTAAAATGTCCAGCTCTTTTTGAACTTTATCTACTAAATCTAAACGATTAGCGTTTGAAAATTCATGGAGGGAGTCTTTACGTTGCTTAAGTTCACGAGATAGGACAGTAAGTTCCTCATCCTCGGTCAAACTGTCTTTCTTAAGCTTAATTGCTTCGTTTTGAAGTGAAGCTTTCACCATTCGAACGACAGTCAGTTTGTCTTTCTCACGGCTTTTCATATACAGCTTCATATCTTGGTTAAGTCGCTCAAGAAGACTCATAAATCCACCCTCTTTTAGAATTTGCGTTTTCTAGCAGCTTCTGACTTTTTCTTGCGCTTTACGCTAGGTTTTTCATAAAATTCGCGCTTTCTTGCTTCTTGCAAAGTACCTGTCTTTGATACACTGCGTTTGAAGCGACGAAGAGCATCTTCAAGCGATTCGTTTTTTCTAACGACCGTTTTTGACATTCTCTTTCCCTCCCTCCGAATACACCAATCGACTACCTTTAAAAAGATACATATATAAACATGTACTTTGACATTATAATATAAGCCATCAGTCAGGTCAACTAAGCGAGCTCACTTTTCCGTCATGAATAAGGCTGCTTGTCTATATAATGATGGAAAGGGGTGTTTCATTTGATGATACTGATTCTCTTTACCGCACTTATCCTGATTTTTTTACTCGGAATGAGCCTGCTCAGGCAGGGGCTGATCGCATTAACGTATTCAAAAATTGAGAAGAGCCTGCTCTTATTTACCGACCACCCTTTGAAAGCTTTTCTCATAAGCATCGTATTCACTGGTTTTCTTCAGAGCAGCTCAGCCTTCATGGTCATTGTCATCGGCTTTGTCAGCGCAGGCGCTTTATCTTTTAAACGGACTATTCCGATGATTCTCGGCACGAATGTCGGCTCCACGTTTACGACGGAGTTTTTAGCCATAAAGATGGATGTGCTCATTTGGGTGCTTTTTATCGGAGGCCTTGTGTTTATTCTCATCCGTAAATATCCGTTCAGGCAGATCGGCATAAGCTTCCTCGGTCTCGGCATCATCTTCTTTTGCATCACATGCTTCAGCCGGCTCGCCGTTCCGCTGACAGAAATGAAGGCGGGGGCGGAGGTTTTGCGACATGTGAATGATTCGAGCTGGTCCGCTCTTTTTATCGGTATGATATTGACGGCAATCATTCATTCAAGCTCCGTCTGCATCGGCATTTTGATGAGTTTTATGAACGAAGGGGTGATCGGCATTGAACAAGCGGTCAGCGTCGTTCTGGGATCTAATATCGGGACATGCGTCACGGCCGTCATGGCTGCTGTTTCAGGCGGTTATGCCGCCAGACAGACCGCCGGTGCTCACGTTGTGTTTAATATTCTCGGCGTGCTGCTCGTATTTCCCTTCCTGTCCGCATCAGCAGGTTTTACGGAGCGCCTGTCTGATGATCCCGCGCAGATGATTGCGCATTTCAGCCTGTTATTTAACGTAGTCACCGCCCTATTGTTTCTGCCGTTCACACATTTGTTTTATCGGCTGATTGACAGGCTGATTCCTCCGAAACCGTAAAAAAACCGATGCGGGAAGGCACCGGTTTTTTTATCAGTTATGAAGACATGCGCATGTTTCGGGTCATTTCATCCTCAACGACACGGACGAATTGTCCTCCATTGTACGGATAGCCCGCTTTTTGAATTTTGACTTTGACAAGTTTGCCGATTAGATCTTCCGTGCCTTTGAAGACGACTTTCATGTAATTGTCCGTATAGCCGACGAACATGCCCTCCTCATCAGACTCTTTAAACGCCTCTTCCGGAATGATTTCCAGAACCTCTCCTTCATAATCGGAGGCGTATTCTTTGGCAAGCTGGTCTGACAGCGCGATCAGCTTATGCACCCGTTCGTTTTTCACGTTCTCGTCAACCTGGTCTTCCATTCTGGCCGCAGGTGTTCCGGTGCGTTTGCTGTAAGGGAATACGTGAAGCTCTGAAAACTTATGTTCTTTAATGAACCGGTATGTTTCCATAAATTCTTCTTCCGTTTCACCCGGGAAACCGACGATGACATCAGATGTGACGGCCAGACCCGGCAGCGCTTCTTTCAGCTTATTTAAACGGTCCGCGAAAAATTCCATCGTATATTTGCGTCTCATCCGTTTCAGAACGGTATTTGATCCTGACTGAATCGGGATATGAAGGTGACGGACGATTTTATCAGACGCATCCAGCACTTCAATTACTTCATCAGTGATTTGGCTTGCTTCAATAGATGAAATTCTGATCCGCTTCAATCCTTCTACACGTGTATCAAGCTCGCGGAGAAGCTTGGCGAAATTATAATCTTTCATATCTTCGCCGTAGCCGCCCGTATGAATCCCCGTCAGGACGATTTCTTTATAGCCGGCATCCACCAGCTGCTGCGCCTGTTTAATGACTTCTTCCGGATCGCGGGAACGAAGCAGGCCGCGCGCCCAAGGGATAATGCAGAACGTACAGAAGTTGTTGCAGCCCTCTTGGATTTTTAACGACGCTCTTGTGCGGTCAGTAAAAGCGGGAACATCCAGCTCTTCAAACACGCGTGCTTTCATAATATTGCCGACGCCGTTGATCGGCTGACGCTCTTCCCTGTACTGCTCAATGTAACCGAGCATTTTTTCACGATCCTGTGTGCCGACGACAATGTCAACACCCGGGATGGCCATAATTTCTGCCGGAGAGGTTTGCGCATAGCACCCTGTTACGCAGATGACGCCGTCAGGGTTTTGGCGGATCGCCCGTCTGATGACTTGACGGCTTTTTTTATCTCCCGTGTTTGTTACCGTACATGTATTAATGACATATACATCTGCTGTCTGTTCGAATTCTTTTCGTTCATAACCCGCATCTTTAAACAGCTGCCAGATTGCTTCTGTTTCATAATGGTTGACCTTGCAGCCAAGGGTATGAAAAGCAACAGTTGCCATTACTGATCACCTCTTAATAACTCTGTATGATAGGAAACTGCGCTTAACGCGTAAAGAGGCGCAGTTTCAGTCCGTAAAATTCTCGGTCCGAGGCCGCATAAGACGGCGCCTTTTTCTGAAAGCTGATGAACTTCAGACTCAGTCAGACCGCCTTCAGGGCCGAATACGATTAAAAGAGACGAACCTTGCGGAAGGCTTTTGAGCTCCGCGGCGAAAGCGCCCGTTTCTCCCTGCTTTGATGACTCCTCGTATGCAACGACACATTTATCGACATTCTCCGCCATTTCAAGCAGCTGCCGGAACGTATGAACGGTTTTCACTTCGGGAATTTCATTGCGGTACGATTGCTCCGCCGCTTCCTTCGCGATTTTCGCCCATCTCTCCCGTTTTTTCTTTGCCTTTTTGTCGTCTAGCTTAACAACGGATCTGGCGCCTTGAAAAGGGATGAACATACTTGCCCCCAGCTCGGTCCCTTTTTGGATAATCCATTCAAGCTTATCGCCTTTCGGAAGGCCGCTTGCGATCCTGATCTTCAAAGGCAGTTCACGGTTTTCACCCGTCCACTCAGCAATGCTGCATGATATATGATCTTTAGAAACCTCTTTAAGCAGGCATAACGCTTCATGGCCGTCTTTCGAACAGCAGATAATCCGGTCTCCCGCACTCATTCTCATGACGTTCGCTATATGGTGGACGTCTTCCCCCTTGATTTGAAAATCAGGAGTTTCGTCCATCTCCTGCTTCGTGAGCTCGATAAAATATCGTTGCATACGCTGTGACACCTACTAACTGTTATTTTTTCGCGATGATGCTGACCCAATCTTCCATAGACAGAATTTCTATGATAGTAAAGCCGGCTTTTTCCAACGCTTCTTTTACTTCCTGTTTTTTCTGGCCGATAATGCCTGAAGTAATAAAATGGCCTCCGTCTTTGAGCAGGTCGTACGCCTGTGATGTAAAGCGGAGAATCACTTCTGCCAAAATATTTGCGACAATGACATCATGTTCGCCCGTGATGCCGTCTAACAAATTGTTCTGCTTCACTTCGGCCGTATCACTCACTTTGTTCAATTTCACATTCAGACGCGCGCTTTCAACAGCGACCGGATCAAGGTCATACGCATGAACCGATTCGGCCTCAAGCATGGCGGCCGCAATGCTTAAAATTCCTGAACCGGTGCCGACATCAATGATACGGTCGCCTTTTTGAACGATACGCTCAAGCGCCTGAATGCACAGAACTGTTGTCGGATGCGTTCCCGTACCGAATGCCATACCCGGATCCATTTCGATAATCAGTTCATCTGTATGAACAGGTGTGTACGTTTCCCATGTGGGAACGATCGTGAACTTTTCAGAAATTTTCACAGGATGATAATACTTTTTCCAAGCTGTCGCCCATTCTTCTTCATTCACTTCAGAAATGGTGATTTTGTTTCTGCCCAAATCAATGTCGTACAAAAGCAGATTATTAATCGTCTCTTTAATGCCGTCCACCGTTTCGCCGAGGAAACTGTTGATCGGCAGATACGCTTTGACAATGACACCCTCATCGGGGTAATCATTGGGGTCGAGCTGGTAGATTTCCCCGTAAACATTCTCACGCTCTTTCATTAAATCAAGCGGATCTTCGATGACAACCCCGCTCGCACCAGCTTCATGCAAAATATTTGAGATGGGTTCGACCGCTTCATGTGTTGTGTGAATGCTGATTTCGGACCATTTCAAAACTACCAACTCCTATCCAATCATTACTCGCCTTTAAATGCGCGTTTTACTTTGTCAAAGAAACTCATTTCTTGTTCATCCGGCAGGTTTCCGCTGACTTCAGCGAACTCGCGGATGATGTCTTTTTGTTTGTCTGTCAGATTCGTCGGTGTGACGACGCGGACGACAATGTGCTGGTCGCCTTGTCCGTAGCCCCGGACGTTCTGAACGCCTTTGCCTCTTAATCTGAATTTCGTGCCTGTTTGTGTGCCGGCAGGTATTTTCAATTTCACTTTTCCGTGAAGCGTCGGCACTTCCACTTCGTCTCCGAGTGCCGCTTGGGCAAACGTTAACGGCATTTCGCAATAAATATCGTCTCCGTCGCGCTCAAAGAACTCGTGGGCGCGCACATGGAATACGACAAACAGATCTCCCGCAGGCCCTCCGTTTACGCCAGGTTCACCTTGACCCGGAACGCGCAGCTGCTGTCCGTCATCCACACCGGCAGGAATCGTGACATTGATTTTTTTCCGTTTTTTCACTTTGCCCGTGCCGCCGCAGTCAGAACATTTGTTTTTGATGATTTTTCCTGTTCCTTCACAGTGGTGGCAGACTCTTCGGTTAACCACTTTGCCAAACGGCGTGTTCTGTTCGACGTTCAGCTGGCCTGAACCTCCGCAGTGCGAGCACGTATCCGGCTTTGTTCCCGGCTTTGCGCCCGATCCTTTACATGTTTCGCAATTCTCTTCGCGCGGAATTTCAATGATCGTTTCTTTTCCGAAAGCCGCGTCTTCAAATGACAGGGTCATTGTATACTGCAGATCCGCGCCTTGCCGCGGCGCATTCGGGTCACGGCGTCTCGTGCCGCCTCCGAAGATGCTTGAGAATATGTCATCGAAACCGAAGCCGCCGAAGTCTCCGCCGCCTCCGAAACCGCCGCCGAATCCCTGGTTAGGGTCTGTATGGCCGAATTGGTCATATTGAGCGCGTTTTTGGTCGTCTGAGAGCGCTTCGTACGCTTCTTTTACCTCTTTGAATTTTTCATCTGCTCCGGATTCTTTATTGATATCAGGATGATATTTTTTTGAAAGCTTCCGATAGGCTTTTTTGATTTCATCCTTTGAAGCGCTCTTACTTACCCCAAGCACTTCATAGTAATCACGCTTACTCATCTCGCTTCACTCTCCCGAATTTCTCACATAAATTAGATTGTATCATTTTGAATTATGTTTTTTCAATTCCTTTTATCCCGGGCAAGAAAAAAAGTCAAAGCCAAGAGATGCCTGACTTTGACTTTCTGTCTGTTGAATCAGAATATGCTGTGTGTTCTTCCGCCTATAGCCATGCGGGAAAGAACTTATTTTTTCGTTTCGTCGTCTTTTACTTCTTCGTATTCCGCATCGACAACGTTGTCGTCCGCTTTTTTGCCTTCAGCGTTTGCTCCGCCTTCAGCCTGCTGCGCTTTCGCCGCTTCTTCGTAAAGCTTCATAGAAAGCTCTTGAACGATTGTTTGAAGCTCATCTTTTTTCGCTTTGATGTCTTCAATTTCGTTTTTCTCGATAGCGGCTTTCAGCGCGTCTTTCGCGTCGTTTGCTTTTTTCACTTGCTCTTCGTCCACCTTGCCTTCCAGATCTTTTAAAGTTTTTTCCGTTTGGAACACAAGCTGGTCAGCTTCGTTGCGGACTTCGATTTCTTCTTTTCTCTTCGCATCAGCGTCAGCGTTTTCTTCCGCTTCTTTTACCATGCGTTCGATCTCATCATCAGAAAGACCTGAAGAAGATTTGATTGTAATATTTTGTTCTTTTCCTGTGCCTAAGTCTTTCGCTCTTACGTTTACGATACCGTTTTTGTCAATATCGAAAGAAACTTCGATTTGCGGTACGCCGCGCGGTGCAGGCGGGATATCAGTAAGCTGGAAGCGGCCGAGCGTTTTGTTGTCGGCAGACATCGGGCGCTCACCTTGAAGCACGTGAATGTCAACAGCCGTTTGGTTGTCAGCTGCAGTTGAGAATACTTGAGACTTGCTCGTCGGAATTGTCGTGTTGCGGTCGATCAGTTTTGTGAACACGCCGCCCATTGTTTCAATACCGAGAGAAAGCGGTGTAACGTCAAGAAGAACAACGTCTTTTACGTCTCCCGTGATGACACCGCCTTGAATCGCTGCACCCAGCGCTACAACTTCATCAGGGTTTACGCCTTTATGCGCTTCTTTACCCGTTTCTTTTTTGATTGCTTCCTGTACGGCAGGAATACGTGTTGATCCGCCGACAAGGATAACTTTGTCGATTTCGCTTGCAGAAAGATCCGCATCTTGAAGAGCCTGACGGACAGGAGCCATTGTGCGCTCAACAAGGTGAGCGGAAAGCTCTTCGAATTTAGCGCGGGTCAGTGTCAGCTCAAGGTGAAGAGGACCTGCTTCTCCCGCCGTGATAAATGGTAAAGAAATTTGTGTGGATGATACGCCGGAAAGATCTTTTTTCGCTTTCTCAGCCGCATCTTTCAAACGCTGAAGCGCCATTTTGTCTTTTGAAAGATCAATGCCGTTTTCTTTTTTGAATTCTGCTACGAGATGATCGATGATGACTTGGTCAAAGTCGTCCCCGCCAAGACGGTTGTCACCGGCAGTTGAACGGACTTCAAACACGCCGTCGCCAAGTTCAAGAACAGATACGTCAAACGTACCGCCGCCAAGGTCGTAAACAAGAATTGTTTGGTCTTCGTCCGTTTTATCAAGTCCGTATGCAAGCGCTGCTGCAGTCGGCTCGTTGATAATACGCTCTACTTCAAGACCGGCGATTTTACCGGCATCTTTTGTCGCTTGGCGCTCAGCATCGTTGAAGTATGCAGGAACAGTGATAACGGCTTTTGAAACTGTTTCGCCGAGGTAGCTTTCAGCATATGCTTTCAGATGCTGAAGGATAATAGCTGACACTTCTTGAGGCGTGTAGTCTTTTCCTTCGATTTCCACTTTATAGTCAGTACCCATATGGCGTTTAACAGACATGATTGTGTTAGGATTTGTGATTGATTGGCGTTTCGCCACTTCCCCTACTTGGCGCTCGCCGTTTTTAAATGCAACGACTGACGGAGTCGTACGGTTTCCTTCAGCGTTGGCGATGACTGTAGGCTCTCCGCCTTCAAGCACTGCCACACATGAGTTTGTCGTACCCAAGTCAATTCCGATTACTTTACTCACTTTGAATTACCTCCTGCTATGTAGTTATTGATTCACTTTTACCATTGAAGGACGGATGACGCGATCCTTCAGTTTGTAGCCTTTTTGCAGTTCTTCGATAACAATATTGCTGCCGAAGTTTTCATCTTCCACCTGCATGACAGCTTGGTGAAGGTTCGGATCAAATTCCTGACCGACAGCTTCGATGGCTTCTACGCCTTCTTTTTCAAGTGCGTCCATCAGCTGGCGGCGGACCATTTCCATACCTTGCAGCAAGCTTTTTGTCTGCTCGCTTTCAGCTTCTACCTGTAACGCCCGTTCAAAATTGTCGAGAGCCGGAAGGATTTCCGTTACGACGTTTTGAGAACGGTATTTCTGAGCAGCTTCCATTTCAAGGCGGCTGCGTCGTTTATAGTTTTCAAAGTCTGCTTGAACACGCAAAAGCTTGTTTTCTTTTTCATCAAGCAAACCCTGCAATTCATCAATTTGGTGCTGAAGGGCTTCTTCCTGACCTGCCGTTTCTTCATGCTGCTCTTGTGAAGCGGCTTGTTCTGCCTGTTCTGTCACTTCTTCTTGTTCTGCTGCTTCAACCTGTTCTGCGGTTTGTTTTTCTTCTGACATTGTGTTCACCTCCCTCAAATGCTGTAAAAAGATGACTGAAAATGATTGCCAAAATTCCCTTATTCATCATACAAACTTGTGAATGCTTTTGACAAGTCCGAAGTCACGTGCTGCAGCAGGCTGACGACTCTTGAATAATTCATGCGCGTCGGCCCGATAATCGCGATTGATCCGATCTGTTTCGTATCAACTGTATAGGTGGCCGTGATTAAACTGCAGTTTTCCATTTCTTCGTAGTCGTTTTCTTTCCCGATTTTGATTGAAATCCCGGCTTTTGATGACTGAAACAGCTTCAGAACATCCTGCTCTTTTTCAATTAAAGATAAGAGCGAGCGGACCCTTTCAATATCATGGAATTCCGGCTGATTCAGCATGTTGATCTTTCCGCCGAAAAACAATTTCTCAACGTGGGCCGCCGGATGGAATGTGGAGCGGAGCGATTCAAGTATGCTGTCATAGTTGGCGATATGCTGCCTTAAATAGGTGACAACCTCTTTGAAAATGCGCTCATTCAGTTCGTCCATCGGCACGCCCGCTAATCGATCGTTTAATATATTGACCAGTTTTTCAATATCGGCCAAATCCACTTTAGCCGGGAAATTGATGGTGCGGTTTTCGACATGCCCCGTGTTCGTGACGAGGATGGCGACCGCCTTATCCGGCTGGATCGGAACGATTTGAATCTGTTTAAGATAGTTCTCGCTCAGCGTCGGCCCGAGGACAATCGATGTGTAGTTTGTCAGATCGGACAGGATTTGCGCTGATTTTTGGACTGTTTTTTCCAGCTCAAAGATTTTTTCTTTAAATATCGAGTGAATTAAATCCAGATCGGTTTTTGTCAGCTTGACGGGTGACAGCAAATGATCGACATAATACCTGTACCCTTTTTCCGACGGAATCCGTCCTGAGGATGAATGGGTTTTTTCAATAAAGCCCAATTCCTCCAAGTCAGCCATCTCGTTTCTGATCGTTGCAGAGCTGAATGTAATCTCGTCTTTTTTTGAAAGAGTTCTTGATCCTACAGGCTGCGCTGATTGTATAAAATCATTAATGATCACTTGCAGGATCAACAGCTGACGATTTGTTAACATCATCATCACCCCTGTTAGCACTCAAGGTCAGCGAGTGCTAATTCTATATCAAAAGTAACAAACCAAAAGAAAAATGTCAATTATAACTCACCCAAAAAAGCGCCAAAAACCTCATTTCCTAATAATTTGCCCTCATGCGTTAATGCAACCGATTCTTCCGCGTCACAGATCAGGCCTTTTTCGGTTAAATCTTTGAGAACATCGGGAAACAGTTCGTCGACCGAGCGTCCGAATTTATCGAGAAAAGCTTGCTTTTGTACGCCGGACATTTTTCTGAGACCGAGGAACATTTCTTCTTCAATCTGCTCCTCACGTGTCACCTCGTGCGTGTCACGGTAAGGCAGCCCCTTTTCTTCAATGAGCTGCATGTAATGTTTCACAGGCCCGGCGTTGACGGTGCGCGTCCCGCTGATATATCCGTGAGCGCCTGCGCCAAAACCGAAATACTCTTCATTGCTCCAATACGTCAGATTATGCTGGGACTCGTATCCGGGCTTTGCAAAGTTACTGATCTCGTATTGACGGATGCCCGCTTCACTCATCTGCCTCATAACCGTTTCATACATCTCGGCCTCTTGTTCTTGCGCCGGGAGATGCAGGCGGCCTTTTTGCATTAAATTATAAAACACCGTTTTCGGCTCTACGATCAGCGAGTAAACGGAATAGTGCTCCGCATCAAGAGACAAAGCCGTTTTGACGGAATTGTCAAGATCGGCCAGCGTCTGACCCGGCAGGCCGAACATCAAATCGAGACTGATGTTGTCGAAGCCGAGAGCCCTCGCACGTTCAAAGGAAGTGAATACGTCCTTTTGTTTATGCACTCTGCCGATTTTTTGTAAAAGCTCATCTTCAAAGGTTTGAACACCGAAGCTCAGCCGATTGACACCGGCATTTTTCATGATTTTTAATTTTTCCGGGGACAAATCATCCGGATTCGCTTCCGCGGCAAATTCTATGAGTCCGTCAGAAGGCTTCAGCACGCGGTGAATGGAATCCATCAATTTTTCCAGCTGGACGGGTGAGAGCGATGTCGGCGTGCCTCCCCCGATAAAAATCGTGCGGAGATCAGGGCGCCCCGTCCGTTCTATTGTATTTATCATTTCCTTTTCGAGTGAGTTTAAGTACTCATCGACAGGCTGGCTCTGAATAAAATATTTATTGAAATCGCAATAGTGGCAGATATGCTCACAAAACGGAATATGAATATAAGCTGATTTCATTTTGAAACACCTTCTTCTTTACAGAAAGAAGCCGCAGCGCGGGACTGCGGCGGCTTCCGTTATTTTTTCGGGCTGTCATCCATTTTAAGAACGGCCATAAACGCTTCCTGCGGCACTTCTACTGAGCCGACCTGCTTCATCCGGCGTTTTCCTTCTTTTTGTTTTTCAAGAAGCTTCCGTTTCCGCGAGATGTCTCCGCCGTAACATTTAGCCAATACGTTTTTACGCATCGCTTTAATGGTAGAGCGGGCCACGATTTTCTGGCCGATCGCTGCTTGAATCGGTACTTCAAAGTGCTGGCGCGGAATAAGCTCTTTCAGTTTTTCCACAATTACTTTTCCGCGTTCGTACGCGTAATCGCGATGCACGATAAATGAAAGGGCGTCGATTTTTTCTCCGTTCAGCATAATATCCATCTTGACAAGTTTAGACGGTTTGTAGCCGATCAGTTCGTAATCAAAGGACGCGTAGCCTTTTGTGCTTGATTTCAGCTGATCAAAAAACTCATAGACGATTTCCGCTAATGGCATGTCATAGACAATGCTGACACGATTTGCGTCTAAATATTGCATGTCGATAAAATTGCCGCGTTTTCCTTGGCAAAGCTCCATCACCGCACCGACGTAATCGTTCGGAACCATCATCGTCGCTTTGACATAAGGCTCCTCGATTCTTTCGATCTTTTGTGGGTCAGGCATGTTGGACGGGTTGTCAACAACAACCTTTTCGCCGTCTGTCATATACACATCATAGATAACACTCGGTGCCGTTGTGATCAGGTCGATTTTAAACTCACGCTCAATCCGCTCCTGGATGATTTCCATGTGAAGCATACCTAAAAATCCGCAGCGGAAACCGAATCCGAGCGCTTGGGATGTCTCTGCCTCATATTGAAGCGATGAGTCATTCAGTTCAAGCTTCTCAAGAGCTTCCCTTAAATCATTGTATTTGGCCGTATCGATCGGATACAAACCGCAATACACCATCGGGTTCAGCTTGCGATACCCAGGCAATGCTTCGGCAGCCTGATTGGCCGCGCTTGTTATCGTGTCACCGACGCGTGTGTCACCGACATTTTTGATCGCAGCAGTTAAAAAGCCTACATCGCCGACAGTCAGTTCATCTGTCGGAATTGCTTTCGGCGTGAACACACCGACTTCTGTCACTTCAAACTCTTTTCCGGTTGCCATCATTTTAATTTTCTGGCCCGGTTTGACCGTTCCTTCTACGACTCTGATATACGCGACGACTCCGCGGTACGCGTCATAAAGCGAGTCAAAGATGAGCGCTTTCAGCGGAGCTTCCGGATCTCCCGCGGGAGCCGGCACTTTTTCTACGATCTGTTCTAAAATGTCTTCGATGCCGATGCCCGCTTTCGCTGAAGCGAGGACGGCGTCTGAAGCGTCAAGGCCGATAACGTCCTCAACCTCTTGACGCACACGTTCTGGCTCTGCGCTCGGGAGATCGATTTTATTAATGACAGGAAGAATCTCAAGATCATTATCAAGCGCCAGATAGACGTTCGCCAATGTCTGCGCTTCTATTCCCTGAGCCGCATCAACAACGAGAATCGCGCCTTCACAGGCAGCCAGGCTTCGCGAAACTTCATATGTAAAGTCGACGTGTCCGGGCGTGTCGATGAGATGGAATATATATTCTTCTCCGTCTTTTGCTTTATATTTCAGCTGAACGGAATTTAATTTGATGGTAATTCCCCGTTCGCGTTCAAGGTCCATTGAATCAAGCAATTGTTCTTTCATTTCCCGCTGGGTGATCGCCGATGTTTTTTCTAAAATCCGATCCGCCAAGGTCGATTTGCCGTGGTCTATGTGGGCGATGATGGAGAAATTCCGGATTCTTGACTGCCTCTCTAAACGCTTTTCTTTATCTGTCACAATCTATCACTCCTACTATTAAACGCAAAATACACTAGCTTAGATTATATCAATAGGATTGTAAACATTCAATTAAAACAAGAAAGAGAAAAGCTTCCTTTAAGGAATCATCCGCTTTTCTCTTCGTCAATGCTAACGGTTCAGTTTCGAAACCCACTCATACATCGCCTGCGCCGAGTCCGTCACGGTATTTGAAAGGGTTTCCCCGGCTTTTGAAAACAAGTTGAAGGTTTCCGCCTGTTCCAGCTGTTTTTGTTTTTCTTCCAGATCTTTCGCCGTAACGGTTTGCCCCAAAATGGAAGCTTCTTTTTCCTGTCCTTCTCCTCCGCCGAGCGTGAACGCTCCTTTTAAGGAGGGATCTTTGTATCCTTTCATATCAAGCATTCCGCTGTTTGCCTGCTGCATGCCGAACAAAACGCCGAAAAACATGACAATGGCGATCAGCAGGCATTTGCCGGTAAAACGGATCATTCGAATCACCTGATTTCTATTGTTTTTTCTTCTCTCCTGATTGCGAGCTGACCTTTTCTGCATCCCAGTACAGTTCGCTGAACACATCGGCCACGGCATCTGATGCGCGCCTCAGTTCTTCAAGATTGTTATCCACGCCCCCGAATTCCAACAGAAGCGACCGGTCGTTTAAATCTTGGTTGTATACTCCATTATCTCCCGGAGAGCCTTTTGATAAAACACCGACGCTTAAGCCGGGGTATTTTTTCTCCATGAGCTTATGAAGTTCACTTGCGAGTTTATAGTTTTCTTCAAAATTAGCGCTTTTTTTGCCGACGACGATGGCGACTCTGGCATAGCTTTTTCCTTTGATGTCGGCTGTCGTATTTTTCTTGCGGCGGGAATCGCGGTGAATGTCTATGGTATATTGCAGGTTTTTATTTTTGGTGAGCGCGCTTTTTACGACCGGCCTTGATTCGTCGTAGCTTCGCGCATAATTTAAGCCGTCTTTGTTCAGGCGGGCCTGAATGTCGGTTTTATCTACGGTCGCTCCTACACCTTGCGCTTCAAGCGCTTTTCCGAACATATCTCCGACAAGCGTGACATTGGCCTTCGAATGGCGGGCGTTATCCGGATTTGTTTCCCCCTTTAACAGAGGAAGATACGATTCGGTATTATGAGTGTGGTAAATAAAAACGACTTTTTTGCTGCCTGTTGAATGTTTCGGCGGCGCCGTTTCTCCTTTTTTCGTTTTGTTTTCGATTTCTGCCAGGTTCACTTCTTTTTCTTTTTCCATCACCTTTGACGGCGGCGGAGATTCAGCCGGCATATTCGTATAATCCGTCCCCTGCCCCGCCAGAAGGATCTCCGTATCGTATTGGGCAAATCCCGGCAGCTCACGTCCCAAGAAACTCCGCGGGTCTTCCATATTAATGCTTGTCGCCAGTTTTAAGGAAAGCCGGGACAGCTGAAAAGAGTCTTTTTCAGGAAGCTCTGAGGCGAAATAATGATTTTCCATGCCGAGGAGGTGTGCAAACGCGTCACCCGGAAGTTCTCCGGCAATTCCGTGAAGAGAATCCGAAGAAAGCCTCAGTTCAGGGCGAAGCGATGTGAGCACACCCGATAATACGAAAATAACGATAAGGCTTGTCATAAACAAAAACATGCCCTTGAGCGCATTTCCACCGTTTACTGCAACGACAATTTGACGGTTTCTGCGTTTTTTTCTCATGATTTGAATCCCTCCAGCGCTTGTCTAGTAATTACTCTATGAACAAGCTAGAGGAGGTAGAACCATTTTAATGATTATAAGAACCTTTGTTATCTTGTGACACTTTTTCATGAAGGGCGGTGTTTAACCCGTTTGCAAGCACGTTCGCCATATCATCAATAAAGGTGTCAATCTCCTTCGGCGTGACCATCAGATTATGGCCGAGCGGAGAAAGCACTTCGTGAATCAGCTGGCGTTTTTCGTTTTCGTCCAGCGTGCCGACAATACCGAGAAAGGATTGGCGTTCTTTTTCTCCGGGAAGGTCTTCGTCTGTCAGCACCTTCTTTTTGCCGAAGTTCATTCCTGCGGGCACCAGAGATCTTGACGGGCTGTCATCTTTCATCTCTCTGCCGAAATGTTTTAATATATAATCCACCGTATCGCTTGCGATCGTAACCGCATCAACAACAGTCGGTACCCCGATTGCGATGACGGGAATGCCGAGCGTTTCCTTGCTTAATTCTTTTCTCTTATTGCCGACGCCTGATCCCGGGTGAATGCCCGTATCAGAAAATTGGATGGTCGTGTTCACCCTTTCAACGGCTCTTGCCGCAAGAGCGTCTACCGCGATCACAAAATCCGGCTTTGATTCTTTGATGACACCTTGAATAATATCGCTCGTTTCAATTCCCGTTAATCCCATCACACCGGGAGCAAGCGCGCTGACCGGCCTGTACCCTTCCTGCACATTTTCAGGCTGAAGCCTGAACAGATGCCTTGTCACAAGAAGGTTTTCGGTCACGAGAGGGCCGAGCGCATCCGGCGTCACATTCCAGTTGCCGAGACCGACGATCAAACAGCTTGCATCCTTTGGAATCTTTAATGCCGATAGATAGGCGGAAAATTCCTCGGCAAACACTTCCGTTACTTTTTCCTGCATGTCAGAGTCGTGTTCCCGGACCCCTTGAGCCTCGATCGTGACATAGCGTCCCTGCTTTTTCCCCGATAGCTCGGCGCCTTCTTTGGTAATATCGACGGTTCTGACTTTAATGCCGCCCTTGTCGCGTTCTTTTTCAATAAACCCGTTTATTTCTTTTTTCTGACCGGCTTGTCCGTCTTTTACTGCCTGTTTCGTTTCTACCGCTAAATCCGTCCGTATCAGAAATTGATTGACATCCAGTTCGTTGTTTTTCACAGGGAAGACCTCCTTCAATCATCGTGATACATAGTGTGGCCATTTACAAAACGAATCATGCGAATTTACCCATCAACGAAAAATACTTTACATTTATATTGCAATCTAAAGTTCTGTTTGATAGAATACAATTTGTTCTATTGTGAAGAAGATTTAACCTTAAGACACTGTGCTACAGGTTGTATCTTAGGAGGTGAAACACATGCCAAACATTAAATCAGCGATTAAACGTACAAAAACAAACAACGAACGCCGCGCTCATAACGCGACAATCAAATCTGCTATGCGTACTGCAATCAAACAAGTTGAAGCTTCTGTTGCTAACAACGAAGCGGATAAAGCGAAAACTGCTCTTTCTGAAGCAGCGAAACGCATTGATAAAGCAGTGAAAACAGGTCTTGTACACAAAAATGCCGCAGCTCGATACAAATCTAGACTTGCGAAACAAGTGAACGGACTTTCTGCATAATACAAAAACGATCCCTTTAACGGGGATCGTTTTTTTCATTCAGTCCGGAGAAGCTCAAGGAGAAAGAGCTCCAGCAAGAGCTGCTTGTCCTTTTTCCCCGTTTTCATTTCATAATCCATCACTGCGAGTCTTTCTATAATTCGCCGCAGCTCTTCTTCAGAAAAAAGCCTCGCCTGATCCATCGCCAGCTTTACCCGGAAGGGGTGCACCTTTAAATTGGAAGCGATTTGCTTTTGGCCGTATCCTTGTCCCGCAAAATACTTTGTCTGCATAATCAGACGGAATTGGTTGGCGATCAGCGCCATAATTTTGATCGGTTCTTCGTTTTGTTTTAAAAGATCATAAAATATTTGAAGACTTTCCGTCCGTTTTCGGTTCACGATTTTGTTGATCAGCTCAAAAATATTCTGCTCCAAACTTCTTGCGACGAGCTCCCGGACATCTTCAAGCGTGATCTCATGTCTGTCACCGGTGTAGGCGGAGAGTTTTTGTATTTCCTGATATATGGAAGACAGATGGCCGTTTGCAAGCAGAACCAAATGCTCGGCAGCTTCTGTATCGATCGTTTTATTTTCGGATTTCGCCAGATTAATCGTAAAATCAGTCGTCTCCTTTGCATTCAGCTCCTTAGCTTCAATCATAAGGGCTTTTTGCTTCAGCGCTTTCGTCAGCTTTTTCCGTTCGTCCAGCTTCTCATACGGAGCCACAATCACAAAGACCGTGTAAGGTGCAGGCTCCTTCAGATAAGTCTCCAGAGCGGCTGTATTATGCTCTATTTTTTCTTTCTTTTTTTCCCCTGTTAAAAAAGACGGGTTTTTTACGATGACCAGCCGCTTCTCTCCCATAAACGGAAACGTTTCCGCATCGGTTACGGCCTGGTCAAGCGGATCTTCTTCAAGATCAAAAACAGACAGGTTAAAATCCTTTGTCTCCTCATCAACGACAGCTTGTCTGATCCGGCTGACAGTCTCTTGGAGCAGATACGTTTCTTTTCCGTATAAGCAATAAACGGAGCGGACATCCCCTTTTTTCAGGGCTTTCCAAACATCAAATACCATGATCGTATGACTTCCTCTCTTTCTTGATCCCCTTCTATCCTAAATTGAGTTCGGCAAATAGTAAAGAGGAAGCTTTAAGGACAGCTTCCTCATTTATAATAAACGCCTGATTCACAAGCTCCCGGGTCTGCTTGTAAAAAGGCGATAATCACAAGAACAGAAAACGTTACCATCACTTCTAGATTTTTCAAAACAATTCCAGTATACTTAGGGAAGTCAGGAGGGATGAAATTGAATGATTTTGAAAAAAACGTTCAAAGCAAACGAAATGATGCTGTTGACTCAGCTGTCGGTTTTGTCGTGTCCTTCGGATTTTTCGCCTTTTTGTTCGTGATGGCAACAGCCATCCATCTTATCGGCTCTTAGCCGCATTCCGGGCTGCTGTCAATCAGCAGTCTTTTTTACTTCTTGCGCCCTGGTTTCTTCTATATCATATGGAGGGAAGACGGAAAACGTTCCGGCACCTTTTTTAAATCTGTATTGAATCGTTCCGCTGACATCGGTGCGAAGCACATTGACAGAGTACGCCTTCAAACGATCCAGCACTTCTTCATGCGGATGATGGTATCGATTCTCTTTTCCTGCTGAAATCAGCGCTGCTTCCGGCTGAAGCTGCTTCAAAAAGGCTTCACTCGTAGAGCTTTTGCTGCCGTGATGACCCGCCTTCAATATATCAACCTTCAGATTCGGATACGTTTTCAGCACTTCCATTTCGCCGTCCGATTCTAAATCTCCCGTCAAAAGCCAGCTCACTCCGCCTAAAACCGTCCAAAGCACCAGTGACGAATCATTTTTACTCCTTCCGTCAGACGACTCCGGAGACAGCACCTGAAACTGAAGATCACCGGCTGTAATGGTGTCGCCCCGCTTTGCTTCGGCAACGGGAATGTTGTTTTCTTTCGCCATATTTAATATGTTCTGATCTTTCAATTCTTTTACGAATCCCACGGGGACAATTAACCGTTTGACTCTATGATTTTTGATTAACACTCCGGCTTCTCCGATGTGATCTTGATCCGCATGGGTTAAAATCAGCGCATCCAGCTTTTTCACCCCTTTTCCGTTTAAAAACGGAATCAAAACCTTCTCGCCGATAGAATACGGGTGGCGTTTTTCTTTCCATGATTCTCCGGGATAAGCAATCACTCCCCCTGTATCAACCATTACGGTCCCTTTGCGGTGCGGCGCGCTTATAAACAGTGAGTCTCCCTGCCCGATATCAAGCATATCCGCTTCTCCCCATGGACTGAAATACGGACGGCATATTAAATAAGCCAAAACCGCGCAGAAAAAAAGAGCCGATTTCCTGAGTTTTAAAAAACCTCCCTTTTCCAAAGCCGCAAAAAGCGTAAAAACGGAAACCGCAAGCAGAAGAAGGGAAACAAAGTCAGGCTTTGACACAATCATAGTAAATAAATCAATGGATGCCGCATATGTAATGAAATCATGCACAGGCTTAATCACAAGGTCGAACATATCAAACAAACATTCTCCCATCTGCCTTGAAAGTAAAAGAAGAAGGAAACCGATGACAGAAACCGGAATGACAAATAACGTATAAAATGGCACCATCACCATATTCATCGGAAAACTGACAAGTGAAATCTGCTGAAAATGATAGAGAAGAAACGGAAGTGAGCTGAGCTCCGCAATGAATGAAGCCATCGCAAGCCCGGCAAGTCTGCTTTTCCCTGCTTTCTTTAAAATGGAGGATGACAGAATTAAAGAAGCGCTTACCGCAAAGGAAAGCTGGAAGCCCGCCTGCCAAAGGAAGTAAGGATTAAACAGCAGGAGCAGCAGATAAGACAGGGACAATGCAGCAGAGGAATGAATGCCGCGTTTAACAAGAGTTCCGGCGATATAAAATCCCAGCATGAGGGATGCGCGCAATACGGATGGGGCGGCACCGCTCAGCAGCGTATACACCGGCAAAAACAGCAACAGCAAAATCCCCGCTTTTTCTCTTGTCAGCCCGATTCTGATCAGAGCATAAAATAATCCCGCCGTAATAAGACCGACATGCATTCCGGAAATCGCCATTAAATGAACGACTCCCAAATTTTGATATGCACTCAGTATATCGTCCTCTATAGAAAATCTTTCACCTAAGGTCAGCGCTTCAACAATTCCGGCGGAAGATTCAGGCACGTGATTCCGAATGATCGAAATCAAATTTTTTCTGATGTTCAGCAGTTTAAACAGCGGCTGTTTGGATTTTTCACACTGCTGAATGGAAGTCACGGAAAATAACCAGTGAATCTGCTGAGAGTGAAGATATTCCTTATAATCAAAACCTCCGGGAACCGTCGCATGTGCAGGCTGTTCCAGAGAGCCTGTAAACGTGCAGCGCATCCCCGGTTCGAGCTGTTCAATGAGTCTCTTTTCCTCAAGTGACCGGATTTTGTACGAAGCCGCCCATTTTTCCTTGTCATGTGTACGGATAACGGCTGACATTTTCGCTCCGTCAACTTTCGGAATATTAGTGATGACGGCCTGTTCAGTATAACTGCCGGCCTGATACCGCGTTACATTCGCAGCGTCACAAACCGTATAAAGAAAGAAATAAACACAAAAAGAAACGAGGCAGACGATAACCGGAGCATGGTGCTTTGTTTTTACAATAATAAAGAGAAGATACAGAAGAAAAAGGAGCAGAACCCAGAAGACATGAGCGGCGGCAATTCCCGCAGTTGCAGAAACCGCCGCCAGAGGCAGAAGAAGGTATTTATATTTCATTTATACGTAACTGGTAAACAGCTCATTGGCCTGTTCATGAATTTTTTTCAGTTCATCTGCCTTAACCCCCGCATCAGATAATTGCTGAATCAGACCTGCTACAAAAGACAATTTTTCGCGGTTTTTCAGATCGATGATCATTTCATCAAGTTCGACCTGCTCCACCTTGACTCCGGCTTGGCTGAACAGCTCTTTTGCATAAGGCTGTGTTTTGTAATCTTCGGCATAATAAACCGTTTTGATGCCTGCCTGGATAATTGATTTGCAGCATTGAATACAAGGATAATGCGTCACATAAATTTCGGCGCCCTCCGTCGGAACACCGAACTTAGAACATTGCAAAATCGCATTCATCTCTGCATGTATGGTCCGCTGGCAATGATTATCTATTAAAAGGCATCCTTCATCAGCGCAATGGACGCCGCCGGCGATTGAACCGTTGTATCCGCCGGCAATCATCCGCTTATCTCTGACTACGGTTGCCCCGACTGACAGTCTCGGGCATGTGCTTCTCAGCGCCAGCAAATGGCTTTGCGCCATAAAATATTGATTCCATGAGATTCGTTCCACAAGTGTTCCCTCCAAAAAGTCTTGTTGCTTTTCTAAGTTTACATAGATTTAAGCAGAACCGTCAATTCACTTTACCGTAATGGAAGTTTTTATCCGCTCAAATGACTTTTCTCCAAAGCCTGATACATTCATCAAATCTTCAGCATTCTGAAACCGTCCTTTTTCTTCTCGGTAGGCGATAATCGCTTCCGCTTTTTTCTGCCCCACCCCGGAAATCGCCTGAAGTTCGTCCAGAGATGCCGTATTGATATTGACAGCTGCATTCTCCTTTTCACGCGCTGCTGTTTTCGGGCGATTCTCCTCTTCGCCTTCACTCGGAATATAAACAATCGTCCCGTCCTGCAGCTGCTCTGCTAAATTAACGTTCAATTCATCCGCCTTTTTCTTCAGGCCGCCGGCTTTTTCAATGGCTTGAGTCACTCTGTCTCCCGCTTTCATTTCATACACGCCGGGATTTCGGACCGCGCCTTTCACATCAATCATAATCTTGTCGTCTGCGGTGTCTTTTTTGTCCGCGACGGATGCTGAGGCTGTTTGGCCGAGCACGGACTGCTGTTTGACCGGCTCTTCCTTTTCAGAACGAAACAGCCAAATGCAGATAAAAACCGCCCCTGCTACAAGACAAGCGCCCAGAATTTTCAGGTTCCGCCGCAGCCGCTCCGTCATCATTGCTTTCGTCATATTGCATTGCCTCCCCGCATAAGGTTTAGAGGATTAAGGGAAAAAGGAGGGGAATTCATTGAAAATAGGCTTTATCGGCACCGGAAACATGGGAACGATCCTGATTGAATCGTTTATCGAATCAAACGCTGCCGATCCCTCACATATCACCATCACAAACAGAACAATCGAAAAAGCATTAAAACTAAAAGAACGTTTCAGCGGCATCCATGTCACCGAGGATCAGGAAAAGCTCGTACAGGAAAATGAAATAATATTCATTTGTGTAAAACCGCTGGATATATATCCTTTGCTGAAGAAACTCACACCGCATTTACGGAAAGATCACATCTTAATCTCCATTACCAGTCCCGTTCAGACGGATCAGATTGAACATACGGTTCCGTGTCAGACGGCCCGCGTCATTCCGAGCATTACGAACCGCGCCTTGGCCGGCGTCTCGCTTGTTACGTTCGGCAAAAGCTGCAGCGAGTCTGCAAAAGCGGATATTCAAACGCTGTTCACTCATATTTCAAAACCTGTGGAAATCAGCAGCGGCATTACAAGAGCGGCGTCAGACATTGTCAGCTGCGGGCCCGCTTTTATGAGTTATCTCGTTCAGCGCTTTATTGACGCGGCAGTGGAAGAAACGGACATCACCAAAGAAGAAGCCGTGATAATGTCGACGGAAATGCTTGTCGGTCTCGGAAAGCTTCTGGAAACAGGGCATTACACGCTTCCCGCCTTGCAGGAAAAAGTATGCGTAAAAGGCGGCGTCACCGGGGAAGGACTGAAGGCTCTCGAAAGCGGTGTTCAGGATATGTTCAACCGTGTCTTTCAGCGTACACATGACAAATACGATGAAGATATATCGTTAGTGAAGAAGCAATTTCACGTGTAACTGAGTATGCCATAAAGTGCTTTATCTCGCCAATCGCAAAAAATGCATTTTAAAAACCATCGTTCCGTTTAAACGATGGTTTTTGGTTTGCCTGCCGTGAAGAAAAGACGTTCAGACTCTGTTGAAGGAGGCCGGTCTGTAAAATCAGCCGTCACCTTCTTCAGTTCAAATCCGGTCTCTGCAAGCATTTGTTCATATTCTTCAATGTAAAATGTTTTTTGCTCATGCGTCTCGTCATAACGGTCATAAGATTGTCCGTTCCATACGAAAAAGGACATATCATGGATGACAGAAAGCTCTTCATCGCCGGCAAAGCTTTGCCAAATATAGCTGATCTGCTCATCCTGATCCGCATGGGTGCTGTCCGGAAAAAGCTCCGTCATTTTATATGGGGAATGGACGTCAAACAGAAGCAGGCCGTCCTCCTTCAAAACTTGAAAAACACTTTTGAAGGTGCTTAAGACATCATTTTTCGTTTTTAAGTAATTAAGGGAATCACAGCAGATGACTACAGCATCAAACTGTTCTTCAAAACCGGAAAGCTCTCTCATATCCTGCTGGAGAAAAAGAATCGGCTTTCCCGTTTTTTTCTGCTGGGCACAGCTCAGCATATCTTCACTCAAATCAATCCCCGTGACTTCGCAGCCTTTTTCAGCAAGCCTGATGGATATTTCTCCGGTTCCGCAGGCAAGATCAAGCACCCTTCCCTTTTCCGGAAGAGACGCTTCGATCCAGCCCGCCCATTCATCATACGGCGCATGTGACATTAACTCGTCATATACGCCGGCGAAGCCTTGGTAAATCATGAGTTCAAGCCGAGCTCAAGCTCTGCGAGCGGCGCGTCGCCCCATAGCTTTTCAAGATTGTAGTAGCTTCTTTCATCTTTATGGAAAACGTGGACAATGACGTCGCCGAGATCAACTAAAATCCAGCGGGCCTCATCAAACCCTTCCATCTTTTTGACATCAATGCCGTTTTCTTCTGCCTGATCTTTAATTTCACGCGCAATTGCCTGAACCTGCTTATCAGAATTCCCGTGGCAGATTAAAAAGTAATCCGCTATAAGTGAGATTCCTTCCATGTCCAGCGCTAAAATATCTTCTGCACGTTTATCGTCGCATGCTTTTGCCGCGATTTTTAATACGGAAGCTTGATTCATTCTTCAAATTCCTCCTGTCAATTTTAAGACACCAGCCAATTATAGGTTGCAAACGTCTCCGGAAAGACCGGCTGGTTTTTTTTCATCAGAAATATCATTGTATTTTTCATTGCTTGTATGAGCGCTTCGTTCAGATCCGTTTCCGCCAGACGGCGCACCTCTTCCACTCCGGGAAAATGGCGGCCGGGTTCAATGTAATCCGCAACGTAAATGACTTTGTCTAAAAGGGTCATTCCGGGACGTCCTGACGTGTGATAGCGGATTGCATCCAAGATCTCAGGATCAGTGATCCCCGCTTCTTTCTCAGCCAGATACGCTCCCACAGGGGCATGCCACAGCTCGGCATTGTAATCCAAGAGCTCAGCCGGCATTTTTTCCCGCACGATGATCTGCTTCATTTCTTCTTTCGGCCGGAATTTCGCATAATCATGAAAAATGGCCGCCATTTCCGCTTTTTTCGGGTCTGCTCCGAACCGGCCTGCGAGAATAACCGCCGTATCTGTCACGCCGATTGTGTGGATGTAGCGATGCTCGGTCAGCTGTTCTTTGACGCAGGCAAGTGCTTCCTCACGATTCATATAAATCATTCTCCTCTATATACTGCCTCACTTTATCCGGCATTAAGTATTGCGTCGGCTTTTTTGCTTTGAGACGTTCTCTCAGCATCGTTGACGAAACGTCAAATTCCGGAACGTCTGCAAAAAGCAGCGGGTACGGGGTCTCAATATGATACCCCGGGCGCCGCACTCCGATAAATTGAATGAGCGTGAGCAGTTCGTCCAGTTTGTACCATTTCGGCAGATATTCAATCATATCCGCCCCGATAATAAAGAAAAGCTTGTCGTTCGGGTGCCGCTCCTTCAGTAAACGGACAGTATCATAGGTATAAGAAGGGCCTTTCCGGTCCATTTCCGCAAGCTCAAGCTTAAAGCCGGAATTCGAGCTGATGGCAAGCTTCAGCATCTCCACCCGGTGCCGGCTGTCTGTAAAGTCTTCATTCTGCTTATGCGGAGGGATTTTATTGGGCATAAACCAAATCTCATCGAGCTCCGCCTGATGAAGGACTTCATTAGCCATCAGAAGATGTCCGTTATGCGGAGGGTCAAATGTGCCCCCGAATATTCCGATTTTCTTCATGTCAACCACCTTACGGAAGCTCGATTTGTTTATTTTCCTTTGATTCCTTATACAATACGATCGTATTTCCGATCGTCTGCACCAATTGTGAGCGGCTGCCTTTCACAAGGGCTTCTGCGACATCATTTTTATCGTCTTCGCAGTTTTGAAGCACGCTGACTTTAATCAGCTCTCTTGCTTCTAAAGCCTCGGCAATCTGTTTCACCATGTTTTCGTTGACTCCGCCTTTTCCCACTTGAAAAATAGGCGTTAAATGATGCGCTTTTGAACGCAAAAACCGTTTTTGTTTTCCTGTTAACATTGTGTTCCTCCTAGTTTTCCTTCAACAATTGCTCTCATTAAGCCGCTGTCAGGCTCTTGTTCCGTCCACAGCTTGAAAGACAGTGCGGCCTGTTCCACAAACATGCCGACACCGTCAAGGGTTGTTAAACCTCTTTTTTCAGCTTCTTTTAAGAACGCCGTTTGAATCGGGTTGTATACGATATCACAAACGATGGCGCCCGTTTTGGCCCGTTCCAATGAGAGCGGCACGGCATCCGTTTTCGGATACATGCCGATAGATGTTGTATGAATAATGACGTCATATTGTTCAAGCTGATTTTCAGCTTCTTTTAAAGTAAGGGCGCGTTTCTGCTGAAAAGAGGGAGCAGCCGCAATCAGACTTTCTGCTTTTTCCGGCGTGCGGTTGCAAACGTCAAATTGTTTCGGCTCTCTGCGGACGATCGTCGTAAAAATCGCTCTTGCCGCTCCTCCCGCCCCAATCATAAGGATGGAGAGCTCTGATATCGGTTTGTCCAATACTTTGACTAAGGATTTATAAAACCCATCTCCGTCAGTATTATACCCGATGAGCCTGTCTCCCTCTCTTTTGACGGTATTTACGGCCCCGAGTACTTTCGCGCTTTCATGTATTTCATCCAGATGCTCCATGATCGCGACTTTATGCGGGACTGTGACGTTCACTCCGCAGATGCCAAGCGCCTTGATTCCGTTAACGGCGTCCTTGAGATGATGAGGTTCCACCTGAAACGCAAAATACTGCCCGTTGATGTTCTTATCTTGCAAAGCCGCGTTATGAATATCGGGTGACATTGAATGCCCGATCGGATTTCCGATTACTCCGTACAATTGTTTCATGCTCCCTCTCCCCTTCTCTCTATATTAATGAACGGCGGACAAATACGTGTACGCCTTTCGGAGCGTATGCCGTTATTTTTTTATCTGCTTGCTGCACCGTGACCCAGCCGAGACCGGAAAAAACGATATCCGTCTTTCCTTCTTTAATCGAAAACGTATGGGGTGTAAGCTCCGGAAATTCATCCAAATGATCTTTTCCGGGCGGGGTAAGCAGTTCTCCCGCATGCTTTTCGTATAAGGCATCAGCATTTTCAAGCTTTGTTCTGTGAATCATCAATTCATTCGGCATATAGCAGACAAACGCTGTTTTATCGCCTGATACATAGTCAAACCGGGCAAGCCCGCCGAAATAAAGCGTTTGTTTTTCATTCAGCTGAAAAGTGCGCGGCTTCAGTTCTTTTTTCGGTGTCAGCACCTTTAAGTCACGCTTGTCCACGTAATGCGCCATCTGGTGATGGTTAATGATTCCCGGCGTATCATAAAGCGCAGATCCGTCATCGAGCGGGATTTCAATCGCATCAAGCGTCGTGCCCGGAAATTGAGAGGTAGTAATAATATTCTCTTCCCCTGAGACCTCTTTAATAATCCGGTTGATAAATGTGGATTTGCCGACATTGGTACAGCCCACCACATACACATCGCGGCCTTCGCGGTAATGTTCAATGGCGTCAATGACTTCTTTCATCCCTTGTCCGCGGGAAGCGCTGATTAAAAAGACATCAAGGGGTTTTAAGCCGTATTCTTTCGCTTCGCGTTTCATCCATTGAACGAGCCGTTCCCGTTTTACGGATTTCGGCAGGATATCGGCCTTATTACCGACAAGAATGATCGGATTACCGCCGACAAAGCGGTTCAGCCCGTTTATCCAGCTTCCGTTAAAATCAAAAATATCAACGACTTTGACAATAAGAGAGTCAGTATCGCCGATTGTATGCAAGATATTTAAAAAGTCATCATCCGTTAATGAAACATCTTGAATTTCATTGTAATTTTTCAGTCTGAAGCAGCGCTGGCAGATGACATTCTCCTTTGTGAGAGATGCCTTTGGCGCGTATCCGAGACCTTGTTTATCCTCGGTTTGGATCGTTACTCCGCAGCCGATGCAAACAACCTTTTCCATTTCTAATCCTCCCACTGAATATGGCCTTTACGTTTCAAAGAACTCAATATTCTCCGTTCAATCCGGCGGTTAAAGCGCGTCATGACTCCGTCAGAGGAAGCGACAGGCACGACGAGGATCGTATGATACCCGTTTCTGTTTCCGCCGAGAACATCAGTTAGCAGCTGATCGCCGATGACCACACAGTCTTCTTTTTTCAGATCCATGCTGCTGACGGCTCTTTTAAAGGCGCGCCCCATCGGTTTTCTTGCCTTATAAATAAACGGTATGCCAAGCGGCTCCGAGAATAATTTCACTCTTCGTTCATTATTATTGGAGACGATCGTGACTTTAATGCCGTGCTCCTTCATTTCTTCAAACCACTCGATTAATCGAGGTGTCGCACTCGGTCTGTCCCACTCCACAAGCGTGTTGTCAAGGTCTGTAATAATCCCTTTCACATTGCGTTCTTTGAGCTTTTCCGGTGTGATATGAAATATATTTTTCACAAATTCGTCAGGTAAAAAAAACTTTTTTAACAAAACCCGCACCCTTCCTTTTCTTTCTATCATCTATATGTCGAAACCTGTCAGATTTAAAAACAAAGTCGGACACAGTAAAAAAATTTCGACAAAAATTGGGTTTCTTCACCAGTTGTGGATAAAATTACACACATTATCCACTCTTATTACATCCGGATTTATCCAGATTATAAACAAGATACTAACAAGTTATCCACTTACGAGTGTGGATAACAGAACGATTGTTCTTATTTGTATTTCATGGTAGATTAAAGATAACCTCACCATGATTGAAACGCAACCTTCCATCATATGCTTGCGTCTGATGATTGATTACAATTGTAAGGAGGTGCCACTCCCATTAATTGGGTCCCCGACATGAGAAAGCTTTCTGATGAATTACTAATAGAATCTTATTTCAAAGCCAATGAAATGAATTTGAGCCGTGAATTTATCGAGTTAATTGAAAACGAAATCAAAAGAAGATCGCTCGGACACATTATTTCCGTTTCTTCTTAAACAGAAAAAAGTTCCCGGGCGAATTTCCTTTTTTTACTCAGATGACTGATATTATATCACTTCGGTTATGCGCATTACTACCACTTTCAACAAAAAACACCCCTAAAATAGAGGTGTTTAAGAGGACGGCTGCTATATATTGAACTAATACAGACCGCCCAGGACGAGAATGACGACGAGCAGCACAACAAAAAATGCGTACCAGTACCCCGCATTCACCCGAGGAGGCGGGCATACAGGATATTGCGGAGGGAAACCGCGGTTCATAGCAATCGCCTCCAAAAAGATGTTTTTTCTACAGCCTATGAAGCAGAATCAAAACGGTTTAGGCAGCTGACGGCGTCAGCGTTCCAAAACCCGCCCATTTTTTATGCCTTCAATTAAGATTCTGGCGCCTTTTGGCGTCATATGATTTCCGGAAGGATCTATCAGTCCGGATTGGATCAGCGCCCGGTCTGTATCTTTGCCGCCGTCCGCGCGTATAAAGTGTTTCCAGTTATCCACCAGCGGCACTTTCAACTCAGCTGCAACCTGCCTCGTAACGCCGTTATAGGAATTATGCCATTTTCTCGCGCCGCCTTTTTCTTTAAAGGCTGAGGCTTTATATCTCGAATAGTAATAGAGATGATGCGTTCCGTTTCCTTCTATAACCGGGATGCACGTCATTAAAATCGGCTTTATGCCGTGATTTCTGCTTTCGTTTATGAAATAAGTCAGGTTTTCTTTAAACCGTTTCTTTGATACCCGCGGCTGATCGCCCGTCAAAATGCCCGCATCATTTGTTCCGAACATGATAAATAAATATTGGGGCTTACGCTCCAGCACGTCGCTTTGAAAGCGCAGGCGCGCATCCTCAGTCGTCTGGCCGCCTATTCCCGCATTTATAACCGTAAGACGGCCGCGTTCCGCTGTTTTTAAAATGTTTACCCACTGCTGCGCCTTCGGATAATCACGATAATCCCAGTTGGAACCGCGCGTATTGCTGTCGCCGAACGCGACAACACTTTTTTCTTTGCCCGCGGCGCATCCTGATAACAGACAGATTATCGTAATAAAAAGAACAGCAAACTTCATTTTCTCTCCCCCCCAAACCTTACCTCCTATGGTACACATCTCTTTGTCGGCTTTCAACGCGGCGCTCTCTTTACTGGATATGAAAAGGACCGGAATCCTGTCCGATCAAATCCGAAACCTTAACAAACGTGTAGCCCTGCTTTTTCAGCTTGGGAATGATTTCTTTCAAAGCCTCAACCGTCTGGCGCCGGTTTCCTCCGCCATCATGCAGAAGAACGATATCTCCATCTCTGGCATGTGAAACAACGTGCCTGACGATTTTTCCTTTCCCGGGCCTTTTCCAGTCTCTCGGGTCTTGGTTCCATGACCACATGATGATATGATAGCCCTCTTTTAAGATGCTTTTGAAAGCCGTATGATTCAGCGACCCTCCCGGCGGGCGGAATAACTTGTCTCCTTCCGGCTGAAGCGATGTGATATGATGCGCGGAGCTGTGAAGCTCTTGTAAAATGTCTTTGCGTTTCAGACGGTGAAAATAAACATGGTTCATCGTATGGTTGCCGATTTCATGCCCTTCTTCAACGATGCGTTTTGCCGTTATGGGGTATTTGTCTATACGGCTCCCGACACAAAAAAAGGTTGCTTTAACATTGTGCTGTTTCAGCACGTCTAACACAGCCTCCGTATAGACAGGATGGGGGCCGTCATCGAAGGTTAAAGATAGTTTCTTTTTTTCAGACCTTATATCCCAGTACACGTTTCCCGTCTTCTCCATGTCACTTCTTTTTAAAGTTTTCGCATCGGCGGACACGGCAGTGAGACTCGTGAGGACGCATATCATGATGATCAGATGAAAGCATCTCAACGTTTACACCTCCAGTAAACACTACTGTTAACGTGTCCCCTTTTATAAAAAATCATTCTCAGCATCAAATGATGCACATCACCCGCTTCCCGCTTGTTTTTGTCCAAACCCGGGTGCCAGCCGTTTCTCATCAAACGGCAAATGCTGATAAACAAATACGCTTATCGGACAGCTTATTTTAATAGAAGGAGATAGATTTGTGCTGTATACTAAATGAAAAGAGGTGAACGTGCAGATGATAAAAAAGGGATTCAGTCTTGCCGTCATCATTGCTGTCGTGATGATCGGCTTTATGCAAAAAGACGTCTGGCTCAGCATGATTCGCGCGGGCGGCATGTACGCCGTGCTGATGAGTATCCTTCTGGTCGCAGCTGACGTATTTTTTCCGATTGTTCCATTCGCCATTATCGCGGCCTTAAACGGAGCGGTTTTCGGGATTGTAAACGGGGTGTGGATTACATTGTCAGGCGCGATGCTCGGAACAATGGCATTGTTTTTTCTCGTCCGGTACGGATTCAGAGACTGGGCCAGAAAAAAGCTGCTGGCTTACCCGGCAGCGGCCCAATATGAAGATTCATTTCATCAGCACGCGTTTACGGCGGTGCTTTTCGGGCGGCTGATTCCGATTATACCGTCGCTTGCCATGAATACCGTCTGCGGGCTGAGTAATATCCGATGGCCGATCTTTTTTTCTGCGTCGGTGCTCGGCAAAATTCCGAACATTGTGATCGTGACCGTCGCAGGCGCTTCATTTACAAGCAACAAACTGCTGTCTTTCGGGATTTACGGAATGTATATGCTCGTCTTAATGGCGGTCATTTATAAGAAGTTTCCCGGCCTTTTAAAAACAACGAAAAAATGAAGCGCGTACCGCCCCCTATTCCGGCGGTACGGCTCCTCTCATTCTGAACCGACCACTACCATATTTTTCTTTCTGTAAAATGACAAAGCCGCTCTGAAAAACTGCCTCACGTATTGATGCAGTTTCGTTCCGCAACCCCTTCCCCTCTGCTGCTCAGTCATATAGTAAAGGTGCACATAACCGATTTTTTGGCTGCGGTAAAATTTGATGGAAGCTTCAAGCTGTCCGATCGGCTGCCCGTTATGAAAAAGCAGCATAAAACCGTCGGGAAAGCATTTGATTTGGGATGACAGCCACCTGAGATATTCATCCTTATTAAAATGATCCGCCGTGCCAAAGCTGACGAAAAACGAATCCTCACGAAACGAAACGGCCGTCTCTTTATGTTTGTTTAAATTGATCCGCTTGAAATACATCAGGAGTCCTCCTTTTTGCGGCCGCAAATAAGAACGAGCATAAAACGGCTGCCAACGCCAGCATAACAGCGGCGCCTGCGATGACGATGCCGCGGACGGAAGAACTGACAGAAGCCGCTCCGAAAACCGCCGTTACTACTATAATGAAGACGGCTTCGACTAATGAATAAAAGCTCCCCACTCTCCCCATGATGTCCACCGGAACATTCTTTTGATAAAACGTCAGAAAGCCTGTATTGGCAAACGCCAGAAAAAAAGCGAGAAGGAAAAATCCGAAAGCAGCCGTCCAAAAAACGTCAGAAAACGCATAAATCATATATCCGGCCGCTGTGAATAAAGAGCCCATTCCCATCAATAAAGAAGCCAGCATTTTTTTATTAAAGAACACATTGACAAGCGCCCCCGCAATAATGCCTGCCCCTGAGACACTGACGAGAAAACCGTAATCGGCATCAGTCAGCTGAAGAACCTCTTTTGCAAAAGCGGCTTCAAGCGAATCAAGCGCTGAGGGCATAACGGTCATGACCAGACTGAATAAAAAATAAATGATCATAACGTTTCGCGCTGTTCGGCTGAAGCGATAGATGAGCTTCCAATCTTCTTTGTAAACTGCCAAAGAAAGCTTCTGTGCGGGAGAATGTACGTGAGGCTCATTTTCAAGGTTCGGCAGCATCATCGTAATGAAACCGGACAGCACTAAAGCCGCCGCATTCACCCAAATCGCAAAAATCGGCGTGCCGGCGATAAAAAGCAGCCCGGCCGCAGCCGGCCCGAGGAGAAAAGCCCCTGATTCCGACAAAGCCCTTAGTGAATTGAATCTTTTTCTCCTTTCAGCCGGGATAAGCATCGTCACATACGCCATGGAACACGGACGAAACATCGCATTGGCCATTTGAATCAAAAATACGATACAATAAACGCAAAATAAAGACCGTGCAGTAAACATCAGCGGCAGAACGGCAATGAGTGCAGCCCGGATGAAATCAAGCGACATCATCATATTCCGTTTGTTGCACCGGTCGATGATGCTGCCCGCCCACCCATTTGTCATCAAAACAGCCGCAGGCCTGATTAAATAAAGGATGGAAACCGCAAAAGCAGACCCCGTTTCTTTTAAGACAATAAGATTAAGAGACAAAAAATAAATCCATTCACCAATATTTGCTATCCCGATTCCGGTTAACAGAAGCATCGGGTACCGCCAAGACTTCAGGTTTTTCATCTTATCCCTCCCTTAGAAATAAAAAACGCCCTCAAGACAATAAAGTCTTGAGGACGGGAAACAGCCCGCTATGCCACCTCAATTCGGTTTGGTGCCGGCCTTGCCGGGTACAAAGCTTGCTCGGTAACAGGAGTATCCGCCGCATCATCCTCGTGTTGCATGATTCCGATGCGAAGCTAAGAGGTTTGTTTCAACACATCCATTCATACTCCTTCACAGCTCCCGGAGCTCTCTGTCATGAATGATATCTGTCTACTCGTCTCTTCAGCGCTTTTCGGTTATATTGTTTTCACCCTTACTTTTTTCAACAATATACAGGCTCAATCAGCAAAAATCAAGAGGCTCCAATAAATAAAACCCGATTTTGATTAATTTCCCTGTACAGACACAAACAGCCCTACCAACACATACAGTTACATATAGGCGATTGCCTACATAACTTTGTGGAGGTGAGGACGGTGACAGGTGTTTTTGTAGCGCTCGGGTTTATTGTGAAAGAACTTGTGTTTTTAGTATCATACGTGAAAAATAATGCCTTTCCACAACCGCTCTCAAATAATGAGGAGAAAAAATACTTAGACCTTATGGCTGAAGGAGATGAACACGCCCGCAACATGCTGATCGAACATAATCTCCGTTTAGTCGCCCATATTGTGAAAAAATTCGAAAACACGGGAGAGGACGCAGAAGATCTGATCTCCATCGGTACAATCGGGCTGATCAAGGGAATTGAAAGCTACTCAGCCGGAAAAGGCACGAAGCTTGCCACATATGCCGCACGATGTATTGAAAATGAGATTTTAATGCACCTGCGCGCATTGAAAAAAACGAAAAAAGACGTCTCCCTTCATGATCCGATCGGCCAGGATAAAGAAGGGAATGAAATAAGCCTGATCGATGTCCTCAAGTCGGAAAGCGAAGATGTGATTGACACTATTCAGCTCAACATGGAACTTGAAAAGGTCAAAAAATATATCGATATTTTAGACGACCGCGAAAAAGAAGTCATCGTCGGCCGCTTCGGGCTTGATTTAAAAAAAGAAAAAACGCAGCGCGAGATCGCAAAGGAGCTCGGCATTTCAAGGAGTTACGTGTCGCGGATTGAAAAACGCGCATTGATGAAGATGTTTCATGAGTTTTACCGGGCGGAGAAGGAGAAACGGAAGAAGAAGGGAAAGTGAGCGAAAAGCCGGATCTGACATCCCGGCTTTTTCTGCATTTTAGGACATTGCTCCTCAAGTATAACTTCAGGATTTAAAAATAAAACATAACAAATGAATAGAATTAGTACAATCGTTAACCTTTTTAATAATTTTTTATTGATATTTAACCCCTTCAACATAGCCCTCCCTTTTTAACAATCCATTTCATTTGGGCTACACCCCCATCATTGAATGTATTTCCTACGAAAAATGATTTTTAACCTCATAGGAACTCTTACATGACAGGGTTTTTGTTGTTTTTTCATTGTTTATCAAGACCTAAAGCAAAAGAACTTGCTAATTCTCAAATACATCCACCAAATTTTCAATGTTAGTTTGTTTTTCATACATACTATATAAAAATAAAACCTAGTTGAAACTTTACAAGACAAGCTGAATTGACTATAGTCTAATTAGACTAAAATATTAATGTAAAGAAGTGAAAAATTAGATGATAAAGTCTTTTTTAATGTTGGGGCAGTCGAATATGGCGGGCCGTGGATTTTTGAATGAAGTAGACCCTATCTATAATGAAAAAATTAAAATGCTGCGCAATGGACAGTGGCAGATGATGACAGAGCCGATTCATTACGACCGTCCGGTTTCCGGCGTTGGCCTGGCGGCATCTTTTGCAGATGCATGGTCAAAAGCTCATCCCGATGAAGAAATTGGCTTGATCCCGTGTGCGGAAGGCGGCAGTTCATTGAATGACTGGCATCCGGAAGGCATCCTTTTTCAACATGCTTTGTCCGAAGCCCGCTTCGCCCTCCAGTCCAGCCAAATTTGCGGAATCCTTTGGCACCAAGGTGAGAGTGACAGTTATCGTTCGCTGCATGAAACTTATTACGAGAAATTAACTCTTATCATCGAGACGCTAAGAAACGAGTTGAAACTTGATGAGGTACCGTTGATTATTGGAGGGCTTGGTGACTTTCTTGGGAAGACTGGTTTTGGACAGCACGCGACTGAATTTCGACAGGTTAATGAACAATTGCTGCGTTTTGCTAATGAACAACAGAATTGTTATTTTGTTACTGCGGCAGGTCTGACTGCGAATCCTGATGGCATTCATTTAGACGCAGTTTCACAACGCAAATTCGGTTACCGCTATTTCGAGGCTTTTTCGGAAAAGCACCATATCCTGAAACCCATTTCGGGAGAGGAGCAATCACTGAAAGTGAATGGTGACTATTCTAAAACAGAACAGATTTACCTTCATAGTATGGATTTGGCTTCGGGTGAAATCACGTACGCGGAATTTGAGGCGCGGATGGCGAAGGTGATGAAACCATGATTCCCTTACTTATCCTTGGCTTGCTCATCCAAAACCCCGGAGCTCACGGCTATGAACTTCTGGCTTTAATGGAAAAACGTCATTACAAATACATTGTTAACTTCACGAAAGGTTCATTTTATTACAATCTGCAGCAACTTGAAGAAAAGTGTTTGATTGAACAGATTCAGCAGAAACCCTCAACCAGCGGGCGTGAAATCCGTAACTTTAACGTCACAGAATCGGGAAGGGCAGAATTCGAAAAATTAATGATCAAATACGGCACCAAATCGGAATATGTGAACCTGCAATTTTATGGAGCGTTACTCTTTGCCGATGAATTCGACAAAAATAAATTACTGGATCTGATCCAATCACAAATCGATCAGACTAAAACTCGAATCGAGCTCCTTGATGAATACCTGTCCACCACTCAAGAAATTCCCGGCACAATCAATTACTTTCGCCGTATGAATGAAAATTCCCGTTCACATCACTTGGTTAATTTAGAATGGTTCGAGAAATTGAAAGCAGAAATAGAGTGAACTATTGCATAATAAAAAATGCAATGTTACATATATCAGAATATTAGTTACCTACATATAAAACCTGTGTCGCAGATATCTAGTAACACCATTGATACAGGTTTTATACTCCTTCTTTAATTAAACCAGTAATAGGGTTGTCAACACTTGCCCCAAACAAGAGCAAGTGAATCTGCTGCGTGTTCTTCTTTTTCAATCCGTATGAATAACCACTTTTCACCACCTATTCAGTATCAAGTAAGTCAACTGATTTTTCTCCTTCTTCCGCTAAACTGCTGCTTTAGTCGAATAAAAAAAAGTGATCTCCCTTAAGGTAGAATCACTTTCTCTAATTGAACAAGCAGTGAAGATGAACATCGTTCTCGACATAAACTAAAATTTTTTATCTACCTCTGCGTAAGCATTTCAATTGATTGATAGTAAACCCCCTCCCGCAAGAAAACTCCGTCTTTTTCTATTTTCTTTTCAATATAAAACAATGATAACTTTCTTTCATCTTATGAAACCCAAGCAGTTATTAGATGTTTTTTTATCTGTACAAATACAGGTGAATCACTTAATTTATTACATATAAGTTACCCTGCAAAACTGTGCACGAAATGTCGGGTAGATACATTTTGCTCCTGTTATTCTTTTGTTAAAGGAGGTCAAATAAATGGATTCGCTTAAAAGGATGAACAGCGCATTAACGTATATTGAAGAAAACCTCACGAACGGTATTGATTTCAAAGAAGCAGCAAGGCTTGCTTTCTGCTCTGAATATCATTTTAAAAGGATGTTTTCCTTCCTAACAGGTATTTCATTATCGGAATATATTCGTCGACGACGTCTTACTCTTGCAGCTTTTGAACTTAAAGACAGCCGCGTAAAGGTGATTGATCTTGCAATAAAATACGGTTATCACTCACCAGATTCTTTTGCACGAGCATTTCAAAATCTGCATGGCATAAGCCCATCAGAAGCTAAACATAATGGCCATTCACTTAAAGCTTATCCGCGAATGACCTTCCAGTTATCAATCAAAGGAGGAAATGAAATGAACTATCGCATTGAAGAAAAAAAGGCATTTCGCATCGTCGGCATTAAAAAAAGAGTTCCTATTTTGTTCAAAGGCGTGAATCCTGACATTGCATCGATGTGGGAAAGTTTAGATGAAACAGCAATCAATCAACTAAAAGAGCTTTCTAATGTAGCGCCTGTAGGACTTATTAGTGCATCCACAAACTTTTCTGAAGGCCGGACAGAGGAAAACGGAGAGCTTGATCACTATATTGGCGCAGCCACAACGAAACATTGCCCAAATCATCTATCACAGCTTGAAGTCCCTGCCTCAACGTGGGCTGTATTCGAAGCAGCCGGATCATTTCCGGATGCACTGCAGGAAGTATGGGGGCGGATTTATTCCGAATGGTTTCCATCGTCACATTATGAACAAATTGAAGGCCCGGAAATCCTGTGGAATGAGCATAAAGATGTAACATCGCCATCTTTTAAAAGTGAAATTTGGATACCCATTTCAAAAAAGTAATATATCTTACAATGAAATTAGAGGAATTAAAGGTTTTAAGGAAGGGGTCTTATCCCTTCCTCTTTATGTCACTAACCCGATCTGCGGCAATATTGATGCCACCAATCTTCGAATTGAGTTTTTTAATGAGCAGAGCCGATCTTACTGAAAATATAAATTGAGGTGTATTGCGTTTTGATGATCTGCTTCTCACTTCTTATTTTCCGCCTTAACGTCCGATCATTTCTGCAATTCTTCCCCAAAGTCTGACATTGATGATTGACCGCCAAGTCTCCCGTTTTGATTCCTGCCTTCACGGTTTCCCGAAGTGAGTTTTCTATTAATTCCGCTGCTTCTTTCCGGAAATAAATCACTTCACAACAGAGAAACTGAAAGCGGTATAAAAAACAGCTCCGTTAAAATGGCCGGAACTGTCTTTGAATTTTGGATTTTGCAGTTATCTCCATCCGTTAGTTTAATTAGAATTCAGATAATCCAAGATACGATCAACTCTTTCATTGACTGAGTAATCTCCTTCAATTTTTAGCAATGGACAAGATAAATCTGCCATCCAATGTTCGTGTAAAGCTTTGCTTCTAACTTCCATTCCGGCATGATCATATAAAGAAGCCCACTCTAAAAATGTTTTTGATTGTTCATATTTACTGCCGCCGGCTAACACTTCGTTTCCATAACGCTGAAATTCCCTCTGCCTTAATCTCTCAAGCCGTATATCTTGCGGAATCCATAAGAAGATGACAAGGTCAAAATAACTTTTTAGATCATCGCCCCAGCCGCACACTGCGCCAGAAAGAATCCATTTCTCATTTATTGTCAAGTCTTTTTCAAGCAACTTTCTTCTTTCAGGAATTTCTCTTTTCTTAGTGAATTTATCTGTCCAATAGTAATCATCAGTATCAAGATGCGTATGAGGCAAATGCTTTGATAATGCAACACCCAATGTTGAAGTTCCGACTCCGGAGGCTCCCAGTATGTGAATATTTTTTTTCATAGTTCCCTCTCCTTATAAAGCAACGAAACTCCCTGTCCGCTGCACAAGGTTCTTACTATTATTTTAATATAAATCCCCAAAAACCTTTACTTTGCCAAGGGAATCCAGATGCGTGTTAAAACCATACTGCTTACGAACTTCATGGTCATTTTCAAACAGAATGATTAACTTTCTCTCCGGCCTGATTGGCAGTGAAAACTTGGTTGTTTTCTCGTTACGCTCATTGATCACGATCTCAACTTGATTATTTTTTTGTTCAAACTCAATAAGTGCATTCTCCCATTTATCTCTGATTGAAATGATACAATTTCTATTTTTCTTTTCCTTTTTCTTATAAATGTAATTCACTTTAACTCCCCTTTCATGCTTACTCCGGCCGACACAGTCGTTCTCTGCGTAATAAAAAAAGACAGCTTTATCCTCTTCTTCAATATAACTGACATCAATGTCTTCATCGTCATATTTTTTGACATAAGGTTCAGCAAATTTCTCCTCTGCATATGTCCAAACATTGTCCTCAAATGAAGGGATGATTCTCCCTGAAACAACGAAAGGTTCGTTTGGTTTATTGAAGTCTTTCATATTGAATCGGGTCATTTTAGTTATCATCATAATCACCTTTCTGCATTTATTGACCTTAATTTACATCTTTTGAACTGTTGATTCGTCTGCATGTCATGGATACCGGTTTAATCACTCTAAGACTAAAACAAAAAAGATACCAACATCGATTGGTATCATCTATTCATTCGAGCCCTTACAACAATATCCTATTTCGGAGCTTCCAAACCGAATGTTGTCCATTCCTCTTTTGCCGGACCATAAATACCCGGAACAGGTAAACCTGCTTGTCTCATAAGGACAGTCATTTGTCCTCGATGATGGTTTTGATGTTGAATTAAAAATAGCAAAAGTGAACCATTCGGCAATTGCTGACCAATAAAGTTGACACATTCTTGAAGTGTATCGTCAGTCCATTGCGTTTTTAACGCCTGTACAAATGCATTACTGGCTTGATGATAACTCTCAGCAATAAACCGCGCCGATGCAGGAACAGGATAATCTTCGGCCGGAGCGTGAAACGTTAAATCTGTGTTTGAGGTAATGGTGTGAATGGCAGCGACAGTATGCCATGCAATACGGCCTAAAGTCCAATGTTGTGAAGTGATTTCTTGTTTAAGTGATTCATCAGTCAGATGATTCAGCAGTTTCTGTGTCGCATCGGCTTCGAACTCCCAAGATTTCAAAAAATGGTCTAAGGTTTGAAACATAAAAATCCTCCTTATCCTTTTTTGTTTTTCTATGTATCTACAGTTCAATTATAGTGCTCCGCTTAGTTAAAAAAGAACAAAACGATAGACAGACATTTTTAACAGAAAGCCCGATCTGACAACAACAGACAAAATATAAGAACATAACGGATAACTCTATACTTCTTTTTCTTCAATCGACAAAAAAAGGATAGCTGTTCAAACAGAATTCTTCTGCCTAATATTTTCTCTTTGCAAAAGTCCATATCGTCTTAGTGATTGAACCGGAGACAAAACAGCTCCCCGTCATCATAGCCACCCAAATGAAAAATGTCGGTTCGGCACCTATTACAATAAACATGAATATCAAGGACAAAATGAAGACAATAACAACCATCATCCATACTTTTTTAAAGATGAAATATCCTAAAATCCCTAACAGAAAAGAAGCTGTCGGAAGAAAAATGAGAATGATATACGCGGGACTCAACAGCGGGCTAATACAAACACCTCCCAATTTCAAAACGAGGAAGTTCCTACTTTTTGTCTGATATCAAATGATATGAAGTGATTTTTTTCATCTTGATATTATGCCGTTTCATTCATTTTATACATATTATACCAATGTCATCGAGTCAAATATAGATATTTATTCATTTTTAACATATTTTAGGTAAATCAGGAGTGAATTAAAGTCTGAGGATAGCCCGCTTTTTCTTTCCCTAGTAAGTCCTGCCGCATTGGCTTTAGCCCATCATTGTTTTTACAGCGCTAATATTCTCATAATCGTATGCATGACGCTGCTTTCCTCATTTGATTTGATGACAAAGTGCGCCGCATCTTTTATTTCGTCAATGGCATTCTTAACCGCAAAGCTGTAGGATGCCGCTTCCATCAATTCTTTGTCATTGCGGCCGTCTCCGAACGCCATTGTTTCATCAGCCGAAACCCCTAATAATCGCTGCAGTTCTTGTACTGTTGTTCCTTTATGTATTCCGATATTTGATATGTCCATCCAGGTATCCTCTGATGCTACGATATATAATTGGTGAAAAAATTCATGCAGCTTTTCTCTCGTTTCCGGACAGTTGGCGTCGGGATCATGAACCGTAATCTTGATAAAATCATCTTTTATCTCAGTAAAATCAGTTATTCTCGTTACATGTGCATAAGAGGCATTTACATATTTCATCTCACTTTCAGACAGATTTTCTTTTACGATCGCGCCTTTTTTTGTGCATGCGATAATGCTATGCCCGCAGCTGATTTTTTCTAAAGCGCCTATAATTGACAGTCCCGCTTCATTGCTGATCAAAGATTCATATACGAATTTGCCGTTCTTTTTTATACGTGTGGCACTGTCTCCTAAAATCCAAAAATCTTTCGCGTCTTCTCCGAATAAAGCTTCCACCCTTTCACACTGCTTCCCGGTGCAGATGGCGAAAGCGACATGCTGTTCCTCCATTACTCGTTTTGTCTTTTCAAATAACGTTCTGTCAAAATCGCCTTGATTATTTAAAAATGTGCCGTCTAAATCCGTAATCACTAATTTAATCATCGTTCAGCACCTCCGCAGTTAAAATGTCTTTTTCAGACAAAGGGTTTTTCACATTTGAGAATGGAATCAATCGCATTTAAGACCCCTTCTTCATTGTTTGATTGTGTGATATGCGCGGCAGCCTGTTTAATGCTTTCCTGCGCATTATCCATAGCGACTCCGTATTTCACGGCAGACACCATCTCCAAATCATTGCCGCTGTCTCCGAAGGCCGCGCATTCTTCATCATTTATCCCCCATTGTTTCTGGAGAAGCTTAATCCCGCTTGCTTTATGAAGCCCCGGTATGATCAGATCTATGTCACCGTGCCCGCTTGATACAGGCGTGACGAAAGACCCGATGGCGACTTTTAAATGTCTCAGAAGTGCGGAACAATGTTCGGCGGGAAAGCTGATGGAAAATTTCAAAATATCATCATCGATGTTTTCAAAATGCGGCACCCTTTTTAACACATAATAATACTTACTGGCATGCAGATATTCATCTTCACTGGCATTTTCATGAATATACGCGCTTTTTTTTCCGCAGACAATGACGTTTTTCACCTCATACTGCTCTAAAGCACGGATTACTGCTTTTATAGTGTCTTCAGACATGTTACCCGCGAATAATTCTTCTCCGGCATTCACGACGAAAGCGCCATTCTCGGCAACGAAAGCGATTTCACTTTTGATCTCCGAAAAAAAGGATGTAAGCTGCGCATATTGGTTTCCGCTTGCTACGGCAAATTTAATTCCCCGCGCTTTTAATTCACGATACTGATTCATAAAACGCTCTTTGTTATATGCCATTTCATCATTCAAAAACGTTCCGTCCATATCAACCGCTATCAGTTTGATACTCATATTGTCCTCCTTTTTTCGGCCTCTTTTGTCAGAGACCCTTGAAGAGATCATGCATAAAGCGTATGAACGAATTATATCCGCAGTTGTTTTGCGCCGTAAATCATTGGCTGACGTCTTGTTTTGAATGACACAAAAAGTGATTTGTCACATCAATATAACACTATGTTTCTTTTAAAAATGATATGTTACGATTAGATGTACATTCACCATTCTCATAAAAAGGAGAATCCCCCTGCATGTTCACACACGAAATGATTGCTTCATTTAACGAGCTTGAAACTTCTTTATACAACTACATCTCCCAAAACAGCGAGAAAGTCGTCTATATGCGAATCCGTGAATTGGCAAATGAAACCCACGTATCTACGGCTTCTATTTTACGTTTCTGCAAAAAAATAAACTGTGAAGGGTTTTCGGAGTTTAAGGTGAAGCTGAAGATGTATACGGAGGCAAATAAAAAAACGATTTTAAAGAGTCCCCATCATTCCGTTGCCGAGTTTTTTGAAAGAACAGTAAGAGGAGGGATGGAAGAAAAGCTGAAGGAAGCAGCAGCCCTTGCGGCCGATGCAGAAAGCGTCATTTTTATCGGAGTGGGAAGTTCAGGAATTCTCGCCGAATACGGAGCCAGATATTTTTCGTGCTTAGGGAAACTTTCAATGTATATTAAAGATCCTTACTTTCCGGCCCATTCCCATTTCCGTCATAACAGCATCACGATCGCATTATCGGTTTCAGGTGAAGGAGATTCTACGGTGACTCATCTGAATCAGCTGAAACAAGAAGGCAGCCGGGTCATCAGTATTACAAATCATAAACATTCAACCATTGCCAAAATGTCCGATGTGAATATTTCATATTACGTGACGGAAGAATGGGTTGAAAATGCGAATGTCACCACCCAAATCCCCGCTATGTACATACTTGAATCAATGGCTCGGGAGATATACAAATTGAGAGAATAAATTCAGGAACGCACCACTGATACGCTGAAAATTTCGGTATTTTTGTAAAAGTGATGAGAAACCCTTCTCTGATGCAAGAGAAGGGTTTTGAGAATCACAGATGAGACACAATACAATTTGCATGGCCTGCCAGTTTATATTCTCCCAAATCGGAAGGCAGGAGAATATGATCTCCTTTTCTAAATGGATATTCATGCCCGCCTGCAATCATTATTCCATCTCCTTCGATCACGCTGACAAGAAGAAAAGGATGATGCTGGAATAGATTTGCTTCACCTTTTACAACCCACTTTTCGACTGAAAAATAAGGACATTCTATTAAAACAGCTGCCAGCAGATCATCTGTTTGTTTATAGTAAACGGTCGGCCGTTCACGGACAGATGGAACGTCTATCACGTCTATACTTTTTTCCAAATGGAGCTCGCGCATCCTGCCGTCCGCATCTTTTCTTCCGTAATCATACAATCTGTAAGTCGTATCTGAATTTTGCTGCGTCTCTAAAATAAGTGTGCTCTTTCCAATCGCGTGAACAGTGCCGCTTGGGACAAAGAAGAAATCTCCCGGCTTTACCTTAACTCTGTTCAGGAGCCCGTCCCATTCTCCGTGCTCAATCATGGATATCAGTTCTTCTTTTGTTGTTGCGTTGTGGCCGAAAATGATCTCCGCCTCTTTTGCACAATCAATGATATACCAGCATTCGGTTTTTCCAAGTTCTCCGTTTTCATGCATTTTGGCATAGACATCATTCGGATGCACCTGAACGGACAGGTCTTGGTCCGCGTCCAAAATTTTTGTAAGAAGAGGAAAACGGTTTCCTTCAAGGTTTCCGAATAAATCTCTGTGATGCTCCCACAATTCACCGAGCGTACATCCTTTATACATGCCGTTTCGAACTGTGCTCTGTCCATTTTGATGAGCAGCGAAGGCCCAGCACTCCCCTGTCCGCTCGGACGGAATATTATAGTGAAAATCACGCAGGGCGGCGCCTCCCCAAATTCTTTCTTTGAAAACCGGATTGAAAAATATCGGTTCAGTAGACATGATCATCCCCCGCTTTATTCGATTTCTTCCAGAAGCTCATACGCCTCTTCTTTTGTCTGAACGGCGAGCAGCCTTTCCCGATAGCTGTCATCCATCAGTTTTCGGGATAACATCTGCAATATTTTCAGATGCTGATTTCCGCCGCTTTCCTTCGGTACGGCAATCATAAAAATCAGTTTTGCATCAGAACCATCAAGGCTGTTCCAGTCAACACCCGAACGTCTTATTCCGAATGCGACACCCGGTGTTTTGACGGCTTCAGACTTTCCGTGCGGAATGGCGATATTCATACCTATCGCCGTGGTTCCCTGCTGTTCCCGGCTCAAAATGGCCTGCTTAAATCCGCTGTCAGACAGCAGCATACCTTTACGGGACATTTTCTCGATCATTTCATCGATAATGTCATCCCTCGTTTCGCCGGATAAATGCGGTTCAATCAAGTCCGTACTGATAATGTCAGTCAGTTTTTTGATTTCGGTCATCCCGGCTTTTCGGCTGTCAGCCTGAGATGGTTCCTTTGTTTCTTTTGCCGCTGCAGCTTCATTTGGTGCGGCAGACGGCAGCACCTCGCCGGGCGCGAGGGATTTCGCCATATCTTTCTTCAGTACATTAACCAACAGAGCGGTGACAAGAGAGCCTGCTGTTACAGCGATAAAAAACATCAGTACATGATCTACTGCTCCAAGTACAGCAACGATGGGGCCGCCGTGTGCCACTCTGTCCCCCACATGGCCGATCATCGCTATCACCGAGCCGGTCATAGAACCCGCCATAATACTCGGGATCACTCGAAGGGGATCTTGGGCCGCAAATGGAATGGCCCCTTCCGTGATACCGAAAAGGCCCATCGTAAATGATGCTTTTCCCATTTCTCTTTCTGCGGCGGCGAATTTTCTTTTTCCTAAAAACGTCGCAATCCCAAGCCCTATCGGCGGTATACAAATGGAAACGGCAATCGGACCCATAATTTCATAATTTCCTTCTCCGATCATTGCCGATCCGAAAAGAAAGGCCACCTTGTTTACGGGTCCTCCCATATCAAAGGAGATCATCGCTCCTAAAATCAATGCCAGGAGAATTGAGCTCGAACCTTTCATTCCCGCAAGCCACACCGTTAATGATGCGAAAATATGAGCGACGGGGGCGCCGATCAGAAATACAAACGCCAAACCGACGATCAGTGAGGCAAACACCGGAATAATAATGATCGGCATAATCGGCTGTATTGCTTTAGGAACTTTACATTTTTTGATTCCAAGCGCCGCATATCCCGCCAAAAATCCCGCAATGATTCCTCCGAGGAATCCTGCGCCGCTTGCACTGTCGTAAAAGCTGCCGGATGCCGCAATATATCCGCCGATCATTCCGGGGACAAGACCCGGCTTATCAGCGATGCTGAACGCGATGTACCCGGCTAAAATCGGGATCATGAATGAAAAAGAAGCACTGCCGATCTGTTCAATCGTTTTCCAAAAAGACTCATCCGGAATGACTAAGCCCTTTGGTGTTTTTTCTCCTCCAAGCGTCAATGCAACCGCTATCAATAATCCGCCGACGACAATGAAAGGAACCATAAAAGAAACGCCGTTCATTAAATGACGGTAAATCGGGTTTTGTTTTTTGCCCTGCTGACTTGCGGATTCAGCTTTTGAAGCAGATTGATAGACCGGCACTTCACCGCTAAGCGCTTTTTGAATTAATTCTTCCGGTTTGCGGATGCCTTCCTGAACCCCGACAGCCAGCAGCTTTTTTCCCGCGAATCGGTCTTTGTTCACCGAACGGTCCGCCGCGATAATGATTGCGTCTGCTTCCCGGATTTCCTCTTCGGTCAGCCTATTTTCCACCCCGATTCCGCCCTGGGTTTCCACTTTGATTTCAACGCCTAATCTGCCGGCTGCTTTTTGTAAATTTTCAGCAGCCATATACGTATGGGCAATGCCGTTCGGACATGATGTAATCGCTAACAGTTTCATATAAATCCTCCTTGCAGTCTGAATTTCAAGATCTTGTCTCAACTTTATACTGAAATCAGCCTGTGATAAGCGCGTTTTTTTACCATAAGTTCCGGAAATAACGGCATTTTTCCCTATAAACAGAAAAAAAGCAGGGAGCCATTCCCTGCTTTTAATAGTTTAAATACGATAAAAACGTCATCACATTTTTTTCTTCCGTCAGTTTTTGAATAAATGCCGGCTGCTCGCTAAGATAGGAAAGCTCACTGAATAATTGCTTTACCTTGTTCTGATCTTCGTGTTTGACGGCAAGCATAAAAACGAGCGACACCATTTCCGTCCCCCACTCAATCGGCTCTTTTAAGGTGGCGATTGCAATGGCTGATTGTTTGATATATTTAGAGTTCGCGTGAGGGATGGCAATACCCGCCCCGATATTTGTCGCCGACATTTTTTCTCTCATTACTGCATGAATGCCATACTCTTTTTCTACATAGCCTTTTTCATACAAAGCCTGCGCCAGCTTTTCAATGACCTGATAACGGTGCTCTGTCTCTTGCTGTAAAAAAACGAGAAACGGCGTCGTGTCGTTCAGCATTTTAAACGTTTTTTGCTCCCGGCGATGTGATGTATCAAGCTGTTGCATAAATGCGCTGAGCTTCTTTTCATCAGCAGACTCCAAAAGCGGTGATACGACAATATGAGGGATCGTTACATTTCCAAGCCCTATCGTAGAAATGACAAAATCTATATCTTTATGCTTTTTGATATACTCTGTCAGCTCCGCTTTTGCGATACAGTCTTTTACCGTAATGTGATGAAATTTGCGTTCAATTTTAGTCCGCAGCAATTGCGACATGCCAATGCCCATATGGCAGACGATGATCGTCCTCTTAGGATTATGACTGCTTCGGCGCAGCCGTTCGATCGCTGCCTGAAAATGCAGCGTCAAATATGCCGCCTCTTCTTCAGGAATATAAAGATCAAATGTTTGATTGATGTCTTCTAAAACGTCAATGATAAGATGAAACAAATAAGGGTACATTTTTTTGATGTCGTGAAGCATGGGATTTGAAACAGAGAGATCATAGCTCAGCCGCTTCAACACCGGATCGAGATGAATGTTCAATCCATTGATCAGTTCCTGGTCTTTATGAAAATCCAGCTTTTGCAGTTCTGAAACACGATTGATCAAATGCCTGACGACTTTTGAAAGCTCAGAATCTTCAAGATCAAGCTTCTTTTCTTGCTGTGATGGATAGCGGACTTTCCCGCCTATTATATGTAAAGTTAAATAGACGGCTTCTTCCTCAGGAAACCGGATGGCAAATACCGGCTCAAGCCGTTTTAAACAAGCCAGTGTCCATTCATATTCTTTCTTCTTTTTTACCGCGTCCAGCTGTCTTGCAGAAATGGCGACCGGCTGTTTCATTTTGATACGGCGGATCGTCAGCAATGTATGCAGCAGCAAACTTTCAAATGTTTCATCCGTAAAATAGATAGAATGGTTTTTTTGTAATAACTTGATTTCTTTTCTCACAAAGTCCGCTTCATGACTTAAAAACTTACTTTTTATAAATTGGCTTGTAAATTCCGCATTATCAATCAAATCTGAAATTCGCGCCAATGCTTTTCTTTTGTTTTTTTCGTCTCCTTCAATCTTTAAGCCGAGCCGCTGTTTAGAAACCAGCGTGAGATCAAATCGCTTCAGCCACTCTTCAACCGCACTTACATCCTTTTTAATGGAAGCTCTGTTTACAAAATGCTGTGCGGCAATTTCTTTTGCGGAAACGGGCTTTGAATTCATTAATAAATCATAAGCGATGTGAAGTATTCTTTCTTCATCGGTCTTGTGCCTGCATGTAAAGTGCTCATTATAAATTTGCCGGCTTAACCGTGACCTTTCCTGTTCAGATATATGTAAATAGACGCCTAATCCCGGTTTGCGGATCAGCTGAGCTTGAGCATGTTCACTCAGGAAATCTTCAATCGTTTTCAAATCATTCCTGATCGTTTTTTCAGAACAGCGGACCCTGTCTGCGAAATCTTGCACAACTAAGTAGTCATCAGGTTCAGATAACAACAGATACAAAATCTTTTTCTGCCTTGAATTCATGTATTTCATCTGTTTTTCTATCCTTCCTGTCCGTTTCTGCTGGAGCAATTGTGATAGGTTAAATATACTGCGCGTACGAAACCGTTTTCATTTTATATTGAAACAAAAGAGTAAAAAGTTTTGTTTTTTACCGCAGATTCCGGAAAAATCATGTTTTATACAAAGGCTGTTCACCTTTGATTGACAGCAAAACACCAACCGTTTTTAAACGATTGGTGTCGGCAGCGAAAACCTGCTGTTACAGCCAAAATGTTTCGCCAAGCGCTAATGCTTTCAGGTTTTCAGGAGGTAATGCAAGCCGGTCCCACTCGCCGTGCAGTCTGCTTAATGCTTCCGGGCCTGTATCATCAGCAAGCCGGAATGCCCCGTAATGCATGGGAATGAAGCTGTCAGCCTTCAGCTCCAAAAACGCTTTCACGGCGTCTTCCGGATTGATATGTGACACTTGCATAAACCACTCCGGTTCGTATGCTCCGATCGGCATCAGGGCCGCCTTAATACGAAACCTCTCTCCGATTTCTTTAAAGCCTTCAAAATAGCCTGTATCTCCTGCAAAATAGATGGACTCGCCGTTTTCGCTTTCTATGACCCAGCCTCCCCAATGAGAGGTATCGGTATCCCAAAGCGTTCTCCGTGTCCAGTGCTGGGCCGGAACAAATGATATATTCACTCCCCGCATCTCAAAACGATCCCACCAATTCATTTCATGAACGTTTTTGCGGCCTTTTTTGTTGAACAGCTTTTTCAATCCCGCAGGCACGTAAAAATCCGGGTTTCCTCTCAGTTTTTTTATACTCGGAAAATCAAGATGATCATAATGCCCGTGTGAAATGAGCACGGCATCAATGTCAGGCAGTTCGCTCAATTCATATCCCGGCTCTGTCAGCCGTTTTTGAAAACCCATCCGCCGCGCCCAAACAGGGTCGGTCATTATGTTAAGCCCCTGTATTTGGATCAGAAATGAAGAATGGCCGATCCATGTTATGGCGGTTTCCGTCCGATTGACGGCAACATCACGGACATCCCTAGTGACCGCTTTCGGAATGTTCTCGCTTAAGTCTTTACTTTTCTCTCTTCGTTCTTTCATCCATTTCCACATGTCCCTGAATCCATGTTCATTCTTCACGCCATTCAAGTTTTCATATCTTTTTTTCATTATCATTCTCCCTTGACACGTGTATTCCATTAGATTCATCGGACATTTATACAATGTCTGTAAATACCGCCCCGCTTGCTTCGGCTAAATCTTGAGGCGCTGCTTTCAGCTGCATTCCGATTTTCCCCGCACTGACAATCATAAACTCCAGTGTTTCAGCGGATCTATCAATGAAAGTCGGAAACCTTTTTTTCATGCCGATCGGAGAGCATCCGCCGCGCATATAGCCGGTTACTCCCAAAAGGTCCTTCATGGCAATCATTTCTATTTTCTTCTCACCTGCCGCCTTCGCAGCCTTTTTCAGATTCAGTTCTTTTGCAACGGGAACGACAAAGACGTAATAACGATCAGTTCCTGCAGATGCCACTAAGGTTTTATAAACATATTCGGCAGCGTATCCGATTTTTTGTGAAACGGAAAGACCGTCTGCGGGCTGTTCCCCTTCTGTTTTGTAACCTAATAGCTCATAGGGAATGTTTTGCTGCTCAATGATACGGACAGCATTTGTTTTCACTATTTTTTTCGCCATGGTTTTCCTCCGTTTTCTGTATTTCTTTCTGATTATTTTCAACTACCGCTCAGTTGCGTGCTTTGTAATACTCAAGTGCAAACTGTTTAAAACGCTCAGCAGCGGGAGAGAGAGCATGGTTTTTCAGCTGGGCTAACGCTATGGTGCGTTCGCATTGGTAATCTGCAACCGGAAGAAAAACGACCGGTAAGTATGAATGCTCCGCGGTTTTCGGCAGCACTGCAGCCCCCAGACCCGCGGCGGTCAGCCCTAATATGGTTGACACTTCCTCTCCTTCAAATGCGAGATGCGGGTGTATATTCAAATCCCGGCACATCAGATCAAACATATACCTCAGTCCGTATCCCGGTTTAAAACCCACAAAATCCTCGTCCTGCATCTCTTTCATTTGAATGCTTTTATTTCCTGCAAGCGGGTGGTTCTCAGGAAGCACCGCATAAAGAGGCTCTTTCTCCAGCACTGTCCATTGTAAAAGCTCGCTGGGAAGCGGCGGGGAGCTGAGACAGATATCCGCATCTCCCGTTTCCACCATTTTGCGAAGCGTTTCATTTGCGCCTTGATAAAGCCGGAAGGTCACGTTTGGGTATAGCTTTTTAAATTCGGCAATCAGCTGAGGCATTAAGCGCAGCCCGAGCGTATGAAGAAATGATACAGATATTTCGCCGTGCTCCAGGCTCATATTCTTTTTCACTTGTTCAACGCCTTCATTTAAAGCTCGTCTCGCTTGTTTTGCTTTTATTAAGAACTGCTCTCCGTGCCTTGTCAGCCGGACGGCTTTTGTCTCTCTGTAAAATAACGGCGCGCCTAATTCTTCTTCAAGCCTGATAATCGATCGGCTTAATGCCGGCTGAGAAATCATTCTTTCTTTTGCCGCATTTGTGAAATGCTGATGAGCTGCCGCCGCAATGAAGTTGTCAATTTGATGAAGCTCCATGTTCTCCTTCTCCCCTTTCTCATAACCTACACGCATTAATTCTATAGTTATTATAAATTAGACACATTGAAATGAAAAGCGTACGATACATATATAACCAACAGTGAGAAAAGAGGGACATTCATGACGTTTATTCAGCCTCATACAAAGGCTTACAGAAAGGCCAGCTTGGCTCTGTTTATCAGCGGCTTTGTGACATTCGCCACGCTTTACACGACACAGCCGCTTATGCCTTTGTTTTCGGAAGAGTTTCATATTTCCGCTGCGGCTGCCAGCTTAACTTTATCCATCTCAACAGCCGTTTTGGCATTTTCATTATTGGCCGCCGCTTCGTTGTCTGACGGATTCGGCAGAAAAAAATTAATGGTGCTGTCGTTAACAGCCACTTCTGTTTTAGGTCTATTAACAGCGTTCAGTCCGGCTTTTCCGGCGCTTTTGGCGATGAGGGGGCTGCTCGGTATTTTCCTGGCAGGCGTTCCGGCTGTCGCTATGACATATGTAGGCGAGGAGTTTGATCCGCAGGGCCTCGGGAAAATGATGGGCCTGTATATCAGCGGCACAAGCATCGGGGGAATGAGCGGCAGGCTGTTAACGGGGCTTCTGACCGATGTATTCGGCTGGCGGCCGGCGCTTGCCATCATCGGCATTCTTTCTATTGTATTAAGCTATTTGTTTTGGCGTTTTCTTCCGGCTCCGCGCCATTCATCTGAGCGGCATGCGGGCATAAAAGCGGCATGTAAGGAATACGGAGCGGTTCTGCACCGCAAACGGCTGCTTTTGTTAATATCTCTGGGATTTATATTAATGGGGAGTTTTGTGACATTATATAATTATATCGGCTTTCATTTAATGGCGGCTCCTTATCATTTGTCGCAGACTGTGATCGGTTTTATTTTTATTGTCTATCTCGCGGGAACGTTCAGCTCGGTCTATATGGGGAAAAAAGCAGATCTTTTCGGAAGCGCGAAAATGATTAAGATTGCGATTTTTGTTATGCTTGCCGGCGCAGCGGTGACACTTTTGCCCCAGCTTGCGCTTAAAATCGCGGGGATTGCCGTCTTTACCTTCGGCTTTTTCGGCGCGCATTCGATCGCAAGCGCCTGGGTCGGCCGGGCAGCCGGTGATCATCGCGCGCAAGCCTCTTCATTATACTTGCTTGCATACTATATCGGTTCAAGCGTGGCCGGGTCTTGCGGCGGTTTCTTTTGGACGCATTTTCATTGGATCGGTATCATTTCATTTATTTCGGTTTTGCTATTGCTGTCTTATCCGGTTTTATTTCTGGCGGAATTCAGAAAAAAGGGACATAGCCGTCTGCATGTAAATCAATAAAAACATTAAAGATTTGTGTCTTTTGTCCGATACTAAAGATAAGGCCGGCACGATACTCCCTATAACTATTCCTTTTGATTCAGTAGATTTCAAATATCGTGCCGGCTTTCTTCAATTAAAAAACATTCTTCAGTTGTCTCACTCTTCTGTTACATACCTGCCCAAACATCTTTCGCATATCTTCCTTCCGCCTGCAGGTGTTCAAGCCACTCCAAGGAAACTTTTGAATCAGTGTTATGCACCTTTTCATACGCCTGAAGCAGTACATTTTCCACGGCCGGAGCCATTTTGCTTCCGTCACCGCATATATAGAGATGGCCGCCTTGGTCAAGAAGAGCAATAATTTGTTCAGCCTCGCGAAGCAGAACATCCTGTACATATACTTTACAGTCCTGATCTAATCTGGAATACGCTCGGTGCACGGTGACAAGGCCGTTTTTCTCCGCATGGTCGAATTCATCTTTGTACAGATCGTCTTCTTCAGGATGCCGGCAGCCGAAGTATAAATGAGCTTCGCCCAGGATGTTACCGGACATTTTTTCGGCAGCGCGCGCCTGGATAAATCCCCTGAACGGCGCAATTCCTGTGCCTGCTCCGACCATAAGGAGAGGCGTTTTCGGATTTTCAGGCAATGCGAAACCCGACTGCGGCGAGCAGATGAAACAGACGGCAGAATCGCCTTTTTGTAATCCGGCTAAATAGTTCGAAGCCACGCCCCGGTATTCCCCACGGCCGCTCCATGCCGGAGCCGTCACAACGCCGACCGTGATACTGAGCTCCCCGCTGGCTGCCTTCGGTGAGCTTGAGATTGAATAATAGCGCGCCTTTAAGGACGGCAGAAGTTCTAAAAAGCGCTCAAACGGCAGTTCACATGCAGGATAATCTTCCAGCAGGTCCAGCATGGTCATTCGTTTTTTCAGCACGTTTTCTTTATATGCCGCATCATCAGAATAAAGATGCTCCAATTCTTTTTGGTGCGGCGGGCACACGGTATGTGCGGCAAGTTCGCGAAGCTGGGCTCTCGTTGCCGGCTCCTGCAGCTCTACATAGGACGCCAAAAGCTTCGGCGCATTAACCGGCCGGTCCATCGGCAGATGAGGCAGCTGCCGGCCCTTGATCTTAAAGTGCTGGTTCGGATCAAGACCGAATCGGCGAATGACACGGCTGATCAGTTCCCCGCTGTTTTGCGGAAGCACCCCGAGATGATCTCCTTCCTGATACGTTTCTGTTTCGGGGAGACGCAGCTCAATATGCCGGACTGAGCGCTTGCTGCTTTCGGTATGAAGCTCTTTGTTTGTGATGACCTCCGCCTCAAATGCTTTGTACGTTTTGGCAATCGGCGTCTCGGCTGCTTCACTTACGTATTCGATTGATAACTGTGATTTGTTTGTCTGTTTTGGAGCGGCCTCTATATAAAAAGCCTTCATGATGTCCTTCCAGAATGAGTCTTCCCAGGCTTCCTGACTGTACTCAAAATCATCGGCATTGTCGCCCTCCCCGATAGAGGTCAGCCGTTTTGCCCCTTTTTCTTCAAGCACTTTGTCTATCAGGCGGGGGATTCTCTGGTAAGTTGCGGCCCAGTTGCGGTCTCCGCAGCCGAAAACGGCGTAAGAAACACCCTTTAGTTCCTGATCTTCAAGGGTTTCCATCCATTTCACAAAACCCGCCGCATTATCAGGCGGCGCCCCGTTATAAGAAGCCGTCACAATAACGACCGCGCCTTTTACAGGCAGTTTTCCGGCATAATCATCGAGCGGGCCGGTTTCAGTTGAAAATCCTTTGCTTCTTCCGATATCAGCCAGCTCTTCCGCGATTCCTTCAGCAGTTCCTAAATTTGATCCGTAAAGAATGAGAAGCGGCGTTCCGTGGGACGGGATTTCTTTCGTTTCTTCTTTGTGACCGCTTCCTTCAGCTTTATGGTTTTGTACGGGCTGATGATTGGACACGTCCTTGTTTTTCACACGGATTTTAAAATCACCGGGCTTAATGGTTAAAGCTTCTTTAATCGTAAGCTCATAATCAGTATGATCAATCAGTTCAAAGTGTTTCAGGACAAGGCCTAGTACCATTGTCGCTTCCTGAAGGGCAAACTGCATCCCGATGCATGCTCGCTGTCCGTTTCCGAACGGCTTATACGCATCAGCCGGAATGGCCGCGGGATCACTGAACCTTTCCGGGCGGAATGACTCGGCATCTTCTCCCCACGCGCTTTTATCCCGGTGCAGCTGCGGAGTCAGAATCGTCACCGGCTGTCCCTTCGCAATCGGATATTTCCCGCCGAGAACCGTATCTTCCTTCGCGTACAGAGAAAATGCCGGGGCAGTCGGATATAACCGCAAAGTCTCGTTTAGCACCATGCGGATATATGTCAGCTGCTGAATCTGCTTATATTCAGGGGTCTCTCCCGTCAGCACCCGCTCGGCTTCCTGAACGGCTTTTTTCAATTTATCTTTATTTTTCAGCAGGCAGTATATCGCAAAAGAAAGCAGCCCGCTTGTGGTTTCATGCCCAGCGATCAAAAAGGTAATGATTTGATAACGGATATTTTCATCATCCAGCCTTTCTCCCGTTACAGGGTCTTTCGCTTCAAGCATCAATGCTAAAAGGTCAGACAGATTCTCATCCGGATTTTCCCTCCGCTCAGCGATGATCCGGTCTACAAGCGAATTCATCTCTTCAATATCCTGCTGGAACTGATGTCGCGTTTTGATCATCAGCTTGTCCTGCAGGCTGTGTCTCTGCGATTGGCGCATTGCCTCCTGCAGGGCACGAAGCATACTTGTGATAAAAGGATGCTGTGTGTCGCGGTAAAAGCTGTTAAAGCGGTAATGAAATCCGCACAGGCCGATTGTATCCAGCGTCAGGCGCGTCATATCTTCGGCAACGTCAATTTCTTCATTCGGATTTAATCTGCTCCACTTCTGCACGAGCTGCATGGCAATATCCAGCATCATTGAATGATAGCCTTTCATCGCCTTCTGGCTGAAGCTCGGCAATAAAATCCGATGCGCTTTCTGCCAGTTCTTTTCGTGAGTCCAGCTCGTAAATAGTCCGTCACCGCCAAACTCACGGACTTTCAGCAGGGCTTTGCTGAGATTTTTGTCAAATCGCTTTTCATCACAGACTTCTGCCGCAAGCTCGCGGCCTGATACGAAGACCCCGACAGAGCTCGGAAATTCAAAACGAAAGATCGGGCCGTATTCTTCAGCAATTTTCCAAAGCGATTGTGACAGTTTTTCTTTTTCCAAGTGAGGGAGATTTTTCAGAGGCCCGTATGTTTTCGGCTGCGGTATAGCGCTTAGCTGTTTCATATCGATCTTCCTTCCTTCGGCGTATAATTAATGAGTTCTGATAGCATCCCAAGAACATTGTTCCAATTCTTTCAGAAATGGTTTTGTTATTTCGACGCTTCCCGTCCGGACAAGCTGATAGAGTTTGAGATATGCCCCGAGCAGCAGCGCCATCAGCACATTGGACGGCAGATTGCGGAGCACGCCTTCAGACTTGCCGCGCTGAAAAAAGACGTCAAGCATCTGTGTTATTTCATCAAGAAGCTTACGGCTCGTTTCATTCAGAAAGTAGGCGTCCTTATTCGTTTCAAGAAAAAACAATGCATACTCACTTTCCTTCGTAAAATCAATCAGACAATAAAACAGGTGATGAAACCCTTCTCTTACAGATATCCCCTGAAAGTCCGTTTTGACTTTTTTCATAAAACGCTGCGCACTTTCCTGATACAGTACGTTCACAAGTGTCTCTTTACTGTCAAAGTAACGGTAAATTGTGCCGGTTCCGACATCGGCCTGAGCGGCAATCATCGGAATCGTCGTGGCGTCAAATCCTCTATCTGTAAACAAAGTAAGCGACGCTTTCATAATGAGTTCAACCTTGTTTGAAGCTGTCATTTCATCCCCCTTTCTAAATGCGGAATGAATATTCATTCCGTTTGTTCAAAATATTTAAAATGTACGGTCATCTGATTACCATTGTATAAGAAAAAAACTTTTTTTAATATAAAATATATGTGAAATAACCAAAAATAAGGAAATATGCCCAATTTCACAAAAAGAGCTGCAATGACTTAAGCAGCTCTTTTTATTTCCCAAGAAATATTCTATTTAATGGCAGTAATAAAATGGAATGAATCTCTGCTGACAACTGAAATGTCTCTGAAATGCTGATCATAGAGCACCTCAATCACATCCTTCTCACTCATCCGCGAAGGTTTCAAAACCATATAGAAACACCCGTCAATTTGAAGAACGCGGTACACTTCTTTACATGCCGTCCGGTAATCGCTGACTGTTTCAGCAGTATGTAATGAGAAGACTTTATGAAAGCTGCGGTCGCGGAACGGTATGCTTTCCGGCCTCCCCTGCTGAATGTTTCCGAGCCCGGTTTTTATAACCGAACGGTTTGCGCGCTGTGTTTTCCGTATTTTACGTTTCGATGTTTCTATGCTTTTAAGACTGCCCTTTTCAAGCTGTCCGATGATTTGTTTAAACATTGAGCCGTTTCCGGTCCCGATTTCCAAAATGCGGTCGTATTCCTGTATGTCCATCAAGATTTGCTGAATGACTGACTCTGCCGGTTCTGATGCAGCAAAGTATTTCGCGCGCATTCGTTTTAATGCTGAAGATGTATGTTGCAACATTGTATAACACCCGCTTTTCCATTCCTGTGATTTATTATTCAGAAATAATATTACCTCGTATTAGTATGAGGTGCTAACTAGACGCACTTCTCTTCATGAACGTTTCGATTTATTTGAAATTTATATTTGTTTTCATAAAAAAAGACGGAAAACGTAGGTTTTCCGCCTGCTCTAGTACCAATAATACGGTGCTATATATCTTGTCTGCCGGGAAAGCGCCGCCATTCTCTGCCGGCGGTACGGGTTGCCGTAGCCGTGTTTAAATGAATGGGGCATTGACGCATACCCGTGCCCGATGGATGGAATTCTGTTCTGACCGCCTTGCATGTTATCACCCGCTTACCAATTTTTCTTTCTTTACCATGGTATGCAGGCCGTCTGCGACGTGACAGCAACATCCTCGCTAAACCTGGTCCTTCTCCATTGTGTAATGATTCAGCAGTTCAATTCTGAACATGATGATCTCCTCCTTCTCCTCCGTTTTGGCCCTTCGTGTCCGTTAGTTCATATAAAAATGTTTCAGCTGGCGTTCTTTCGCTTCATTATAAAACTCTTCGACCTGCTGTTCTCGTTCATACTCTTCCGCACTTTTAAAACGCTTTGAAATGGTCAGTGTTAAAAAGAAAAGATTGATGGTCATTATCGCTCACCCCCTTTCAATATCCGCACAAGCGAAAATAACCCGCAGCAAAGTTCATATGCGCTGCGGGCAGACTAAATCCGCAGACAAAAGAAGACGGTGCTTCTTTCCCTGCGGGGAGCTGCGAATGTCCTGATACTCCGAAATTAACGTGCTTGACGGGCAGAGGTTAAGGAAGGACACGAACTCTTCCACAGGCTGAATCGGTTCAATTGTAGATTTTGATTGCCGTTTAACGTCGTCATGTGATTCAACCTCCCTTTGCTTTTTTCTTACTTTGTAAGTATATCCATCAGCTTCCATTTTGTAAACATTTTTTTCAAGATTTGGACGGAAAATGTGCTGGCATTCCGCTTCAATTGTCCGTGTTTTCCGGCATCTTTCTTACCTCAGGAAACTCTTTTCATCCCTTGCTTTTTCTGATCTTTTTTTGAATATGCAATAAAATAAATAAGGCCGACAAACACTGCCCCGCCGATGACATTCCCGATAAAGGCCGGAATGAGATTGCCAATCAGATCACCCCACGAAAAAGAACCTGCAAAAATCGCGGCCGGGATGATAAACATATTGGCTACAACGTGCTGAAAACCAATTGCGACAAATGCCATAATCGGAAACCATATACCCGCGATTTTTCCGGCTCCGTCTTCTGCGCCGAAAGAAAGCCAGACGGCCAAACAGACAAGCCAGTTACAGCCGATCGCCGAAACAATGACTTTTCCAAACGGCATATCCAATTTGCCTTGTGCGACCGCAATCGTTTTTTCCAAGTAAGGTCCTGTTTCGGTTAATCCGACAACATGTCCGAAAAAGTAAGCGACAAACAGTGCGCCGACAAGATTCATCAACGTCACGATCACCCAATTTTTCACTAATGCACCGGCGGATATTCTTCTGGAAAACAGCGCCATGGATACCGACATCATATTTCCCGTAATCAGCTCCGCGCCGGCAAGAACGACGAGCACCAATCCGATGGGAAACACGGACGCCCCGATTAAACTCGACAGGCTTCCCCATTCTTTCGGAAGGTCGCCGATGACACGGATATCAAGCAAATAACCGAGTGCGATAAACGCTCCTCCCAAAAATCCTAATACAATCAGTGCTGAAAGCGGTGAATGCACCTTTTTTACCCCTGATTCGACCGCAAGCTCCGCTATTTCGTCCGGTTTACGAAAAGCCATAATAACCCCTCCATTTATCATTTCAGCCCGCAGTTTCCAAAGACGCCTAACAAAAAAGGCAGCATTCAACTAACCCGTCTGAAAAAACGGGGTATGAATGCTGCCTAACTTGTATGCATACCCATACAACAATATCAAGCAGAATGAAAATATGCGGTATAGAATATGTACAGATCATGCACACATTCCATAAAAAATCGTCCTTATGCCACTGCTGGCAGTTCATATCATATCAAATGTGACAATTTCGTGTCAATTGAATATTGTCAGCTTTTGATTTCTTCTTTATGCTCTTCAATTGAGCGGTCAAAGACAAACACCGATACGGCAATATTTTCCTCTATTTTAATATCTGAAAACAGATGCACAAGCTTTGCTCCGATGAGCTCTTCCATTCCGTCAGGCGTTTGTTTTGAATACAGCTCCTGAATTAAGCTGGTTCGCGCCGCATGAACCATTTCTCTTCCTTCAGGCGTGCGTGCGATAAACTGCTCACTTGCGCTTAGATTGCCGTAAAGTGTAGATACCGCCATGTTATCCACAAAAACGGTGTGAATTCGTTCAGGCCCCTTTCCAAATAATTCTTTGCGCAATTTCCGGATAATATCGTTAAATTCATGAATTTTTTTAGACATATTGTCCCCTCCGATTTTAGCCTATGAAAGACATTCCCGGTTCCCCTTTGTGACATTTCACCTGGTTAAAGTTTTCCTTTCGTATTGTATTATAATAAATATCACCTTATAATAAAAGCAGTGAAGATGGATTTGTAATAGGAAACGTGTTATGAGTCTATCGTTTTATACAAATAGGATTGGTCTGTTAGTAAGACTTGCTAGTGAACTATTCCGCCATGCGTATTTATACCGTTCTCCGGACAGGAGGCCGGTATCTATGTGCATGGCTTTTTTTCGAGTTTACAAGATGGAGGGGAATTGGAAGTGACAGACGTTCAGTCTATCCGTGTCAAAATTGACGGCACGGAGTATGAAGCACCAGAGGGGTCTAAGATTTTAGATATTTTAAACCAAAACGGAATTGAGATTCCGCAAATATGCCATGTACCGGAAGTGGATCCGATTCAAACATGTGACACCTGTATTGTTGAAGTAAACGGGAAATTGCAGCGCTCTTGTTCCACGGCTGCAGAAAACGGGATGTCCATCTCGCTTACGTCGGGAAGGGTAAAAGAGGCTCAGACAGAGGCCATGGACCGCCTGCTCGAGAATCACCTGCTTTACTGTACGGTATGCGATAACAACAACGGCAACTGCACACTGCATAATACAGCGGAAATGATGGGAATTGAGCATCAGAAATATCCGTATACGCCGAAAGATGATTCAAAGTGCGCGGTTGATATGTCTCACCCGTTTTACCGCTATGATCCGAACCAATGCATCGCCTGCGGCCAATGTGTGGAAGTGTGTCAAAACCTTCAGGTGAATGAGACCCTTTCAATTGATTGGGAGCGCGACCGCCCGCGGGTCATTTGGGATGAAGGCGTCGCCATTAATGAATCTTCCTGCGTCAGCTGCGGCCAGTGTGTCACTGTCTGCCCTTGTAACGCACTGATGGAAAAATCAATGCTCGGCCAAGCCGGATTTATGACAGGAATAAAAGAAGATGTCATGGAACCGATGATTGATTTAGTAAAAAATGTTGAACCCGACTATACAAGCATCTTCGCCGTGTCTGAAGTGGAAGCGGCTATGCGCGATAAACGGACGAAAAAAACAAAAACAGTCTGCACGTTCTGCGGCGTCGGATGCTCTTTTGAAGTATGGACAAAAGGCCGTGACATCCTTAAAATTCAGCCTGTTTCCGATGCTCCGGTTAACGCGATTTCCACTTGTGTGAAAGGGAAATTCGGCTGGGACTTCGTGAATTCGGAAGAACGGATTACAAAACCGCTTATCCGGAAAAACGGTGCATTTGTTGAATCGTCATGGGAAGAAGCTCTTGATCTTGTCGCTTCAAGACTCGGTTCGATCAAGGCCGAACACGGAAATGGTTCTGTCGGCTTTATTTCTTCTTCTAAAATTACGAATGAAGACAACTATGTCATTCAAAAATTGGCACGCCAAGTATTTGAAACCAACAACGTGGATAACTGCTCACGCTACTGCCAGTCACCGGCAACGGACGGCTTATTCCGCACCGTCGGTATGGGCGGAGACGCCGGCACAATTAAAGATATCGCAAAAGCGGGCCTCGTGCTCATCGTCGGCGCCAATCCGGCGGAAGGACATCCGGTTCTGGCCACACGCGTGAAACGCGCCCATAAACTGCACGGCCAAAAACTGATTGTTGCCGATCTGCGCAGAAATGAAATGGCTGAACGGTCCGACCTCTTTATCAGCCCGAAACAAGGGACTGACCAGGTCTGGCTCATGGCAGTAACGAAATATATGATTGACCAAGGCTGGCACGATCAAGCGTTTATTGATGAAAATGTCAACTACTTTGATGATTATAAAGAAACGCTGGAAAAATACACATTGGAATATGCGGAGCGCATCACCGGACTTTCTCAGGATACGATCATCCGTATTGCCGAAATGATTCGTGATGCTGACGGCACTTGTGTTCTTTGGGGCATGGGCGTAACCCAGAATACAGGCGGCTCTGATACATCAGCGGCGATTTCCAACCTGCTGCTTGCCACAGGAAACTACCGCCGTCCGGGCGCCGGAGCCTATCCGCTGCGGGGACATAACAACGTTCAAGGCGCTTGCGATATGGGAACTCTTCCAGGCTGGCTTCCGGGGTATCAGCATATTACCGATGATGCGGCACGCGCTAAATTCGAAAAAGCTTACGGTGTTGAAATTGACGGCAAGCCGGGTCTTGATAATATCGAAATGCTCCATGCGATTGAAGAAGGAAACATGAAAGCCATGTATCTTGTCGGTGAAGATATGGCGCTCGTCGATTCAAACGCCAACCATGTTCATGACATTTTATCCAGCCTTGATTTCTTTGTTGTGCAGGATATTTTCCTTTCAAGAACGGCGCAATACGCGGATGTCATCCTGCCTGCAGTTCCATCTCTTGAAAAAGACGGAACATTTACAAACACAGAGCGGCGTGTGCAAAGGTTGTATCAAGCGCTTCCGACACTCGGCGATGCAAAACCCGACTGGTGGATTATTCAGGAAGTCGCCAATCGTTTAGGCGCTGATTGGAATTACACGCATCCTAGCGACATTTTCTCAGAAATGGCGAGCCTTTCTCCGCTGTTCGGAAAAGCAAGCTACGACGTTCTTAGCGGCTGGAACAGCTTCCTGTGGGGAAGCTTTACGGGAGAAAGCACTCCGCTTCTTTATGAAGACGGCTTTAACTTCCCGGACAAAAAAGCCCGTTTTGCGCTGAGCGATTGGGTGGAGCCTGCTGTTTTCCCTGAAGAATATGACCTGCATATTAACAACGGACGGATGCTAGAACATTTCCACGAAGGAAATATGACAAACAAGTCAAAAGGCATTCAGTCTAAAGTTCCGGATGTATTTGTTGAAGTATCGCCGGAGCTCGCGGCTGAACGCGGAATTTGCGACGGAACAATGATCCGGCTCGTCTCTCCTTTTGGAGCGGTTAAATTGAACGCGCTTGTGACAGACCGCGTCCGCGCAAATGAGCTTTATCTGCCGATGAACTCTACAGATAAAGATTCTGCGATTAATTTCCTGACCGGGCCTGCGTATGATTCACGGACACATACACCTGCCTATAAGCAGACAAAAGTCCGCATGGAAGTGCTCGGTTCCTGTGATACTCCGCCGCTTCCGAAAACGAATCCGCGGAACAAAAAACGTCATCCGCAAAACGGTGTGGAAGCTCAGCGAAAATGGAACCGTCCGGGCTATGTGCACCTAACTGATTAAGGAAAGGAGGAAACATAATGGCAAGCCCAATTACTGAAATTCAAAAAGAAACGAAAACAGAGGAACAGCTGAAAGCTGAAAAACTGGAAGAACTGAAGACGCTTCTCGCAGAAAATGAAGAAGCCGTCGCGAAAACGATGTCCATTATGGCAGAGCTGAATGGCTTGGGCATTTTTGATGCCGCCAGCTATATGCTCCAGGCAAAAGAGGAGATTGCCAAAATCGCACTCGGACAGATTTCCCGGGAACCTGTCACCAATCTTCTGAATACGATGATGGCCGCGGGAGGCGCGCTGTCAAAAGCTGATCCCGAATTTATGGGCAGACTTTTAGAAAGCGCCATGGCCGGGACGGACCAGGCGCAAAGATTTTTAAAAGAGGACAGGAAAGTCAGTATGTTTGAACTGATGAAAGCCGTCGGTGATCCTGATATTAACCGCGCGCTCGGCTTCGGGCTGCAGTTTTTAAAAGGAATGGGAAAAGAATTACGCGAAACCCCTTCTGAATAAGAAATGAAAAAGCCATTGTCAAAAGACAATGGCTTTTTTTTATTCTTCGGCCTCTTCCAGCCTCTTTTTATAAATAAGTGAACGGTCAACGCAGAAATAAGCGCCCGCTAAAAATGCACAATCCGTTACAAACATCAGCATTTTCTGGCCCGCAGTCAGCCCTTGTCCGGGAAGAACCGCGCCGATATAAATGAAGGTGCTGACTGCAAGCAGAATAAATGCGTAATGCTTAAAATCTTCTATTAATGATTTCAGTCTTTTCTTCTCCATATAAGGTCACCTGCCAGTTTTATAGTCTACCAACATTATAATACAAGCTGACAGCCGACAGAGAATGTAAATCTATCCATTCTTTATAAAAGTGAATCAAGCGCCTGTTTCACATCCGCCGTTAAATCCTCAGTATCCTCAATACCGACTGAGATCCGTACGAGCCCGTCGGTAATGCCAAGCGCAAGACGGCGGTCGCGCGGGATCGAAGCGTGCGTCATTCTGGACGGCACGGAGATTAAGCTTTCAACCGCTCCTAAACTTTCCGCGATTGTAAACAGGTTCAATTTTTCTAAAAACGCGTCGACGCGTTCACTGCTGCCGATATCAAAGGAAATCATTCCGCCGAAACCGGAGCTTTGCGCTTTTGTCAGCTCATGGCCCGGATGTTTCGCTGATCCCGGATAGTAGAGCGTCTGAACGGCATCATGCGCTTCAAGCAGCTCGGCGATTTTCCCGGCGCTGTGATTGATGGCATCCATTCTGAGTCCCAGTGTTTTAATGCCTCTCATTAAAAGCCATGAATCCTGCGGTCCTAAAACGCCGCCTGTTGAGTTTTGCACATAATGAAGCTTTTCACCGAGCTCTTTATCAGCCGTGACGACTAAGCCGCCGACGACATCGCTGTGGCCGCCGAGATATTTTGTCGCGCTGTGCAGCACGATGTCCGCGCCGAAGCTGAGCGGCTGCTGGAAATACGGCGTGTAAAACGTATTATCGACGATAAGCAATACGCCCGCTTCTTTTGCGATGTCAGACATCAGTTTGAGGTCAGTCACTTTCAATAGCGGGTTTGTCGGTGTTTCGATATAAATGGCTTTCGTATTCGGGCGAATGGCCTTTTTGACTTTTTCTTCACTGCTCGTATCAACAAAGTCCGCTTCAATACCGAAGCGGTTCAGCACACCTGTCATCACCCGGTAAGTGCCGCCGTATACATCATCCGTCAAAATAACATGATCGCCGCTGTCAAACAGCATCATGACGGCAGTAATCGCAGCCATGCCTGAGCCGAACGCATATCCCGCCGCGCCGCCTTCAAGCTCCGCAATTAAGCTTTCAAGCGCCGTCCGCGTCGGATTGGCCGTTCTTGAATATTCATAACCCGTATGCTCGCCCGCTTTCGGCTGCCGGTACGTGCTTACTTGATAAATCGGTACGGAAACCGCTCCTGTTTTTTCATCTCCCGTAATTCCTCCGTGCACCATCAGCGTTTTTTTCTTCATCTTACTGACCTCCTTGAAAAATGTTTTTGCTTATATATCGATCGCTGCCGTCAGGGAAAATAGTGACGATATTTGATCCGGCGGGCGCTTTTTTCGCTTCTTCAAGCGCTGCATAAAGAGCCGCCCCTGAAGAGCTTCCGATTAAGAGGCCTTCTTTCTCGGCCGCTTCTCTGACAAGCGAAAACGCCGTATCGTCTTCCACTGTGTAAATGGCGTCAAAATGGTTCTCGTCCATATAATCCGGGATAAACTCCATGCCGATGCCTTCCGTTTTATGGGCATGCGGCTCTCCTCCGTTCAGGATCGAGCCTTCCGGTTCAACGATCACCGTTTTGACGGCAGGATTTTTCTCCTTTAAATAAGCTGCCGTACCGGCAAAGGTGCCGCCGGAACCCGCTCCTGCGACAAAAGCGTGGATATCCCCGCCGAGCGCGTTCCATATTTCAGGTCCGATCGTTTTATAGTAAGTCAATGGATTTACTCGGTTTTTAAATTGCAGAACGGCATAAGAATTATTAATCTCTCTCTCCAGTTCAAGCGCTTTTCGAATGGCTCCCTGCATACCTTCTTCTCTCGGCGTATGCACGATGTCCGCTCCGAGAGCTTTCATAATTTGCTGCTTTTCTCTGCTGAAATGCTCCGGGACGCAAAAAACGGCGCGAAGCTGATGCTTTCTGGCGCACAGAGCGAGTCCGATCCCGGTGTTTCCGGCAGTCGCTTCGATGATAACACCGCCCGGTTTCACCTTTCCCGTGCGTAGCGCATCTTCAATGAGCATTCCGCCCAGCCTGTCTTTAATGCTTCCGCCCGGATTCATCATCTCAAGTTTAGCATAAACCGCTGTTCCCTCCGGTATATCAAAATGCTTGAGACGGAGCAGCGGTGTATTTCCGATCAGTTCTGTAATATCTGTTATCACGTTCAATATATGTCCTCCTCCTGGAAAAGCGGAGGAGAACGAGAATCCCCCGCTTAGTGAATTCGTTTGATGACATTCAGGACAAGCTCAGTTGAATGAACGGCAGCCTGTTCTAAAAATTTATCAAATGAAACGTCAGATTCTTTTCCGGCAATATCAGATAAAGCTCTGATGACAACAAAAGGCGTTTTGAACTGGTGGCACACCTGTGCGACAGCCGCAGCTTCCATTTCAACCGCGTACAAATCCGCAAATTTGGCGCGTACGTCTTCAACCCGCTTCGGATCATTCATAAAAGAATCTCCCGTAGCGATTGTGCCTTTGGCGACTTGAATGCCGTTCAGTTCAGAAACCGCTTCCTCAGTAATACTGATCAGCTTTTCATCAGCTTTGTATGCTGCCGGAAGACCCGGCACCTGTCCGTATTCATAGTCAAACGCCGTCACATCCACGTCATGATGGCGGACATCTGTTGAGATGACGACGTCGCCTACATTCAATGTATGATGAAAACCGCCCGCTGAGCCTGTGTTAATCACATAATCAGGTTTGAAACGGTCAAGCAGAAGCGTCGTGCTGATCGCGGCGTTGACTTTTCCGATCCCCGATTTCAGCAAGATAACTTCGACGCCTTCATAGCTGCCCGTCGTAAACTCACAGTGAGCGATCATCTCTTGTTTTGCGTCTTTCAGTTTGCTTCTTAAAATCGTAACTTCCTCTTCCATTGCTCCGATGACTGCCAGTTTCATTTATACACAATCCCTTCGATTTACCGTTTAATCGCCTCCATTATCCAGACAAAGTCATTTTGCTGCGTAAACCGCGCGGCAAATCCCTCTTCTGAAAAGATGTTTTTCATTGTCCCGAGTGTCGGATAATGTTCCGTCTTTAAATCGTCCGCTAATTGATGATAGCCGTTTCGGATTGCTTTTTTAATTGTTTCATCATAAGCTTCATGATCTTTAAAGACGGTATCGGCAAACACTATTTTATCATGCTTCTGAAGGATTGTGCCATATTGCTTTACAGCCGCTTGCTTTTCTTCATCGGTTAAATGATGAAAGGCGTACGAGCTGACGATGGTATCTATTTGAAAAGGCGGAGCGGGAAACTCCAGAAAATCTCCGTCACTGAACACGGCTTTGTCAGAAAGCTTGTCAGCCGCCAGTTTTCTCATTGACGGAGACGGTTCTACACCAAACACCTTTTTGTTCGCGGCGGCTAATTTCGCCGTTAAATTCCCTGTGCCCGGTCCGAACTCTAAAACGTTAGAACCCGAAAGTGCGACGATGCTGTCAAGAATATTGTCATACCCTTTAAAAACATCAGCGTATTGTTTGTCTGCCCCGTGCACTGTGGCATCATAAGTCGCTGCCCAATCTTCAAATAATGGAATAAATTCACGGCCCATATTTTTCACTCTCCATAATTTATAATTCCTATGAGTATAGTATGGATTAATCGTGGAACAGTTCCTATCCTATCACAAAAAAGAATGGAAGGGTACTAAAATACTTTGGGATTATTGCGCAATTACGGCAGAAAGGCTTATACTTTCATTGACTCAGAAGAAAAATCAGGAGGATCTGTACTGATGAATTTTCAATTGGATTTAATCAAAGATAAAGTAGAATTTTTCGAAGCGGCATCTTTGCAGGAGCTTGAAAAGAAAATAAACGTTCAGATTGAAAACAACCAGGCGATTATGCTTCGCGTCCGTTCTGTATCCCATCAGGTGACGGCCGTTGACGGCAGAATCCTTTACAGCGCGTCGGTGCATTTTTCAGCTGACGTATGACAGAAAAAAGCAGCTGAATAATCAGCTGCTTTTTTGCGGTTATTTTAACGTTTCTACTTTTGTCGGCTTCCAGCCTTTTTTGTCTTTCCAAGTGATGGTGACCTGATACTTTTTGCCGTTCGTTTTGTCTAAAACTTTACCCTTCGCATCTTGCGGGCTTCCATTGTTTCCGAGCCACAGCACTGTCATGTGATCTTTTGACACGCCTGTTGCGTAAGAGATGGCGTCAAGCATTTCGGACCAGTCTTCAGAGCTTGAGTCATACGTCGCCGCATGTTCTCCCGTCTGCTTTGTTCCGACCGCTTTCCATTTTGGGTTAACAATTGTTTTCTCAACATCGCTTGATGAGCCGCCCTCTGTTATTTTTGCGCCTTTAAAAGGATCGCTTGAATCAGAGTCTTTTTTGCTGCTGTCATCACTTTTCGATGAATCATCGTCTTTTTTGCTGTCAGAGTCTGAAGATGAATCAGATGTGTCCTTATCCTGTTTATCTTTTTTGTCATCGTCTGATGCCGTATCTTTTTTGCTGTCTTTTATGTCTTCATCGGATGTCTGCTTCGTCTTGCCTGATGCAGGTGTTTCCTGCTTCTGGCTCGTGTCCGCTTTTTCGCTCACGTCGCTCGACGGACTGTTGATGAAGAGGCTGACTGCAACGACGACAATAAGAATAGATACGATAGCAATTAAAATGTTAAGCACCATATTTGCTTTTCTGCGCTTATCACGGTTTTCAAAACGAGATTGTTTATTGCTCAATCATTCTGCACTCCTTTATCCCTCTTGCTCAGCATATATTTTAACATGGGCTGAGCGGTTGTTCTATGTCTGATTTGTTTCATTTTCATGTACCTTTTTAACAATATCATAAAACACTGTATTTGTCAGAGCCTTATCCCCCGGCGTGTCCATGTGCAGCACCACGAGAGCGTATTTCGGCTTGTCCGCGGGAAAGTATCCCGCAAACCATTTGTGGTAAAGCGTCTGTTTTTCTTTTGTGAACATTCCCGTCTGGGCCGTTCCCGATTTGCCTGCTATCTCATACGGCAGATCCTGAAACCTTCGGCCGGTTCCTTTCGGTGAGGTGACGACTTCTCTGAGAATTTTTTGAAGCTGCTGCGCCGTATATTTGTCGATGTTTTCCCCTTTTAACGGCTGTTCTTTGAATGACGCCATCGTCGTTTTGTTTTTGTATTCAATTTTGTCCGCGATTTTGACTTGTTTTTTCTCACCGCCGCGCGCGATCGCCGCCATCATATTGGCGACTTCAAGAGGCGTGACTTTCACGTTTTTTTGCCCGATCGCCGTCTGTGCGACGGCTTTTTTTACGGTTTTGTCTTTGTCATCTCCCCAAATGACCCCGCTTTTTTCATTATACAGCTGTCTGAATCCGTCTTCCCGGTACAGCTTGCCTTCCCAGCCCGCCCGCTGTGTGAGACCTAGTTTCTCCGCCATGTTTTCAATAACGGAATCATCTTTTTTGATTAATTTTTCCGCAAGACTTGTAAACGTATAATTGCAGCTTTGGGCAAAGCTTTCTCCAAAACTGAGCGTGCCTTTATCATCCCCCGGCTCTCCGTACAGGTTGAGATTGCAGTTAAAGGATGTGCCCGGCTTCACTTCGTTTTGTTCTATTGCGGCTGCGGCGATCACCGTTTTAAACACTGATCCCGGATAAATCGGCGTCAGCATGTAATTTTGCAGTGTCTGCTGCTTTGACATGTCGGCGTCAGGCTTTGATACCATTCCGAGCACACTGCTTTTTTCAATGTCTAAAAGGACGGCTCCCCCCTTTTTTAACCCGCGGTCTTTCAATACATCTTCCATTGCTTTTTGAATATTGCGGTCGATGGAGGTTTTGACTTGCAGCGGATAAAACGCGTTTGCTTCAGCCGTATATTTGACGTCCATTCCGAATAAAGGGTTTCCCCTTCCGTCGACATGATACAAAAGTTTTGTATCCTGATCCGCCAGTAAAAACTCATCAAACGTCCGCTCCATCCCGCTTGTCCCGATTTTTGCCGTGATCGGCAGTTCGTTCCTGCCGGGGTATTTCTTTTTCAAAAGCTCAGGGTCCTGGTTTGTCGCGCCCAACAGATGAGCGGCTATGTTTGTTTCTTTGCTGTCTTTCATATATACGCCGTAAATGCCGGGATATTTCAAAGAATTGATATTTGCCACGGATTGTTTCGTCAAATGTTTTATTTTTCTGCTGTTCAGGATCACCGGTTTTTTTGCTTCCGTCAGCAGCTGCCTGAGCTCCCCCTGTTTCATTCCGAGAATGTCTGATACCCGGTCAACCGGCCAATCCTGCGTCACGAGAAAGGGAAACAGTATGACGGCAGGCTGCTTTTTTCCGGTCAGTTCTTTGCCGTTCCGATCAAGAAAAGAGCCGCGGCCGTCTGAAATAAGGACTTCTTCCGTCCGCTGCTTGACGCTTTCCTGAATCAGATTAATATTGGATTTTGAAAAAGATTCTGTAAAAAACAGCTGAATTTCAGCCAGCCTTGCAAGCAGAAAGAAAAACACGAGCAGAAAACAAATCACGGCCGTTTTCAGCCTTTTTGATACGATCATAAAAAACACCTCATCCACATTTTGGACGAGGTGTTTCATTGTTAAACGGATCTTATGAAATTTTCACAATTTTCACGAGCATTTCTCCGCCCGGCGTCTGAACTGTCACTTCTTCGTCCACTTTTCTGCCGAGCAGGCTTTTTGCGATTGGCGAGTCGTTTGAGATTTTTCCTTCAAACGGATCAGCTTCAGCGCTTCCGACAATCGTGTAAGATTCTTCTTCACCGTCGGGCAATTCGATGAATGATACGGTTTTTCCCAAACCGACTACATTTGAACCGCCGTCGTCCTCGATGATTTTCGCATTGCGGATCATGTTTTCAAGCGTCGTGATGCGCCCTTCCACAAATGCCTGTTCTTCTTTTGCGGAATCATACTCAGAGTTCTCTGACAGATCTCCGAAGCTTCTTGCGATTTTAATGCGTTCTACTACTTCTTTACGTTTAACCGTTTTCAATTGCTCTAATTCTTGTTCAAGTTTTTGTTTTCCTTCGTGAGTCATCGGAAAAACTTTTTCTTGTGCCATGTTCCTTCACTCCTTGGTGGTTGTCCCTCAACAATAACGTGTGATTATGTATGAGAGCATAAACGAAAAAATCAAGAATGAGAACACAGGGCAGTCCTCGTTCTTCTCTCCCATATAGGTACTGTTTATCTTAAACTGAATGTGTGTTTTCTGCAAATGTTTCGGTTTATAAACAGGGAAAGAAGGGAACTGTCTCATTCCCTTCCAGCCTATACATAATATGGTCTGAGTTATTTATGTCTATGCTATGGTATTACAAAATTGCATTTTGTTCAAGGATCGTTTGAATCTTCGTGACCATCAGATCGATTGCGACGTGGTTTTGTCCGCCTTCCGGAATAATGATGTCCGCGTAGCGTTTCGTCGGTTCAACAAACTGATTGTGCATCGGTCTGACGACGGACACATACTGCTCAATGACAGAATCGATTGAACGGCCTCTTTCGTTAATATCTCTCATAATCCGTCTGATGATACGGAGATCCGCGTCCGTGTCGACATAAAGTTTCATATCCATGAGGTCGCGAAGTCTTTTATCTTCGAGAACGAGAATGCCTTCCAGAATAATGACATCCTTCGGCTCAACCGGAATGGTTTCCTCAGAACGCGTATGCAGTTTATAATCATAAATCGGCTTTTCTATCGGCCGGTAATTCAAAAGCTCTTGAATATGCTCGATTAAATAGTCATTATCAAATGCGAGCGGGTGATCATAGTTTGTGTTCAGCCTTTCTTCAAACGGAAGATGGCTTTGGTCTTTATAATAAAGGTCTTGCTGGATCATTAAAATCGAGTGTCCTTTAAACTGTTCATAGATGGAACGGGTGACGCTTGTTTTTCCTGATCCGGAACCTCCTGCGATGCCTATAACTACAGGACTCTTACCCATTGGTGATTACTTCCCCTTTCTCATCATGTTGCTCGGATAAATCTTTTTGTCTACTTTAAATGTAACGATTTGCAGGGGATGGCGGGCAGCATCAAGCTCGTTTCCGTCTTCGTCCCAAATAGTGCCGATTGTGAATGTGAAATTGTCGATTTCAGGACCGAAAAATTCCACTTCGTCACCTTGTTTAAAGAAATTGCGCTGCTGGAGCGTCACCATTTGAGTTTCCTCGTCATACGCGAGCACGAGACCGGCAAAATCAAATGTTGTTTTCTTTCCGTGTTCGCCGAACATCTGCTCTTCATACCCGGGCGTGCCTTCAAAGAAAGCAGGCGCGGTATCCCGGTTTGCACATTTGTCCAGCTCATCCAGCCATTCTTTTTGAATGACAAAGTTTTCAGGATCAGCGCAGTATGCGTCGATGACTTTGCGATACACGCTGACAACCGTCGCAACGTAATGAATCGATTTCATCCGGCCTTCAATTTTCAGGCTGTCGATACCCATCTCAATCATTTGCGGAATGGATTCAATCAATTTTAAATCTTTCGGGCTCATCGCAAACGGAGCGTCTTCTTCGTCATAAAGCGCGACCGCGTTTGCACCGTCTGTCTGATACAGGTCATAATCCCAGCGGCAGGACTGACAGCAGCCGCCGCGGTTGGAATCCCGGGCTGTCATGTGATTGCTCAGCACGCATCGTCCTGAATAAGCGATACACATGGCGCCGTGGATAAAGGTTTCGATTTCAATATCCACCTTTTCCTTCATTTCTTTAATTTCCAGTCCGCTCGTTTCACGGGCAAGCACCACGCGGTCAAGCCCTTCTTCTTTCCAGAACTGCACCGCTTTCCAGTTGGAAAGGGACTGCTGTGTGCTGAGGTGAATTTCTACGTCCGGGGCCACTCTCCGGCATGTTTCAATAATCAGCGGATCAGCGACGATAATTCCGGCAACTTTTGCGTCTCCCAACGCTTTTAAGTATTCTTCCAGACCGTCCATATTTTCATTATGGGCGAAAATGTTTGTTGTCACATATATTTTTGCCCCGTATTTTTTGGCAAATTCTACGCCCTCTGCGATTTCTTCTATTGAGAAGTTATCCGCATTTGAGCGGAGTCCGTATTCCTGTCCTCCGATAAAAACCGCGTCCGCTCCGTAATGAACGGCAATTTTTAATTTTTCAAGGTTTCCTGCCGGAGCAAGGAGTTCAGGTTTTTTCGTAATGACGCGTTTTCCGTTTATGACTTTGGAAATGGTTTGATTTACGGCTGTCATCCGTTGCACCCTCCTTTTTAATAGACCGTTTCTTTAAAGAAGAATCCTGTGTCGATGCTTCTGTTCACAGGCTGAATGCTTTCAATCCGCTCTATCCAGCTCTCTTTTTTCTCTTCGTATGTCTCTCGGCTTTCGAAGCACAGATCGATTGCTTCTCTGTACATGCGGGTCACTTCAGTTAAGTATTCAGGAGACTTCAAAACTCCGTCGATTTTGAAAGAATCGATGCCGGCGTCCATCAGGTCCTCTAATTCATCAATCATGCACACATCGTTCGGGCTCATGATGTGCGTGCCGTTTTCATCTTCAAAAATCGGGTATTTATTGCCCCGTTCCTTGTCATGCAGAAACATTCCCGCTTCTTTTTTCTTCTGTTCGATATCCATGACTTTTCCCTGGTATTCGAAGTAATGGCCCACTAAAGAACGCTTCGATTGGAACATGCACGTCATGCCGTGGATTTGAATTTCAATTTCAACTTCGGCGTTTTCTTTTATGTCAATGATGCTGTCCATATTTAATTCCTTAGCCAGCACTGCCCGCCGTGCACCTTTGCGTCCCCAGTAATTGCAGGAATAGTAGTTGGTACCCGTTGTTTCCGTGCTCCAGTGCAGTTTAAGATCGGGAGCCGCTTCACGCGCCGCCATTAAAACGGCCGGATCACCGAAAACAGCCGCATCAACGCCGGCCTCCTGCAAAAAGGCAAGATAGCCGTTCAGCTCGTCCACTTTTTCGTTGTGAAAAATAGCATTGACGGCGGCGTACACTTTCGCGCCTTCCTGATGAGCTGTCTTTACGGCTTCTTTTATATCTTCTCTTGAAAATTCACCGGCCAGTCTCAGGCCGTATCTCTGTTCTCCGACTAACAGGGCCGTTGCGCCCGCTTGAATGAGCGGAAGAATATCCTGTACAGAAGTCGGAGTCACCAAAAGTTCAGGTTTTTTCATGATCATTCACCTCTTCTTTTTACTGATGGCGATGCCGTCTCCGACCGGCAGTATGACCGTTTGATAGTCAGGCCGGTTCATCAGCCATTGGTTATATTGATCAATTTTTTCAACAAGCTTCCGTCTTCTTTTCGGCTCAATGTCCGAGTGATTTTGTGCCACCAGTCCTTTAAACAGAACATTGTCTGTAAAAATGACTCCATCCGGCGCAAGCATCGGTTCATAGAGCTCAAAAAAGTTCGTGTACTGGCCTTTGGCCGCGTCGATAAAAATGGCATCATAAGGAGCCGTGACACGGACAGACTCAGAAAGTTCCAGCGCATCCCCGTGCATTACGCGAATCCGGTTTTCCATTTCAAAGTCTTTTATATTGTTCACAGCTTCTTCATAGCGTTTGTCGTCCCGTTCAATCGTGTAAATATTCGCATCCGGAAGCTCAAGCGCCATCCGTATGGCGGAATATCCGATTGCCGCGCCGATTTCCAAAATGTTTTTCGCCTGTTGAATCGACAGCATTTGAAGCAGCACTTCAATACCCGCTTCTTCCATAATCGGAACATGGTGCTCTTTTGCATAGGCTTCAAGCTTTTTCACTTTATCAGGCCGAGGCTTCAGCATCGCGTTTATATACTCGTTTATTTGTTCATACCGATCATTCACGGCAAACAGCCTCCGTTCTAAAAAGGAGTGCCCCTGACGAATCCGCGGGGACACTCTCTTAAGACACTTCTTTATCCATAAGTAAACAACCCGATATATTTTATCATAAAACCTTTCAGAATGGAATAAAAGGAGAGCTTTTGCCCTCCTTTTATTCGCTGTCTTTTTTGGAAATATACTTTTCCTTCGCTTTATTATGGTCTTTTAATGTTTTCGTGAAAACAACCTCGCCGTTTGATTTTGCAAGGAAATAGAGATAATCCGTTTTGTCAGGGCGGAGAGCCGCTTCCCATGATGAATCACCGGCATTTGCAATCGGTCCCGGCGGCAGCCCCTTATGTTTATACGTATTAAACGGAGAATCAATTTTCAGGTCTTTGTAGTAGACCCGGCTTTTATGCTTACCGGCCGCATATAATACCGTCGGGTCAGTCTGCAGCGGCATTTTTTCTGCAAGCCTGTTGTAAAAAACGCTGGCGATTTTGTGACGGTCGGCTTTGGCGGTGGCTTCTTCTTCAATAAGCGATGCCATCGTCAGCGCGTTATGGACGGAAAGTTTCTTTTTTTCCAGTTCAGATTTATACGTTTCAACACGGGTGTTTGTTTCCTGAACCATTGCCGTCAAAATCGTGTCAAGCGATGCATCCGGATCATTAAACGGATATGTGGCCGGATACAGATAGCCTTCGAGCGGATGCTTGAGCTTCTTGTTTGAAAGTGCGTCCGTTATTGTATCAGGAAACTGTTTTTTCAGTTTGCCGATGAATGTTTTGTCATCCAGTTTTGCCATGATCTCTTCTTTTGAATATGATGTTTCTTTTGCGATCGCATCCGCAATCTGTGTAAGCTGTTTTCCTTCAGGAACGGAGATCTGAAAGGCATATCCCGTTGATCCCGCGGTCAGTTTTTTGATAATCGCATCCGCATCCATTCCTTTATTCAGGTGGTAAAATCCCGCCTGAAACCCGGAAGCGCCTTTATACTTCACATACAGCTGAAATGCTTTTTTGCTTTTGATGACATGCTGATCCTCAAGAATTTCAGCGATTGCCGAAACGGAAGAACCGCTCGGAATATTAATATTGACTGCCGTTTTGCTGCCTTTGTCAACCGGGGACAGCAGAGATTTTCCATAGAAAAAAGCACCGCAAATGATGATAAGCAGAGCGATCACGGAGGACAGTATTATCGTTGTTTTTTTGTTTTTACGCGGAAATGAATTTTTAGTCTGATTGATATTCATACAAGTATTTTCCTCCCAACAGCTCTTATACTACATGATTCATGTGCATTCGGCAATTTATTACAAAAAAAAGCCGAAGCGCATATGCGCTCCGGCTTTTTCCGTTCATTTTATTCTTCGTCTTCTTCCGCTAAAAACGTGTTCAGCGTTTCTTCGATCATTTCCCACTCTTCATCGGTTTCAATCGGCATCAGTTCGCCGTCTTCACCGTTTTCGTTCGGTTCGAAGCTTGAAGCGTGAATTTCGATTTCATCATCGTCTTGAGCATCAATCGGATAATAAAGTACGTAAGATTTGTTGAATGTGTCGTTTTCAAATGTGAACAGCACTTCGCAAAGCTGTTCGTTGCCTTGATCATCGACAATTGTAATATGTTTTTCGCCGTGTTCCATTTCTTTCACCTCTTAGTTTAAACTGTCCAGATATCCTTGAAGGATCATGACAGCCGCCATTTTATCAATGACTTTTTTTCGTTTTTGCCTGCTGACGTCAGCCGCGATCAGCATTTTTTCAGCCGCCATCGTCGTCAGACGCTCGTCCCACAGCACAACAGGGACATTGTACGCTGTTTCAAGCAGTTTCGCAAATGTTTGGCTGGCTTCGCCTCTCGGACCGATCGTCCCGTTCATGTTTTTCGGAAAACCGAGCACGATCTTCTCTACATTATAGTCTTTCATCAGCTCGGATAAACGGTCCAGACCGTAATCTCCTTCAGCCTCGTTTATTTTTATCGTCTCAATGCCCTGAGCGGTCCAGCCCATTTCATCGCTTAAAGCTACGCCGAGTGTTTTCGTTCCAAGATCAAGTCCCAATATTCTCATGAATGTATTTACGCCTCTTTATGCTGTTCTAGATAGGATTTTACCAATTCCTCGATTAATTCGTCACGTTCCAGTTTGCGAATTAAGTTCCGGGCGTCGCGATGCCTAGGAATGTATGCAGGATCTCCAGACAGCAAGTATCCGACAATCTGGTTGATAGGATTGTACCCCTTTTCCTGAAGCGCATCATATACCGTAATCAGCACTTCTTCGACGTTTGTTTCAGCAGAATCATCGGAGAAATTAAATTTCATCGTTTTATCAAACGAGCTCACCGTTTTGCACCTCTTTCCCAAATTCGCAGGCAAAGTTCAGCCTGAGGTCCTCATCTTATCATCATTCTACACTAGTTGAAAGGATTATAAAACGGATTTTATCCAATCTTCCGCAGATGCGAGCGCCTCTTCCAATTTTTCAGGCTGCTTTCCGCCGGCCTGCGCCATGTCCGGACGGCCTCCGCCTCCGCCTCCGCAGACTTCAGCCGCTTGTTTGACCATTTTGCCGGCGTGAAGGCCTTTTTCAATCAGGTCTTTTGTTACGCCTGCTGAAAGGTTGACTTTCTCGTTTTGCACGGCGCCGAGAATGATGACCGCAGAACCGAGCTTCGCTTTCAGATCATCCACCATAGTGCGAAGGTGGTTCATGTCTTTCGCATTTACTTTTTCAGCCAGCACTTTTACGCCGCCGATGTCTTTTACTTTAGACAGAATGGCTCCGGCTTCCACATTGCCAAGTTTGCTGAGCAATGATTCATTTTCTCTTTGCGCTTCCTTCAGCTCCGCTTGAAGAGACTGAATTCGCTTCGGTACGTCTTTTACGTTTGATTTCAGCTCATCCGCAGCGTGCTGCAGAAGGCTGAGCTGGCTGTTCATTTCCTGATAAGCGCCTTTTCCTGTTACGGCTTCGATTCTTCGCGTACCTGCGCCGATCCCTGATTCGGATACGATTTTAAACAGGCCGATTTCAGCCGTATTCGTGACATGGCATCCGCCGCAAAGCTCCAGGCTGTAATCTCCGACTTGTACGACGCGGACGATATCGCCGTATTTCTCGCCGAACAGGGCCATCGCGCCCATTTCTTTCGCTTCATTGATCGGTTTCAAATCAATCGCTACCGGAATGCTCTCCCAGATTTTTTCGTTGACGATTCCTTCAATGCGTTCAAGTTCTTCTTTCGTCACTTGACCGAAATGAGAGAAGTCAAAACGCAGACGATTTTCGGTAACGAGTGAACCCGCTTGGTTGACATGTGTGCCGAGAACGTCTTTCAGCGCCTGGTGCAGAAGGTGGGTTGCTGTATGGTTTTTCACCACACCGCTTCTCATTTGATCTTCAACTTCAGCCGTCACGCTTGCGCCTTTTTGAATCGTGCCGCTATCCACCGTGCCTTCGTGTACATGCTGACCGTTCGGAGCTTTTTTCACGTCTTTAATGGTTACGACAGCCTGCTCGCTTCTCAGCACTCCTCTGTCACCGATCTGTCCGCCGCTTTCAGCATAGAAAGGCGTTTTGTCAAGAAGAATTTGGACGGTATCCCCTTCATGCGCCTCGCTGATTAATTGCCCGTCATGAAGAAGCTCGATCACCTTCGCTTCAGCTTTTACGGCACTGTAGCCGACAAATGTGCTTTCTGCGGTAATGTCGCGCAATGCGCCGCCCTGCACCTGCATGCTTCCTACATCTTGGCGCGCATTTCTCGCCCGTTCACGCTGTTTTTCCATTTCGGCTTCAAAGCCTTTATGGTCAACCTTCATTTGTTCATCTTCCGCGTATTCCTCCGTCAATTCAACCGGGAATCCGTACGTATCGTACAGTTTGAATACGTCTTTTCCGGAGATGATGCCGCTGCCTTTTTCCTTCTCTTTCTTTATCACGTCAGATAAAATAGCCAGACCTTCGTTTAATGTTTCGTGGAAGCGCTCTTCCTCCGTTTTGATGACTTTGGCGATAAACTCTTGCTTTTCTTTCACCTCCGGATAGAAAGCGTCCATAATTCCTGCAACAGTCGGTACCAGCTCGTACATAAACGGACGGCTGATACCGATGGTTTTCGCGTATCGCACCGCCCGGCGCAAGAGGCGTCTCAGTACATACCCGCGCCCTTCATTTGACGGCAGAGCTCCGTCGCTTACCGCAAATGCGACCGTTCTGATATGATCGGCGATCACTTTAAAGGCCGTATCCTTCACTGCGTCCTTTCCGTAAGCATCTCCGGAAATGCGCTCTGTTGCTTCAATAATCGGCATAAACAAATCAGTGTCAAAGTTTGTCGGGACGTCCTGAATCACGGAGACCATCCGTTCAAGCCCCATGCCCGTATCAATGTTTTTCTTCGGAAGCGGTGTGTACGTGCCGTCCGGGTTGTGGTTGAACTCTGAGAATACCAGGTTCCATACTTCAAGATAGCGGTCATTTTCGCCGCCCGGATACAATTCAGAATCTGACGGGTCATTGCCGTATTTCTCGCCGCGGTCATAGAAAATTTCCGTATTCGGTCCGCTCGGGCCTTCGCCGATATCCCAGAAGTTCCCTTCCAGACGGATGATTCTTTCTTCCGGAACGCCGATTTTTTCCGCCCATAGCGTATAAGCTTCTTCATCCTCAGGGTGAACCGTTACAGACAGCAGCTCCGGATCAAAGCCGATCCACTTTTCGCTCGTTAAAAACTCCCATGCCCACGTGATGGCTTCTTCTTTAAAATAATCACCGATGGAAAAGTTTCCGAGCATCTCAAAGAACGTGTGGTGGCGCGCCGTTTTCCCCACATTTTCAATATCATTTGTGCGGATTGATTTTTGCGCGTTTACAATTCTCGGATTCTCCGGCACAACGCGGCCGTCAAAGTACTTTTTCAGCGTCGCAACGCCGCTGTTGATCCACAGTAAAGACGGATCTTCATGCGGAACCAATGAGGCGCTCGGTTCAACGGCATGACCTTTTTCTTTAAAGAAATCTAAAAACATTTGACGTACTTCAGCAGAAGTTAAGTGTTTCATCTATATTCCTCCTTATCACTACCCGAAATTCTCTTTTGCGACAGCAAAAAAGCTCTCTCCCTATGCAAACCATGCGTTCACACAGGGACGAGAGCTGTCTCGCGGTACCACCCTGATTACAGGCCGAAAAAGGCCTGTCACCTTTCATCCCGTAACGCAGGATTGCGGCAGCCTTTAACTGCACTCAGGATTAGCTTCGGCCGATCTTCTGCTGAAGCTCCTCTCAGCGTATCGGAGCTTCTCTCTTAAACAGGGCTTCGGCGTACTCTTATCCGTCACTCGAGATTCGTATGTATTCTACTCGAAATTATAGACAAGCAGAACCCGAATGTCAATGTTCCGTCCTGATCCGCAAAAAGTGAATGGCCGTCACTTTTAAAACGGCTGCCGCCGGAACAGCGAGAATCATGCCGGGAATGCCCGCGAGCTCTCCTCCGGCAAGAAGCGCAAGCATGATCACGACGGGGTGCATTTTGAGACTTCGCCCGACAATGAGCGGGCTCAAAATGTTTCCTTCTATAAATTGAAGAATAAAAATCGTGACGATTACGATGATCACAGCCTTGGAGGAAATCGCCAGCGAAAGGAGCAGCGCCGGCACAGCGCCGATAAACGGGCCGAAATACGGGATGACATTTGTAATCCCGATGGCAAGGCCCAAAATCAGCGGGTAAGGAAGCCCGAACAGCCAAAATGAAACGCCGGCTATTAACCCGAGCAAAAAACAAACGAGAAGCTGACCGCGGATGTAATCACCGAGAGAGTCGTCCACATCCCGCAGAAATTCACTCCCCCTTTTTCTCCAGGACTTCGGCGTCAAATACCAGACCGTCTTTTTCATGACGCCTATATCCTTCACCATATAGAACACGAGAAAAGGAATCGTCGCCGCGATCAGGATATAATCAAGCACGAAACGGATGCTTCTGATCGTGCTTTCAATCGTGCCGGCAAGAAACGTTTCTGTCTGCTGAATCATTTTGTCCATCCGATGGTGCATGCCGTCAGGCCAATGATCCGTGTGATTATGCAGATGCCTCAGCATGCTGTTGTAGTTTTCGGCAAGACCGGGAATGCTCTCAGACAGATCCTGCAGCTGTTCAATTAAAACAGGAACCCCTTTATAAACCCCCCAGCCGATTCCGCCGAAAAACAGGCAATAAATCAGAAGCAGGCTTAAAGTTCTAGGCATCCCTTTTCTATGAAGCCATTCAGTAATCGGAAGTAAAAGATAAGCAATAAATACTGCGATGAATATAGGAATAAAGAGAGATTTTATAACAAGCCAAATGGGAGACCATAACATATCGAGCATGCAAAAGACATACACTGTTAACAAAACGAGCAGACATACAGCCGTCCACATTAAGAGCTGCAGCGGTTTTTGAAGCATGACGTTTCACCTCTTGCTTTATCTTTTGACAGAAAGCCGGAATTATTCTCGTTTCATAAACTCCGCCTTATGACGCAGACCTCTTGACGGAAATAATTATCAGAAATTACAAAATAATCTAAATAATATTCATAAAAGTCTGTATAACCATCGTAATGTGTTAAAGGATTTCAAAACTGTCCAATATGACTCATGTTTTTTAAGGAGGATGGCCATGATTTCATTTCAGGATGTAAATAAGCACTACGGACATTTCCACGTGCTGAAAAACATTAATCTGCACATTAAAAAAGGGGAAGTCGTCGTTATCATCGGACCTTCAGGATCGGGAAAAAGCACGCTTCTCCGCTGCATTAATCAGCTGGAAACAGTTGATGGAGGCGCCTTAACGGTAAACGGCGTCTCCATCCGTGACAAGAAAACGGATATAAATCAGGTCCGCCGGAATATCGGCATGGTGTTTCAGCATTTTCATCTGTACCCGCACAAAACCGTTCTGCAAAATATCATGCTCGCACCGATCAAAGTGCTCAAGCAATCAAAAGAAGAAGCAAAGGAAACGGCCTTATACTATTTGAAAAAAGTCGGTATACCGGACAAAGCGGACGCTTATCCTTCACAGCTTTCCGGCGGCCAGCAGCAGCGTGTCGCCATCGCCAGGGGGCTTGCGATGAAGCCCGAAATTATGCTGTTTGATGAACCCACATCCGCGCTTGATCCGGAAATGATCGGGGAAGTGCTGGATGTCATGAAAACACTCGCAAAGGAAGGCATGACCATGGCAGTCGTCACACATGAAATGGGATTCGCAAAAGAAGTGGCGGACCGCATCGTGTTTATCGACGGCGGATCCATCTTAGAAGAAGCTGCACCGGCTGAATTTTACGAAAGCCCCCGTGAAGAGAGGGCGCGTTTATTCTTAAGCCGTATTTTAAATCACTGAAAAGAAACGGAGGAGCGCTTATGTCACGCGCAACAAAATGGTTGTCATTCGGATTGATATCACTGCTGGCCGTCTTTATGCTGGCAGCCTGCGGAGGGAAAGAAACGTCCGGGGATTCAAAAGGAACGGGAAAAGACACGTTAGCCTCTATTAAAGACAGAGACAAAATCATCTTCGGCGTCAAAACCGATACGAGGTTATTCGGGCTGAAAAACCCAAGCTCCGGTGATATTGAAGGCTTCGATATTGATATCTCAAAACAGCTCGCAAAAGATATTCTGGGGGATGAGAAGAAAGCGGAATTTAAAGAAGTGACGTCAAAAACGAGGATTCCGATGCTGCAAAACGGCGATATCGACGCCATCACCGCCACGATGACGATAACGGATGAGCGGAAAAAAGAAGTTGATTTCTCAGATGTTTATTTTGAAGCCGGGCAATCCCTGCTCGTCAAAAAAGGAAGCAGCATCAAAAGCACCGAAGACCTGGGAAAAGGCTCAAAAGTATTGGCGGTAAAAGGCTCCACTTCCTCACAGAACATCAGAGAAAAAGCGCCTGACGCCTCAGTGCTGGAATTTGAAAATTACGCCGAAGCGTTCACTGCGCTTAAAGCGGGACAGGGAGATGCGCTCACAACCGATAATGCGATTTTATACGGCATGGCCGATGAAAATAAACAATATCAGCTGACGGGCGAAACCTTTACCGATGAACCTTACGGAATCGCCGTCAAAAAAGGCCAATCCGGCCTTGTCAAAGAAATCAACGCCTCTTTGAAAAAAATGAAAGCCGACGGCAGGTACGAAAAAATCTATAAAAAATGGATAAAAGAAGAACCGGCAAAATAGGACGGACCGCGGGATGAGCATGCATGCTCATCCCCGTTTTATAAGGAGTGACATAGATGAACTTTTCAATTTTAACGGAAAACTTCGATATGTATATGGACGGTTTCCTGCACACATTGCTTGCGAGCTTCATCGCGCTGGCAGGCAGCTTTGCGCTGGGCGTTCTGATCGCAGTCATGAGAATCACGGCTTTCAAACCCCTTCAATGGATCGGCACTGCGTATGTGGAATTTATCCGGAACATCCCGCTTCTCCTCATCACATTCGTTTTTTATTTCGGACTTCCGAACGCCGGGCTGAGACTGGACGGCTTTCAGGCGGGAACGATTGCGCTTACGATTTACACGTCCGCCTTTATCGCAGAAGCCATCAGAGCCGGAATTCAGACTGTCCCCAAAGGGCAGATGGAAGCGGCCAGATCGTCAGGCTTCACCTACAGTCAGGCGATGAGATATATCATTCTTCCTCAGGCCGTAAAAATCGTCATTCCCCCGCTCGGAAACCAATTTCTCAACCTTGTCAAAAACTCATCAATACTCGGAGTGGTGGCGGGACTCGATTTGATGTATCAGGCGGATCTCGTTTCCTCAAGCACTCTTGTCGTGTTTGATGTCTATATTTTCGTCGCGCTTTTTTATTTGATATTAACGATCCCGCTCAGCATCGGGGTTCACTATTTGGAAAGACGTCTCGGAAAGAGTTATTAGAAAAGGAGAGTGAAAAACATGGATTTTAGCGGCGCCTATACACCTGACCATCTGCTGTTTTTATGGGACGGCTTTTTGGTCACACTTTATGTTGCCCTGATCTCCATTGTCCTGAGTTTTATTTTCGGGCTTGCCGCCGGCACTTTGCGCTATGCGAAAATTCCTATCGTCTCGGGCATTATAGCGGCCATTGTGGAAACCATCCGCAACCTGCCGCTGTTATTAATCATTTTCTTTACGTTTTTTGCCCTTCCGGAAATCGGGATCAAACTGGAAATTACCGCGGCCGCCATTACGGCGCTGACGATTTTTGAATCGGCCATGCTGTCAGAAATCATCAGAAGCGGTTTGCAATCCGTTGACAAAGGACAGATTGAAGCGGCGCGTTCTTCAGGACTGACGTACACGCAGACTCTTTTTCTCGTCGTCATGCCGCAGGCGCTCAGGCGTATGGTTCCTCCGATTGTGAGCCAGTTTATCTCCTTATTAAAAGATACGTCACTTGCGGTCGTCATCGCTCTGCCCGAACTGATTCATAACGCGCAGATTTTAAACGGACAAAGCGCTGACGGGGGATATTTTTTCCCGATCTTTCTGCTGGCGGCCCTGATGTATTTCGCGGTCAATTACAGCCTGTCTCTCGCGGCCAGACGGCTGGAAGCGAGACAAACGTAAAAAGGATACTTCCGGAGAAGTATCCTTTTTTCTGCTTAAAACATTTTCATGACTCGTCTTCTCATCCGTTTCATACCTTTTTTATTCAGCATATCGGACTGAGAAGCCATACGATACATAACGGCTCCAGCTCCTAAAGCCAACAGAGAGGTCATTGTTCTGCCCATCGCGCGTATCTCCTTTCAACTTTAAAAATTGATACTGCGTTCGTCTTCAGAAAACAAATCATCAAGACTGCTTAATGTGCCGTCTTCCTCTACTTGATGTGTCGCAATTTTGCCTTTGGCCACCGTCAGCTCAATGAAGCAGCCCCAGCAATAGTATTGGTTTACGCCGATTTTGCCGATATCTTTACTTTTGCAGTTCGGACATACAAGCACAGACTACACCTCTTATCCGTTCAGGACGATGCCTTCTTTCCCCGCTTCAATAAGCGTATCGGCGGCGCGGCGCACTTGGCGTCTGCCAGCCAAATCTGAAAAGAAGCCGTCCGAGAGTTCATATGCTACGATTATGCCCTTGTCCAAACAAAAGTATACATCTTCCAGTAAACCGAACATTTCACCATCAGGCGATTTCACCGGCTGCATCTTAATCTGTTCAAAGGTGAAACAGCTCTTCGGCAAAGGCTGCAAATGAGCATGACCGGAAGCTACGGCTTCTTGTTCCATCTCTTTTATATCACTTGCCTCTAAAAAAAGATGGCGGTTGTGAAACAGGCGTTTCTGCTCCAGAACGAAACCGAGAAACCGGCCGTCCAGAGAGAAACATACATCCGATATCATCCCGAGACTGCGCCCGTTTTCGTCATATACTGTTCGTCCTTCAGCTGCATGGCATGTTCTCAAAGTGTGATCAACCACCTTTTGTTGAACACGTATAGGTTTTGCCAAGAAGCCGGGCAGCATACTTTGAAATGACTTCCACAGGCGAAAACCCGGCGCATGTTTATGCTCCGGGTTTTTTTACGCTTTTTCTTCCATAAAGTCAAACGGCGTGATGCCTTCCATTCCGATGTTTGCATCATATACACTGAACGGCAGCTCTTTTTGCAGGGCGGCCAGTTCTGCATCCATCTCTTCAGTCTGCTCTGTGAGCCTGTTTTTAAGCGACGTCTGTCTGACGGTGGCATCATTGTTTTTGACGCCCCATTCAAGCGCTTCTTCTTCTCCGCAAAGAATCAGAAATTTTTTCGCTCTTGTTATGGCGGTATAAAGCAGATTTCTCCTGAGCATTCGATAGTAGCCTTTGACGACAGGCAGGACGACAATAGGGAATTCGCTTCCCTGCGACTTATGAATGGAACAGCAGTAAGCGTGGGTAAACTGGCTGAAATCCTTTTTCGTAAAGGTGATTTCGTTGCCGTCAAACGAGACGACGACCATGTCTTCTTTTTCCGTATTTTCTTTGGCATAAAAAATGGACACGATTTCGCCGATATCGCCGTTAAACACATTGTTTTCCGGCTGGTTGACAAGCTGTAATATTTTATCGCCCGTCCTGTAGACGACATCACCGAATTTCAGCTCCCGCCTTTTTTCTTTCGGCGGATTCATGATGTCTTGAAGAAGCATATTCAGCTCGTTAATTCCCGCTTTTCCCCTGTACATCGGGGCAAGCACTTGAATATCCCTGGAGGTATACCCCTTTTTTAACGCGTTCGAGACGACCTGATCCACGACTTCTTTAATCTGTGAAGAATTACAGCGGATAAATGAGCGGTCCTTTGTCGGCGCGGTCAGCCCCTTTGGAAGCAGTCCTTTTTTCATATCATGCGCAAGTTCCACAATGGATGATCCTTCAGCCTGACGGTAAATATCTGTCAGGCGCACGGTCGGCAGCACCTCAGAAGCCAAAAGGTCTCTCAGCACCTGCCCCGGTCCTACTGAAGGAAGCTGGTCTTCATCACCGACGACAATGAGCTGAATGTGCTTAGGAAGCGCCTTAAACAAATGGCTGGCGAGCCAGATATCGAGCATACTCGCTTCGTCTATAATGATCAGTTTCCCTTCAATCGGCTGATCTTCATTGTAGGTAAAGCCTTCAGCGCCATTCCAGCCGAGCAGCCTGTGAATCGTAACAGCCGGCAGACCCGTAGATTCGCTCATCCGTTTTGCGGCTCTTCCCGTCGGCGCGGCAAGCAGCACCGGGAACGTCTCGTCTTTTTTATAATCACCGGGGTCAAGCGATACTCCGTGCAGTTCACTGTATAATTCCACGATTCCTTTAATAACGGTCGTTTTCCCCGTCCCGGGTCCTCCGGTCAATAAAAGCATCGGTGAAGACAGCGCTTTTTGAATGGCATCCTTTTGGCTTGGTGCGTATTGAACATTCATCCGTTCTTCCAGTTCACCGAGTGCAAGCAGAAATTCCGATTCAGGAAATTGATCGGCATACTCCGTCTGAGCCGCAATGTCGAGCACGCGTTTTGCGACATTTTGTTCGGCGTAAAACAAGGACGGAAAATAGCAGCGCTCTCCTTCAATGACGATATCCTTACTCTCCCCGAGGGCGATGATGCCGTCAGCCGCATCCATTTCCGTGACGCGGCCGCCTTCAGCTGACTGATTCAGGAGCGTTTGCGTATTGATAATCAGCTGCTTTGTCTCTATGTACGTATGGCCTTCTGAAAGACAGGTCGATTCAATCGTATATAAGATTGCCGCTTTGATCCGCTCCGGGTGGTTTCCTGACAGACCCATTTTTCCGCCCAGCTCGTCAGCTTTCACAAAGCCGATGCCTTCAACGTCTTTTACAAGCTGATAAGGATTTTCCTGAATTTTCTCCAGGGTTTCCGTTTCGTAGGCCTGATATATTTTCATTGATAGCTGGGGCCCGAAACCGTATTGGTTCAGAGAGATCATAATCTGCTCAAGCCCCTGATGCCGCTGCAGCTCTCCGGCAAGCTTATCCGCTTTCTTTTTCGACATTTTCGGCACATCGTAAAGCACCGACGCATCCGTCAGAATTTTATTGAGCGCGCCGTCTCCGAGCTTTTTGACGATTTCTTCCGCCGTTTTTTTTCCGATTCCTTCAAACAGATCACTTGATAAGTAGTGAATGATCCCTTCTTTTGTGGTCGGAATTTCTTTTTTAAAGTGTTCAGCCTGAAATTGCAGGCCGAACTTAGGATGCGTGGCGGTTTTTCCGTAAAATGTGTAGGTCTCATCTTCTTGCAGCAGAGGGAAGTAGCCCGTTACGGATACGACCTTGTCTTCGATCGCCTCAGACGTTTCTGCAACTTTGACTTTCAGCACTGTATACAGGTTGGTGTCATTATGATAAATGACCGTATGAATGACGCCTTTTACATACGGCTGTTCTTCGATGTTCAGCTGATCCACGAGCCTTCCCTCCTTTTGTTATGACTGGGTGATAAGCTGTTTCGCATGAAGCGCAAGCATATGATCAGGCTGTATGCCGATTGCGCCTTCCAGCATCTCAAGCGCCTTTTCACGATTTTCTTTGTACGCGTAAGCGACTCCGGCATTATAAAATGCGTCCGCGTGGCTTGGGTCCTGCTCGATCACCGTCTCAAACTGCGCCAGAGCTTCATCCAGCATTTCTTCATTTGCGAGGCACATTCCGAACTGGAAGCGTGCTTCCGTGTCATTTTCGTTTAATTCAACGGCACGCTGCAAATACGGCAGTGCAAGCTTCGGCCGCTCTAATTTAACGAGAACGGTCCCCAGCATATAAAACAAATCTCCGTTTTCCATTCCGGAGCGAAGCGCTTTTTCAAACATATCCTTCGCTTCGGAAAACAATTCTTTCATCACATATACGTTTCCCGCACCGTAATAAGCGGCTGCCGCCGAATTGTCCAATTCGAGCGCTCTGTTATAGAATGCAAGCGCCCGTTCGAGTTCGTTCACAGAAGAAAGCAGATTTGCGAAGTTGATATACGGCACCGGATCTTGCCCGTTTTCCTCAATCGCTTTCGTAAAAGCCTCTGCCGCTTTTTCAAAATCGCCCTCCTGCATGGCGTCAATTCCGATTTTATTATAATCCATTTTTAACTTCCTTTCGCTAAAAAACCCCAACATGCGAGTTGAGGTTTTTTACATGTATTATACGTACCACAATTTTGTTCCGTCTTTATAGACGTCATCTATCGTTCCGCCGCCGAGGCACTCTTCTCCGTCATAAAAAACGACGGCTTGTCCCGGCGTAACGGCGCGTACCTGCCCGTCAAAAATGACTACCGCTTCATCATCACCCGTCATTTTCACCGTTACTTTGTGATCTTCCTGACGGTAGCGGAATTTCGCCGTGCATGTCATTTCGCCGCCGTCCATCAGACCGGGACGCGTCCAGCTGACATTTGTCGCCGTGATCTTATCGGAATACAGAAGCGGATTATGGAATCCTTGATCAACATACAGAATGTTTTTTTCAAGATCTTTACCGACGGCGAACCACGGCTCGCCGCTTCCGCCGATTCCAAGACCGTGGCGCTGTCCGATTGTATAATACATCAGACCGTCATGACGCCCTTTTACTTCTCCGTCCATTGTCATCATATCGCCCGGCTGAGCGGGGAGATATTGGCTGAGAAACGTTTTGAAGTTGCGTTCGCCGATAAAGCAGATTCCCGTGCTGTCTTTTTTCGCAGCTGTCGCAAGTTCCGCTTCTTTGGCGATTTCCCGCACGCGGCTTTTTTGCAGATCACCGATCGGGAACATGACTTTGCTGAGCTGTTCCTGATTGAGCTGATTCAGAAAATAAGTCTGGTCCTTGTTTTCATCCAGACCGCGGAGCATGCGCACTGTACCTGCGCTTCTGTCCACGCGGGCGTAATGGCCCGTCGCAAGATAATCCGCGCCGAGTGACAGAGCATGATCCAAGAAAGCCTTAAACTTAATTTCTTTATTGCACATGACATCCGGATTGGGGGTTCTTCCGGCTTTATATTCATCAAGGAAATATTGAAATACCTTTTCCCAATATTGCTTTTCAAAATTGACGGCATAATACGGAATTCCGATCTGGTTGCAGACCCGGATGACGTCTTCATAATCTTCCGTCGCCGTGCAAAAACCGTTTTCGTCCGTATCATCCCAGTTTTTCATAAAGATTCCGATTACATCGTAGCCCTGCTCCTTCAGCAGAAGGGCCGCCACGGAAGAGTCCACGCCGCCGGACATGCCGACTACGACTCTTGTATCCTCCGGCCGTTTTTCCATTTGCATTCACTCCATTAAAAACGTAAGTCCGCCGTTTTAAGCAAGCCGTTTAACGACGGCGGCAAGCTTTTCGGCGGCTGTTTCGATTTGTTCCGCCGTATTGCCGAGGCCGAAGCTGAGGCGGATTGACGAAGTCAGCCTGCCGCTCTCACTTCCGAACATGGCCGTAAGCACATGGGACGGAAGAACGGATCCCGCTGTACAAGCAGATCCGCTGGAGACGGCAATGCCTTCCATGTCAAGATTGACCAGCAGCGCTTCCACCGGCACACCGGGAAAGTAAAGGTTTAAAATATGAGGCAGGCATTTCTCGGCATCTCCGTTCACCTCCGCTGTGACGCCGGATTTTTCCAGCGTACTCATGATGATGTTCTTAAACTCCTTATACTTCGCTGTTTTCTCTTCCCTCTCACGGTTTGAAAGGACGACCGCTTCTTTTAAGCCGGCGATGCCCGGTACATTTTCCGTTCCCGCGCGGCGCTTTCGTTCCTGCTCTCCCCCGAGAAGAATCGGTGACAGCTTCACCTCTTGATTTACATATAAAAAGCCTGTCCCTTTAGGCCCGTTAAGCTTGTGACCGGAAACAGACAGCATGTCAATTCTGCTTTTTTTCACGTCAATCGGCATATAACCGAATGCCTGGACGGCATCTGTGTGAAAATAGGCCTGATGCCCGCTTAACAGCTCTCCGATTTCGTCAATCGGCTGAATGGTTCCGACTTCGTTATTGCCATACATGACGGTAACAAGGATTGTATCATCACGGAGCGCTTCTTTCACCTGATTTGCACTGATCCGTCCTGAAGGGCCGGGGATGAGGTATGTCACCTCAAAGCCGTCTTCTTCCAGCTTTTCGCAGGCGTGCAACACAGCATGGTGCTCAACAGCGGTCGTAATGATATGCTTTCCTTCATTCTTCCGGGCGGCAGCCGTTCCGAAAATCGCTAAATTATCAGCCTCCGTGCCGCCGCTTGTGAAAATAATTTCCTGTTCTTTCGCACTGATTTCGCGCGCGATGTCCGCTCTCGCTTCATCGACCCATTTCCGGGATTCTCTCCCGAATGAATGAATGCTTGACGGGTTGCCGAAACTGCCGAAGAAATGGGGCTTCATCTCTTCGAGCACACGCTCATCCATCGGGGAAGTCGCGGCATGATCTAAATAAATCCGTTCCATTGTCTGTACACCTCTGGTTTAAATATAGAACATATAAGCTTCCTGCTCGCCGTCCGTGTAGCTCGCAAGGTCTTCTAACGTCGTGCTGTCCAGCACGTCTTTTACAGCGTCGCGGATGCGGATCCATAACTCCCGCTTGGCAGGCTCTTCATCCTCAAGCACTTCTACCGGGCTGATCGGCCCTTCCAGCACTCTGATAATATCTCCGGCCGTTATCTCTTCAGGCTGGCCCCCGAGCACGTAACCCCCGTAAGCGCCTCTGATGCTTTTTACGAGTCCGGCGTTTCTAAGCGGTGATACAAGCTGTTCCAAGTAATGCTCAGAAAGGCTGTTTGTTTGGGCGATGCTTTTGAGCGACGTCGGACCGTCTCCGTGCTTTTTCGCCAATTCAATCATAATGGTGAGCCCGTATCTTCCCTTTGTCGATATTTTCAATATGAACACCCCAGTCAATTCTAATTGTTAATTTATACAAGTAAATGGATATGAATAATCTGTTTAGTATCTTATAGACCAACTGTTATTATAACATAACTTATCCTAATTTTCATTGAAACACGGGGCCCGCCGCAATTCTCTTTTCTAATCGTCCGTTTTCCGTTACCCTGTATATGTAAGGAGAGATGTTCATGAAACCACTGGCGTATCGGATGCGGCCTGCCAATATTGAAGACATTATCGGCCAGGAACATTTGGTCAAAGAAGATAAAATCATCGGCAGAATGGTGCGTGCAAAGCACTTATCATCCATGATCCTGTACGGACCGCCGGGCATCGGAAAAACATCCATCGCCACAGCGATCGCAGGATCGACAAGCATCGCATTCAGGAAATTGAATGCCGTCATTCATAATAAAAAAGACATGGAGATTGTCGTACAGGAAGCGAAAATGTCAGGCCAGGTCATTTTAATCCTTGACGAAGTGCACAGGCTTGATAAGGGAAAGCAGGATTTTCTGCTGCCCTATTTAGAAAACGGCATGATTATTTTAATCGGCGCAACGACCGCCAACCCTTATCATGCCATTAACCCGGCCATCAGAAGCCGAACCCAGATATTTGAGCTCGAACCGTTAACACCCGATCTGATCAAGCAGGCATTGAAAAGAGCGCTCACAGATGAACACCGGGGACTCGGTTCTTACAGCGTTTCGGTGGACGACGACGCGATGGATCATTTCGCACAAGGGTGCGGGGGAGACGTCCGCTCCGCTTTGAACGCACTGGAGCTTGCCGTGCTCTCCACAAAGGAATCAAGCGACGGCACGATCCGGATTACACGGGAAACCGCGGAAGAATGTCTGCAGAAAAAAAGCTATACTCATGATAAAAACGGCGATGCGCATTATGACGTCTTATCCGCCTTCCAAAAATCGATCCGAGGCTCGGACGCAAACGCCGCCCTTCATTATCTGGCCCGTCTGATCGAAGCCGGCGATCTTGAAAGCATATCAAGAAGGCTTCTCGTGATCGCCTATGAAGATATCGGCCTCGCAAGCCCGCAGGCAGGCCCCCGGGTGCTGAGCGCGATTCAGACCGCAGAACGGATCGGCTTTCCGGAAGCGAGAATTCCGCTGGCCAATGCGGTAATCGAATTATGCCTCTCGCCAAAATCAAACTCCGCCATCTCAGCCATTGATGAGGCTCTCAAAGACATCAGGACGGGTAAAATCGGCGATGTGCCGAAACATTTAAAAGACGCCCACTATAAAGGGGCCCAAGAGTTCGGACGCGGGATCGGCTATCAATATCCTCACGATTTCGAAAACGGATGGGTCGAACAGCAATATTTGCCCGATCCGTTAAAAAACAAGCAATACTATAAACCGAAACAAACGGGGAAATTTGAAGCCGCCATAAAGCAAGTGTATGAAAAACTGATGAAGCAGAAAAAATAACCGGACAAGGACACCCTATGTGTCCTTGTCTTTTTTGATACCGGCCAAAATCTTTCGTGTAAACGGCGGATTCAAATAAAAAACAGCCTTTCCTGAAGAAGGCTGTTTTTCTTTTTATTTATCTTTAACCCGTTTAATGTCGATGTCCTTTAAGAGCTCCATGACAACATGTCCGCCCATAATCAGACCGGCCACTGACGGAACCCAGGCGTTGGAAGACGGCGGCATTTGCGCTTTGCGGATTTTCGCTTCATCATTCCCGACTTCTTTTCTGACGTCTTCACGGATGACAATCGGGCTTTCATCAGAAAAAATGACCTGTACGCCTTTTTTAATGCCCTCTTTACGAAGCCTTGTGCGGACGACTTTGGCAATCGGATCGGTATGGGTTTTTGAAATATCAGCAATCTGAAAGCGTGTCGGGTCTGTTTTATTCGCCGCTCCCATGCTTGAAATCAGCGGAACATTCCGTTTCAGACATTCTTTCATCAGATGAATTTTATAATGAATCGTATCCGACGCGTCAATGACGTAATCAAGCGGATACTCAAAGAACTGCTCATATGTCTCTTCTGTATAAAACATTTTTAAGGCGACGACATCGCAATCCGGATTAATATCCGCGATCCGCGCTTTCATCAAGTCTGTTTTCGGCTGTCCCACCGTCGACAAGAGCGCATGCAGCTGGCGGTTTACGTTTGTAATGTCAACATCATCTTTATCGACAAGCACGATCCGCCCCACTCCGGACCTCGCCAATGCTTCGGCTGCGAATGAACCGACTCCGCCGACGCCGAGAACGGCCACCGTGCTGTTTTTTAACGTGTCCAGCCCTTCTTTTCCAATCGCTAGCTCATTTCTGGAAAACTGATGTAACAAGAACCTCACTCCACATTCTGGTTTTATAAACTCGGCTTGTCAAAAAGCCGCTGGTTTTAGCGCACAAAAAATAAAGTCCCAATTGTGCCGTTGCAGCTTTCCTTCGTTTTGAACCCGCTCTCAGCAGGTGGGTGCCCTTTTTTAAATCTTGTAAGTCCTCTTAACGAATGAAAAGAGGCATGTACGCCATTTAAAAATGCGGGCTCCCAAATCAAAAAAATGTTCGGTCAAAACTAGGTGTACAACTAACACATCAGGACTTTATTTAACTTGTCAAAATCATATCACAGCAGATTTTGATTTTCAAGAAACAAACTGCTGATCTTTACTGTTTCACTTTTCTTTTGACAGAAAGGTGAAGTTCTTCAAGCTGGGCGTCGCTCACTTCGCCGGGCGCTTCCGTAAGAAGGCAGCTTGCGCTTGCCGTTTTCGGGAAAGCGATCGTATCTCTTAAGTTTGTCCGGCCTGCAAGAAGCATAACCAAACGGTCTAAGCCGAGCGCGATTCCGCCGTGCGGAGGTGCGCCGTATTCAAAGGCTTCGAGAAGGTATCCGAACTCCTCCTCCGCTTCTTCTTTCGTAAAGCCGAGAAGCCCGAACATTTTTTCCTGAACGTCTTTTTCAAAAATACGGATTGAGCCTCCGCCGAGTTCATAGCCGTTTAAGACAAGGTCGTAAGCCTGCGCTTTCATATCTTCAGGCGCCGTTTCAATCAGGTCAAGATCTTCACGGACAGGCATTGTAAACGGGTGGTGAGCCGCATAGAAACGGCCTTCTTCCTCGTCATGCTCCAGTAACGGCCAGTCCACAACCCACAGGAAGTTGAAGAGGCTTTCGTCAATCAGGCCGCGTTCTTTGCCGAGCTTTAAGCGAAGCGCGCCGAGGGATTGAGCCACAACCTCAAACTTATCAGCCCCGAACAGGAGCAGATCGCCTTCAGAAGCATCAAGCGCTTCAGCCAGTTTTGCCTGCTTCTCTTCATCAAAGAATTTCGCAATCGGGCCTTTTACGCCGTCAGCTTCAACTTTCACCCAAGCGAGACCTTTCGCGCCGTAATTTCCGGCAAAAACGCCGAGCGCGTCGATATCTTTTCTGGAATAGTCGCCGGCAGCGCCTTTGACATTGATCGCTTTTACAACGCCGCCGTTTGCCACGGCTGATGAGAACACCTTAAATTCAGTATCTTTCACTATGTCTGACACGTCCGTCAGCAGCATGCCGAAGCGGGTGTCGGGCTTGTCGGAACCGTAGCTGTTCATCGCTTCTTCATATGTCATTCGCGGAAGCGGAAGCGGTACTTCAACACCTTTTGTTTCAAGCATGACTTTCGCCATCATCTCTTCCGCCAGAGACATGATGTCTTCTTGACTCATAAAGGACATTTCAATATCAATCTGCGTAAATTCCGGCTGGCGGTCGGCACGCAAGTCTTCATCGCGGAAGCAGCGGGCCACTTGATAATACCGTTCAAAGCCCGACACCATCAGAAGCTGTTTAAAAATCTGCGGCGATTGCGGAAGGGCGTAAAATTCTCCTTCATGCACCCGGCTCGGCACTAAGTAATCACGGGCGCCTTCGGGAGAGCTTTTTGTTAAAATCGGTGTTTCAATATCAAGAAATCCGTTTTCATCCAAGAAATGGCGGATGGATTTTGTGACTTGATGGCGCATTTGCAATGTTTGAAACATCGCCGGGCGGCGCAAATCCAAATAGCGGTGTTTTAACCGGACGTCTTCAGAAACGTCAGCCGCCTGGTCACTGATCGGAAACGGAGGCGTTTTCGCCGTACTGAGCACCGTCACCGCTTCAGCTTTGATTTCAATTTTACCGGTTTTCAGGTTGGGATTCACCGTGCCTTCTTCACGGGCAGAAACCGTGCCTTCGATATCAAGCACATATTCGTTTCTGATTGCTTCCGCTGCGGCAAGGGCTTCCTTCGATACGTCAGGGTTGAACACGACTTGCACAATACCCGAGCGGTCACGCAAATCAATGAAAATCAAGCCGCCGAGATCGCGCCGCTTCTGCACCCACCCTTTCAGTTTGACGGTTTCGCCAATCGCTTTTTCAGTTATCTCGCCACAATAATATGTTCTTCCAAACATAGCGTTCCTCTCCTTCACTGCTTTTGATCTGCCTTTAACACTTGTATCAGCTCGTCTAACACCACTTCACGCTGCTCTCCTGTTTCCGCATCTTTTACATTGATTTTATTCTGGGCAAGCTCATCTTCCCCTAAAATCGCAATAAAACGTGCGCCGAGACGGTCAGCCGTTTTGAATTGGCCCTTCATCTTTTTATTTTCATAATCGATTTCACTTGAGATGCCCGCTTCTCTCAGTTTGTACACGAGGGAAACGGAATAATCCTTCGCTTTTTCTCCGAGCGTCACGATGTAGCAGTCAATCCCCTGATTGACGGGAAGCTCTGTTTTCTCAGCGTCAATGGCTGCGAGCAGACGTTCGATGCTCATCGCAAATCCGATACCAGGCGCTTCAGGTCCGCCGATCTGTTCAACAAGCCCGTCATAGCGGCCCCCGCCGGCAAGTGTTGTAATCGCGCCGAATCCTTCGGCATTGCTCATAATTTCAAAAGCGGTATGGTTATAATAATCAAGCCCTCTGACAAGGTTCGGATCTATTTCGAATGGGATGCCGAGATCGTTTAAGTATTGTTTTACTTTCTCAAAATAAGCGGCTGATTCTTCATTTAAGTAATCAAGAATGGACGGAGCCGTTTTCATCAGTTCATGCTCTCTGTCTTTCTTGCAGTCAAGAATTCTGAGCGGGTTTGTGTGCAGGCGCGACTGGCAGTCTGAGCAAAATTCTCCGATGCGCGGTTCAAAATGTTTGACGAGCGCTTCCCGGTAGAATTTGCGGCTCTCCTGGTCACCAAGGCTGTTCAGCACAAGCTTGACATGTTTCAAACCGGCTTTACGGTAAATACTCATCGCAAGCGCAATGACTTCTGCATCCACGGCCGGATCTTTGGAGCCGATCGCTTCAATTCCGAATTGATAGAATTGGCGGAAACGCCCCGTCTGCGGACGTTCGTAACGGAACATCGGTCCGACATAATAAAGCTTCGTCGGCTGCACCGGGTTCGCAAATAATTTATTTTCATTGAAGGCGCGGACTGCGGCGGCTGTTCCTTCCGGCCGAAGCGTCAGGCTTCTCCCTTTACGGTCTTCAAACGTGTACATTTCTTTCTGCACGATATCTGTAGACTCACCGACGCCTCTTGCGAACAATTCCGTATGTTCGAAGATCGGCGTGCGGATTTCTTTATATTGATAAGTGCGGCACGTCTCCCTCATAATTTGTTCGACGAACTGCCATCTGTCTGATTCACCCGGCAGTATGTCCTGTGTGCCTCTTGGAATGTGATATGCCATGTTACAGGCCTCCTTAATGTCTTTCTTCAAATAAAAAAACTCCCGCTCCTACTATACATGTATAGTAGGGACGAGAGTTATACCCGTGGTGCCACCCTAGTTGGAATGCCGAAGCATCCCCGCTCTGACCTTTAACGCAGGTTCACGTCCGCTGCCTAATGACTTGCAAAAGCGTTCAGCAGGGAACCTCCGGAGTGTTGTTTCGAGAAAGATGCAGTGCGGATCCGCTTTCAGCCCGGGGCGGTTCCTCTCTTCTCCATGCATTCTGACCTACTCTTCTCCATTATCGGTTCAAAATCGTTATCATGACTTATGTACATCAATTTCTATTATAATAATGGGATTGCACTCCCCTGTCAAGTTTTATTCCGTCTGTTTTTCCTTGCGACCGCTTCTTTCGATAAGAGACCGAACTCCGTCGCCGTCTCTTCAAGAAAACCCGCCTTTTCTCTGTCGCTCTGATCACTGAAGTGCAGATTTCCTTCCGCATCGTGCAGCGCGCGTCCCATTTTTGGTTGATATTTCATGATTTGCACACCTTTTCGCTGTATTTATGACTAGTATAAACAAACCATTTTATTTTTATTTAACATTCAGCAAGGAAAATACGATATTATACAAGAATGTATTTTAGTTAGTTCAGAAAGGAGGACAGCCATGAAGAAGAGAACTCTTGCTCTTATTTTATGCGGCGTCATCATCACAGCGCTTCTTCCGTCATTCCACACCGCAATCGCCGCAGAGGGAGAAGCGGTCATCGCGACAGACAAGATCAATGTCAGAGGCGGTCCCGGCCTGAGCTATGGAATTAAGGCTGAAGTAAAAAAAGGGGAAAGATACCCGATCGCTAAAGAAGAGGGAGACTGGGTGCAGCTTCAGCTGAGCCCCGGTAAAACCGGATGGGTCGTTTCCTGGCTGATATCAAAAACAGCCGGGGGGGCAGACAATTCATCCGCAACAAGCGGAACGGTCACTTCTACCGATCCTGACCTCCGCATCAGAAAAGGCCCGGGGACATCATATAAAGTCATCGGAAAACTTCCGCAAGGCGCACATGCATCCGTGCTGGACAAGAACAGCGGATGGGTGAACATTTCTTATCAAGGCACAACCGGATGGGTTTCTTCCGAATACGTCACCGCGGACAGCGGCGGATCGGATACGAAAGCAACTTCGGCCCGGAGCGGGTCAAAAAACGGGACGGTCGGCGTTTCTTCATTGAATGTCAGAAGTGCAGCATCACATGATTCAGCGATTATGACTAAATTATCACGCGGAACAAAGGTTTCCATCTTAAGTGAAGACCACGGCTGGCTGAAAATTGAAGCAAACGGGCAAAAAGGCTGGGCAGCAAGCCACTACATCATAAAGGATTCTGACTCATCGGACAGCGCATCCGGCTCGGGAGACGGTTCTGCGGGCTCAGGCTCCTCGAAAAAAGCGTATATTGTTTACGGCGGCACCAACTTAAGGAGCTCGGCCTCGACTTCCGCTTCTATCGTAAAAAGAGCAGATAAAGGCGCAGCCTACCCGATTGTCGGCTCAAGCGGCAAATGGTATGAAGTCCGGCTTGAAAACGGACAAACCGCATATGTGGCAAACTGGGTCGTACAAACGTCAAAAAGCGGTGAGGAAACAGGTGAAGCACCTTCTCCCAACACGTCAGGCGGCAGCGGCTCACTTAAAAACAAAACGATCGTCGTTGATCCCGGACACGGAGGAAAAGACAGCGGAACGATCGGCTACTCCGGAAAATTTGAAAAAAACGTAACGATTAAAACCGCTAAGCTGCTGGCCCAAAAATTGCGGGCATCCGGTGCAAACGTGTATATCACCAGACAGGATGATACTTTTATCAGCCTGCAGGCCAGGGTTTCAACCTCTCATTACCGGAATGCGGATGCCTTTATCAGCATTCACTATGACAGCTATGCCGATACGTCAACACGGGGAAGCACGGCTTATTATTACAGTCCGTCTAAGGATCGCCAGCTTGCCTCAGACGTCCATTCTGAAGTAGTGAAGCGTTCCCCTATCCCGGATCGCGGCGTTCTGTTTGGCGATTATTATGTCCTGAGGGAAAATAAACGGCCTGCCATGCTGTATGAGCTCGGCTATCTCAGCCAACCGCAAGAAGAAACAATCATACATAGCGGCTCTTATCAGGAAAAAGTGACAGACGGAATTGAAAGCGGATTGGAACATTATTTTCAATCATAAAAAAAAGCTGCCGAACGGCAGCTTTTTTATTGTTTAGAATCCATAATCAATGTAATCGGCCCGGAATTCGTCAGCTGAACATCCATCATGGCTCCGAATATTCCGGTTTCCACTTTGACTCCTTTTTCCCGAAGGAGTTCGTTCCACTTTTCATAAAGGAGCACTGCCTGATCCGGTTTAGCCGCATTCATAAAATTCGGGCGTCTCCCTTTCTTCGTTTCGCCGTAAAGCGTAAACTGGGAAACGGATAAAATCTCCCCGCCCGTATCCAAAAGCGATAAATTCATCTTGCCGCTTTCATCATCAAAAATCCGGAGATTCACGATTTTATCCGCCAAGTAAGCGGCATCTTCTTCTGTATCTTCATGAGTGATGCCGACAAGCGCCATAATGCCGGGTCCGATCCGGCCGGCGACAGCGCCGTCAACAGTCACACTTGCTTCTGTTACACGCTGAACAACTAATTTCATAGCAAGCTCCTTTTAGTTCATTACCCGCCGGACTGAATAGATGTCTCTGATCTGCTTAATCCGCTCGACCACTTTATGCAGATGATTGATGTTTTGAATAAAAATCGCCATATGAATCGTAGCGACTTTATTGCGGTCGGATTTGCCGGAGACAGAGGAGATGTTGGTTTTCGTCTCATTTACGGCTTGGAGCACCTCATTTAAAAGCCCGAGACGGTCATACCCCAAAATCTCAATCTCAACGTTATATTCCTTGCGTCTTTGAACCTGTGATTCATGCTCCCATTCAACGGGGATCAGACGTTCCTGCGCTTCATTCGTTTTGACGTTCGGACAGTCATCCCGGTGAACGGATACACCGCGCCCTTTTGTAATAAAACCGACAATATGGTCGCCAGGCACCGGGTTGCAGCATTTCGACAAGCGGACGAGAAGGTTGTCAATGCCTTTTACGCGCACACCCGCTTCCCGTTTTCTCCCTTGCGGATAATGTTTCGGCTCGGAAGTGACTTCCTGAACGATTTTTTCCTGCTCTTCCTGGTCACGCAGCTTCCGTTCTTTTTCAGTGAGCCTGTTGGCCACCTGAAGAGCAGTAATGCCGTTATACCCGACCGCTGCGTACATATCCTCTTCATTTGAGAAATTGAACTTGTCGGCAACTTTTTGAAGATTTTCGAGTGTTAAAACATCTTTCACTTCAAAATCAAGATTTTTAATTTCTTTCTCGACAAGCTCACGGCCTTTTTCGACGTTTTCTTCACGGCGCTGTTTCTTAAAGAATTGGCGGATTTTGTGTTTCGCCTGGGACGTCTGCGCCAGTTTGACCCAGTCTTGGCTCGGACCGTATGAATGCTTGGACGTCAGAATCTCGACGATGTCGCCCGTCCGGAGCTTATGGTCAAGCGTCACCATTTTTCCGTTCACTTTCGCCCCGATTGTTTTGTTTCCGATCTCCGAGTGGATCCTGTAGGAAAAATCAATCGGCACAGAGCCTGACGGCAGTTCAATGACATCGCCTTTTGGCGTAAATACGTATACCATGTCAGAAAACAGATCGATTTTCAGCGATTCCATAAATTCTTCCGCATCGGTAGACTCGTTTTGGAATTCCAGAATTTCACGGAACCAGGACAGTTTTTTCTCAAATGTCGCTTCTTCGTTTGCAGCCTTGCCTTCTTTATATGCCCAGTGTGCGGCCACCCCGTATTCAGCGATCTCATGCATCTCAAACGTTCTGATCTGCACTTCCAGCGGATCGCCTTTAGGCCCGATTACGGTCGTATGCAGCGACTGATACATATTCGGCTTAGGCATCGCAATATAATCTTTGAATCTGCCCGGCATCGGCTTCCAGCACGTATGAATAATGCCGAGTACGGCGTAGCAGTCTTTAATGCTTCCGACAAGAATACGGACGGCGAGCAGATCATATATTTCATTGAACTGTTTATTTTGCAGCGCCATCTTGCGGTAAATGCTGTAGATGTGCTTCGGACGTCCTGAAAAGTCCGCTTTGATATTCACTTCTTCGACGCGTTTTTTCACTTCATTGACAACCTCTTCGACATAAAGTTCGCGTTCCGCGCGCTTTTTCTTCATGAGGTTGACGATTCTGTAATATTGCTGAGGATTCAAATAACGGAGAGCGGTGTCTTCCAGCTCCCATTTGATTTTAGAAATCCCGAGCCGATGGGCCAGCGGAGCGAAAATTTCCAGCGTTTCGTTTGAAATTCTCCGCTGCTTTTCCTGCGGAAGATGCTTTAACGTCCGCATATTGTGAAGGCGATCCGCCAGCTTGATCAATATGACTCTGATATCCTGAGCCATAGCGACAAACATTTTTCGATGGTTTTCCGCCTGCTGCTCCTCTTGAGATTTATACTTAATTTTACCGAGCTTCGTCACGCCGTCGACAAGCATCGCCACTTCTTCAGAAAATGCTTCCTTCAGGTCGTCGAGGGTGACATCCGTGTCCTCTACCACGTCATGCAGAAATCCGCCCGCAATTGTGGAAGGGTCCATTTCCAGATCGACGAGGATCCCCGCCACCTGAATCGGATGAATGATGTACGGCTCACCTGATTTGCGGTACTGTTCGCGATGCGCGTTTTGCGCATACAGGTAAGCTTTCTCAACAAACGCAATCTGCTCCTCCGGCAGATAAGTGCGCGCTTTATCTATTACTTGCTCGGCAGTCAATACTTGTTCGTTCGCCATGGAATCACCTTTTTTAAATGTAAACTGTATTAGTTTATTATCAAGAAAAAAACGAGAGATGTAAAGGGCAGAAGTTCAAAACACCTAAAGAATCTGTCAGGATGATGAAATAATAGGAAAAAAGCACCCTGACACGAGTGCTTTTTTCCATATGCGGTTAATATTTCATTAATGTTAAAATATCGTAATCGTCAAGCTTGTCTCTGCCGTCAAGGTAAGAAAGCTCGATTAAGAACGCAATACCGGCTACGACGCCGCCCAGTTCTTCGACTAGCTTAATCGTTGCTTCGATCGTGCCGCCTGTTGCAAGCAAGTCATCAGTAATCAGCACGCGCTGTCCCGGCAGAATCGCATCTTTATGAATTGTCAGTACGTCTTTTCCGTACTCCAAACCGTAATCGACTTTAATGACCTCACGCGGAAGTTTTCCTTCTTTCCGAACCGGCGCAAAGCCGACTCCGAGAGCGTATGCAACCGGACAGCCGATAATAAAGCCGCGCGCTTCAGGCCCGACAACTAAATCAATTTCTTTTTCTTTTGCATATTCAACAATTTGGTCAGTGGCGTAACGGTATACGTCGCCTTTGTCCATCAATGTCGTAATATCTTTAAATTGTACGCCTTCTTTCGGGTAATCGGGCACAATTGTTACGTATTTTTTAAGATCCATCTGTTCTATGTCCTCCTCGTACTTTCATAAGCTTCTGAACCTTGGTTCATCAGCTTATTCAGCCATTCCTTCAGCTCATGGGCTGCGGAATAATTGAGCTTCTGGTCTAATTCCATCAGCTGCTGTTTTACCTGATAGGTTTGCGAATCTGCCAGGTCGCGTTTTTTCGCGCCGCTCACGACAGACAGCACACCATCTTCTATTTTAACAAAACCGAGATCAAAAAACACCTTTGTCATGAAATTGATTGTGTCAATTGACCATCCTCTGTGTCTCGCAAGCTCTGAACCATGCTCGCCGAAGTCAAAAGCGCCCCTTTTCAAGAGAAATGCGTAAAACCACTTGAAATCATTCCGCGATGGAAATGAGGACAGGAAATGTTCTTCATGATTGATAAAAACAAAATAAATCCGTTCCGGCTTCTTTCCGTCAAGCAAATGCTGCAGGCGATCCGCTGACGGCGGCACATCCAGAAAAACGGCATATTTTCCGTCAAGCTGGAGAGCTTCCGCCTCGGATTCCGAAGTGATCCCGGCAAGCTCGCCCGACAGCTCTTTTTCACGGAGCTTCTGTGCGGTTTTTTCGTTAAAGCTGATGAGCACCCGTTTTTCCTTCGGCAGCGCGGTGACCGTGTCTTCCCACGTCCGCTTGCCCCTGATATCAAAAAGCTGCCATTCCGGCACCGCAGCATCTTTAATCATCAGCTGGGGCTTCTTTCTGTTGTTCCATTCATTAATGGACATCTCGCCGACAATGGAAATCGTTGATCCGGGGACAACTCCGGCTTCAAGCTCTCCTTTGTTAAAGCCGACGCAGTCAAGGACGGCGGAATCACTTTTCACCGTCATTTTCACGTGATTTTTATTCGCTCCGATCAGGCGCACATCATCAAGCACGGCATTTTTCACCATCACATGCGGTTTAGGGTTAAGCATGCCGAACGGCGACAGCATATTCAATTCTGTAATGCTTTCAACGGTTATGTCTTCAACGCCGCAGACAAGATCAACCTCCTGAACGGGAATAAAATCCTCTTCCGTAAGGGTTTCTTCAGCCATTTGATTCAGCCTGTCCCTTAATTCCGCCACATCTTCAGCCTTCAACGTCATTCCTGCCGCCATCGGATGCCCGCCGAAATGAGGAAGAATGTCTCTGCACTGTGAAAGGCTCGTAAAAAGGTTGAAGCCTCTGATGCTTCGCGCCGACCCTTTAGCGATTCCCTGCTCCTCATCTATCCCAAGCACAACAGCGGGCCGGTAAAAACGTTCAGCCAGCTTCGATGCGACAATACCGACGACTCCCGGATTCCAGCCGGCTTTTGCCACTACAATGGCAGACGGGTTTCCGCCTTGCTGCTGAACCATTTCAACAGCCTCTTCGGTCATGGTTTTCACCATTTTCTGCCGCTCTTTATTCAGCCGGTCAATATCCGAAGCCAGTTCCTCCGCTTCAAACTGATCTTCAGTCATCAGCAGGTGCACGGCGGGATCGGCCTGTTCTATTCTTCCGACGGCATTGAGCCTCGGCGCGACCTGAAATCCGATCGTTTCCTCATCAGCTTGTCCGATATCTCCGCCGGAAAGCTTAATCAGAGCTTTGAGGCCCGGCCGATTTGTCGTCCGAAGCCTTTCGATCCCGAGTGACGCAATTAATCTGTTTTCATCATGAAGAGGCACCAGATCTGCAACCGTACCGATTGCCGCCAAGTCCAGCATAGCTTCCGGCAAAGAACCCGTAAGCGCGTGGGCAAGCTTAAACGCCACACCGACGCCGGCCAATTCTTTAAACGGATAGCCGCATCCCGGCTGCTTCGGGTGGATAATCGCAAATACGTCAGGAAGCTCGGGTCCCGGCTCATGGTGGTCGGTAATAATGACGTCTAAGCCCAGCTCTTTTGCGACTTCAGCTTCATGGACGGCGGCGATTCCCGTATCCACTGTAATGATCAGCGAAAATCCCCGCTCTTTTATGGAGCGGAAAGCTTGTTCATTCGGGCCGTAGCCTTCTGTGAAACGGTCGGGAATATAAAAGTCAACGTCCGCCGACAGCTGTCTGAGTGCCGTCAGCATCACCGACGTGCTTGTAACGCCGTCTGCATCGTAATCTCCGTAAATCATAATCGGTTCCCCTTGAGAAACCGCCAGTTTTATCCGATCAACTGCTTCCCGCATTCCCTTTAATTCATACGGGTCATAAAAGTCTACATCCTTTGTATGTAAAAACAGCCTTGCGCTTTCGGCAGTATCAAAACCTCTTTTTACAAGCAGTGATGCCACAAGAGGTGTTATGTCCAATTGTTCTGTGAGTGATTTGACTTTTTCCTGATCCGGCTGCTGGATTTCCCAGCGCATTTTTGACGCTAACATAAATTCACCCCTCAACCACCCTATTATACTAGAGCGGACTGAGGGGTTTCAAATGTTATTCTGATCCTTTTTTCTCTTCAAGCATTTCTTCCGGCGGCGCGGCTGTTTTTTGGCCGTCCGAATCAGCCGTCAATTCACCTGCGGATCTGTTTTCTTTCCGCAGCATTTTAATTTCGCGCTTCAGTTTCATCACTTGAAAGATACCGGCTGAAAACACGATCAGCGCTCCCATTAACACAGAGCCTAAAATGACTAAAATCAGCGGCCATTCAGCGGTTCCGAACAGATAATCAACCTCAACCGCCCGCACGTTAATGACAGCAAAGATGGCGACAATCAAAGTAAATAGTAAAGCGAATATAATAGTCCATTGTTTATTCATGCGTCTGCCCCCAATTGTTCATTCTTATCTTTTCCCCCATTTTCCCGGGAGTAAACCCCGGTCTCAGGAAATCCGGGCCGTTAACTGCTCACGGACCAGCTTTTTCAGTCCGCTTCTTTCTCCCGATATGACGAGGGTGTCCCCCGCTTCAATTACGGTATCAATGCCGGGGCTCAGCTGTTTTTGCCGGTTTTTCTTTACGATCGCAATAATCTGGACGTTGTAATGTTTCTTGGTCTCCAAATCTCCGATTGTACGGCTGACAGCCGGTGCATGAGATTCGGCCTTAAACCACTCAATGACGAGGTCATCAAGCACAACTTCCACAGATTCCAGCGCTTTCGGCTTATACGTCATCCCGCCTAAAATAGCGGAAATCTGCCTCGCCTCTTCGTCGTTAAATTCAACGGATGCCAAGCATTCATCATGATCATTCTCATCGAAGTAATAGAGCTCTTTTCTGCCGTCATCATGAAGAATAATACTGATTTTATCGTGATTTTTCGTAATGACTTCTACTTTCTGGCCGATGCCCGGAAGCTCCGACTCACGAACGTTCATAAGAACCCTCCTACATGTTTTTACAATGATGATTGATTATGTAAGCGTATGTCATTATAGCAAATGCAGGTTTTAAGTTCAATGCGGCCTGAAAAAACAGGCTGCCTTCTGCAAGACAGCCTGTTCCCATTTTACTCTTCGATTGATTTTTTCCCTTTAAATTCTTTACCTTTCCATACAAGCCACAGCTGCGCGGCGATGTAAAGAGAGGAATAAACGCCCGTCAATAAACCGACCAATAAGGCGACGGAGAAGTTTGTAATTGACGATGAGCCCAAAATGAGCAGCACGACGACAACAATCACAACGGTCAAGACCGTATTGATCGAACGTGTAAAGGTTTGCTGCAAGCTCAGATTCACGATATGTTCCAGATCGGCAAATGACTTCGGCTTACGTTTTTTCATCTGCTCACGTATCCGGTCAAATGTAACGATCGTATCATTTATCGAGTAACCGATTATGGTGAGAATAGCGGCGATAAAGGTGACATCGACCTCCAGCCTGGTAATGCTGAAAAACGCGATGATAAAGAAAGCGTCATACAGCAGGGATACAATTGCGGCGACAGCCATTCTGTACTCGAAACGGATTGACACGTAAATAATGATGCCGATTGATGCAATGGCGACAGCATATAAAGCATTACGGGCCAGTTCTTTTCCGACTGTCGGCGATACCGTGCTGACGTTCGGTTCAGCTCCGTATTTGTCCTTAAAGTACGTTTTGATTTCAGCGATTTTTTCTTTAGATGGCTCTCCGACAAACCGGGCCGCGGCAACATGGTTCTCTTTACCAGAAAGCACGATGTTTTCCGGCTCCATGCCGAGAGAGTCAAAGTCTTTTTCAACCTGCTGCGCCGTCAATGCATGATTGCTCTGCACGTCAATCCGCGCACCGCTTGCAAAATCGATTCCCAGGTTGAGCTTAAAGACCAGTAAGATGATAATTCCCGCAATGGTTACAGCGCTTGAGAAAATAAAGAAATATTTTCGCTTGCTCGTGAAATTCCATTTCTGGAATGACGTATGCGGTTCAGTATTTTCGTCGGTCTTTTGAATGTCCATAATATGTTTTTTCTTGACGCCGAACCAGCCTTTTTTCCGGTCAAGCCATCTGCTTTCCACGAGAAGGGAGAGCAGGAATCTTGAAAGGAAGACAGCTGTAATAAAGCTTGTCAGAATTGACAGAATCAGCATCGTCGCAAACCCTTTTACAGAGCTTGTCCCGAAAATAAAGAGCACGACCGCTGCGATGATCGTTGTGATGTTCGCATCGAAAATCGTCGCGAATGACCGTCTGTTCCCTGAACGGAAAGCTGAGCGGACGGATTTCCCGAGTTTGAGTTCTTCTTTTATCCGTTCATAGGTGATGATGTTTGCGTCTACCGCCATCCCGACACCCAAAATGAGCGCCGCAATACCCGGAAGCGTCAGCACCGCCTGCATCCAGTCGAACACTTGAAGCGTAATATATACGTATACAGAAAGCGTAATTACCGCAATGAGTCCAGGCAGTCTGTAATAAAGCAGCATAAATAAGAAAACAATTGCAATACCGATGATGCCGGCCTCTACCGTATCATGCAAAGCCTGCTGTCCGAATTGCGCCCCTACTGAAGTAGAGTATTTTTCGGTCAGTTTCACAGGCAGCGCGCCCGCGTTTAAAATATTGGCCAAGTCCTTCGCTTTTTGAACGGTAAACTGGCCTTCAATCGTGACATCCTTCGTATTTAGTTCCTGGCTCACATTCGGAGCGGATACATATTTCGGATGTTTTTTGCCGACTTCTTTTTTAAATGAATCGCCTTTTTCGTAATCAAGCCAGATCACAAGCTGATTATTAGGCGCCATTTTCTTGACTTTTTTCGTCACTTCTCCGAACTTATCCGCATCCTTCAGCTTAACGCTGACAATCGGTTCGTTCGTCGTCGGATCAAAGGTTTGCTTCGCGCCGTTTTCCACGAGATCAGAGCCGTTTAACAGCTCTTTATCATTCGTATCCCTGAACGAGAGCTGCGCTTCCGTTGACAGAATTTCGCGCGCCCTGTTCTGATTCGTGACGCCCGCCAGCTGTACGCGGATGCGGTTATTTCCTTCAATCTGAATGTTCGGCTCGCTTACGCCGAGAACGTTAGCCCGGCGGTTCAGCGCCTGCACCGTGCTGACGAGCACGTCTTTTGTGATTTTATCGCCTTTTTTGACGGGCTGCACATCGTACAGAACTTCAAACCCGCCGCGTAAATCCAATCCTAACGTAATATTATTGGCAGCCGGTTTTGTAAAATACCCCAGCCCTGTGCCGATCAATAATACGATCAGGAAAAACGCAATCAAGCGTCCTTTTTTCATTATGTATTTCCTCCTTAAACCTATGCCGTCAAATCATTATCTCAGCAGTTCATCTAAAGCTTCCTGACCCTCATCGCTTTCCAGCCAATTAGACGACTTAAAAGCTTCGACGGTTGCATAGTTCATAAAATCGCCAATTTTAACTGATAAAATATTGCCGGCCAATTCATACAGCGGCAGTTCCTTTTTCTGTTTCCACTTTTTATGTATTAAGTATGACCATAAACTCTCGTGCTCAACATCATCGTATCCGAGGATTTTGAACTCTTCAAGTTTACTGTACAAGAAAGGCCGCAAATGATCTTTGTACATTTCGGCGGGATGTTTCTCCACTGGGCGCTCGCTCCTTTTTCATTTTTCTCGAAGACTTGTCATGCTCGGACGACATCGGCGCATATCTTTATTGTATATGATTCCAGGTAGTTTGAGAAGGCAGGGGTTTATAAAATGGCAAAACAGACTTTTTTAAGGGGCACTCTTATTCTCATCGCAGCCGGGATGATTACGAGAATGCTCGGCTTTGTCAACCGGGTGGTTATCGCCCGGTTTATCGGTGAAGAAGGGGTCGGTTTATACATGATGGCTGCCCCGACATTTTTCTTGGCCACCACTTTGACTCAATTCGGCCTCCCCGTTGCCATCAGCAAACTTGTCGCTGAAGCAAGCGCGCGGGGGGACCGGCAGAAAATGAAACACATTTTAGTGATGTCGCTTACCGTCACCGGGATATTAAGTCTCATCTTCACGCCGCTGTTTTTATGCTTTGCGCCGATTATGTCCGAAACGATGCTGACGGATCAGCGCACGGTTTACCCGCTTCTGGCGATTACGCCCGTCGTGCCGATTATCGCGATCTCCAGCGTGCTGCGCGGTTACTTTCAGGGAAGGCAGAATATGAACCCGCTGGCGTTTTCCCAAGTGCTTGAGCAGATCGTGCGGATTTCCCTTGTCGCAGTCTGCACGACGGTGTTTCTGCCGTACGGGATTGAATATGCCGCAGCCGGAGCCATGATTTCGTCTGTCATCGGGGAGCTTGCCTCTCTTATTTATTTATTCATTTGTTTTAAAGCAAATAAAACAATCAGAATCAGAAAACAATTTTTCAAGTCGATTGCAAATGGAAAAGAAACCTTCCGCCAGCTGATGAGCGTGTCGCTCCCGACAACCGGAAGCCGCTTCATCGGAAATTTATCTTGGTTTTTTGAACCTATTGTCGTCGCGCAGAGCCTTGCGATTGCAGGAGTGGCCACCGCTGCCGCCACCAGCCAGTACGGGGAGCTGACCGGATTTGCCATGACGGTTTTGACGCTGCCCAGCTTTATAACCTATTCTCTGTCAACGGCGCTTGTTCCTGCGATCAGTGAAGGGATGGAGCAAAAAAAGCTGCAAGTTGTCGAATATCGTCTGGAACAGGCGATGAGGCTATGTCTTTTAAGCGGAGGCATTTCGGTGGTTATTTTATTCTCTTTCGCTGATGAACTGATGTCCGTCATGTACGGATCAACTAATGCGGCGGTATTTGTTAAAGTGATGGCGCCGTTTTTTCTGCTTTACTATTTTCAGGGGCCCCTTCAGGCGGTGCTGCAGGCTCTCAATTTAGCCGGGGCCGCCATGATGAACAGTTTTATCGGCGCCGCTGTCAAAACTGGCCTAATTTTTGTTTTGGCGACCAGGCCTTCCTTGGGCATCATGGGCGCCGCACTTGCGATTGTAACAGGGATGGTCCTTGTCACCCTGCTGCATGCGGCCACCGTAAGCAAGGTGCTTCCGATCAGCATTAAAATAAAAGAATACGCGCTCTGTTTTGCCGTCATATTCATTTGCGGTTATGTCAGCCGCATCATCAAACACGCCGTTCATTTTTCAGGGTCAGAGGCTGTTAATCTCACAGGCTGGATTGCAATGACCGCGATTTTGTACATAGCGCTTCTTCTGTTATTCAGGCTGATTAAAAGGGAGGAGCTGATCCGGATTCCGGTCATCGGCAAGTTCGTGACGCGGTAAAACCGATTTATGGCTCCCCTTTTTCATCTTTAAGATCAATAAAAAAAGCGCCGTCCGTAAACGTGCAGAATGATATAACCGAAAGATCGCGATATCCTCTTTTTGCTAAATTTTTTTCTAGCCAGTGTTTATCTTTCCCGATTCTGTCCAGATGCTCGTTCTGAATGACCCCGTCAACGATAAGCGATGTTTCCATCTGCTTATCCTTATTGTTTTTCTTTTTGACGATCGACAGTTTGCCTGAAGATTCCAAAATGGCGTATGACACGTCAGAGATTCTATCGATGTTATTTTCCCTCAGCTGCATAAGAAGATCGTCAAAATTGTAGCGCTGCGATCTCATCGCCCGTTCATCAATTTTTCCCTGTTTTATAATAATGGTGGGTTTTCCGTCAAGCAGCTGCCGTATTTTTTGGCTTTTGAGCGAAATAAAAGCAAGGCTTACTTGAATAATCATTAAAACGACAATCGGCACAATTGTATGCAAAAGCTTATCTTTTACATTTTCAATTGCCAATACGGCAATCTCGGCAATCATAATGGAGACGACAAGGTCTAAAATGCTCAGTTCTCCGATTTCCCGTTTTCCCATCAGTCTGAAAATCACAAGAATGATAAAATAAAGCACAATCGTACGAAACGTAATAACGAAAATATCTTCCATATCGCACCTCCAACGGTCATAGCATTCGCCATCGGCTCTGAATTATGTAAGAAACGGGCTGAACATCATGCATTTACGTCTAATTCGAACATTCAGAGAATACATTTAGAAAAAGACGGGCTCCGGCTTGTCATATATCAGGCCGCAGAGCGGAGAGGAGATAAAAATGGAAGAAACGAAACAAGTGGGAAGAGGCGTCTTGTATGGCTTAGTGGCTATCTTTGCGGTGATGCTTCTTACGAGTTTGGCGATTTCGCTTTTACTGACGGTTACCTCAATGGAAGAATCATCTTTCAGCTGGCTGATCACCGCGCTTTCCTTTCTTTCTTTATTTGCGGGCGGTTTTATATCGGGCGGCAAAGCGAAGGAAAAAGGCTGGATGATCGGGGCTTTAACCGCCGTCTGTTTTTCATTAATCATCTTGCTGTTTCAATATTTAGGGTTCGGAAAAACGTTTACATCCGGTCAGCTTTTGTTTCATCTCGGCTTTTTGGGAGTCAGCATGCTGGGCGGCATTTTCGGAGTGAATTTGAAAGGAAGCAGATCAGCGTAATAAAAAAAGAGCGGAGAATCCGCTCTTTTTTTTGTATGTATGAGCTTCGCTGTTATTCAGCGGAAGCTTCTCTGATTGCGCGGCGGTCAAATGTTAAACGGGTGTTATCACCTGTTTTAATGACGACCTTGCTTTCATCAATTGAATCAACAGTGCCGTGCAATCCTCCGATTGTCACCACTGTATCCCCTTTTTTCAGCTCTTCCTGCATCTGGCGTACGGCCTTCTGCTGCTTTTGCTGCGGACGGATGAGCAGGAAATAAAGCACTGCAAACATTAAAATAATAGGAACGATTGTACCTAAAGTACCCATCTGTTTCCCTCCTCTCATGAATGGTTTTATTTAGAAGCTTTTCGCATTTGGCTTATTATAGCCGTAACGCTCAAAGAACTCTTCTCGGAAATCACCAAGACGATCCTCCCGGATAGCTTGTCTGACCTGCTCCATTAAGTGTAACAGAAAATGAAGGTTATGGTAAGTTGTTAATCGAATTCCAAACGTTTCATTACAGCGGATCAAATGTCTGATGTAAGCGCGGGAGTAATTTTGGCATGTATGGCAGCTGCACTCTTCGTCAATCGGACGGAAATCACGCTCATATTTGGCGTTTTTCATATTCAGACGCCCTTCATTCGTAAACACCGTGCCGTTTCGGGCAATCCGGGTCGGCAGTACGCAGTCAAACATATCTACGCCGCGGATGGCGCCGTCAATTAAGGCATCCGGTGAACCCACACCCATTAAATATCTCGGCTTGTCCTTCGGTAAAAGCGGAGTTGTAAACTCAAGCACTCGGTTCATGACGTGCTTCGGTTCGCCGACAGATAATCCGCCTATGGCATAACCCGGAAAATCAAGCGAAACCAAGTCTTTTGCACTTTGTGTCCGCAGGTCTTCGTATTCTCCGCCCTGTACGATTCCGAACAGCCCCTGCTCATCTGAGCGCCCGTGCGCCTCCAGGCAGCGTTCCGCCCAGCGGCTGGTCCGTTCAACAGAGCGTTTCATGTAATCATACTCTGCCGGATACGGCGGACACTCATCAAACGCCATCATGATATCAGAGCCGAGGGCGTTTTGAATTTCCATCGCTTTTTCCGGAGATAAAAACAGCTTGTCTCCGTTTAAGTGATTGCGGAAATGAACGCCTTCTTCTTCTATATTACGAAACTTGCTCAATGAAAAGACCTGAAAACCGCCGGAATCCGTTAAAATCGCGCGGTCCCAGTTCATAAACTTATGAAGCCCGCCCGCTTCTTTTACAATGTCGTGTCCCGGGCGGAGCCATAAATGGTACGTATTGCTTAAAATAATGCCCGCATCCATAGATTTCAGCTCGTCCGGAGACATCGTCTTTACCGTAGCAAGCGTGCCGACCGGCATAAATACAGGCGTCTCAAAGGAGCCGTGGGGCGTATGGACTCTGCCCAGGCGCGCTCCCGTTTGTTTGCATTCCTTTATAAATTCATAACGTATCGGTTGTTCAGCCACTTTGTATGAGGCCTCCTGTCATTCAAATTAGATAATCAGCATGGCGTCGCCAAAGCTGAAGAAACGATATTCCTCTTCTACCGCATGACGGTAGGCGGAAAGAACATGCTCTCTGCCGGCAAGCGCAGAAACGAGCATAATAAGGGAAGATTTCGGCAGATGAAAATTGGTGATCATGCCGTCAATCGCCTTAAATTCATATCCCGGATAAATGAAGATGGACGTCCAGCCGCTTGAAGCGGTAAATACGCCGTCATGCTCGCCGGCAATGGTTTCCAGGGTGCGCGTTGATGTCGTCCCGACCGACACAATGCGCCCTCCCGCCTTTCTGACCTCGTTTAAAGAGGCGGCGGTTTCTTCCGTCATTTCATAAAATTCCGCGTGCATGTTATGCTCTTCCACATCATCCGCACTGACCGGGCGGAATGTGCCGAGTCCCACATGAAGTGTGATAAATTCAATCCGCACACCTTTTTGCTTCAGCTCGTCCAGAATCTCTTCCGTAAAATGCAGCCCGGCCGTCGGAGCTGCGGCAGATCCGATTTCTTTTGAAAAGACGGTCTGATACCGTTCTTTATCATCAAGCTGCTCTTTAATATAAGGAGGCAGCGGCATTTCACCGAGTGATTCAAGCACTTCGTAAAAAATCCCGTCATACCGGAATTCTATTTTTCTGCCTCCGTGATCAAGCTCCTCCGTGCAGACCGCTGTCAGCCGGCCGTCGCCAAATGTCAGGACCGTTCCTTTTTTTACGCGTTTCGCCGGCTTTACGAGCGTTTCCCATGTATCATTTTCTTCCTGTTTTAATAACAGAAGCTCCACTTTCGCTCCCGTATCTTCTTTTGTGCCGAATAATCTTGCAGGCAGCACACGGGTATTGTTCAAGACGAGGCAATCCCCTTCATTAAAAAAGCTTACAATCTCTTTAAATGAACTGTCCGTCAGCCCGCCCGTCTGTTTGTCGAGCACCATCAGCCGCGATGCGTCACGCTCTTTCAGCGGCACTTGGGCAATGAGGCGTTCAGGCAGTTCAAAATCAAATAAATCGACTTTCATCATTTCACCTTAATTCTGTCTATTGTTATTTCATTCTGCCGAAAAAATTAAGCAGAATGGATAGTATCACACTGATCACAATACAAGTGACAACGGGAAAGAAAAACGTAACATTTCCCTTCTTAACGAAAATATCTCCGGGCAGCCTTCCGACAAAGTGCCAGACTACGCCGGCAATAAGCAAAACGGCACCGAGAACCATGAGAACCTTCGGAAAGTCAGTCACGGGCGGGCGCCTCCAATCGAAAATGTTCATACACAGCGGGAGTCACTACCCGTCCCCTCGGCGTCCTCTGGAGAAATCCGATCTGCAGCAGATACGGTTCGTACACATCTTCTATTGTATGCGGTTCTTCGCCGATTGTCGCGGAAATCGTATCAAGGCCGACGGGACCGCCGCTGAATTTTTCGATCATGCCCATCAGCAGCTTATGGTCGATATGATCGAGGCCGAGCGCATCGACTTGAAGACGTTCGAGCGCATCGTGAGCGATTTCTTCCGTGATGCGGCTGTCGCCGAGCACCTGGGCAAAATCTCTCACCCTTCTGAGAAGCCGGTTTGCAACCCGCGGCGTACCCCTTGACCGTCTGGCGATTTCCAGAGCCGGAGCTTCTTCGATATCCACTTCAAAAACGTCAGCCGTTCTTGACACGATATCTGTCAGCTCTTCCTGCGTATAGTATTCAAGGCGCGACAGCACCCCGAACCGGTCTCTGAGCGGTGCGGTCAATAATCCGACCCTTGTCGTCGCTCCTACAAGCGTAAAAGGGGGAAGGTCGAGACGGACGGAGCGGGCGGACGGGCCTTTTCCAATGACGATATCAAGGCAGAAATCCTCCATCGCCGGGTACAGCACTTCCTCAATTGAGCGGTTCAGCCTGTGAATTTCGTCAATAAACAGCACATCCCCTGGTTCGAGCGCCGTCAAAATGGCTGCCAAATCTCCGGGTCTTTCGATGGCAGGACCTGACGTCGTCCGCATCTCCACACCCATCTCATTGGCCACGATAGACGCAAGCGTTGTTTTCCCGAGACCCGGAGGCCCGTATAAAAGAACGTGGTCCAGCGTTTCCTGCCTCATTTTCGCCGCATCGATAAACACGCGCAGATTTTCTTTCACCTTCTTTTGGCCGATATACTGGGCGAGATTCTGCGGCCTGAGGCTTTGCTCGATTATTGATTCATGGCTGTCTGCTTCACTTGAAACGAGCCGTTCATCCATGAACATCACCTTACTTTAATAATTTTTGCAATGCTTTTTTCACATATTGATCTGTTGAAAGCGACGTTTCCTCTTTTAAGTGAGGAAGCACTTTTTTAATTTCTTTTTCGGCGTAGCCGAGAACCCGGAGCGCTTCAAGCGCCTCGTCAAGCGCCGTTTCAGCCTCTTGTTTTTCAATGCGCGCTTCATGATTGAACAGGTTGTCAATCATTTCAGGCACGACGTCGGCCAGTTTGCCTTTCAAATCAAGAATAATCTGCCGCGCCGTTTTTTTGCCCACACCCGGAAATTTCACCAAAAAGGCTTCATCTTCCTGTTCGATCGCTTCGATGACGGCTCCGGGATCACCGGAACCGAGGATGGCGAGGGCCCCTTTAGGCCCGATGCCGGTGACGTTCAGCAGCTTTGTGAAAAGCGCTTTTTCTTCCCGGGTTGAAAAACCGTACAAAGAAAAGGCGTCTTCTTTTATATGATGATACGTAAAAATGGTCTCTTGATTGCTTACCTTATAAATAAACGGATTCGGAGTGAAGACCTGATAGCCGATTCCGCCGTTTTCAATCACGATGTATTGGGGAGATACATAATCAATCGTCCCCTTCACGAATTCAATCACACCTATTCACCTCTTTGACTGCTTATCATTGTAACACAAAAACAGCCAAAGTCTTATAGAAAAGTTAACGTATGTTCGCTTTGACACCTTCCATTCAGAAAAAAAAAGACATGTGTCACATGTCTTGCGTCAAAGTCAGCCGCTGTAAGTCTTAATATGATCGATCACGCTCTCAAACTCCGCTTTTGTCCTGTACGGTATGCCGTGTTCCAAGTGCTTTTGCAATCGGCTTTCCAGCCTTTCTATATCAATCTGGAAGAAAGACTGAATCGGCTCGGCCAGCGATCCGGGACGGCCGTGAAAAGTGGAGATGACGCCTCCGTCCGTGACACCGATATAACCGTTAACCTTACTGAGCGGGGAAATGTCATCAACATGCTTACGGAAAAGGACGAAGCCTTTTTTCTGCTCAACGAGCGTCCAGCCGGCGTATGCGGCCCAAAAATCCTCCATCGCTAAAACGGTTTCATCCGTATGTTCAATGCCGACATCACCGTCAAGATAGACCTTTTCCAGCTGGACATGCACCCGAAGCGGCCCGTAATGCTCGACCTCAGCCCCGTATGCGCCTTTTCCTCCGCAAATCAGGGCCGCAGCCGATAAGATAAGCATAAACAATAGACGAGCACCGCAAATTCGTTTCACCAATAACACCTCTTTATTCAATCAAACTCTTGATGCTAGTTTGACCAAAGATGCCGGTGCTTAATCGTTTTCTTTCATTTGTCTGTTTCAGGCCGAAAAAAAGCAGCCTCTATATGAGGGCTGCCCCGATTGATTATGCCCGGCCGGCTGAAATCAGTTTCATTTGTCCGGGCGTCAGTTTGAGCCGGTATCCCCTTACGGTCAGATACACAGTTTTTGCTCCGCGGCTTTTGTCATGCTCCGTTTTTTTCATCCCGGCCCCTCCGTTACGTTTTATTACTTTTATGTTAACACCGCAATATAAAGAGCGTTTTAAGAATATGTAAAGAAATGATGAAGCTTTATCCATAAAAATACTGCCGGATGAAATCATCCGGCAGTCCGTTTAACGGCTGTTTCTGTTCATGTCTTGCAGCTTTGTAAAAGTAGCGTTGTCGGTAAACACTTGAATTGTACGGCCGTCCGCGAATTTTTTGGCCGCATGTTTGACATGTTTATCATCATTTTTCGTAAAAGGATGATTTGTTCTGACGGCAATGACGACTCTCGTGTCAGTCACGATGACCTGACTATCCTGTACGCCTTTTACTTTTTTCACGCGGTTTGCAACTTTTGCCGCCAACCTGATGTTTTCGGCGTTGTCATACCCATTATAAGACATTGCTGCCGGCGGCGTATTGACATTTCGGCCGTTATATGTGCCGTCCGTCGTTAACGGAACCCCGTCATTAGGCGCGTACTGGTCGGACACGTTTGTCGTATTATGACGGCCGTTTCGGTTTTCCATCATTTCAGAAACGGGTCCTTGATGGTCCATTCCGTACTGGCCTCTGCCGTTACCATTATCATTCGAATAATATCCGACCGGACGTGTTGACTGATTGTAGCGTCCGTCATTCATGGCATTATTTGCTCCGCATGCCGTTAAGCTTGCCGTCACGGCTAAAACGCCCGCGATCGTCATCAGTTTTTTACCCAATGGAAAAACCCCCCGTGGATTCATCGCTGTTTGAGCGTTTTCCGCTCATGTTTAGGATGTGCGGCGGGCGGCGGGTTTAAGCTTGTCAGTTATGTCCATTCCTCAGTTGGACATAAAAAAAGGAACGACATACATCGTCCCGAAACATTAATCTTCTTCTTCCTCCGGCCGTCCGAATACTTGATTTGGACTCGGCTGATTCGGTGCGGCATTAGGATTTGCTCCGCCGTAAGGCATAAAATATCCGGCGTTTGCACCCACATTCGGATACGGCTGCACAGGCATATTTGCGTGATGGTGATGTGAACCGTGGTGATGATGGTGGTGGTGATGTGAATCATGGCAGCCGCAATCATCATCCTTAAATTTTCCATCATGATGAGGCGCGTTTGCGTAATGTGACGAATATCCGCCGTAATACGGCATTTGACCGTACGGAGCACCGCCGAAACCGGATGCAGAACCATCATAATGCTCTGCATTTTCATGGGCCTGGTTTTCATATTCACCGTAACCCGCTTGCGGCCCAAATCCCGGATGATGGAATCCGTGATGATGGAATCCGTACGGTAACGGCATCGGCATTACCGGAAAGCCTCCATAACCTCCTCCAAAACCGCCGAAACCTCCGCCTACCGGGAAGCACGGATGGCATAGTCCCGAACCCGGCAGCATCGGTGTCACCGGAACCGGACAAGGACAAGGCATGCACGGCATCGGGTAATGCATAAAAGGCGGTTCAACGGCCGGCATATTCGGAAACGGGACATTCGGAATGTTTGGCATGTTCGGCAGATGATAAGCGGCGTTTTCTTCTTCCATCTTTCCGGCTTCAGGCGCCTTCGGCATATTCGGGTAATTCGCGTTTTCCATGTTGATCATTTCCTCCTGTTGTGGAATGTTATTGTCATGCTCTTTTTCTTTCGGCTCGACAAAATGTGTCACCGGTTCCTCCGGCTTAGGAGGCGACCACGGCTGAAACAGCTGATTGGACGGATAATATTGGTTCATATCAGCTTCCGGCAGCACATTTTCATGCTTTTCAGGGATTGGCGGCACATACGGAATTGACGGCTTCGGTTCTTCCGGTATGGTGTCTTCAATGTCCACAACTGATTTCGGTTTTTCTTTGGCATATGGATGCTCATGCTTATGCGCAGACGTTCCGAAGCCGGCCTTGGGTTCTTTTCTGACCGGAACGGCTTCTGAAGGCACCTTTATCTTCATTCCAGGCATAATTAAGTCTGGATTGCTAAGCTGATGATTCAGTTTTTTTAACTCTTCAAGATCAACTCCGTATTTTTCAGCTATTTTCCAGAGCGAATCGCCTTTTTGAACGATATGAATTTTCAACGTTTTCCCCTCCTATGCACAAAACGTGAACGGTACATTTGTCATTACAATACGTTTCTTCACACTATATGCCGGTGGACTGGGCATGATGATAAAAAATTTGGGAAGGAGGGGAAATTTTTATGATTACGTATGACTCAGCATTCTGTTCAAAGCACGAAGCGCTTCTGTCCGAACCGCTTCCGGAACTTTAATGACACCCTTCGGCTCGCCTTTTTCAAGCTGCTCAAGCGACCACAATAAATGCGGCAGGTCGATTCTGTTCATTGTCAGACACGGACACATATCGGGATTCAATGATTCAATCTGTTTATCCGGGTGCGAGTGAATGAGGCGCTGAACAAGATTCATTTCCGTGCCGATCGCCCACTTGCTTCCCGGTTCAGCCTGTTCAATCGTATCAATAATATATTTGGTAGACCCGCTGTCGTCACTGAGCGAGACCACTTCCCGCGAACATTCCGGATGAACGATAATGCGGATGCCGGAATCCCGCTGCCGCAGCTGAGAAATATTTTCCGCTGTAAACTTTTCGTGTACGGAGCAATGTCCTTTCCAAAGGATGACTTTAATGTTTTCCGGATGGTCAGTAAGCAATCGGTTCTGCCCCGGGTCCCATACAGCCATTTCTGTCAGCGGAATGCCGAGGTCATAGGCTGTATTTCTGCCTAAATGCTGATCCGGCAAAAATAAAATTCTTTCTTTTTGTTTAAAAGCCCATTTCAGCACACTCCGGGCATTCGAAGAGGTGACGGTCGCTCCACCGTGCCGACCGACGAATGCTTTAATTTCCGCCGTCGAGTTAACATATGTTAACGGAATGATGGTGTTACCGTACAGTTCTTGAAGCTCTTTCCATGCTTTGTCCGTCTGCTGAATATCTGCCATATCAGCCATCGAGCATCCGGCGCGCATGTCGGGCAATATGACGGTTTGGTTATCATCAGTCAGCATATCAGCGGTTTCCGCCATAAAATGCACGCCGCAAAACACAATATATTCCGCCTCTTTATTTTTTTCTGCCACTTGAGCAAGCTGCAGGGAGTCACCTGCCGTATCGGCGAATTGTATCACTTCGTCTTTTTGATAGTGATGCCCCGGAATGAACAGGCGCTTTCCGAAATCCCGTTTAATGGCGGCGACACGCTTTTCCATTTCTCCGGTGCTCATGTCTTTATAATGGCTCGGCATCATTTCGGCTGATGCAGTTAACACGTCAAAAATAGACATCTTAAAAATCCCCCTGTTCCGCAGCCTCAACATCCATGCTGATGTCGGCGCTTTTTACTGAATGAGTCAGAAATCCGAGTGAAATATATTGGACGCCCGTCCCTTTATAAGCGGGCAATGTGTCGAGCGTTATGCCTCCGGATGCTTCCGTTTTGATATGGCCCGGTGTCATGCCTGCAAAACGCCGGACGGACTCAGGCGGACAATTGTCAAACATAATAATGTCTGCGCCCGCTTCTATTGCCTCGAGCAGCTGCTGTTCGGATTCGATTTCGACTTCCACCGCAAGCATCTGCCCCGCCGTTTTTCTTGCCCGCTCCACGGCCGCCTTTATCGATCCGCAGGCGGCAATATGATTATCTTTAATCATGATGCCGTCATATAAGCCGAAGCGATGATTAAAGCCGCCTCCGACCCGAACGGCGTATTTTTCCAGCATTCTGAGCCCCGGTGTCGTTTTTCTCGTATCACAAAGCTTGATGGACGGATCATCAAGACGCCTTTTGGCCTCGTCCGTCATTGTCGCAATGCCTGACATTCTTTGTATGAGATTCAGAATGACCCGCTCCCCAGTAAGAAGAGCTGCCGCCCGGCCTTCCATTTCAGCGAGCACGTCTCCTTTTTTCATCCGTTCTCCGTCTTTTTTCAGAGGGCGGATGCGGATATCATCGTGTAAAAGCTTCCATCCTTCACGGATAACGTCTTCTCCGGCAAACACGCCGTCTGTTTTTGCGATGATCCGCGCTTTACATTGCTGATCAGAAAAAATCGCTTGTGACGTCGCATCACCCGTTCCGATATCTTCCTGAAAAAAATGAGTCAGCATTTGTTTCAGCTGCAGAATGTCCATAGTTCCCCAATCCTTTCGTTTTTTCTGATAACCGTTCCAGATGTTGAATGAATGATTTGTTTTCCGTGCCAATCTTTCTCCGTCCCGGGAAAATCAGTGCGAAAATGAGCGCCTCTGCTTTCTTCCCGAATAAGGGCTGAGGTGACAACAAATTGCGCAGTCTTCCATAGGCAGGATAGCTCGGCTTGTTCCATTGTGATATCCTTCACATTTATATGATGCACAGATACGTTGTTAAGCCAGGATGTCAGCGCCTGCAGGTTTTCTTTTTCCCTGACGATACCCGCTCCGGTTGTCATTTTGGCTTGAAGCATATGAATCGTTGTGTCCGGCACTTGTAAGATGACATCAGTTTTCTTCGGGGTTTTTTTATATCTTCCGTTTAACGGTGTTTGAATGATATGTTCAGCACATCGTTGCCCGCTTGCCAGGGCTTCCAGCAGTGAGTTGCTCGCAAGGCGGTTCGCCCCGTGCAAGCCTGTGCAGGCGGTCTCGCCTATGGCGTACAAATCAGGCACGGACGTTTTCCCCCATGTATCGGCTTTTACTCCGCCCATTAAAAAATGCATTCCGGGTGCTATGGGGATCCCGCTTTCAAGATCAACGCCGGCTGTTTGACAAATTTCTGTTATGGTCGGAAAACGTTTGTTAAAATCGGCTATTCGGCTGCAATTTATAAAAACAGGATTTTCTTTCATCATTTCTTCATAAATCGCCCGTGAAACCACATCCCGGGGCGCCAAATCCTCAAGCGCGTGTCTGCCAGCCATGATCCTGCGCCCGAAGCGATCCGCTAAATATCCGCCTTCTCCTCTCACTGCTTCAGAAATCAGACCGTAAACAGTCCCGTTTTTCACAAGGAGGGTCGGGTGGAACTGGGTGAACTCCATATCCGTGATCTCAGCTCCCGCGCGGAAGGCAAGAGCGATGCCGTCTCCCGTTATGGCGGAATCATTTGTGTGATATTGGTACAGACTGCCGCAGCCGCCTGAAGCAAGCACTACACAATCCGCTCTTCTGTAAGAAACGGCGCCTGAAGCATCCTTTACGGCAACGCCTGCGCATCGCCCGTGTTCAATCAGCAGATCAACAACCGTCTCGTGTTCAATGATCCGAATGCCGTCCCTCAGCTGCCGAACCAGAAACTCAACCAGCATCCGTCCGGTCGCATCTCCCCCGGCGTGCAGAATCCTCCTTTTGGAATGAGCGCCTTCCCTGCCGAGACAAAACGTTCCGTCCGACTTCGTATCAAAAGGGAAATGGCCTTCTATCAGCCTGTTTATCATGCTCTGTCCGCTTTGCAGCAAATGCCGCACGGCTGTCACGTCATTGTGTCCGCATCCCGCATACAGTGTATCGTTCACATGGGATTCTATCGAGTCATCTTTTGCGTATGAAACAGCAATCCCGCCTTGAGCATAATACGAATTGCTGTTCGTTACGTTTCTCTTTGTGATGACGGTTACTTGGTATGACGGAGGAAATGAGGAAGCACAGGCAAGGGCCGCCGTCCCCGTACCAATGACGATAATTGTTTTTTCAGACATACATCACCCTCCCATTATATTTACACCTGTCTTGACACCTATATTTACACAACGATAAAATAAACTCAAGCTTTTTTTAACATAAACGGATAGGAGACGGGCTGTATGATTTATCTTGATTACGCGGCGGGAACGCCTTTAAGCAAAGAAGCCGCGAAAGTCTTTCAGCATCTCAGCACAGAGGTATACGGCAATGCTAGCAGCCTTCATGACGCCGGAGGAAGAGCGGCGGACGTGCTTGAATATTGCAGACATTCTGCAGGAAAATTGATCGGCGGAGCGGCAGACGGCATTCACTTTACAAGCGGCGGAACGGAATCGAACATCTTGGCCGTCCAATCATTGCTGTACGGTCTGCCGAATCATAAAAAACATTTTATTACGACCGCAATGGAACACCACTCGATCCATAATGCCGCGGCGTTTTTAGCTGACCGGGGAATTGATGTCACCATCATATATCCCGACGAAAACGGCCTTATAACCGAGGACATACTGGCGGCTCATATCCGTCCTGACACGGGGCTCGTTTCCATACAGCACGCCAATTCAGAAACCGGCCTCATCCAGCCTGTGAATCGTCTGGCCGCTTTTCTTCACCAGAGAAACATTTTACTGCATTGCGATTGTGTTCAAAGTTTCGGCAAACTGCCGATTGATGCGGATCAGGCGGGAATCGACGCCCTTTCCGTCTCCGGTCATAAAGTATACGGCCCGAAAGGCACCGGGGCTGTTTACATTCGGCCCGGTGTCAGCTGGAATCCGGTTTATCCGCATACCGTGCATGAAAACGGGTTCAGGCCCGGTACGGTGAATGTGCCGGCCATCGGCGCTTTTACCGCTGCTGCGGAGTATGCAGTGAAACATATGGAGGAACACCGTGAGCATGCTGACAGGCTGAGGAATTATTTGTATGACCAAATTAGGCGTCAAGGCCTCCCCATTTCATTTTCAGAGGAAGAAACCGGCGGTGAATGCCTGCCCCACATTGTCGGGTGTTTTTTTCACTCCTTTGAAGGACAATATATTATGTTAGAATGTAATCGTAACGATATTTGCATCTCAACCGGGAGCGCATGTTCCGCCGGCAGCCACGGCCCTTCTTCAGCTATGAAGGCGCTGAGAAAAACCGAACGGGAAGCGCGGCAGTTTTTCCGGATCTCATTCGGAAACGAAACAACATGTGAACAGCTCGATATGCTGATACATACATTTACGGCGCTATGGGAGCAAAAGAAAGGAGAATCAGCAATTTGACAGAAGGAACGAAGCTTACAGGGGCGAAAAGACGCGACATGCTGCTTCATTGGCTGAAAGAAGCCGGCTCGCCATTAACAGGAGGCGAATTGGCCAAAAAAGCAAATGTCTCAAGACAGGTGATCGTGCAGGACATATCACTCTTGAAAGCAAAAAACGAGCCGATCATCGCGACGAGCCAAGGCTACTTATACATCAGCATGAATGCCGGCGGCGGAAATAACGCCGAACGGATTGTCGCCTGTCTGCACGGCCCGGAGCGGACGGAAGAAGAGCTTGAACTCATTGTCGATGAAGGCGTCACCATAAAGGACGTCATTATTGAACACCCCGTGTACGGCGATTTAACCGCCGCCATAAGAGTCAGCACACGGAAAGAAGTCAAACAATTCATGGATCACATTAACTCGACAAATGCCGCTTACCTTTCACAGCTGACCGGAGGCGTGCACCTTCATACGTTAAGCGCCCCGACAAAAGAGCGGATTGACCAAGCCTGCCAAGCGCTGAACGACGCGGGTATTTTAATAAAAGATTAAAAAAAAGCCCCCTGAAGGGCTTTTTTTATATCGAATAGGATTGATATGTTCCCAGAAGCTTGACCCGGCAGCCGAGGGCTTCCATCTCTTGAACGGCACCGGGAATGAGAACCTGATCCATCGCCTGTTCAATATCAATAATAAAGAAATAGTTGCCGAGACCGGTTTTTGTCGGGCGCGATTCGATCTTTGATAAATTCAGGTTTCTCCATGAAAAAGCGGACAGCACCCTGTGCAGCGCACCTGATTGGTCATCTTGGGGAAGCGTTACCATCATCGTCGTTTTCGGCCGTGAAGACAGTTTCGCATTCACTTCGAATGAGACGTCTTTTTCAGGTGAAAGAATGACAAATCTCGTGTGGTTGTCCTGATAATCCTGAATATCCCGCTTCACGATGCTCAATCCGTATGTAGCGGCGGCCATTTCATTTGCAATCACGCCGATCGGAAGGTCCGAATGCTCACTGACATACTTGGCAGCCGCACCTGTTGACTTCGCATACTCATAAGGAACGGACGAAAAATGCCGGTGAAGAAATTTGTGGCATTGCGCAATCGCATGGGAATGAGAATAAATTTTCTCAAGCTTTTTCCACTCATTTTCTCTCGAAGGGTGAACGAGCAGATGCTGGTGAATCGGCAGCGTCATTTCCCCCACGATCGCAAGAGGCTGCTCATGAATCAAATAGTCAATCGTTAAGTTAACCGAGCCCTCCAGCGCGTTTTCCAAAGGAACAAATGCAAGATCAACTTCTCCCGCAACCGCCGCATCCATGCATGCCGGTATTGTTTGATAAGGTGCTTGTGTCACGCTGTTTTGAAAGCAGGAACTGACTGCTAGATGTGTAAATGTGGCTTCTGGCCCTAAATAACCGACTTTCATGTCTCTTCTCTCCTTACGCGCCTGACCCTAAGATCTCAACTTTTTCTATAAAATCAAATTTTCTCAGTTTATTCATTAACGTATGAATGTTTTCTTCCATTGCGGACGTACTGATTGAGAGCGTGACATTCGCCCTGCCCTGAAGCGGAATCGTCTGGTGAATGGAAAGCACGTTGCTTCCTGAGTCAGCCACCGCCTGCAAAAGCTGGGATAACGCGCCTGACCGATCCTCCAAATGAAAGAAAAGTGTGATTATTTGTTCTTTAACCATCGTGTAAAAAGGGAAAACCGCATCTCGGTATTTGTAAAAAGCGCTTCTGCTTAAATCAACTTTCTGCACGGCATCTGCAACCGATTCAGCCTTTTTTCTGTCGAGCAGCTTTTTGACTTCAAGGGTTTTCCGCATCGCATCAGGCAGAACGTCTTCACGCACTAAATAAAATGTCTCTTCTTTCACCTGCACCCCTCCCTTTTACATCAGAGAGCCTGCAATGCAAGCTCTCCATTTTTTTAATCAATAAATTCAAATTCAAATTCCAGAAGCCGGATGATATCGCCGTCTTTAGCACCGCGTTCTCTGAGCGCTTCATCAACGCCCATACCGCGCATCTGTCTTGCAAAACGCTTGACGGATTCGTCACGGGAGAAGTCAGTCATTTTAAAGAGGCGTTCCAGACTGTCACCTGAAAGCACAAACGCACCGTCCGGATCACGGGTAATGTTAAATGGAATTTCTTCGTCTTCCATCGTGTACATTACGCGGTTTTCCGCCAGTTCTTCTTCATCATACAGCGGGAATTCAGGCGTTGTTTCCAGCTGGTTGGCGACTTCAAACAGAAGATCGCGGAGCCCTTCTCTCGTCACCGCGCTGATCGGGAAGACAGGATGGTCATCCTGAAGCTTTTCTTTAAACGCTTTAAGATTTTCAGCCGCTTCGGGCATGTCCATTTTATTCGCAACGATAATTTGCGGACGCTCCGTCAGCCGCAGATTATATTCACTGAGCTCCTGATTAATGGTCACATAATCCTCATACGGATCACGGCCTTCCATCGCTGACATGTCAATGACGTGAACGATGACGCGCGTCCGTTCGATATGGCGGAGAAATTGGTGGCCTAAGCCGACTCCTTCATGCGCTCCTTCAATCAAACCGGGCAGATCCGCCATGACGAAGCTTCTTCCGTCATCCGTTTCCACCATGCCCAGATTCGGAACAAGCGTTGTAAAATGATAATCGGCGATTTTCGGCTTTGCCGATGAAACGACAGACAGAAGCGTAGATTTTCCGACGCTCGGGAAGCCGACGAGACCTACGTCTGCAAGCACTTTCAGTTCAAGCACGATATAGCGCTCTTTTCCGGGCTCTCCGTGCTCTGACAGCTGCGGTGCCGGGTTGGCCGGTGTCGCAAAGCGGGTATTTCCGCGTCCGCCGCGTCCGCCTTTTGCGATGACGGCGCGCTGCCCGTGCTCTGTCAGATCGGCAATGACCTGTTTTGTATCGTCATCCGTTACGACTGTGCCGGGCGGAACTTTAACAACCATATCGTCCGCATTTCTGCCGTGCTGGTTTTTAGACATGCCGTGCTCGCCGCGTATCGCTTTGAAATGGCGCTGGTACCGGAAGTCCATGAGCGTGCGCAGTCCTTCATCAACCTCAAAAACGACGTCGCCTCCATTACCTCCGTCACCGCCGGCAGGCCCGCCTTTCGGCACATATTTTTCACGGCGGAACGCAACCATTCCGTTACCGCCGTCGCCGCCTTTTACATATACTTTCACCTGATCTACAAACATAATATCCTCCGTTCTAAACCGTAAAAAACCGCTAGTTCATTCCAATTTCGGCCACACATTCATGGCCGGTCAGCTCAAATTGCATGACATCAAAGTCCTCATACCGGGATTTGCGAAATTCATCAAACACATCTGCATTTGCAATCGTTCCATGAAAATCGAGATATACAATAAGCTGTCTGTCAGGGTGATCCGTCTGCAGCGATACGGTCAGATGATTTTCACTTTCATTGCTTACTGCCAGACCGAACAGATGAAACAGTTTTCTCATCAGGTTCGACAGCTTTTGATCATATGCCGATAAATCTTTAATTTCTCCGAGCACTTCGTATTCGAGTCTCATATAACGGGACTTCCAATTAAATGTCAGAAAGTCAAACGCCAAGTGCGGGGTTTTCAGGTTTGAGAGCTTTGATTCGTGCTTTGCATCTATGACCATTTCGTCAATAATTTCAACGACCCTGTCATACTTCTGCAAACTTAAGTTTCCTTTTATCAGCTGCAGCTTATTCATCCAATCATGACGGAAATGGCCCATTAATTGGATCAGCTCATTAATCAGAGCCGCATCGCTTACAGGTTCTTCTTGTTTCTTCGATACATCCTTCATTTTCGCACTCCCAATCGTTTAATTTCTTTTTAGGAGTCTTGATAAGTGTGTACTATGAATTATAACAGAGAAGGCTTTGTTAAAAAAACACTTGTTTTTCCTGGTTCATCATGTTCCTTTTTCGGATCGCATACAATGCGGATGCCAGGCAGAAACATTTTTGGTATCACTGCTTGGGGAACATATCCAGTGGGTATGGGAAGCTGATGTCCTCATTCAAGGCGGGGTTCACTCACGCATCCTCTGCTTTTCATTCTTGATGTTACTCCGCTTACTGCAAAAAAAACTCCAGTCAACGACCGGAGTTTTTTGTGTCATTATTGAGCTACAGGATATACGCTCACTTTTTTGCGGTCACGGCCGAAACGTTCGAATTTAACAGTTCCGTCGATTTTAGCAAAAAGAGTGTCATCTCCTCCGCGGCCCACGTTTTCACCTGGGTAGATTTTCGTTCCGCGTTGACGGTAAAGGATAGATCCGCCTGTTACGAATTGACCGTCTGCACGTTTAGCGCCTAAACGTTTAGATTCAGAGTCACGTCCGTTCTTTGTAGAACCTACACCTTTTTTAGAAGCGAAAAACTGAAGATCTAATCTAAGCATGTAACTCACCTCCTATATTTGGTTTGCAGTCAACCGTAAGTGTTCACTGTAATCCCGCTCGATCGTTTCAAGAGAAACAATCATGCCTTCAATCAGCAGCTGCGCTTTTTGCAAAGCTTCCTGATCAGCGGCTTCAGGGAATTCAAAGTAGAAATAACCCCCGTCCTCGCCTATATCAAGAATCGGTTCGAGAGGAGCCAGCGCGATAACCGCATTGACCGCTCCGAAAACGACAGCCGTGACCCCGGCGCATACGAGATCTCGTCCATGTTCAGCAAAATCGGCATGTCCCGTCATTTCAAAGGACAAAATGCCCCCGTCATTCCGGGATCTTCGAATTGTTGCCTCAATCATGCTTACGCGTTGATTTTTTCGATTGTCAATTTAGTATAAGGCTGACGATGACCTTGTTTTTTATGAACATTTTTCTTTGGCTTGTAACGGAAAACAGTGATTTTTTTCGCACGGCCTTGTTTTTCAACTTTAGCTGTAACTGTCGCGCCTGCAACTGTTGGGTTGCCGACTTTCACGCTGTCTCCGCCAACAAACAATACGTCTTCAAACGTCACTGTTTCACCTGCTTCAGCAGCAAGTTTTTCGATGTAAACAGTTTGACCTTCTTCAACTTTGATTTGTTTTCCGCCTGTTTTAATGATTGCGTACATTCTCTGCACCTCCTATTAGACTAAGACTCGCCAGCAACAGGGGGCTTTAAAGCTCTTATCACCTGTCCCGAGCGGTTGTAGCATTGGTGCTACATCCATAACATTAAAAAATATATCAGAACCAAAAGGATATGTCAATCTATTTCTAGTAAGGCAGCAGCAGGTCTTCCATAGAGGAATCTGTCCGTTTATCGGCAAAATACGCATGAAGCACTTCATTTTCATCGAGCTGGCTGAGCTTTTCTCCGGCTTTTTCAATGATAATGGGGTGCTTGCATCCCCGTTTGAATTCGGCCATGACATGCTTTACTTTGGCATCGGCAGCGACCGTCAAAGGATGCAGCATGGCGACATCGCGGTTTTTGCCGTAGTATCTCTCCAAAAGAAACCTCAGCTGAATATAATGCCGCTTCCGGTATTCATCCCATAAAGAAGCGGTGAGAAAGACGAACAGCACCCATGCGCTGACCTGAAGGGGGACGGCCAGCACAATCCAGCAGCAGAGCAAAAGCGCGGAAACGGCCGATGTCTGCAGGCTGAGAAGATGCGCTTTTTGAAAAGCCATTTGTTTGGAGAAGTATAAAAACACAAACTTTCCGCCGTCAAGCGGCCAGATCGGCAAAAGATTGATGAAAAGAATGGAGAGATTATAAAAGGTAAACATCTCAAATGTCTGCTCACTTGCAAAACCTGACATGAAAAAGAGCCAGGCTGCCGCCTGAAGCCACACATGCTGAAGCGGGCCCGCCAGGATGACCGCGAATTCCTCTTTAAGCGGCCGGTTTCCGTGCTCCTCCACCTCAACCGTCCCGCCGAAAGGGAGCAGAAAGATTCGTTTAATGCGCCACGAAAAAAACACAGCCAGAGCAGCATGCCCCAGCTCATGAACGGATACGACCAGCAAAAGACACAGCAGCGCTTTGATGTGCCCCGTCATAAGACCAAGCCCCATGATAATCCAAAGAAAAGGATGGACATGAACTTTGAAAAGGAGGCTGAGCCATTTATTCATCAAAAGTGATCACCTGGATCGGATCTATGAATCTATCGCCATCCTGGATCGCGAAATAGTACTGACCTTTACTTTTATCGTTGAGCTTGATCGAACCGATCTTTTTCCCTTTATCGACAAAGTCGTACAATGAAACGTTAACATCTTTTAGCCGGCCGTAAATGCTGCTTGTATTGTCGGCGTGCTGCACCTTCACCGTCAGTCCTGTTTTTTTATCTTTGCTCACTTCCATAATGTAGCCTTCTTTTACGCTGTCAATGGCTTCACTGGCGGTTTCGACGACGACGCCCTCTCCGTTATTTTGAAAGTCCTGCTGGATTTTCCCCGCGGCAGGAACGGCCATATCCTGACTGACCGCCACCTGACCGTCCTTCTTTTTCGTTCCCGGCGTAAGAAAAGCGAGCGGGTTTCCGAAGGAAGATACGAACCAATTGCTTACGGCAGCAAACTGAAATTCTTTTTGAAAGGTTTCTGCGATCGCCGGTTTGATCTGACTCAGCGGCTGTTTGTCAGTTTTATAGGCAATAGCGGAGATCAGTACGAGACAGGCGGCCAGCAGGCATTTTAAAATAATAGAATGAGCGCTGATCAATGGATGCCGTCCGTTAAATTCGGGCGGGTGTTCCGTTTGATATTCGTAGTCCGGTAGAAGCTTGTGCTTTTCCTGCTCCTTGACTGTCTGCCACGCGGGAAAATTCTGCGTTTGGGCGTTTTGAACGAAAGTCCGTTTTGATTCAGGCCGCTGTTTTCTTCTTTTGGCCAGTCTTTTTCTAATTTCATCAGCTCTGTGACTCATCGCCATCATCCTTTGCAATCGTTGGGTTTGTACATCCTATGTCTTGTCCATTGCAAATATGCGCTCTTGAAAAACAAAAAAGACCTGATAAGCTGGGCTTCATCAGATCTTTGTATTCTGGTATATATTATGAACGCACGCCGAAAAATGACTTGATTTTCGCCATCATCCCTTTTTGCTGCTCTTCAAGCACCTGCAAAGGAACGGATTCTCCTAAAATGCGCCGGGCGATATTGCGGTACGCAATGCTGGCGCGGTTTTTGGAATTCATGGCAATCGGTTCGCCGATATTTGAAGCCCTGATCACTTCATCATCGTCAGCAACGATTCCGAGGAGATCAATAGACAGATGATGAACAACTTCATCCACATCCATCGTGTCACCGTTTTTCATCAGATGATTTCTGATGCGGTTCACGATAAGGCGCGGCGGTTCAATATCTTCCTGCTCCAAAAGTCCGATAATGCGGTCAGCGTCCCGCACCGCTGATATTTCCGGCGTCGTCACAACAATCGCCTTATCAGCTCCGGAGACGGCATTTTTATAGCCTTGTTCAATTCCGGCCGGACAATCAATAATGACATAATCAAATTCCTGCTTAAGCTCCTGCACAAGCGATTTGATCTGCTCAGGGACAACAGCCGTCTTGTCGCTTGTCTGGGCAGCCGGCATTAAATGAAGCAGATCATCAAAACGTTTGTCTTTGACAAGCGCCTGATGCGTCTTGCATCTGCCTTCAATTACATCTACTAAGTCGTAAATAATTCTGTTTTCAAGACCCATTACGACATCAAGGTTGCGCAGTCCTATATCTGTGTCTACCAAACAGACGCGCTTCCCTAAAATGGCTAAGGCGGTACCGAGGTTTGCAGATGTTGTTGTTTTACCTACTCCGCCTTTTCCCGAAGTTATTACGATAGCCTCACCCAATTTCACATTCCTCCCTCAAGCCTTGTTAGATCAGGTCTTAAATGAGCCAATTGCTGAAGGCGTTCAATGACCATATTTCCGTCAGTATCTAAATAAGCACATTCCATGTCGTTCCCTTTTTGAATGTGGTCTGGGGAGCGATTTAACACGTGATTGATCCTCAATTGTGTCGGCATCATTTCGGATGCGGCGATCACAGCCCGGTTATTTCCGTTATAACCCGCGTGGGCAATCCCTTTTAATGAACCGAGAACAAATATATTTCCTCCGGCTCTGATCGTACCGCCGGGATTCACATCTCCGATTAAAAGCAAATCTCCCGTCACGTGAAGCACCTGGCCCGAACGGACGATTTTGGAAACAGAAACAATTTCCTGCTCCTCTTTCATCCGCTGCGCTTCTTCTTTGGCGATGACTTCACTGTCAATTGAATGCACGACTAAATCTTTCTTTGACGCGATCAGATCAGTCAGCTGCTCTGCCTGTTCCTGATACAGATACCGATGCCCGAGTTTAATATGAACACTGATTTTTTGGCCTTTGCCATCAGTATATTGTTCAATCGACAGCATGTTTTGAAGACCATCGAGAAGCTCATCAAAAGAACACGCATCATCCAGATGCAATGTTAAGCCGTTTTTTGTTCCTTTTATTGTTACATATTGCTGCTTTTTGGTCTTCATCAATGTTCACCTCAACAACATACTCTTTTCGTCAAAAAAAGATAAAATCCTTTTTACTCATCTCTTAATTCTTTCTTCAGACTTATATAAAACAGCCTGAAGGGCAGGACTAATATAATGGCTCCCGCAATATTCAGCAAAGCGGTCGGCAAGAACCGCTGAATGACAAAATCGTTAAACGTCATTGTGCCGCTGCGGATTAACGTCTGAATGCCGTAAACGTAAAATTCAAGCACACATACGCTCAGCACCGCGACCAGAATGACCATCAGGGCGTTTGTCTGCAGCACTTTAAACGCTTTGGCCGCCAGATAGCATAAACCGGCAAAACCAAACATATAAACGCCTAAAACACCCGTATAATTGATGTCATAAAGAAATCCGAAAATCAAACCGTAGATCACCGCATGCTTTTGGTTGATATAAGCGGACATAAAAATCAGCGCAAGCAAAAGAAAATGCGGAACGACCTGCTGCTCAACGGAAACGAAAGGAAAACGCACCAGATCGGTATAGATGCTTTCCGCACAAAAGACCAAAATCATAATCAAAGGGAGAAGGAAACGTTTCACGATCCTTCCTCCCCTGTTGCTACGCTTCGGTTCACGACGATGACATGGTCAAGATCGTACAGGTCGGCAGCCGGTTTCACGTAAGCGATTTTCGTCAGGCCGTAAGCATCTGATTCTACATCGGTCACTTCCCCGACCGTCAGCCCTTGAGGAAATACGCCGCCCGTTCCGGATGTCTCCACGAGGTCGCCTTTTTTCACTTCGCGTTTTTCATCCGGCTCAAGGATGGTCATTTTCAGGGTCTGTTTCTTTTTATCATACCCTTCAATTAAACCGTAGCCTTTGCTTCCCTTTTTGCCGGAGATTTTGGTGGCCACTCTGTTATTGCGGTCAACATCGCTCAGCAGCTGAACGGCGGATGTGAAACTGTTGAGTCCGCTGCTTTTGATCTTCCCGACCAGCGCACCCTTTTCGTTCGTGACAGCCATGTCTTTGGCAACTTTCTGCTTCGTTCCCTTATTAATCATGATCTGCTTGTACCATTGATCAGGGTTTCTGGCGATAACGGTCGCTAAAATCGGATCATAGTCGGAAATTGATTTGACATGCCCGAGTTCATCACGCAGCTTCTTGTTTTCATCTTTGAGTTCTTGGAGCTTCGCTTCATATTGTGTCTGTCCGTCCAGCTTTTGTCTTAAGCGTTCGTTTTCCTTGTACGTGTTTTTCAGGTCTTTTATGTCCCCGAAGAACCCTGCAAAATATTCGGCAGGCGTGTGAAAAATGTTTTGAAATACTCCCGTCGTATCACCGATCAGCTTTTCAGGCCAGGTGGTATTACGGCCGTTCTTCAGCGAGAATCCAATCATAGCCACCAATATGATAATACACAGAAGTAATAGCATTAACCGTTTGTTCGGCATCGTGATACACCTCTTCTATTTAACTCCTGATTATCTTGTTTTTCCTTTGAAAAGATGGATGTGCTCCAGTGCTTTTCCAGTGCCGATCGCAACACAATCCAGCGGATCTTCAGCGATAAGAACAGGCATTTTCGTTTCGTCGCTGATGACTTTGTCGAGATTGCGGAGCAGGGCGCCTCCCCCTGTTAATACAATACCTCTGTCCATAATATCAGCGGCCAGCTCAGGCGGTGTTTTTTCAAGCGTGCTCTTCACCGCGTCAACGATTGAGAGAACTGTATCACGCAGTGCATTTGCAATTTCCGTTCCCGTGATTTCGATCGTTTTCGGCAGACCTGTCAGAAGATCGCGGCCGCGGATTTCCATTGACGCATTTTCTTCACCGGTTTCTGCTGAACCGATTTCCATTTTAATAGCTTCCGCCGTACGGTCACCGATCATCAGATTATATGTTTTTCTGATATAGCTGATGATTGAGTCGTCCATTTCGTCACCGGCTACGCGGATTGACTGAGACGTAACAATGCCGCCTAAAGAAATGATCGCCACTTCAGTTGTTCCGCCGCCGATATCAACGACCATGCTGCCCGTCGGCTCCCATACCGGAAGATTCGCGCCGATTGCTGCCGCAAACGGTTCTTCAATCGGATAAGCGTCACGTGCGCCCGCTTGTCTTGTCGCGTCGATGACCGCCCGTTCTTCAACGGCCGTAATACCTGACGGCACACACACCATAACGTAAGGCTTTCTCGCAAACAATCCTTTATTTTTCACAGCCTGATTAATGTAGTATTTCATCATTGTCGCAGTTGTTTCATAGTCAGCGATAACGCCGTCTTTCATCGGACGGAGCGCGACCACGTTGCCCGGAGTTCTTCCGATCATGTTTTTCGCATCGTTACCGACCGCAACGATGGACTTCGTATCCGTTTGCAGAGCAACGACAGACGGCTCTCTCACTACGATTCCTTTTCCTTTAACAAACACAAGCGTATTCGCGGTTCCCAAATCTATACCAAGGTCTCTTGTACCAATTCCGAACATATGTATGTATCTTCCTTTCTTAAAGCAAAAATACCCTAAAGGGAAAAACTCATAAAATCTATTATATCTTAAATCAACGAAAAAAAAAGTGTTACAAATATCCTTTTTCCTTTAAACTCACAAATTTTTTGTCACCAATGACCAAATGATCCAGCAGCTCGATGCCGATTAAATTTCCGCACTCAAAAAGCCGCCTGGTTACCTCTATATCTTCCCTGCTCGGTGTAGGATCTCCTGAAGGATGATTGTGAACACAAATGAAGGACGCGGCGGATCGTTTGAAAGCTTCTTTAAACACCTCCCGCGGGTGGACAATAGATGAATTCAGACTTCCGATAAAAACGGTGCGTTTATGAATGACTTGATTTTTGGTATTTAAATATAAACAGACAAAATGCTCCTGGGATAAAAAGCGCATATCCTCCATCACATACTTCGCCCCGTCTTCCGGAGAGCGGATGACGCAATGCTCCCCGGCGGATGTCTTATGAATGCGGCTCCCCAGCTCAATTGCGGCAAGAATCTGAACGGCTTTCACCGTGCCGATTCCCGGAATGCTGGAAAGCTCCTGGGCAGAGGCGCCTTTTAACAGTCGCAGCCCGTCAAACGTCCGCAGCAGCCGGTGAGCGAGGTTCATGACGGACTCATGTTTCGTTCCCGTCCGCAGCAGGATGGCGAGCAATTCATTGTTAGAGAGGTGTTCGGCTCCGAAGTGCAGAAGCCGCTCTCTCGGTTTTTCTTTTTCGGGGAAATCTCTTAATTTTAACGGCAGATCACGGATGATCAACCCCTCCTTGTTCCCCTTCCCGGTTTGAACATCAAGCTTTTATATTAAATTCTTTCAAGGCTCTCATTGTTTTAGCGACAGGAAGCCCGACGACAGAATAAAAATCACCGTCTATTTTTTTCACTAAAAGCGCGCCTTTTCCTTGGATGCCGTATGCACCTGCTTTATCCATCGGTTCTTTTGTTTCAATGTAGAGCTGTATGTCGTCTTCACTGAGCGGCCAAAACGTCACTTCCGTCGTGTCACAGAACGTTTCTTTCCGGTCATGCGTCTGAATGCTGACCGCCGTAATGACTTGATGGCTTCGGCCGGAAAGCCTCCGCAGCATGTGTGCCGCTTCTTCTCTGTCATGCGGTTTGCCGAGGCATTCGCCGTCTATACACACCATCGTGTCAGCCCCGATAACGACTGCATCGGGATTTTCGGCCAATACAGCTCCGGCTTTTTGCTCGGCCAAACATTGGACGTTTTCTTCCGGCGAAAGGTTTCGATTTAATTTTTCTTCCGTGCGGCTTGCAATAATGCTGTAAGGAATCTGAAGAAGATTAAGGAGTTCTTTTCTTCGCGGAGATTGTGATGCGAGTATTAAGCGTTTTGTCATGATTGTCATCCTTTCAGGGTTTGCTTAAGAAAAAAAGATACTTGTCTATCCTACCAAATCAAACGGGCAACCACAATTTCAGAAAAATAACTTTTTGATGACAAAATAAAAAATCCCGCCGGATGACGGGAAATGAGATATTATTTTACAACACTTAAAAGCTCTTTTTGGGCTTTCCAGCCGGATTCCGAACCCGACGTTTCCAGTTCTTTCAGCGCTTGAAGCACGGCCTCTTTCTGCTTTTTGTCAGCGGCGTCTGCACCGTCTGCCGCTTTTGCCGCTTCAGCCACTTCCGTTTTTGAAAGATCTTTGCCGGTAATCGCTTTGGCGGAGAGTTCAGATGCTTGTTTAAAAGAGTCTTCCAGTCCTGAATCGACAGCAAAGCTGAGCTCTTTTCCGCCCCAAGCCTCAAAATCATGGTCTATCAGCGTCTGGCCCAATTGCTGTGATAAGCTTTTTTCTGCTGCAAGCCCGGCGATCACATAAGTGTACCCGTCTTCTTTTGCCAAAGAAACGGCCGAGTATCCTTTTTCAGTCAGCTGGTCAACAAGCGTCTTCGCTCCTTTTTCTGATGAAAATTTTCCGGCCTGCACCGCATATGTTTTATAATTTCCATCGGAAGCTTCCGCATCTCCTGTGCCGGCTGTTTCAGATTTGTCTTTAGAAACATCTCCCGCTTTTACCGTCTGCCCTTGTGAACCTTTGTCAGCTGACGCCGGAGCGGAGGCTTCTTTACTTCCCGACATGTTTAAGGCGACAAGGCCGAGCCCGGTGCCTAAAACAGCCGCAACGGCAATTGTCGTGACCGCTTTTTTAACTGGAGAAGACGGCTGCTTCTTTTTCGGAAAATGAGGGCCGGTTTTTTTCTTCTTGTATGGCGGCACGACTTTCGGGTCATCTTCAAATACCTCAGAATTCTTCTCATGATCCCAATTGAAATCTTCTTCTTTCGGATCTTCATGGGATGCGGCGGTCTCCTGCTCCGCCTTTTTTGTTTCTTCCCAATTTGAAAATGTGACGGTCTTCTCCCCGCCTTCTTTCACATCTTCTTGTCCATACATCGTTTCTTCTTGTCCGTTAATGGTTACTTTAAGGGCATTGTTTTTGGCTTTGCTGTGCTTTTTGCTCTTCCTTTTTTTCAACGTCTCTTCCCCCTTGCATTCGTCTTGGCCGTACCTTGAACTGATCATGGTTCACACTTTAGCATAGGCGTAAAAAAAAAGAACAAGACTTTTGTCGTCTTGTCCAAAAAACGTTCGCCAAATTTTTCAAGCCCCGCCTGAAGCGAGCTTGATGTAAAACGAAAACAGCTCTTCACCGTATAAATAACTCAAAGCGCTCCCGGCTGAGATGGCCGGCGCAAACGGAAATGGCTGCTTTTTACCAAGCCTGCCCCGGGCTGCGGCGCACATGCCGTATACGGCTCCGATCATAACGGAAAGAAAGAATGCAATGAGCACGAGCTTCACGCCGAGCGTCAGGCCAATCACCCCAAACAGTTTCACATCACCTGCGCCGATGCCTCCTTTACTGGCAAACATGATAAAAACAAGCAGAAAACATACGCAAACGGCTCCGGCAAACCCTGCATACCATGAATCCAGCGGAGAAAACATGCGGCCGGCGATGAAAAGCGGAAGAAAAAACAGCAGAACTTTGTCAGGAATCAGCATATATTGCAGATCCGTCATAGTAACAATCATGAGCAGAGACAGAAATAACAGCGCGACTAACAGTTCTTTTGAGAAACCGAAATGAATGCCTGCAGCCGTGAATAAACACGCCGTCCAGCATTCCGCCGCCGGATACATAACCGACAGCTTTGCACGGCAGTTTCTGCATCTGCCTCTTTGCAGAATATAGGAAACGACGGGCACAAGCTCCCCCCAGGAGAGCGGCAAGCGGCAAAACGAACAGGCTGAACGCGGCGAAACAACCGAGATTCGAAGCGGGATACGGCACGCTGCTGTATAAAAAAAAGAACCGAAAATCAAACCGAGAAAAAACAGAATCAAAAGCACTCAGACCACACCTTTACTATCAATCTGGCTCAGATTATAGCAAAGAAAAACACCATGACTGAAATGGCTGAAAATATATTTTCAGCATAAAAACACCCGGCAAAACCTGAAAAGGGTCTGCCGGGCATCCGAGGGGCTGTCAGATAAGCCGCTTTCTCATTTCTGAAATAAAATATAAGGAACCGGTAATGATGATGACATCATCCGCCCCGTCTTTTTGTTCTATCCATTCTTTCACACTGTCCGGGTTCTCATCGAAGCTCTTATCCGCAAGACTGCTTGCGTTATAAAGGGCTTCGGCGCTTGAAGCACGCGGAAAGTCAAATGATACAAAGTGAATAGAGTCCGCTTCGGTTTCAAGCTTTTTAATCATTTCCTGATACGGTTTGTCTTTTAATGCGCTGAATACAACATGGACGTTTTTATCGGCAAAGCGCTGCCTGATCGTTTCTGTCAGTGTGTCAACGCCTTCTTCGTTATGCGCGCCGTCCGCAAACACTAAAGGGCGGCTTTGAAGACGTTCAAACCGGCCCGGCCATGATGCTTTTATCAGTCCGTTTCGCATTGCTTCTTCAGAAATGGCTGCGGCTCCCAGACGATTCATCCATTCAGCGGCCAATATCGCCAATGCCGCATTCTGCCTTTGGTGAATGCCGATCAGCGACGTTTGAATGTTTTCATAGCATTTCGTTTCCGTTTCCAGCGAAAAGCTTTCACCGGACGGAAGCGCCGCTTCATTAAACAGTCTGCACGTTTTATATAGTGACTGATACGGAGCCTGCTTTTTTTCGGCTTCTGCTTCAATAACGCCGAGTGCTTCCGGCTGATTGACGCCCGTAATAACCGGAATAGAATTTTTAATGATACCGGCTTTCTGCCCGGCGATCTCCTCGATGGTATTGCCTAAAATCGCCATATGGTCATGTCCGATACTTGTAATGACCGACAGGAGCGGATTCACAATATTGGTTGAATCAAATGTGCCGCCGAGCCCCGCTTCAAAAATGACAAAATCGATATCAGTCCGCTTCGCAAAATATAAAAATGCACACGCTGTAATGATTTCAAATTCTGTCACCGTTCCGGCATCGGTCTTATCAAGCTCATCGACTATCGGTTTTATGTCATTAACGAGTGTTCTCCATTCCTCATCAGAAATCGGCGTGCCGTTGACGCTGATACGCTCATTAAACGTAATAATGTAAGGCGATGTGAACGTGCCGACCGTATAACCGGCTTCTTGAAGCACGGAACGGATAAAAGCGACGGTCGATCCTTTGCCGTTTGTGCCCGCCACATGAATAGCGCGAATGTTCTTTTCCGGGTGTTCCAGTTTTTCCATCAGCTTTTCCATACGGAGAAGGCCCGGCTTAACGCCGAACTTGAGTCTGCCGTGAATCCAGCTGATCGCTTCTTTGTACGTATTAAACAATGAAATCCCCTCTTTTATACGACAAGGCGGTTTCTTAGGAAACCGCCCCGCTGTTTTATCAGCCTTTCAGCTCTGCAATCCGCTGCCGGACAGCTTCGCGTTTTGCCGTGTAGTCTTTCTCTTTTCCGCGTTCTTCTTCAATGACATGTTCAGGAGCTTTTTTAATGAATCCTTCGTTGCCGAGTTTTTTCTGAACGCGTTCGACCTCTTTTGTCAGCTTGTCGAATTCTTTTTGCAGACGGGCGATCTCCTCATCAATGTTAATCAGCCCTTCAAGCGGCAGAATGACTTCCGCTCCGGTGACGACCGCTGTCATCGCTTTGTCTGCCGCAGTGATATCCGTCCCGATTTTCAGCGTGCTCGGATTCGTAAAGCGTTCAACGTAAGAACGGTTCTTTTCCAGGCGGCCGGCAATGTCTTCGGTAGCTGTTTTAATGTAAAGCTCAACCTGCTTGCTCATCGGCGTGTTGACTTCGCTCCGGATATTGCGGACAGAACGGATTAATTCAACGAGCAGTTTCATATCCGCCGCTGCCTCTTTATCCGTATGCTCCGGCACCGGAACCGGCCAAGAGCTGATCGTGATTGACTCGCCTTCATGAGGAAGGTGCTGCCAGATTTCTTCCGTTAAGAATGGCATAAACGGGTGAAGAAGACGCATCGTCTGGTCAAGCACGTATGCCAGAACAGAACGGGTTGTTTTCTTCGCCGCTTCATCTTCCCCGTACAGCGGAAGCTTCGCCATTTCGATATACCAGTCGCACACATCGTCCCAGATAAAGTTGTACAGGTGGCGTCCGACTTCACCGAATTCATAACGATCCGCAAGCTGTGTTACGTCTTCTATCGTTTCATTCAGTCTTGTGAGGATCCACTTATCAGCAACTGATTTTTCACCGGACAGATCAAGCTCGTCATACGTCATGCCGTCCATGTTCATTAATGCAAAACGGGAGGCGTTCCAAATTTTATTTGCGAAATTCCATGTGGATTCCACTTTTTCATAGCTGAAACGGAGATCCTGTCCCGGTGAACTTCCGGTTGCCAGGAAGTAGCGCAGTGAATCCGCTCCGTACTTGTCGATGACATCCATCGGGTCCACGCCGTTCCCAAGGGATTTACTCATTTTTCTGCCCTGCTCGTCACGGATTAAGCCGTGAATCAGCACGTCTTTAAACGGACGCTCGCCGGTAAACTCAAGGCCTTGGAAAATCATCCGGGATACCCAGAAGAAAATGATGTCATATCCCGTTACAAGAACATCGGTTGAGTAATACCGCTTAAAGTCTTCAGCGTTTTCATCAGGCCAGCCCATTGTAGAAAACGGCCAAAGCGCGGAGCTGAACCATGTATCAAGCACATCTGAATCCTGTTCCCAATTTTCGCTGTCTTCAGGCGCCTCAAGGCCGACGTACACTTCTTTTGTTTCTTTGTGATACCAAGCCGGGATGCGGTGGCCCCACCACAGCTGACGGGAAATACACCAATCACGGATATTTTCCATCCAGTGCAGGTACGTTTTCTCGAACCGGTCAGGAACGAAGTGAACTTTCTCTTCTTTTGACTGAAGGTCAACCGCAGCATCGGCCAGCGGCTGCATTTTGACAAACCATTGTGTGGACAGGTACGGCTCAACAACGGCGCCGCTTCTCTCACTGTGGCCGACAGAATGCATATGGTCTTCGATTTTAAAGAGAACGCCGGATTCCTGAAGATCTTTGACGAGTTTTTTGCGGCATTCAAACCGGTCCATGCCGTTATATTGCAGCGCTTTTTCATTCATTGTTCCGTCTTCATTCATGACGAGAATCCGCTCTAAATTGTGGCGGTTTCCGAGTTCAAAGTCATTCGGATCATGGGCAGGCGTGATTTTAACGGCGCCTGATCCGAATTCCATATCAACATAATCATCGCCGACGATCGGAATTTCGCGGTTTGTAATCGGCAGAATCACCGTTTTGCCGATTAAGTGCTTGTAGCGCTCATCTTCAGGATGAACCGCGACAGCCGTGTCGCCAAGCATCGTTTCCGGACGGGTGGTCGCGATTTCAATTGAGCCTGAACCGTCTGCTAACGGGTAGCGCAAATGATAAAACGCGCCCTGTACGTCTTTGTAAATCACTTCAATATCGGATAAAGCCGTTTTTGTGGCAGGGTCCCAGTTGATGATATATTCGCCTCTGTAAATCAAGCCTTTTTTGTACAGCTTGACGAATACTTCCCGCACGGCTTTGTTCAGCCCTTCATCAAGAGTGAAACGTTCACGTGAATAATCGAGTCCGAGTCCCATCTTGGCCCATTGGCTGCGGATGAAATCAGCATACTCTTCCTTCCACTTCCACGTTTCTTCCAGAAACTTTTCACGGCCGAGGTCATAACGGCTTGTGCCCTGTTCGCGGAGTTTCGCTTCGACTTTTGCCTGAGTGGCGATGCCGGCGTGATCCATGCCCGGAAGCCAGAGCACGTCATAGCCCTGCATGCGTTTCATACGCGTAACGATATCTTGCAGCGTCGTATCCCACGCATGTCCGAGGTGCAGCCTGCCCGTCACATTCGGCGGCGGAATGACGACAGAATACGGCTGTTTCGTTTGATCGCCGCCCGCTTCAAAATATTTTCCTTTCAGCCAAAAATCATAGCGGCCTTTTTCAATCGCAGACGGTTCATATTTTGTCGGCATTGTTTGTTCATTTGTATCCATGATAACCCTCCAGCATGTTTAGAAATGGCTGAGCAACTAAAAAAGAGCCTTCATCCTGATAAAGGACGAAAAGCTCTTTCGCGGTACCACCTTTTTTCATGAACAGATTTGTTCATGCACTTAAACGGATAACGGGTGCGGCCCGAATTTCTCTACTGTATGTTCAAGAAATTATGCTCCCGGGCGACCTTCCAATGAGACGGCATAAGAAGCCTTTCAGCACAGTAGCTTCTCTCTCTTCATGCGTCTTTCTTGTACTCTTCCCGTTCAAAGCAGGTGTATTTATATCAGCTCATGATCTTATTTATTATGTTCTTTATTATAGTAAAAGTGTTTTTGATTCGTCAATCATCTTTTCCAAAAACCGCTGCCGTCATACATAAATGGGCATGCACCCCGCCCTTTCCCTTACATACGATACATAGAAAGGCGAATGTGAGGAGGAATTGCCCGTGAGAAAAAAATTCAATTCTTATTCGCTCCCCCAGTGGGCCAGACAGGTCCGCCTTGTATCCGCGCAAGTCATAATCCCGATTACGATCTTTCAGGGGATCAGGACGATTTTCTTTCCGACGACTTTTGATGTCCTGCTGCTTGCCATCCTGCTGTTTTTAGCGTGCGCCCTGCATTTGGAATGGATATAAAAAAACGAGTCCCGTTATGAAGAGGACTCGTTTTCCGCTTTTATTTTTTTCTCCCGTTCAATCTGATGAACCTTCATGAGAAAAGGCTCAACATTTTTCATCTGCCAAAACGCTCTTAATAATTGCGTGCACTCTTCTTTTTCAGAGCCCCTTTGGCCGGTCTGATACCGTTTCAGCACTTTGTACATGGCGGACGGATAAGCCATATAGCTGAGAAACAGGCTGATTTCCGCTTCACGGAGCGGGAATGATTTGTGATACGTATAAAACCAGTCCAGACATTCCGGGCATGCTTTCGGATAGCTTCTGAACATTCTGGAGTAAAAGCCGAGCAGGTCGTTTTGCGGAGGGCCCAGCGCAGCTTTCTCGAAATTCGTGAAAAAGCCCGATCCCGCATCATTATACAGAAAGTGGCGGCTCGATAAGCTGCCGTGGTTGATCACCGCTCTCGTCTTGTCATGATCCTTTGCCGCGTCAAACCATTCTTCCAGACGTTCCAGAGCAAAATTGACGGCGGAAACCGTTTCTGTAAGATACGTAACAGCCTGCAGTTCAAAAGGTGAAAGATACCACTCTTTTTCCGCCCGTTCGGCGAATTGTTCATAGACAAGCTTATCATTTTCCCAATCTCTTTTCGTTGCTTCATAAAAGCCGCTGATATCTTCAGTCCGAATTTGGATGTCCCGCACAGTCGCAGAATGGAGCTTCGCGACCTCTTTAAAAAGGTAAACATGTTTTTGATCCCGTTCCTCTTCCTGATCGTACTGAAGCCAAGGCATTAAATAATAAGAATTCTCCGTCTGTCTTCCGGCAAAAAAATCGCCGGTATACGTGCGGCAGATCGGCACAAATGATCGGTAGCCTTTCTCCTCAATTTCAATCATAATATCCGTAAATTCACTGCTGCGGGCCGGCTTGAGCTGTTTCAAAGCAAAAATGCCGTAGTTTGAGTAGACCTTCCAAACATGCGGGCTGACAGGCTCAATATACTCAGCCGCCAGCCCGTATTCCTGAAGCACTGATTGGACTGCTTCCATTCCATTCACCACATTTTTACGGCCTCTTTGTGCTTACGCATGGCTGTTATTATATTCAGGTATATACAGAAGCTGACCTTCTTCAAGCTCGTCATCAAACGATAAAGCATTCGTTCTGATGAGCTGCTGGGATGTTATGTCATATCGTTCACACACCCGGTCGATAGTATCTTGCTGCTGTACGATACAAATTTTCATTCTTGAAAACTTTTCTTCTTCCCTTGTAAATAATTTTGTCAAGTAATGAGAGTTGTCATTTTCCTTCTGCTCGGTTCCCGGTGCCGCTTCTTCATTCTTTCTTTCAGGCTTAAGCGGCTCAGGCTGTTCAGCTTGCGCCGGCTCCTCAGGCGGCAGTTTGGAAAACTGAAAAGACAAATCGAGAGGCTTCCCGGTTTCCTCCTCCGGCGGCGCCATCTTCCTTACCTCAATTTCAAACCCTTCTTCATCCTGAGCCTCTTCTTCAAGCAGCTTAGGAGCGCTGTAAAACTCCTCTTCCTGCCGTTCCGGAACGAACTCGCGATAAACGGGCGCCTGCTCTTCTTGAAAAACCGCAGGCTCATCTTCGTCTTCTGACGCCTCATGATCGCTCTGACGGAGAAGCGGCTCGGCCTCTGGCTGCTCTTCTTTTTGAAGGAAGGGCTGTTCCGCAATTTTTGGTTTTTCCGCATGCGGAGTCAGAGTGAACGCAGGGAAAACCGGTTCTATATCATCTTTTGGCTCTTCCTGCACTTCTGCTGAATCATCCTCAAATGCAGGTTCATTCCTCACAGCCGACATGATTGCAGGCTCCTCAGCTTCTTCCGGCTCTTCTTCGTGTTGGAAGGAAACAGGAGGAGGAGGCTCAGTAAATGAAACAGGTTTCGGCACCTCTTCCTGCTCCCTCAGATTCGGGGCATTCTCCTGCTCTTCTTCTTCCCGCTCCCTCAGAATCGGGGCTGCTTCCTGCTCTTCTTCCTCCTGCTCTCTCAGAATCGGGGCTGCTTCCTGCTCTTCTTCCTCCTGCTCCCTCAGAATCGGGGCTGCTTCCTGCTCTTCTTCTTCCCGTTCCCTCAGAATCGGGGCTGCTTCCTGCTCTTCTTCTTCCCGTTCCCTCAGAATCGGGGCAGTTTCCTGCTCTTCTTCCCGCTCCCTCAGAATCGGGGCTGCTTCCTGCTCTTCTTCCTCCAGCCTAATTAAAGGCGGGATTTCTTCCTCGTTCTTCTCGGTTTCTTGTGCTGCTTCTTCTGATACAGTCAAAGGTATTTCAGGCTCATGGCGTATCATTAATTCTGGTTCGTTTTGGTCCTCAGAATGATGTCCGGCAAGATTGATCATTTCTTCTCTGGCAAATTCAGGCGCCACGTACAAAGGGATCTCCGGCTCTTTTAGCTCGGATTCCTCAAGCAGCCCTTCAATTGCCAAATCAGCTTGAATGGTTAAGATCCTTGAATCCGTCAGCTGATAATCAAAGGCATCGATAAATACGAAAACATCATTGAGGTGGCTCACTTTATTTTTCGGAATCGTAATGTCCACCGGGAAACAATGAATGAGCTCGGCCGTGCCATCCTCCCTCGCCCTCACTTCCTCTACATGCCTCAGTTCCCTATCAAGCTCTTCAAAATGACTGCTGTGATCTATGTTGTACTCGCCAGTAAGTTCTAATGATCCTTTAATTGAGACATAATCATTTACTTCCTGCACCCTGATGTCAGGGTCTAATGAAATCGAAAGTAATTCAGAAACTTCCTGTCCTTTTTGGAAACAGATTGATTCTTCAACAGAAAATTGCAATCGGTGATTATGCGGCAAGTTCATATCCTCCTTTCATCTAATCCATACAATTAGATGTCACTAAAGGTGTATGCCGCAATCCGGGGAAATATGATAATGGAGGCATTGAAAAAAGCCGATACAAGTCTTGCTTGCATCGGCTTTTCGGTATCAGCGGCTGATCGCCTGGAACACTTTCTCAGCGGCTTGAATGGTTTTTTCAATATCCTCCATTGTATGCGCAGTGGAGAGAAACAATCCTTCAAATTGAGACGGCGGCAGAAATACGCCTGCATCAGCCATCCCTTTATAATATTTGGCGAACAGCTTTAAATCAGAAGATTTGGCTGCTTCATAGTTAATGACAGGCTCATTTGTGAAAAAGAAGCCGATCATTGAACCCGCCCGGTTAAACGTGTGCGGAATGCCATGTGCTTCAGCTGCTTTTGAAATGCCTTCTTCAAGCATATCGCCTTTTTTCACAAATTCTTGGTAAGATTCAGGTGTGAGCTGCTGTAACGTCTCAAGTCCCGCTGTCATGGCAAGCGGATTTCCTGACAATGTTCCCGCCTGGTAGATCGGACCGCTCGGCGCGATTCGTTCCATAATGTCAGCTTTTCCTCCATACGCACCGACAGGAAGACCGCCGCCGATGACTTTGCCGAGACACGTTAAGTCAGGCGTCACGCCGAAATACCCTTGCGCACAGTTATAATCCACGCGAAAACCGGTCATGACCTCGTCAAAAATGAGCAGCGCGCCATACTGTTCCGTAATGTCGCGAAGTCCTTGTAAAAAGCCTTCCTGCGGCGGAACAACGCCCATATTGCCTGCTACCGGTTCAACAATGACCCCGGCAATATCTTCACCGTACTCCCGGAATGCGAGTGCAACGCTTTCCAAGTCGTTGTATGGAACGGTAATCGTATTCATTGCTATTCCTTCCGGCACGCCTGGGCTGTCCGGAAGGCCGAGTGTCGCCACTCCGGATCCCGCTTTGATCAGCAGCGAATCACCGTGGCCGTGGTAACAGCCTTCGAATTTCAAAATTTTGTTGCGGCCGGTATATCCTCTTGCAAGACGCAGGGCGCTCATTGTCGCCTCTGTGCCGGAGCTGACCATCCGCACGATTTCAACAGACGGCACACGGTCAATGACCAATTTGGCCAGTTCGTTTTCCACTTCAGTAGATGCCCCGAAACTTGTCCCGTTCTCGGCTACTTTTTTCAGGCTTTCAACGACCCGGTCGTTCGTGTGGCCCAAAATGAGCGGCCCCCAGCTCAGGACGTAGTCGATATATTCATTGCCGTCAATATCAAAAATTTTCGATCCTTTTCCGCGCTGCATAAAAATCGGGTCCATATCAACTGATTTAAACGCGCGCACCGGGCTGTTCACTCCGCCCGGCATCAGTTTCTGCGCTTCTTTAAAAGCGGCTTTTGATTTTTCATAGCTTCTCATCTGCCTCAGCTCCCGTCAAATGAAATCGTTACTCAGCAAGCCATTTTGCTGCGTCTTTTGCATGATACGTCATAATCAGATCGGCTCCTGCACGTTTCATGCTCGTTAAAATTTCCAGCACCATTTCTTTTTCTTTAATCCAGCCGTTTTGGGCTGCCGCTTTCACCATGGAATACTCCCCGCTCACATTATATGCGACCAGCGGCAGGTGATGGCGGTTTTTCACGTCACGCATAATATCTAAGTATGACATAGACGGTTTGACGATTAAAAAGTCAGCGCCTTCTGCCGCGTCTGATTCAGCCTCACGGAGCGCTTCCAAGCGGTTGGCCGGATCCATCTGATATGTTTTTCGGTCTCCGAACTGCGGCGTGCTGTCAGCCGCGTCACGGAACGGACCGTAAAATTCACTTGAATATTTCACGGCATAAGACATGATCGGAATATTCGTGAATCCTTCTTTGTCGAGCGCTTCCCTGATCACTGTGACAAAACCGTCCATCATATTTGAAGGAGCGATGATGTCTGCGCCGGCTTTGGCCTGGCTGACGGCTGTCTGCGCCAGCAGCTCAAGCGACTCGTCATTTAAGATTTCTCCGTCTCTCACGACGCCGCAATGGCCGTGATCCGTGTATTCACAGAGACACGTATCAGCGATTACGATCATTTCAGGATAATGCTTTTTAATTTCAGCAATCCCTTTCTGCACAATGCCGTGATCATGAAAAGCCTGGGTTCCGCAGGCGTCTTTTTCTTCCGGCACGCCGAAAACGATGACCGACTTAATGCCGAGCGATATCAGCTCAGCCATTTCATCCTTTAACAAATCGAGTGATACATGATAAACCCCCGGCATGGAAGGAACTTCTTTTTTTCCTTCGAGCCCTTCAACGACAAATAACGGGTAAATAAAATCTGAGGGGTGAAGACGTGTTTCTTTTACTAAATCTCTCATCGCAGCGTTCGCGCGCAAACGGCGGTGTCTGTTAAATGTTTGATTCATCATTATCAATCCTTTCCCGACATGCTGCACATGACGTCCAGCATGCCTTCAATCGTATAAGTGTCAGGCACATGGGATGAGATCCCGTATTCCAAGAGCGCTTTCTCTGTCAAAGGGCCGATGCTGATATAGCTCGCACCGCTGTTTTCCCACGCTTTTTCTCCGTCTCCGACCGCGTGCATAAACGTATGCACCGCCGATGAGCTGGTAAACGTAATAAAATCAAAATGAGAGCGGGATGCAGCCCGTCTCAGCTCGTCCATGCCTTTTTCATCCTGAATGGTATTGTATAACACCCATTCCCTTATTTGATAGCCAAGCGGCTCAAGCTCCGCTTTTATGACATCGCGTGATAAATTGCCCTTTATCACTGAAATGGGTTCGGCAGCTGATGCGTGCCGTTTTAAAGTATCAGCCAGACATTCCGCCACATACTCTTCAGGCATCGCATCCGTCCGGGCTCCCCGCTCTTTCAGGGCGCGCGCAGTCTTTTCACCGACGGCTGCGATTTTTTTCCGTCCCGAAAGCGCAAGACCGTGACGATCAAGATAGGAAAAAAAGAACCGGACACCGTTTACGCTTGTAAACACAAGCCATCCCGGCTCAGAAAGGTCTTCCCGGAGACTGTCCGCACATTCATCCGGGAGCGCTTCCTGAAAAGCGATCAACGAAGCGGAAACAGCCGTTCCGCCGAGCGCCTCCACTTTTTTTCGGAACGGTGCGGCCTGTCTTTTGTTCCGGGTGACAAGCACGGTTTTTCCTTGTAAAGGAAGGTCATTTGCCATCCTGATCGAGCTCCTGTTTTACACTGTCGATTAATGCTTTGGCTCCTTTTTCAGACATCATCGCCGCACAGCGTTTTCCGATTTCTTCCGGATCATGTCCCGCCGCTGTTTCTTTATAAATCGTCTTTCCGTCCGGAGACGCGACAAGACCGACGAATTCAACCTCATCCCGGTCATTGACGGACGCATACCCGGCTATCGGCACTTGGCAGCCGCCTTCCATCGCGTGTAAGAAAGCCCGTTCGGCTGCCACCGTGCGCTGCGTATACTCATCGGTAAATTGCGCAAGCAGCTTCAAAAGCTCCTCATCCGACTCTCTGCATTCAATGGCAAGAGCGCCTTGGCCGACCGCAGGCAGACAGCGGTCCGGTTCGAGAAATTCAGATACGACATCATCTTTCCAGCCCATTCTCGAAAGCCCCGCAGCCGCTAAAATAATAGCATCGTAATCTTCCGTTTCAAGCTTTTGAAGTCTCGTATCGATATTGCCTCTGATCCACTTAATTGTAAGGTCAGGGCGTTCAGCAAGAATCTGGGCGCTTCTTCTTAAACTGCTGGTGCCGATGATGCCCCCTTCTTTTATGTCGTCCAGCTTTTGATGCCCTTTTGAAATCAGCGCATCACGCGGATCCTCACGTTTCGGTATGCAGCCTATGACAAGACCCTCAGGCAAAACGGCGGGCATGTCTTTCATGCTGTGAACCGCCATATCAATCTCCTGATGCAGCAGCGCCTGTTCAATCTCTTTGACAAACAAACCTTTGCCGCCCACTTTTGACAGCGTAACATCGAGGATGCGGTCGCCTTTTGTGACAATCTCCCGGATTTCAAAGTCATAGGAAGGGTTCAATTCCTTCAATTTGTTAATCACCCATTTTGTCTGGGTCATAGCCAGTTTGCTCCGTCTGGAACCTACCTTAATCGTTCTCATTTTCTTTCCTCCCGAATCTGTTTGGGCGCGTGCGTTAACTGAACCAATGGAATTGCGACAGGCTTCCGAGCAGGAAGTAATTAATCATCAGCACGAGAAAACATGCTGAATTCCATAACGCCGCCACTTTTCCCTGCAGTTCCTTAATCATTCTGATATATAAATAGTAGCTGTATAAAAGCAGCACAATAAACGAACCGAGCACTTTTGAATCAAACCAGTACAGCGTTTCCAGCGACACATACGCCCAGATCACGCCTAATATCAGGCTCAACAGCAGCATCGGAACCCCGATGACATTTAAAACGTAAGCCATATAATCAAGTTTTGACAAATCTTCAATTCTCAACAGCCATTTTCCCCACTTTTTCTTCTTTAATAAAGAATATTGAAACTGATAAAGAAGCGAAAAAACAAAAGAAAGGGAAAAAGCGCCGTAAGACAGAATCGCCATTGTAATATGAATGACCAAAAGTTCTGAGACCAGCTGGCCGGAAAAAGCGGCCGAATGCTGATCCGTCGGTGAAAACGTATGGATCGCAATCATCGAGAAACCGATGACATTCGTGAAAAACACGATAAAATCAACGCGCAGAATCTGCGTGACCACAAGTGAGAGCGTGACAAGCACCCACGCATAAAAGTAAAGGGCCTCTGTAATATTCAAGACCGGAAATCTGCCCGTCTGCCACATGAAATAAGAAAGATAGACGGTTTGCAGAGTCCAGACAATAGAAAGCAACCAGAAGGCCATTTTCCCAGCCTTCCGGTTGTGTTGAAGAAAATCTATAAAGTAAAAAAGGACGCTTACTGCATAAATAACAATTGTCGCTTCATTAAGTCTTGCCATTGCTGTATCAATCATACAGCCCTCACTCACTTACAAGCGGACGTAAGCCCGTTTTTGCTTCTGCCTTTTGAAACGAATGAACCGTCTGGCGGTTATCCAGGCTTTTGTCCAGCTGGCGGCCGGCCTCTTCCTCAATATCGAAAATCTGCATAAACAGCTTCAGCTTTTCATCTGAATCCGCTTCAGCCGCAAGCTCTTTCGCTTTCAGAATCGGGTCGCGCAGCATTTGGTTAATGATGCTTTTCGTATGTTTGCTGAGAAGTTTTTTCTCTCTTACCGTCAGATGAGGCAGCTTGCGCTCAATGCTCTGCATCGTATCGGACTGGATGGACAGCGCCTTTTCACGCAGCGCCGAAATGACCGGCACAACGCCGAGCGTATTAAGCCACTGCTTAAACTCAACAATTGCCGCTTCAATAAACAGCTCGACTTTTTCAGCGGTTTCACGGCGTTCTTGTAAGTTGGCTTCAACGATTCCTTCAAGGTCATCAATATCATACAGAAAAACACCTTCAAGATCGTTCAGCGCCGGATCGAGATCTCTCGGCACAGCGATATCCACCATAAATAACGGACGGCCTTTCCGCTGTCTGCCCGCTCTCTCCATCATTTCTTTAGACACGACGAAATCACTTGCGCCTGTCGAACTGATTAAAATATCAGCTTCAGCAAGTGCATGTTCAAGCTGGTTTAAGCTGCGCGCTTCTCCGGAGAAACGGTCAGCAAGCGCTTTTGCCTTCAAAAACGTTCTGTTGATGACCGTTACTTTGCCGATACCCTGACCGTGCAGGTTTTCTGCGGCGAGCTCGCCCATTTTTCCCGCACCGAGAATCAAAATGTGCTTATTTGACAATGAGCCGAAGATTTTTTTCGCGAGTTCAACGGCGGCGTAACTGACGGAAACGGCATTGGCGCCGATATCGGTTTCGGCATGCGTGCGTTTGCCGACGGTCACCGCCTGTTTAAACAGCTCATTGAAAATGGTGCCGATCGTCTTTTCTGCCTGCGCCGTTTTAAAGCTCGAGCGGACCTGGCCGAGTATTTGCGTTTCTCCGATGACCATGGAATCCAAACCGCACGCCACACGGAATAAATGCTCGATCGCCGCGTCGCTCTCATAAAATTTCAGAAACGGAGACAGCTCTTCTTTCGGCAGCGAGAACCATTCGGATAAAAATGTCTTTATATAATAACGGCCGGTATGAAGCTGGTCGACCACCGCATATATTTCGGTGCGGTTGCAGGTTGACACGATAATGTTTTCAAGAACGCTTTTTTCTTCTTTTAAACGGAGCATCGCTTCTGCAAGCTCATCCGGCTGAAAACTTATTTTTTCACGTATTTCAATAGGGGCGGATTTATAATCTACTCCCACAACAAGAATATGCATCGCTTTCATGCACCCCCGTACATCGCAATTTATTTATAATCATTCTAACATAGAATTTATTATTTAGAATGATTATAACATAGTTTCTTCGGAAAAAATGTGAACAGATTTCAAAAATGTTGTGCTATAGTATAAAAAGCTCGTTTCCACTGTAATCATCATACTAAAAATCCTTTACTGCGGGTAGGTGACAGGATGAAAAAAACATCAATTTTATTACCGGGACTTCTGCTTGCCGCTTCATTATTCGCATGGCTTCAGAGCGGACAGGTTCACCTGTTTGCGAATCAGGGGGAATGGCCGGTGCTCCTTATGCTCTTGGGCGCCATGCTCTCGTACCAGGGCAAAAAGGAAGCGGCCGGGCCTCACGTCCTGATCGGCATGCTTCTTTTCGGCATAGGTTTACACTTTTTCGCCAAACCTGAGCTCTCATGGTGGCCGGGAGATTTTGAAATGATTCTCTTCGTCTTCGGATTCTCCTTATTTGCGGCAGCCAGAAAAGAATATGTATACGAAGCGGTTGCCATGATTGGTTTTTCCCTCTTTTTATACTTCTTTAAACAAATTACGGCGTGGCTGGAGTCCGTCCATATTCCGACGGAACACTTCAAAACATACTGGCCGTATGTTTTCATCGGAATCAGCCTTTTATTATTGTTTATCAAGCGGAACAAAACTATACGATAAAACCCAAAACGCACTGCGTTTTGGGTTTTTCATTACCGGCTGATCATTTTTTTAATGGCTCCCCATGCTTCATCTTTGCCTTTTTTCGTTTCAGAGGAAAATAAAATCAGCTCATCTTCAGGATCCATATCAAGCGTCTGTTTGACAACCTTTAAGTGCTTGTCCCATTTTCCTTTTGGAATCTTATCCGCTTTTGTCGCGATAACGATGACGGGAATGCCGTAATACTTCAGGAATTCATACATGTTCACGTCTTCAGCAGACGGCGCGTGCCTGAGGTCGACAATCTGCACGCAGGCTTTCAGCTCTTCACGGGTCGTCATATAGGTTTCAATCATTCTCCCCCATGCTTCCCGCTCGCTTTTGGAAACTTTCGCAAATCCGTACCCGGGAACGTCGACAAAATGCAATTCATCATTGATGATGTAAAAGTTTAGGGTCTGTGTTTTCCCCGGTTTTGATGACGTTCTGGCCAGGTTTTTCCGATTGATTAATGAATTGATAAAAGATGACTTTCCTACATTTGATCTTCCCGCCAGCGCGATTTCCGGAAGCCCTCCATTAGGGTACTGTTCGGGTTTGACCGCGCTGATCACGATTTCTGACTTTGTGACTTTCATTTCTTCTCTCCTACTAAGGCATGTTCCAAAACGTCATCCAGGTGAGAAACGAATATAAACTTCAGTCCTTCTCTGACGCTTTCTGGAATATCCTCTATATCTTTTTCGTTATCTTTAGGCGCAATAATAGTGGTCAGGCCCGCTCTGTGCGCGCCGAGCGCCTTTTCTTTCAGTCCGCCGATCGGAAGCACGCGGCCCCGCAGCGTGATTTCTCCCGTCATACCGACTTCGCGTTTTACCGCACGGTCCGTTAATGCTGAAACGAGCGCCGTGGCCATCGTAATTCCGGCAGAAGGGCCGTCTTTCGGCACCGCTCCTTCAGGGACATGGATATGAATGTCATACTTCTCATGGAATTTCGGGTCGATTCCGAACTGTTCCGCTTTCGAGCGGACATAACTGAAAGCGGCCTGCGCTGATTCCCGCATGACATCTCCAAGCTTCCCGGTCAAAATCAGCTTTCCTTTTCCCGGTGACAATGACACTTCGATTGACAGCGTATCTCCGCCGACCGTCGTATACGCAAGCCCCGTGACAACCCCGATTTGATCTTCGGTTTCCGCCTGTCCGTATCTGAATATCCGTTTTCCGAGATAGTCGGCCAGATTTTTCTCTGTAACGGTAATGCGTTTTCTTTCCTCAGACACAATGGCTTTTGCAGCCTTTCGACAAATGGCGGCAATCTGGCGTTCAAGCGTTCTCACGCCGGCTTCCCTCGTATAGTAGCGGATGATGTCCGTAATCGCCTGATCCCGAATCTGCAGGCTGCTCTTTGTGAGCCCGTGCTCTTTGATTTGTTTCGGAAGCAGGTGGTCTTTCACGATCTCCAGCTTTTCGTTTTCAGTGTAGCCTGACAGGCTGATAATCTCCATTCTGTCTCTGAGAGGTCCCGGTATGGAAGCAAGGTTATTCGCAGTCGCGATAAACAGCACTTTCGATAAATCGAACGTCTCTTCAATATAGTGGTCGCTGAATGTGCTGTTTTGTTCCGGATCCAGCACCTCAAGCATCGCCGAAGACGGATCGCCTCTGAAATCAGACGACATTTTGTCGATCTCATCCAGGAGAAAGACCGGATTTTGTTTACCGGCTTTTTTCATCCCCTGTATAATACGGCCCGGCATCGCTCCGACGTATGTGCGCCGGTGCCCGCGGATTTCAGACTCATCGCGCACTCCGCCCAGTGAAATTCTCACAAAACGGCGCCCCATGCTCGTACTGATTGATTTTGCAAGAGATGTTTTACCGACTCCCGGAGGTCCGGCCAGACAAAGAATCGGACCTTTCAGCGTTTTCGTCAGCTGTTTCACGGCCAAATACTCCAAAATCCGCTCTTTCACTTTCTCTAAGCCGTGGTGCTCTTTATCTAAGATTTCCCCGGCTTTTTTAATATCAAGTTTATCTTCTGTTTCATCCGACCACGGAAGGGCGATGAGCCAGTCAATATAGTTGCGGATAACAGAGCTTTCCGCTGAGCTTGACGGCACTTTTTCGTAACGGCTTAATTCCTTAAGCGCCGTTTCTTTGACACGCTCAGGCATGCCTGCTTCTTCTATCTTTTCCGTGAGCGACTGAACTTCGCCGGTTTTTCCTTCTTTGTCGCCAAGCTCCTTCTGAATGGCTTTCATCTGTTCACGCAAGTAGTATTCCTTTTGAGTGCGTTCCATCGAACGTTTGACGCGCTGACCGATTTTTTTCTCAATCTCCAGCACTTCTTTTTCATTATGAATGGAACGGATGACCTTATTCAGACGTTCTTTAATATCCGCCGTTTCTAAAATGTCCTGCTTGTCCTTTAATTTCAGCGGGAGATGAGAAGCGACGATATCCGCCATTCTGCCGGGCTCTTCAATATCAGTCACAGCCGCATACGTTTCTGCGGAGATTTTTTTAGAAATTTTTATGTACTGGTCAAAATGGTCCAGCAGCGTCCGCATAAGCGCTTCGTCTTCCACGTCTTTTGAATCATCCTCATGCATCAGCTGTATATCGACCGAAGTATAATCTTCGAGCTCGGTGTATTCAAGGATCTGCGCCCGCTGAATTCCTTCTACAAGCACTCTGATCGTACCGTTGGGCAGCTTCAGCATCTGTTTAATTTTTGTATAAGTGCCGACGGCGAAAATATCCTCTTCACCCGGTTCGTCTATCGAAATATCCTGCTGAGTGGCTAAAAAAATCATATGATCATGCATCATTGCCTGTTCAAGAGCCTGAACCGACTTGTCACGGCCTACATCTAAATGTAAAACCATTGTCGGGTATACCAATAAGCCTCTTAAAGGGAGGAGCGGGATGCTGCGTTTTGTATCTTCTGCCATGTGACTGACACCTCCGTGACTTTAGTATGAACCATTATAATACAACTTTTTCATCGTTGTACAATTCCGGGATCGGGCAAAATCGGCTTATCCGCCTGCCCTGTATATAAAACAGTCTCTTCGTAGTATACCCTTTCTTTCTGTTCTGAAAAAGGAAAAGATGTCCTCCATAAAAAAACCCCATTATAAAAATGGGGTTTATACGGATTCTTTATTCATTTGGATATCAAACGGTTTTTGTTCTGAAGGAGGGTCAACCAATATGACGTCCAGCACTTCCTGGAACGTTTTTACCGCTTTAATGGTGATTCCGTCTATTCGTTTCAGAATGGACTGCTGATTTTCATATGGGATAATGACCGTTTTTGCTCCGGCCTGTTTTGCGGCTTTAATTTTCGGAATGACGCCGCCGATCGGTTTGACAAGCCCCGTCAGGCTGATTTCTCCCGTCATCGCCACTGTATGGTCGATCGGGATGCGGTGAATCGCGGAAAAAATCCCCGCGGCCATCGCGATACCTGCTGAAGGTCCGTCAATCGGGCCTCCGCCCGGAAAATTGACGTGAATGTCATAGTCTGAAGGTTTGATGCCCATTGTGCGCAGAACCGTCAGAACATTTTCCACAGATCCCTTTGCCATGCTTTTGCGGCGGATCGACTTCGATTGGCTGCCGATGCTTTCTTCCTCTGCAATTCCCGTGATATTCAGGCTTCCTTTGTCCTGCGCAGGTGTGACATTCACTTCGATTTCCAGCAATGCGCCGCTGTTCGGCCCGTAGACAGCAAGTCCGTTCACGATGCCGACTTTCGGTTCATCGGCGATTTTCTGCTCATTTTTAGGTGTAAGCTGACTGGAATGAACAACCCATTCTATATCTTCTGTCGTAATTTCTTGTCTGTCCTCAGTCACCGCCATGCCGGCGGCGATCTGGATCATATTGACGGCTTCACGTCCGTTTCTCGTATATGCGGTCAGCACACTGAGAGCTTCGTCAGAAATCTCTTTCTGAATTTTGTCGGCTGCTTTTTTCGCAACGATTTTAAGTTCATCCTTTTCCAGCTCGCGGAAAAATACTTCAAGACAGCGCGAACGGATGGCCGGCGGAATTTCATTCGGCATTCTCGTTGTCGCTCCGATCAAACGGAAATCTGCCGGAAGCCCATTTTGAAAAATATCATGAATGTGATTCGGTATTTGCGTATTTTCTTCACTGTAATACGCACTGTCTAAAAATACTTTTCGATCTTCAAGCACCTTCAGCATTTTATTCATCTGAATCGGATGAAGCTCACCGATTTCATCAATAAACAATACCCCGCCGTGAGCATGGGTCACAGCCCCCTGTTTCGGCTGCGGAATGCCTGCTTGGCCCATCGCACCCGCTCCCTGATAAATCGGATCATGCACTGAACCGATAAGCGGATCGGCAATCCCCCGTTCATCAAACCGCGCGGTCGTCGCATCAAGTTCAACAAAAACAGCCTGCTTTTGAAACGGTGACTGTTTATGTTTTTTCGCTTCTTCCAATACCAGCCGCGCCGCAGCCGTTTTTCCGACTCCCGGAGGACCGTAAATAATGACGTGCTGCGGGTTCGGTCCGCAAAGCGCTGCTTTTAACGCTTTAATTCCGTCTTCCTGGCCGACAATGTCCTGAAAGCTTTTCGGCCGCACCTTTTCTGATAAAGGTTCTGATAAACTGATGGCGCGCATTTTGCGCAGCTGTTCCATTTCTTTTTTTGATTCTTTATCTATCGTCACTTTTTGTGTACGCTGGTTTTTGAGCAGATTCCAAAAATATAATCCGATGACTATCCCGAAAAACAGCTGTACAAATAATGCGATCCCTGTCCAACTCATGCTGGTCCCTCCTGAAAAAACGATTTATGTATCCAATTCATTCCTCTGTCCGCTAGTATCTCCCAGCAAAGCCCGGAATAAACATTTTCAGAAGGGTCAGGACAAGAAAAAAACCTCCTGATCAATTCGAGTCAGGAGGTTTTGTCATGTTATGCTGATGTTTTATCTTGGCCGACAACTGTGCCGTCTTTTAATACAAGACGCGGTGCTTCACCGTCTGCGACTGTCGCTCCGGTAATGACACATTTTTCAATATCATCGCGGGACGGCAGATCAAACATCACGTCAAGCATGATGCCTTCAATGATAGAACGCAGGCCGCGTGCGCCTGTTTTACGCTCGATCGCTTTTTTCGCAATTTCAGATAATGCCTCGTCTTCAAATTCAAGCTCGACATCATCAAGTTCTAACATTTTCTTGTATTGTTTGACGAGTGCGTTTTTCGGTTTAGTCAGAATTTCAACCAGTGCCGTTTCGTCAAGCTGCTCAAGACTTGCAATGACAGGAAGACGGCCGATGAATTCAGGAATCAGACCGAAACGGAGCAAGTCTTCCGGAAGAACTTTAGAAAGCAGTTCTTCTTTTTCCAGGTCTGCCGCTTTATTATCTGACCCGAAACCGATGACTTTTTGTCCGAGACGGCGTTTGATGATTTGTTCAATGCCGTCAAATGCACCGCCGCAAATGAACAGAATGTTCGTCGTATCGATCTGGATGAATTCCTGATGAGGATGTTTGCGTCCTCCTTGAGGCGGCACGCTTGCAACCGTTCCTTCAAGAATTTTCAGCAGCGCCTGCTGAACGCCTTCGCCTGATACGTCACGTGTAATGGACGGGTTTTCAGACTTTCGCGCTACTTTATCGATTTCATCGATATAAATAATGCCTTTTTCTGCTTTTTCCACATCATAGTCCGCTGCCTGAATCAGCTTGAGGAGGATGTTTTCTACGTCCTCACCGACATATCCGGCTTCAGTCAGAGATGTAGCGTCCGCGATCGCAAACGGCACGTTCAGAATACGGGCAAGCGTCTGGGCAAGAAGTGTTTTCCCGCTTCCAGTCGGTCCGATTAAAGAAATGTTACTTTTAGAAAGCTCAACATCATCCACTTTACTGTTGGAATTGATGCGTTTGTAATGGTTGTATACCGCAACCGCAAGTGATTTCTTCGCCTGATCCTGTCCGATGACATATTCATTCAGAATCTCACGGATTTCCTGCGGCTTCGGAACGTCTTTAAATTCGACTTCTTCTTCCGTACCAAGCTCTTCCTCTACGATTTCTGTACAGAGCTCAATACATTCGTCACATATATATACACCCGGTCCTGCAACCAGCTTACGAACCTGATCTTGCGTTTTTCCGCAGAACGAGCATTTCAATTGTCCTTTTTCCTCGTTGAATTTAAACATTCTTTCACCCCTTAATCTTGTCTCACTTTTTCTTTTACCTGAAGGGCAAAAGAAAACGGTTCTTGCTACGATCGAGTATGTATTGCATTTTACCATACTTTCCAGTAAGACGGTAACAATGTGTTTCGCACTTGCACATTCTATATGTATGACGAAAAACAGCCCGGCAATGACTATCTTGCCCCAAGAAAAAGAGTTATATCATAATTGTACAAAACAAGGCACGAATTAATCGCGCCCTGTTTTATTATGTCTATTATTATGAACCATATTAACGGTTTTCTACAAGAAAATCAATTGCTTTTCGAACTTTTAAATCTTCTTTCATCGCGTCAGTTGAACCGATTGCCTGCTTGATGTTTTCAACCGGCATGTTGTAAGCTTCAGCCATTTTAGTCAGCTCAGCTTCAACTTCTTCGTCTGTTACTTCAAGGTTTTCAACTTGAGCGATCGCTTCAAGAGTCAGGTTTGATTTTACGCGTTTTGCGGCATCTTCTTTCATTTGCTCTTTTAACGCGTTTTCGTCTTGGCCTGAGAATTGAGTGTAAAGCTCAAGGTTCATGCCTTGCATTTGCAGACGCTGTTCGAATTCTTTCAGCATGCGGTCAAGCTCAGTGTCGATCATCGCTTGAGGAACATCAGCTTCAGCGTTTTCAGATGCTTTCAGAACAAGCTCTTCACGCAATTTAGCGTCAGCTTCGTTTTCTTTTGCTTCTTCAAGGCGTTTTTTTGTTTTCTCAGTTAATTCAGCAAGCGTTTCAACTTCTTCGTCAATGTCTTTTGCGAATTCGTCGTTAAGCTCAGGAAGCTCTTTCGCTTTGATTTCATGAATTTTCACTTTGAAAACAGCTGGTTTTCCAGCAAGCTCTTCAGCGTGGTACTCTTCAGGGAATGTTACTTCAACATCCTTTTCAGCGCCTGCTTCAAGGCCTGTTAACTGTTCTTCGAAGCCCGGGATGAATGAACCTGATCCTACTTCAAGTGAGTAGTTCTCAGCTTTTCCGCCTTCAAACGCTTCGCCGTCAACGAAACCTTCGAAGTCAAGAACGACTGTATCGCCGTTTTCAACAGCGCCTTCTTCTTTCACGACAAGCTCAGCCTGACGCTCTTGAAGCGCTTTAAGTTCGTTTTGTACATCTTCGTCAGTAACGGCAGTGTCATCTTTTTCGATTCCTAAGCCTTTGTAGTCGCCAAGTTTCACTTCCGGTTTTACAGTCACTTTTGCAGTGAAAATCAAGCTTTCGCCTTTTTCGATTTTTTCAACATCGATTTCAGGGCGGTCTACAGGCTCAATGCCGGCTTCTTCAACCGCTTTAGGGTATTCTACAGGAAGTAAAATATCTAAAGCATCCTGGTAAAGAGCTTCAACGCCGAAACGCTGTTCGAATAAACCGCGGGGAACTTTCCCTTTGCGGAATCCAGGAATAGAAACCTGTTTTACTACTTTTTTAAATGCATCATCAAGAGCTGTTTTGAACGTATCCGCATCAACTTCAACCGTTAATACGCCTTCGTTGCCTTCTTGTTTTTCCCATTTTACAGACATGTGTTTCCCTCCAAAAATCTATTCAGGTTGTGTCGGTCTTCCATTCTAAAGCAATACGCGGCTTTGTCAAAGAAAAAACCGCTTTGAATCAGAATCATTATGTAATGAACTGGCAGCCTGTCCAACCGTAATTCTCATTTCAGTTAAACCGCTATACATAAATACAACCACTATATTATAACATAACGCCTACCGCTTTCAACTATATGGTGTGATTTACAAATAAGAAATTTCTTCAATATCCTTAATCATCGTGCAGGCTTCTTCAAGTTCGCGGCTGTCAAACTCGTACATCATATGAAGTTCCTCCGGCTCAATGTCAATACCGTGCATCTCGTAACCGACCTTATGAAGCGCCGCCGCCCATAAATCTGCGTTCAAAAACTTCGGCATAAAAGGGTGCAGGACGTACAGATGCCTTCTCCACAGCTCCTCGACGGCAGCGTATAATGTAGGGTTTTCATTGCCGAGCGTTTCATCAAGCACCCGGAGAACGCGATGCAAAATCGGAGCCGCATCAGGCTGAACCGTTTCACTCGGAACCGCGGTCATTGAATCGCCGAATTTTGTAATATGAACCGGCTTGCTGTAGTCATGCTCCGCCATCAGCGTCAAAATCATCGTCTTGATAAGCGGATGCGCGCCCGGATCTTGAAGAATCGTTTTTAAGAGACCCGTGTATTTTGCAATATTGCGGTCTTTGAGAGAATGAATCAGATTCATTTGTTCAGCGGGGCTGTTCAGCACTTTTTCCGCATCAAGAATGTCCTCGTATTCCTCCTCCCACGCTTCATCCTGCTGGTCGGGATCGGTCATTTTGCGGCTGAATTCGAGCAGCCGGTAGAATTGCTCCGCACTTTCTGCGGGCAGCTGGTTTTCTTCCAGCACAGCTTCAATTGTGCTTTTGACTTCTTCATATTGTTTCAGCTGAATTAAAATGGTCATGTACACCTGCAGTACGGTGAAATAATGGCCGTACCCTTCATTCAGCATTTTCTCGCAAACTTGTTTTGCTTCTTCCAATTCCCCGAGTTCCAGAAAACAAATCGCCATGCCTAAATGTACGTCGGACTCGGTATCGCCGTGGCTTACCGCCTCTGAGAACAGTTCGAGGGCCTCCTGATACTGTTTATCCTTCATGGCGGCCATCCCTTTATCAACCAAGCGTTCTTTCAGACGGGGGAAAGGAATGATATCAGCTTTTTTCTTGTCATGCGTCATACTTTATTTCCTTTCAGGCGCTATTTTTTTCAAGTGTATCAACACGCGTCAGGAAACACAAGAAAGGATGGCGCGCACGGTAAAAAAAGCCGCCGGACAGATGCCGGTCGGCTTTTTTCAGGCTTGAAGCCATGAACTTCTTTTCGATTCAAACTGCTGTATGTCGTCTTCCAGCAGAAGCGTTAATGAAATTTCATCATAGCCGTTTATCAGCATTTCCTTCCAGTGAGGATCGACTTCAAATGAAATCTCTTTTCCTTCACTGTCGTGAATGAGCTGGTTTTCCAAGTCAACCGTCATGTTAAGAGACTGATTTTCATATTGACCGGCGAGTTTTTTCCACTGATCATACGGCATACGGATGGGAAGCATACCGTTTTTAAAACAGTTTTGATGAAAAATATCGGCAAATGACGGAGCAATGATGATTTTGAAGCCGTAATCATCCAGCGCCCAAGGAGCGTGCTCACGGGATGATCCGCAGCCGAAATTCTCTCCGGCAATTAATATGGACGCGCCTTCATAGACTTTGCGATTTAATTCAAATTCAGGATCAGGCTCACCGTTCTCAAGGTATCTCCAATCAAAAAACGCGAATCTGCCGTATCCTGTTCTTTCAATTCTTTTCAAAAACTGTTTCGGAATAATCTGGTCCGTATCGACGTTGATCCGGTTTAAGACAGCCGCTTTTCCCGTATGCGTTTTTAAAGGTTCCATCTTTTCGCGCACTCCTTACACAACTGTTTTTTCTTGATAAAACTTTCTTACATCGACGAAATGCCCGTGAATGGCTGCCATTGCCGCCATCGCCGGACTGACAAGGTGTGTTCTCGCGCCTTTTCCCTGTCTGCCTTCGAAGTTGCGGTTGGAAGTGGAAGCGCATCGTTCCCCTTCAGGCACAACATCATTGTTCATACTGAGGCACATGCTGCAGCCTGATTCTCTCCATTCAAACCCGGCCTCGAGAAACACGCGGTGCAGCCCTTCTTCTTCGGCCTGCTGTTTCACGCTTTGAGAACCCGGCACCACAATGGCTCTGACGCTGTCGGCGACTTTTCGGCCTTTGATCATATCCGCAGCCTGGCGAAGATCGGTCATCCGCGAATTTGTACAGGAGCCGATAAACACATGCTCGACTTTAATATCTTCAATTTTTTGATTCGGTGAGATTCCCATGTATTCGTACGCGCGGATGGCTTCTTTTTTACCGTCTTCAGAATCAATCGTTTCCGGCGCCGGTATTTGGGCATCGACCGGGAGAACCATGCCGGGATTGACGCCCCATGTTACCATTGGAGAAATCTCGCTGCCGTCTAACACGATGGAATGATCGTATACGGCCCCCGGATCGGTTTTTAACGCTTTCCATTCTGCGGCGGCTTTTTCAAATTCTTCGCCTTTTGGCGCGTATTTACGGTTTTTACAATATTCAATCGTCGTGTCATCTGGAGCGATCAGTCCCGCCCGTGCTCCCGCTTCTATTGACATATTGCAGACGGTCATGCGTTCGTCCATAGACATGTTTCTGAATACTTCCCCGGTGTATTCAATGACATATCCGGTACCGAATCTCACCCCGTATTTTCCGATGACCGACAAGATGACATCCTTCGCGGTCACTCCTTTTTGGAGCGTTCCGTCAACGCGGATTTCAAGCGTTTTCGGCCGCTGCTGCCATAATGTCTGTGTGGAAAGAACATGTTCCACCTCACTTGTGCCGATACCGAAGGCAAGCGCTCCGAACGCGCCGTGAGTCGATGTATGGCTGTCTCCGCAAACGATCGTTTTCCCCGGTAGTGTCAGACCAAGCTCAGGTCCGACTACGTGAACGATCCCCTGGTCTGCGCTGTGAAGATCCGCAAGACGGACGCCGAACTCCTCGCAATTCCGTTCAAGCGCGGTTACTTGGCGCTTTGCGACTTCATCTTTAATGTCAAAACGGTTGACGGTCGGAATATTGTGGTCCATCGTCGCGAATGTGTTCTGCGGCCGTCTGACCTTTCTTCCCTTCTGCCTTAACCCTTCAAACGCCTGAGGAGACGTCACCTCATGAATTAGGTGCAGATCAATATAGAGAAGGTCGGGTTTTCCTTCACCGCTTTTTACAACATGCCGATCCCAAATCTTTTCGATGATTGTTCGAGGCATCATCTTTGTTTCCTCCCTCTACCTATGAACTAAGACCGCTTTCTTTAAAGCGTCACACTATAGATTTTGTATTCGAGCCGGCTAATGCGGCTTTTACTTTTTCAGTAATGTCATGCGTTCCGGCATATTGGCCGTCCCGGGCGATATCACGTGTACGACTGCCGTCTGCAAGCACCTTTGCGACCGCCTTTTCCACCGCCTGAGCTTCGTTTTCAAGCCCGAAAGATGTTCTCAAAAGCATCGCCGCTGATAAAATCGCCGCAAACGGATTGGCCATCCCTTTACCGGCGATGTCAGGCGCAGATCCATGCACGGGTTCAAACAAGTGAAGACCTGAACTTGATAAACTGGCTGACGGCAGCATGCCAAGTGAGCCTGTCAGCATGGAGGCTTCATCGCTTAAAATATCGCCGAACATATTCTCAGTTACGATGACGTCAAATTGGCTCGGAGCGTAGATGAGCTGCATCGCAGCATTATCGACAAGCATATGTTCAAGCGTCACGTCAGGAAATTCTTTTGCGATTTCATCCGCTGTTTCCCGCCACAGCCTGCTTGAAGAAAGCACATTCGCCTTATCAACGGACGTCACTTTTCCTTTTCTGCCGGCAGCCATCTTAAAAGCTTCTCTGACAACGCGTTCGATTTCTTCTTTCTTATAAAAAAGGGTATCGACCGCTTCCTTTTCTCCCGCTTCATTGACATACTGTCTGCTCGGTTCTCCGAAGTAGAGGCCGCCCGTCAGTTCCCTGACGATTACAAAGTCGACGCCGCTGATATATTCTTTTTTCAGCGGAGACGCCTCAGACAAGCTTTCAAATACGGTCACAGGACGCAGATTGGCAAACAGGCCGAGTTTTTTTCTGATGCCGAGCAGGCCCTTTTCCGGTCTGAGCTCCGGAGGATTTTGGTCCCATTTCGGTCCGCCGACTGCCCCGAGCAGGATGGCGTCGGATCTTTCACAAAGAGCCACCGTCTCCTCAGGAAGGGGGTTTTGATGGGCGTCAATGGCCGCTCCCCCGATCAGTCCGTTTTCAAATTCAAATTCATGTCCGAATTGTTCGGCAACGCTTTTCAATACATCTGCCGCTGATTCCGCCACTTCCGGTCCGATTCCGTCACCGGGAAGCAAAGCAATGCGTTTTTTCAAATCAAACGTTCTCCTTTCTATTACGAGCCGACCGCAGTCTGTCTCTTTAATCCGTCTATATTGCAATCCAGCACCAATTGCCGGTTCACGGCGTTCAAATATGCTTTTGCAGAAGCTTCCAAAACATCCTGCGCGATTCCCCGCCCTGATGATTCTTTTCCGTTCACGGTCACTCTGACGTAAACCTGAGCCAGCGCGTCTTCGCCTTTCCGGTTGGATTGGATGCGGTAGTCTGTCAGTTCAATATTTTTATCGATGCAGCGCCCGAGCGTATTATAAACGGCTTCTACGCTGCCCGCCCCCGTTGCCGCCTCTTGCATCAGCTGTTCGTTTTCCTGATTTTTTAAAGAGACTGTTGCAGTCGGCACCTGAGACGTCCCGTAATGCACTTGCAGAGACAAAAATTCATAGCCGATTTTTTTGTCCGTCACTTTTTCTTCTAAAATAAGAGAAATCAGGTCATCATCAGTGATTTCTTTTTTCTTTTCGGTCAGTTCTTTAAACATCGTAAAATATTTATTGATTTCATCACTATCAAACTGGAATCCAAGCGTATTCAGGCGGTCTTTGAACGCGTGGCGCCCGGAATGCTTTCCGAGTACGAGCGCATCAGCAGTCACGCCGACAAGTTCCGGTGAGATGATTTCATATGTTGATTTTTCTTTCAGGAAACCGTCTTGGTGAATACCCGACTCATGTGCGAAAGCGTTATCTCCGACGATCGCTTTGTTGCGGGGAACGGCCATGCCCGTCAGTTTGCTGACAAGATCACTCGTCCGCTTCAATTCATGAAGATTGAGAGATGAATCGGCTTGATGCGCGTCATTTCTGACATGAAGCGCAACGGCGATTTCCTCTAGCGCGGCGTTCCCGGCTCTTTCTCCTATGCCGTTAATGGCGCATTCAATTTGATCAGCGCCGTTCTCAATTGCCGAAAGTGAGTTGGCAACCGCCATTCCGAGATCATCGTGGCAATGGGCTGAGAGCTTTACCCGGCTGATATTCGGAACGTGTTCCTTCATATATTTAAAGATGTTTCCGTATTCAGCCGGCGTCAGGTAACCTACAGTGTCCGGCAGGTTGATGACGCTCGCGCCGGCATCAATCACTTTTTCCACGATTTCAGCCAGAAACGGGAGTTCGGTGCGGCATGCGTCTTCTGCTGACCATTGAACGATCGGAAAGCGTTCTTTTGCATACTTCACCATTTCAACCGCTTTTTCCTTAACCTCTTCCCGCGTCATTTTCAGCTTATGCTTCAGATGAATGTCAGAGGTGGCGATAAAGATGTGAATCCGCGGGCTGGCCCCGTCTTTCAGCGCTTCCCAGGCTGCGTCGATGTCACCTTTGACAGATCGGGCAAGCCCTGTTACCGAACAATTTTTAATCGTTCTTGCGATTTCCTGCACGGCTAAAAAATCACCTCGGGATGAAGCGGGAAATCCCGCTTCAATAATGTCCACCCCGAGTCTTTCAAGCTGCTTGGCTATCGCCAGTTTCTCCCGGGAATTGAGGTTGACCCCGGGGGATTGTTCACCGTCACGAAGGGTCGTGTCGAAAACATTAATTTTGCGCAACGGAGACCACCGCTTCCTTCTTTTTGCCTTGTTTAACAAACGGCATCATTCCACGAAGCTGTCTGCCGACCTTTTCAATCTGATGCTCGTTTTCGCTTGCATTGATCGCATTGAAGCGAGGACGGTTCACTTGGTTTTCCACGATCCATTCTTTCGCGAATGTACCGTTTTGAATATCCGTTAATACTTGTTTCATCGATTCTTTTACCTTCGCATCGACTACGCGAGGCCCTGATACAAAATCTCCCCATTGAGCCGTATCAGAGATAGAGTATCTCATACCCGCCAATCCTTCTTCATACATCAAGTCTACGATCAGCTTCAGTTCGTGCAGACACTCGAAGTATGCGAGTTCAGGCTGGTAGCCGGCTTCTGTCAGCGTTTCAAAACCCGCTTTGACAAGCGCCGTTAAACCTCCGCACAGAACAGCCTGCTCACCGAACAAATCCGTTTCCGTTTCTTCCTTAAATGTTGTTTCAAGAACGCCCGCACGCGCTCCGCCGATTCCTTTTGCATAAGCAAGAGCCGTATCTTTCGCTTCACCTGATACATCCTGATAGATGGCAAACAATGCCGGTACGCCTGCGCCTTGTTCATATGTTCTTCTGACAAGGTGTCCCGGCCCTTTAGGAGCGACAAGGAAGACATCTACATCAGCTGGAGGCACGATCTGATGGAAATGGACGTTAAATCCGTGTGCGAATACCAATGACTTGCCCGCCGTCAATTCATCTTTGATTTCAGCTTCATATACTTTTTGCTGCTGTTCATCCGGAAGAAGAACCATAATGATATCAGCCTGGGCAGCCGCTTCTCTTACCGAAAAGACTTTATGACCGTCTTCTTGGGCCTGTGTAAATGATTTGCCTTGTCTGACGCCGACAATGACATCAATTCCGCTTTCTTTTAAGTTCAGCGCGTGTGCATGACCTTGTGAACCGTAACCGATAATCGCTACTTTTTTACCCGCCAATACGTTCTCTTTGATATCACCGTTATAATATACTTTTACCATTTTAATCTCTCCCTTTTTTGTGTTATACAATTGAAATTGTTTTATTGGATGACGCCTTCTGCTGGGTTCCCCTTGCAAAAGCCGTTGTGCCCGTTCTCGCGATTTCTTTAATGCCGTAAGGTTTGAGAAGCTCTATGAGCGCTTCGATTTTATTAGATTCGCCGGTAACCTGAACGACGATGCTGTCTCTTGAGACATCAACGACGGAAGCTCTGAACGGCTCAATGATTCCATTGATTTCCGTTCTGGCCGACGGTGCGGAAACAACTTTAATCAGTGCAAGCTCACGCTGTACAATCGATTGGTTTGTAATATCCGTCACTTTCAGGACGTCAATTTGTTTGTTAAGCTGCTTTGTCAGCTGCTCTACGTCATTTTCGCCTTCCACATGGACGACAAATGTAATCCTTGAAACACCGCTTGTTTCCGTGTGGCCTACAGTGATGCTTTCGATATTATAGTGTCTTTTTGTAAACAGGCCGGTGATCCGGTTTAATACTCCCGAGCGATTGACCACCGTTAATGTGATAATGCGTTTCAAGGTTTCACCCCCACCATTTCATGAAGTCCTTTACCCGGCGCAATCATCGGGAATACTTTCTCGCTTTTGGCGACCCGGACGTCAATAACGGCCGGTTCTTTTGATGAAAGCGCCTTTTTAAGCTCTTCTTCCGCCTCTTCTTCCGATGAAATCCGGACGCCTTTAATGCCGTAGGCTTCTGACAATTTGACAAAGTCAGGCTGCGCCGAGAATTTGGATTCAGAATAGCGTTCTTCATAGAAGATTTCCTGCCACTGTCTGACCATGCCCAGACATTCGTTGTTCAAGATAACCACTTTGACAGGAAGATTCAGCTGCCGGATGACATCTAATTCCTGAAGGGTCATCTGAAAACCGCCGTCTCCGAGGATGGCAACGACCGTGGCGTTACGATCGGCCAGCTGCGCTCCGATAGCCGCCGGAAGCCCGAAGCCCATTGTGCCGAGCCCTCCCGAGGTCACCCACTTATCAGCCTTTCGGAAAGGATAAAACTGAGCCGCCCACATCTGGTGCTGGCCGACATCCGTCGCCACAATCGCCTCACCGTTTGTAAACTGGTGAATATACTCAATCAGCTTTTGGGGTTTCAAGCCCTCTTCTCTGTTGTCTGTATACCAAAGCGGATATTCTTCTTTCCATTCTGAAAGCTGCTGTTTCCATTCCTCTGTCTGTCCCTGTTTTCCGTTTTGCTTCAATAATTCCTGAAGGACGATTTTACTGTCGCCGACCACCGGAATCTGCGTTTCAATAATTTTCCCGATTTCAGCAGGATCAATATCGATATGCGCTACTTTGGCCGATTTTGCAAAATGCTGCAGATTTCCGGTCACACGATCATCGAACCGCGCTCCGATGCTGATCAGCAAGTCACAGTGGTAAAGCGCCATGTTCGCTGTGTATGTGCCGTGCATCCCCGCCATCCCCAGAAAGAGAGGATGGTCTGCCGGGAAACCGCCCAGACCGAGGAGCGTGTGCGCTACCGGAATTTGCTGCTGTTCGACATAATTTTTTAAATCTTCTGAAGCTTTACCGTGCAAAACACCCGCTCCGGCTAAAATAACCGGCTTTTTCGCACTGCTGACAGCTTCCACGAGCTTTCGGATCTGCAGATAGTTAGGCTCTTTTACCGGCTGATAACCCGGAAGGCTGATCTCGTAATCATATCTGAACTCTCCTTCAAATGCTGCGACATCCTTCGGTATATCAATTAACACCGGGCCCGGTCTTCCCGTCGTGGCGATATGGAACGCCTCTTTAATCACACGGGGGAGATCTTCCGGACGGCGGACTTGGTAACTGTGTTTCGTAATCGGCATCGTAATTCCTAAAATGTCGGCTTCCTGGAAAGCGTCGCTGCCGATGACCGAAGTGGCCACCTGGCCGGTAAACACTACGAGCGGCAATGAATCAATCATCGCATCCGCAAGACCGGTAACTAAATTTGTCGCTCCGGGCCCGGAGGTAGCAATCACAACCCCCGGCTTTCCGGAGACTCTCGCATACCCTTCTGCCGCATGAATCGCGCCTTGCTCGTGCCGGGGCAGGATGTGAACCAATCCTGATTGATAAAGCTTATCGTAAATCGGAAGAACGGCTCCCCCCGGATATCCGAAGATCATTTCGACTTTTTCTTTCTTTAATGATTCAATCAGCATCAGAGCCCCGTTCATTGTCTTTGTACAATCGGCAGACATAGTATCCGCCTGTACATTTGTGCCCATTTTCAGTTCCTCCTTTTCAATGTTCCCTTCTAAAATCCAATTCATAAAACGCAGCGCCGGCTGACGCAAATAAAAAAGCCTTCCCACCCACATTCAGCCAAGCATTTCATGCGATAGCCAAAAGGGGCGAAAAGGCTTTGCTCTCCGCGGTACCACCCTTGTTTACGGTCATATGCAGACCGTCTCATGGATAATGAATATCCGTTTTGATAACGAGTAAACATTGCGTTCACTCGGCCGAGTCCTACTCTTCATATTTCAGACCGGCACTCTGAGGGGAGTTCACTTTGATTTGTTTTACCGGCTCTCAGCGTTACCGGCTCTCTGTGAAAAACTTCAGCAAAGCTACTTATCCTCTTCTGCGCTTTTTATTATGGCAGCTCTTTTATTAAAAAAGAACCTTCTTTTGTTTGTTTTTTCAGTGTTTTATGATTTTTCTTTTTAGCGTGAATCATTTATTTATTTTTGTTTGAACTCATATTACGCCCGTTTGCAGACAGTGTCAACAGCATTTTTATAATTATTAGACAATTTAGATTAATCAATCTACTTTGTATACGCTTTCATTACTGGTACAAAGGGATCTGTAAATATTAAAAGTTTTTATCATTTTTTTATTAATCTCTCAAGATTACATGAAATTTTTCCGTTCATATACGAATATGTCACATTTTATTACACGTTTTTTCTCTGTCCTTCCGGCATGCTTGTCAGATATTCCGTTCGATTGAACAGGCTCTTTATACAGATATACGCATACACTGTTCTTATCTCGTAAGAAATGAGTGATGTCATGAATAAGATGTTATCAGGTATGCAGGGCCTGCCTCCTGGATTTCCGCCTTTACCGGTCTTACCGCCGCAGTCTTATTATCCCCCGGCCCCGATGCATACAGCACCATATCAAGGCGGCCCTTCTTTTCAGCAGGGATTCCCGTCATCCGGATACGGACAGCAAACCCCGCAAAGCACGCTGTCATTTGCCGGACAGCAATTCGTCCCATACCCTTATACATCCGGGTACTACGGCCAAACCTTCAGTGACGTCGGCGGAAGCCTCGGCGCAGGGGCCCATCCCGGCGCGCTCGGGGGCGGTTTCAGCGGCCATGCCGGGGGCTTCAGCGCTCCGAGCGGATTCAGATGATACAAAACCCGGTCTCACACGGCCGGTTTCTTTTCATATTCACAAAGTATAACGGTCATTCCATTGATTCATTTCCTGCTCCGTATCGTAATCAGCCCTTGAAACCTCTACAATGATTAAACCGCATTGAGTGATTAAAAATTGTTTCAGTTCCTCAAACAGCTCGTCTTTTCCGCAAAAGATCGTTTCTATATTGTGATTTTTATATGCAAATGCGTACTTCAAAAGCTAATTCCTCCTGCTGTCTTTCTATCATCAATCGACAAAACACATGATATAAATTAGATAATTTATCACTCAAGGGCGCCTTAAGTATCTTTATACATATATTTATTACGGTAAATATTACATTAAGTTTCATTTATATTAAAATTACTTTACAATTTTCATCAAATACGGAACTTTTGTTTCGTAAAATAAAAAATAAAATACAAAAAAACCTCAAACCCATTGTCAGGGCTTGAGGTTTTTTATACGTCCCAGGAGAGATTCGAACTCCCGACCGACGGCTTAGAAGGCCGTTGCTCTATCCGGCTGAGCTACTGGGACATGAAAAACAAATATCTGCTGATCATTTTACCATGATATCAGCGAATTGACAATATAGTCATCCGATAAAAAAGGCCAGCGGCATCAGTTTTCACTCTGATGTCACCAGCTCTTTTTTTGTACGTCCCAGGAGAGATTCGAACTCCCGACCGACGGCTTAGAAGGCCGTTGCTCTATCCAGCTGAGCTACTGGGACAGCTTTTGCTTTATGTATCAGCGACAAGATTTATTATATACAGGTTCAAATCATAAGTCAATATTTTTTTAAAAACTTTTGATGGGGAAGAATGAAATCTCCCCATCACTTTTTAAAAACTGATTGTATTCCCCAAGTCCTTCAATTCCCGACCCGTTTCGTCGTAAAATGTCACGGCGCCTTCTCTTTCTGTAAGAGTAAGAATGGCATAGCTTTTCACATTGCGGACTCTCGGAAGACGGATGCTGCCCGGATTAATCAAAAGCTTGCCCCGGAGCACTTCACTCCCGGCAATATGTGAATGGCCGAAGCAGACGATATCCGCCCCAAGCTCTTCCGCCCGGTAAAAAACAGTTAAAAGTGACTGTTTAATGCCGTGAAGATGCCCGTGAACGGCCAGAATTTTCTTTGAACCGGCGTCCAGAAGGAGTTCATCCTGAAACCCGCCGCCAAAGTCGCAATTGCCTTTTACCGTGTGATATGGCGTAAGCGCCGGATGTGCGGCGTCAAGCTCTGAATCACCGCAATGAATCATCAGATCCGCTTCGTCTTCGTGCCGCTTTGCAATCGTCTCCAGCTCGTCTTCAAGGCCGTGACTGTCACTTATTATCAGCACTTTCATTGCATACGCTCCCCCTTATGAATCAAGCAGCTTTGACAGTTTCTTGAGCGCCTCAGCCCTGTGGCTGATTTTGTTTTTCTCAGCGCTTGTCAGCTGGGCCATGGTTTTATCTTTATCTTTTACAATAAAAATGGGATCATAGCCGAACCCGTTATCCCCCTTGGGTCCTTCCGCAATATACCCTTCAACATGACCTTCGACCGTTTTTGTTTCCTGCCCCGGCATGCTGACGGCAAGGGCGCAGCGGAAACGGGCCGTGCGCTGCTCTTTTTCGATGCCTTTTAATTCTGACAGCACCTTGTCCATATTCGCCTTATCATCTTTTGCTTCTCCGGCATAACGGGCTGAATAAACGCCCGGTCTGCCTCCAAGGTTGTCCACCGATAAACCGGAGTCGTCTGCAATGACCATTTTGTTTACGGCTTTTGCCACGGCTTCCGCTTTTAAGATGGCGTTTTCTTCAAAGGTATGTCCGGTTTCTTCAATTTCTTCCGTAAATCCGATTTCCGCCAAAGAAGAGACGCTGTAGCCTTTCGGTTCGAGTATTTCCTTGAATTCTTTCACTTTTCCCTGATTGTGTGTCGCAATAATGGCTTCTTTCACGGTGATCAGGCCTCTCTTTCTTATTTCAGTTCAGGCAATGTTTCTCCCAGCACTTCTTTTTGCTTTTGAATAAGCGTCTGGATTCCTTTTTCAGCAAGGCTTAACAGTCCGTTTAAATCTTCGCGGGAGAATGTGGCTTCTTCGCCCGTCCCTTGAAGCTCTACAAAACGTCCGCTTCCCGTCATGATAATATTCATGTCGACTTCAGCCGCCGAATCCTCTTCATAATTCAGATCCAAAAGAAGGCCTTCTTCTTTATCCATCCCGACAGAAATGGCCGCGAGATAATCTGTCACAGGAGAGGTTTTGATAACGCCGCTTTTTACGAGTTTGCCGATCGCAATGGCCATTGCCAAGAAGGCGCCCGTAATGGAAGCCGTTCTTGTTCCGCCGTCAGCTTGAATGACGTCACAGTCGATCCAGATCGTCCGTTCGCCGAGCTTCTCCAAATCAACGACGGCCCGGAGCGCGCGCCCGATCAGCCGCTGAATTTCCATCGTTCTGCCAGAGACCTTTCCTTTTGAAGATTCTCTTATCGTTCTTTGATTCGTCGCGCGGGGAAGCATACTGTATTCCGCTGTGATCCAACCTTTTCCTCCGCCGCGTAAAAATGGCGGCACCCGGTCTTCCACAGATGCATTACAGATGACCTTCGTATTTCCCGCTGTAATTAAAACAGAGCCTTCCGGGTGAGTGATAAAATCCAAATCAAATGTGATAGGGCGCAGCTCATCGTGCTGTCTTCCGTCGTGTCTCATATTTTACCTCCGATTATATGTACATAAACCTTTTGTTCCGGATTGTGAATAAAGAAAGAGGCAGCCGGAACGCTAACCTCTTTTTTACTAGTATATCAAAAATCGCAAATTAAAAACTACCCGTATTCACTTGTGACGGCCTCGAAACAGGTTTTGAAAGGGATTCTCCTTTTTCATTCACCAGTTCTGATTTTCCGTTTACTTTTATAGAAACACTTTTGATCGACGGCTGTTCGGTTAACGTGAGAACGATGCTGTCCAGTACGCCCGATGATACCATTTTTGTTTTTTCGTCGGCGCTTCCGTAAATGGAGCTGTTAAAGTCCAGTGTAACCTGGCCGTCTTTCACTTTCGGCTTGCTGAGAAGTTTAACATCGTTATTAAAGTCCGTCAAAAGCCCGCTTGCTTTGCCCGGTCCGTCGGCGAGCTGTTCAACGGCAGCGGTGATGTCATTTGTTTCCGAATTGTCAATCCGCTTTGTGACAGGCACGTAGTATTCGCTCGTCTCTGTTTCCGCCAGATAATATACAGTCAGCGGGTGGGTGTCTGTCAGATCATTCACTCCGGCCGTTTCAATATTAATCCCGTCTTTTCTGCTTAAGTCGCCCGTAATCGGCGTGCCGCCCACAGGCATTTCTTTCAGCTCGTGCCCGTTGATTCTGATTTTGACTTTATCTATTGAGCTGAATTGGGTAAGCGTCCATGTAATCGATTGCAGGATTTTTTGTTCGTCTTCTTTTTTATAGTTTTTAAATTCCTTCGAAAAATCAGCGACGGCAGTGCCGTCTTTTTTAATATCGACATTTACCGTCGTATCCGCAGGGAGCACCGCTCTGAAGCCGTTCGGCAGGATTTCTGACACAGGCCCTCCCTGAACCAAATACTCAAGGGCCTGCTTTGCGGTTCCCTCACTGTTCGGAAGAGGCAGTGTCTGTGCTGCGACATAGCCGTTTTTATCAATCAGGTACAGCTCTCGCATGACTGTATTGGCCGGCTGGTCGGCTTTAGAAGTGCCGTTTTTCTCTGACTGCTTTGGTTTTGCCTGAATTCCCGCTTCATCCTTTACATATGAAATGTCTTGAGGCGGGTCAATTTCCCCGGCTGTTTTATCGGATTGAAACAAACCGCATCCAGATAACACAAAAGCCGAAGTAAGACATGTTGCAGCAATGACTGCAGGTCCTTTTTTCAGCATACTTTTCCCTCCTAAGGCTGTTTGTACTATGATGTATACGAGCCCTGTCCGGGAAATAGACCGGGAAGCGCAAAAAAACCCGCCGTAAACAGCGGGGTTTTTTTGATTTATTATCTGACCGGCTCTTGAAGGGAGATGCACTCGACATGGCCGATTTCGTGGCCGAACCAGTCTTCGGCAATTTTTGCGAAGCCGTTCCGCTCTCCAGTTGTAAGAAATTGATGCTCCGGTGCATGTTTCGATTGGTTTAACAAACCTTTATAAGACAAGATGGTGCTCACTTCTCTCGCCGTCTCGTCTCCGGAGGAAATGATTTTCACATGCTCTCCCATATAGTTCTGAATCGGATCTTTTAAAATCGGATAATGCGTACATCCTAAAATCAAGGTGTCAATTGATGTACCTTTTAAAGGCTCAAGCGATGCTTCAACCGCTTCCTCCGCTGATTCCTGAAGAAACCGTCCGCTTTCCACAAACGGCACGAGCAGCGGACAAGCCGTGTTCTCAACTTGAAGTTCTGCGTTTAACCCGAGCAGCGCCTGCTCATACGCTCTGCTTTTAATGGTATTGACCGTGCCGATGACGCCGATATGCTGGTTTTTCGTGACCTTTATCGCCGTTCTTGCACCCGGCTGAATGACGCCGACAACCGGAATATCCGTTTTGCGCTGAATATCCTCCAAGGCAATGGCCGTGGCCGTATTGCAGGCGATCACGAGCATTTTGATATGGTGGTTTTCCAGCAGGTAATCGGTCATTTCCCACGTGTATTGAAGAACTTCTTCTTCAGGACGCGGGCCGTACGGGCAGCGTTTTGTATCTCCCACATAGATGATATTTTCCTTCGGTAGCTGTCTCATGATTTCCTTAGCAACGGTTAACCCGCCAACCCCGGAATCAATGACTCCTATCGGCTGTTCCAACAAAATCGCCTCATTTTCTTTTCATTTCATGCTGCAGTTTCAATAATGATTTTTCGAAAGCGGCTGTTTCTTCTTCGGAAAATGTCGCAAACATATCCCGCAAATAAGCCTGTCTTTTCAAAATCACTTCTTGGATAATGCGCTCTCCTTCAGCGAGAAGATGAATTCTGACGACCCGTCTGTCAGCCGGGTCTTTGACCCGCTCGACAAGCTTATTTTTTTCCATGCGGTCTATCAGATCCGTCGTCGTGCTGCAAGCCAAATACATTTTGCCTGATAATTCGCCTATTGTCATATCCCCCAATTCATAAAGCCATTGAAGCCCCACGAATTGCGGCGGTGTAATTGCATATTGGTTAAGGATTTCTCTTCCTTTTTGTTTAATAATCGCAGCGATATGGCGGAGTGATTTTTCGATATCCGCAACATGCTCTACAGATTTTGATGTCATTTGTCCATCCCTCACTCAAGGATCTTTCTGGGCTATGCGCTCCGTGTCTATTTTCCTTCTTTTTTTAAGAAAATGCAAGACTGACGGAGAAAAAGGAAAACCGGGATTTTACCGCATGCCCATCAGCCCGGGCGCCAACGCAAATAACCGGCTCCTTCTCGAAAAGAAGGAAAACCGGCAAGAATCAGAGCTCTAGCTCACCCATTCTAAGAAGCTCGACAACAGCTTGCGAACGCCCTTTCACACCTAACTTCTGCATGGCATTTGAAATGTGATTCCGTACAGTTTTTTCACTGATAAATAGCTCGCTTGCAATTTCCTTTGTTGTCTTGTCTTGAACGAGCAATTCGAATACTTCTCTTTCTCTTTTGGTCAGCAGCGGCTTTGATTGAAAATCTTTCTCCTTCAAGTATTGTAACCCTCCTTGCTAAGGTGAGAGCGAATCTGAAACGAATGGGTTTATATAGTCAAGATATCATATGTAAAGGGCGCTTCGGAGGTGACGTCTCTTAGAGAAATAGTTATCCGTTCAGGCGAGCAGAATGCCTTTCTCCCGCTCCGTCCAGCTGACCGCTTTGCCGCTTTCCTTCGACACTTGAACCATAACGACGGAACCTGTAAAGCACGGGAGGCCCGACTCATTTTCTCCAAGGTAATGAAGGGTGACGGACGCATTTCCGGCAGCACTTGCTTTCACATAAATCCGCAGATTTTCATACGGCATCACCTGACGCATATAGTCGCACTGCTGGCTTGCGACGACGGTCATCGTTTCCGAGTTTTGCGCCGTCATGCCTCGCTGTTTAAAATAAGCGATCCGGGCTTCTTCAAAATAGATGAAAGGGGTTACATTATTCATATGGCCGAACATATCCGTTTCTGAAAAACGAACCGATACTTCAGTAAAGAAAGAAAACGACTGTCTCCATTCTTCAAACGGGATATCAATATATTGCGGTTGTTTCATCACCTTCAGCTCCTTATAAAAGAACCTCTCCCGTGCGGAAGAGGCTCTTTTTCTCTTTCTTATACTCTGTCGCTTCCGAAGAAATTACGGAATGCTTGTAAATTGGTATCTCTGTTCAAAGCAGCGATTGAAGTCGTAAGCGGAATGCCTTTCGGGCAGGATTGAACACAGTTTTGTGAATTCCCGCAATCTCCGAGGCCGCCGTCTGTCATTAAAGCTTCTAAACGTTCTGCTTTGTTCATCGCGCCCGTCGGATGAGCGTTAAACAGACGGACTTGCGACATCGGGGCAGGCCCCATGAATTTCGACTTGCTGTTGACGTTCGGGCAGGCTTCGAGGCAGACGCCGCATGTCATGCATTTAGACAATTCATATGCCCACTGGCGGCGTTTTTCCGGCATTCTCGGCCCCGGCCCCAAATCGTAAGTTCCGTCAATCGGCACCCATGCTTTCACTTTTTTCAGTGAATCAAACATTCTGCTGCGGTCAACCTGAAGGTCACGGACAACCGGGAATGTTTTCATCGGCTTCAGACGGATCGGCTGTTCCAGCTTATCAATCAGCGCCGTGCATGACTGGCGAGGTCTCCCATTGATGACCATGGAGCAGGCGCCGCATACTTCTTCAAGACAGTTCATGTCCCATGCGACCGGAGTGGTTTTCTCTCCTTTTGCATTCACGGGATTTCTGCGGATTTCCATCAGGGCGGAAATCACGTTCAGATTCGGGCGGTAATTGATTTCGAATTCTTCATCGTATGGCGCGCTTTCGGGCGTATCCTGACGTGTAATGATAAACCGTATCTTTTTCTCACTCATGATTATTTCGCCACCTTCTTCTTCGAGTAGTCGCGTTTACGGGGCGCAATCAGTGATACATCGACATCCTGATATTCAAATTCCGGAGCTTCAAACGGACCGGCATGTTTAGCCATCGTCGTTTTGAGCCACTCATCGTCATTTCTTTCAGGGAAATCCGGTTTATAGTGCGCTCCCCGGCTTTCATTTCGGTTATATGCGCCGAGCGTGATGACTCTGGCAAGCTGAAGCATATTGGAGAACTGGCGGGTGAACATCGCCCCTTGGTTGCTCCATTTTGTCGTATCGTTGATATTGATTTTCTTAAAGCGTTCCATCAGCTCTTGGATTTTGTCATCCGTTTTCAAAAGCTTGTCGTTGTGGCGGACCACCGTGACGTTGGCCGTCATCCATTCTCCGAGCTCACGGTGAAGCACGTAAGCATTTTCGTCGCCGTCCATCTTCATGATATCGGCCCATTTTTCTTCTTCTTTTTTCACATAGGAATCAAATAATGAAGAAGACAGGTCTTCCGCTGATGTTTCAAGTCCGGAAACATATTTCACCGCATTCGGTCCGGCCACCATTCCTCCGTAGATGGCGGAAAGCAGAGAGTTCGCCCCTAAACGGTTTCCTCCGTGCATTGAATAATCACATTCACCCGCTGCGAACAGTCCGCGGATGCTTGTCATCTGATCATAATCAACCCACAGTCCGCCCATTGAATAGTGAACGGCAGGGAAAATTTTCATCGGAAGCTTGCGCGGGTCATCACCCATGAATTTTTCATAGATTTCGATAATGCCGCCAAGCTTAACGTCAAGCTCTTTCGGATCTTTGTGCGACAGATCGAGATACACCATGTTTTCACCGTTGATGCCGAGTTTCTGATTCACGCACACGTCAAAGATTTCACGTGTCGCAATATCCCGCGGCACGAGGTTTCCGTAAGCCGGATATTTTTCCTCAAGGAAGTACCAAGGTTTTCCGTCTTTGTACGTCCAGACTCTTCCGCCCTCGCCGCGCGCCGATTCACTCATCAGACGCAGTTTATCGTCCCCCGGGATTGCTGTCGGGTGAATTTGGATAAATTCGCCGTTTGCATAATAAGCGCCCTGCTGATAAACGATTGATGCGGCAGATCCCGTGTTGATCATGCTGTTTGTTGATTTTCCGAATACGATTCCAGGTCCTCCCGTCGCCATAATAACGGCGTCAGAACGGAATGACTCGATTTGCATATTGGTCAGATTTTGGGCTACGATACCGCGGCACGTGCGCTCATCGTCAAGAACGGCGCCGAGGAATTCCCAGCCTTCGTATTTTGTGACGAGACCCGCCACTTCATATCTGCGCACCTGCTCGTCCAGTGCGTAAAGAAGCTGCTGACCCGTCGTCGCTCCCGCGTATGCGGTTCTGTGATGCTGTGTACCCCCGAAACGGCGGAAGTCCAAGAGCCCTTCCGGCGTTCTGTTAAACATAACCCCCATGCGGTCCAATAAGTGAATAATGGACGGCGCCGCTTCACACATCGCTTTTACAGGAGGCTGGTTTGCCAAAAAGTCGCCTCCGTATACCGTGTCATCAAAATGCTCAAACGGAGAGTCTCCTTCCCCTTTTGTGTTGACAGCTCCGTTTATCCCGCCCTGCGCGCAGACCGAGTGAGAGCGTTTGACCGGAACGATGGAAAACAATTTAACGGCCGTGCCTGATTCCGCTGCTTTAATTGTCGCCATGAGGCCGGCAAGACCCCCGCCGACTACGATAATGCTTGATTGACTCATGATAGCCCCTCTCCCTCTAGTAATCTAGTTCTCTTACACAAACGCAAAAATCGCTTTTAAACCTACGTATGAAAGCGCTAAAAATATAATCAGCGTCACGTAAGTCGAAATTCTTTGAGAACGCGGCGTGACCGTGATCCCCCATGTGACCGCAAAAGACCATAAGCCGTTTGAAAAGTGGAAAATGACCGATAAAACGCCTACAATGTAAAAACCGAGCATAAACGGCGAGCTCAGAATATTCGCCATCATATCGAAGTTGACTTCAGCGCCCATCTGCGCGGCAATCCGCGTCTGCCATACATGCCAGCTGACGAAAATAAGGGTGAGAATACCAGTGACACGCTGAAGCACAAACATCCAGTTTCTGAAATAACTGTAGTGGCCAGCGTTGTTTTTCACAGTAAATGCTATGTACACACCGTAAACCGCATGATAAATTAAAGGTAAGAAAATAATAAAAATTTCTAACGCATACCTGAACGGCAGACTGTCCATAAAGCCGGCCGCCTTGTTAAACGCATCCGCTCCCCTTGCGGCAAATTGGTTGACGACTAAATGCTGGATCAAAAAGATGCCGACCGGAATAACACCGAGCAAGGAATGCAATCTTCGAAAATAAAACTCTCTGTTCCCAGACATTACTTTACCCCCTGTTTGATTTAAGTGCGAAATGTACTAAAATCTCTGCCCCCACTTCGTTTCAATTGTAAGCACTTTATTAAAATTTATTGACAATTTCATTTTACTCCTCCCTCAAAAGGGCGTCAAGAAAACGTGTACATAAATTATAATTTTCGGAATTGATTATCTGGAGGGAAAATTTTATTTTCCTGCGATATCTTTCTCACATTTTTTCGCGTGTTTTATAGGATCATCCTGTAATCCTCCCCTATGTTTAAGCTATAATAAACGAAGGAGAGAGGGGAATACATAATATGAAGAATAATTATGAAGCAGCTTTAGAACCTTTAACTGAACTCGACGTCAGCGCATACGGCTACGAATTAATCCGGGAAATCGTGCTTCCGGATATCCTCGGCCCGGAGCATTCATCCATGATGTATTGGGCGGGAAAACGCCTCGCCCGCAAATTTCCTCTTCAATCGTGGGAAGAAATCCCCGCCTTTTTTGAAAAAGCCGGCTGGGGAACTTTGACAAACGCAGGATCAAAAAAACAAGAACTGGAATTCGAACTGGAAGGACCGCTAGTATCCAGCAGGCTCAAACATCAGAAAGAGCCTTGTTTTCAGCTTGAAGCCGGTTTTATAGCCGAACAGATTCAATTGATGAACGATCAGATTGCAGAATCTTATGAACAGGTAAAAAAGAGAGCGGATAAAGTCGTCCTGACCGTAAAATGGGATATGAAGGACCCTGTATAATTGAAAAAAGGCGGTGACTCCAAGTCCCGCCTTTTTGCCTGCCCGTTTATACGGCAGACGGCTGTTTAGAAAGCTCAAACGCATCATGAAGCGCTTCGACCGCTTTCACCATATCATTTTCGCTGACAACCGCTGATACTTTTATTTCAGATGTGCTCACCATTTTGACTTGTACATTTTTTTCCGCCAGTACGGCAAACATGTCCGCGGCGACGCCGGGATTTGAAACCATGCCCGACCCGACAATGGAGACTTTCGCCAGTTTTCTTTCGGTTTCAATTTTTTCATAGTCAAGCGCGTTTTTATATTCTTCAAGCACGGCGACCGTTTGCGCGGCATCTTCCGTTTTCACCGAGAAAGAAATATCCGCTTCCCCATCGTCCGACTGTGTCTGAATAATAATGTCAACGTTGATGTTTCGTTTTGCCAGCGCGGTGAAGATTGTTGAAAGTGTTGTCAATCCGCTTGCAAGGCCTGTAACGGACACCCTCGTGATCTGGTCTTCAAATGCAATTCCTCTGACGATTAAATTCTGCTCCATTGATGATTCCTCCTCAATTAATGTTCCAGCTTCATGTTCCGTGCTTGACCGCACTTCCAAAGGCACTTGGTAGTTTTTCGCGAACTCAACCGCCCGCGGGTGAAGAACACCCGCTCCTAGATTTGCAAGCTCCAGCATTTCATCATAAGAAATTCCCACCAGTTTTCTCGCTGACCGGACATACCGCGGATCTGTCGTAAATACGCCCGGAACATCTGTATAAATGTCGCATTTATCCGCTTCCAGCGCTGCTGCAAGAGCGACCGCCGTCGTATCGGAACCGCCCCGTCCGAGCGTCGTGATGCCTCCGTCTTCCGTTACGCCCTGAAAACCGGCAACGACTGTAATTTTGCCTTCTGCAAGCTGCGAACGAATCGCCGTGATATCAATATCCGTAATTCTCGCATTACCGTGAACGGCTTCCGTGCGGACACCCGCCTGCCAGCCCGTATAAGAGACGGCGTCATATCCTTTTTCCTGAAGCGCCATGGCCAAAAGCGAAATTGTGACCTGCTCTCCCGTAGACAAAAGCATATCCATCTCGCGTCTGCTTGGTTCAGATGTGATTTCAGCCGCGAGGTTAACGAGCGCGTCGGTTGATTTTCCCATTGCCGAAACGACGACTACGACATCATGGCCTTTTTGCTTTTCAGCAATGGCGCGATTTGCAGCATTTTGAATTTTTTCGGCAGAGCCGACGGAAGTGCCTCCGAATTTTTGTACGATAAGACCCATACTAGACCACCCTTTACATTTTGGTTCGTGCGGGTGAGGAGAAAAGAGCGTTTTGTCCACAATAAAAAAAGCAATGAGAGGAATAGCTCTCATTGCTTTTTCATATCATTACGATTGATTATGAACAACGAGATAGCCCTCCAAGAAAATGAATTCTTGACAGCCTTACATTTATTTAATGCAAGGCCAGCAAATCACACCGATGGGATGTGATACACTTCGGCGACGCTCCCCTTTCAGCCTTTTTCGCAGAATCCATCATTCTCCAAAGGCTTACTATTGAAGTTCGCACCTCTATCTTCACCATATAACACGATCTTATGAAATTAGTTCACATTCTAGCAGATTTTTCAGAAAAGCACAATACTATTTTTTTAATTTTTCAAACAGCAGCTGGGCCGCCGCGGCCGGCACACCCGCTTTTTTGATATCGTCAAGGCTTGCTTCCTTCATCTTTTTGACAGATCCGAAATGTTTTAAGAGCATTTTTTTGCGTTTTTCGCCGATTCCGGGGATATCATCCAGAACGGATTGAAAGACGCTTTTTCCCCGGATCTGTCTGTGAAAGCTGATCGCAAAACGGTGAACTTCGTCCTGAATACGCTGAAGCAGGTAAAACTCTTGGCTGTTCCGCTCCAGAAACACCGGTTCAAGCGGGTCGCCGATCAAAAGGTTGGATGTTCGGTGTTTATCATCTTTCGCCAATCCCGCTACCGGGACATCAAGGCCGAGTTCATTCTCGAGCACGTCGCGCGCCGCGTTAATCTGCCCTTTTCCGCCGTCAATGATGACTAAATCCGGCAGCGGAAGGTTTTCGCGGAGCACCCTCGTGTACCTTCTTCTGACGACTTCCCTCATTGAGCCGTAATCATCCGGCCCTGTTACGGTTTTAATTTTATATTTGCGGTATTCCTTTTTATTCGGTTTTCCGTCAATAAAGACAATCATGGCCGATACGGGGTTTGTGCCTTGAATATTGGAGTTGTCAAACGCTTCAATCCGATGCGGCGTGTAAATATTCAGCGCTTCGCCGAGCCGTTCGGCTGCACCGATTGACCGTTCCTCATCCCGCTCGATTAACGAGAATTTTTCCCGCAGGGCGATTTTCGCATTTTTGTGCGCAAGCAAAAGCAGCTCTTTTTTCGGGCCTTTTTTCGGCTGATGCACGGCGGTTTCCAACAGCTCGCTGATCATGTCCCTGTCAACGCTGTCAGGCACCAGAATTTCCTTAGGCAGAAAGTGATTGTTTTTGGAATAGAACTGGCCGATGAAGGTCAGAAATTCTTCATCCGCTTCCTGATACATCGGAAACATGCTGACGTCGCGTTCGATCAGTTTCCCTTGGCGTATGAAAAAGACTTGGACGCACATCCAGCCTTTATCGTAGGCATATGCAAACACATCGCGGTCCAGAAGGTCATTCATGGTCATTTTTTGCTTCTCCATCGTCGATTCAATGTGGGCAAGCTGGTCGCGGAATTCTTTAGCCCGTTCAAATTCAAGCTTTTCCGCCGCCTCTGCCATTTTCGCTTTGAGCTCTTTTTTGATTTCGTTATGCCCTCCCTTTAAAAAACGGGTGATGTCTTCAACAATCTCGCGGTTTGTCTCCTCAGATATATCCTTTACACATGGGGCGAGGCATTGTCCGAGATGATAATAGAGACAGACGCGGTCCGGAAGCTTTGAGCATTTCCTGAGCGGGTAAAGGCGATCCAGCAGTTTTTTCGTTTCCCGCGCCGCCTGCACATTCGGATACGGGCCGAAATAGCGTCCCTTGTCTTTTTTGACATTCCGGGTGACAATCAGCCGCGGATGGCGTTCATGGGTGATTTTAATAAAGGGATAGGTTTTATCATCTTTCAGCATGACATTGTATTTCGGATCGTATTTTTTAATCAGATTCATTTCCAAAATAAGCGCTTCAAGATTGGAGGAAGTCACGATATATTCAAAGTCCTCAATCTCCGTCACAAGCCGTTGGGTTTTTGCGTCATGAGAACCGGTGAAATAAGACCGCACCCTGTTTTTCAAGACTTTCGCTTTTCCCACGTAGATGACTGTTTTTTGACGGTCTTTCATTAAATAACAGCCCGGCTGATCGGGAAGGAGGGCCAGTTTTTCTTTCAGTTGTTTATTCATACGTTACCCTTCCTTACATTCATTTCTCGTGTCCATTCAGTGTATCACGAACATTTGTTTTTCTCCATTCTCAGCTTTTGGAAGATCAAAAAAGGCGATTCCCTTTCAAAGGAATCGCCCTGCCGTAACGGAAGCTTTCGGCTTACAGATGTTTGTTTACAAGCTCTTCAAGAGCTTCTTTCGGTTTGAAACCGACAGATGTTTCAACGACTTCTCCGTCTTTCAATACGAGAAGTGTCGGGATGCTCATGACGCCGTATTTACCGGCAGTTTCTTGGTTTTCATCCACGTCGATTTTAACGATTTTCAGTTTGTCTCCCATTTCTTGATCAAGCTCTTCAAGAACGGGCGCGATCATTTTACAAGGTCCGCACCAAGGAGCCCAGAAATCAGCCAATACGACACCTTCACTTGTTTCAGCTGAGAACGATTGATCAGTTGCTTTTACGATAGCCATTTTGTTATTCCTCCAATTGTCAAATGATGATTTTTAGTATAGCATCTCCCATTCGTTCATGCTAATTTAATGCTTATATTATTTTCTCCCGAACCCGCCGGAAATAATCTTTTTTATACAGTGTATTATAACCGGGCGGCGGGCGTTCAAAACTTAAGATGGGTCCGCAGGCAGCGTGATTAATACAACCGCCATCGGAGGAAGCTCCGCCTCAAGTTTTCCGCCCTTTTGAGCAAACCCGGAAAACGGCTTCGGTTTGACGTTTTCCGGACTGCTGAATGTATTATGGGCATTCATTTTTTCCGCGTGCAGAATCGTTCCCGAAGGCTTCCCTGTCTTTTTCATGCCCCGCAGTTCAATCTTCACATCAGCTTTGTGCAGATGATCGATATTGCAAATGCTGATATGTATGTCTCCGTTTTGCTGCTTGGACGCTGAAATGCTGACTTGCGGGAGCCGGCCGTCATTCCTTTCGTACCCGGCTGCTTTTGTTTCTGTCGCCAAAAGAGATGCGTCCTGATGCACCTTAAACATATCAAACACATGATACGTCGGCGTCAACAGCATTTCTTTCCCTTTTGTCAGGATCATTGCCTGAAGCACATTGACGGTTTGCGCGATATTGGCCATCTGTACGCGGTCTGCGTGCTGATGAAAAATGTGAAAATGCGTGGCTGCGACAAGGGCGTCGCGGATCGTATTCTGCTGATACAGAAAGCCCGGATTCGTGCCCGGCTCAGGATCAAGCCACGTGCCCCATTCATCAATGATCAGCCCGACTCTTTTTTCGGGATCGTACTGATCCATGATGGCACTGTGCCTTGTGATCAATTCATCCATATGCGCCGCTTTTTTCATCGTGATGAACCATTCATCTTCCGAAAACTCCGTCGCTGATCCTTTCCCCTTCCAGAAGTCGCCCGGTATTGTGTAATAATGAAGGCTCAGCCCGTCCATGAGATCAGCGGCTTTTTTCATTAAAGTTTCAGTCCAGCGGTAATCGTCGACATTCGCGCCGCCGGCAATTTTATAGATTTCATTACCGCTGTAATTGCGGACATAGGTTTGAAAGTTTCTGTAAAGGTCGGCATAATACTCAGGATGCATGTTTCCGCCGCAGCCCCAGTTCTCATTTCCTATTCCGAAATATTTCAGCTTCCACGGTTTTTCCCGCCCGTTTTCTTTTCTCCAGTCGGACATCGGCGTGCCCGCTTCAAACGTCATGTATTCAATCCAATCAGCCATTTCTTTAACCGTTCCGCTGCCGACGTTTCCGGCGATGTACGGTTCGCAGCCGAGCAGTTCACAAAGCATCATAAACTCGTGCGTGCCGAATTCATTGGAATCAATCGTCCCGCCCCAATGGGTATTCAGCATGGTTTTGCGTTTCCCTACGCCGTTTGCCCAATGGTATTCATCTGCAAAACAGCCGCCCGGCCATCTGAGGACGGGAATCTGAAGCTGTTTGAGGGCGTCGGCGACATCCGTCCTGACCCCGCCGGTATTCGGAATATCGGAATCTTTTCCGACCCAGATGCCCTCATATATGCCTCTTCCCAGGTGTTCCGCGAAATGTCCGTATATGTTTTTATTAATGGTTCCCCGTGTGATATCAGTTTGAATGACTGCCGTATTGTGAGACAAACTTGATCATTCCTTCCCCTTAATAAGAATGAAAGCACTAGAGACGATCTATCTGGGATGAATGCTGTATGGATAAGTTTGTAAGCGCTTTACAAAAGCTTATTACATTGGTTCGTACATGTCAATCTATTGTTTTATTAATCTGTAATTTGTCCGAACCAATTAACACAAACCAAAACCCTCTGACAAATCAGCCAGAGGGTTTTGATTATGAATGAATATTGGCATTTTTAAATTCCTGGGTCAGAAGCGGAACCACTTCGAACAAATCGCCGACAATTCCGTAGTCCGCTATTTTAAATATTTCTGCTTCCGGGTCTTTGTTAATGGCAACGATGACCTTACTGTTTGACATGCCCGCCAAGTGCTGAATCGCTCCGGAAATTCCGCAGGCGATATACAAATCCGGCGTGACGACTTTTCCCGTCTGGCCGATTTGAAGGGAATAATCGCAATAGTCCGCGTCACACGCGCCGCGTGAAGCGCCCACTGCTGCTCCGAGCACGTCGGCAAGTTCTTTTAACGGTTCAAATCCATCTTTGCTTTTTACACCGCGGCCGCCTGCTACGATAATTTTCGCTTCTGATAAATCCACGCCGTCCGCCGTTTTTTTGACTACTTCTTCAATGACCGTCCGCAAATCTGCCGGAGGTGCCGCAAGCTCTTCAATATCACCCGTGCGGCTCGCGTCTTTTTCTAATGCCTGAATGTTGTTCGGACGGATTGTCGCCAAAATGAACGGATCGGTTGAAATCACCTGTTCAAAGGCTTTGCCCGAATAAATCGGTCTTGTAAAAACGATGTTGTCTCCGGTAACGCTTACATCCGTGCTGTCTGAAATCAGCCCCGTTTCAAACCGGGCCGCAAGCTTAGGTGACAAATCTTTTCCCATAGAAGTGTGGCCGAAAATGACCGCATCAGGCTTTTCGTTTTCGATCAAATCCCCGAGAACCGCGGAATATCCGTCCGCCGTATACTGAGAAAGCCCCGGCGCATCGGCCGTAAATACTTTGTCGGCGCCGTACTGAATGAGTTCCGGTGCTGCATCAGCCGCGCCTTTTCCCATCAGCACGCCGATGACATCTCCTCCGCCGGAAATGGTTTTGCCTGCTGCTATGGCTTCAAAGGTGACGTTCCGTAAGGCGCCGTCACGAATTTCTCCGAGTACGATCACTTTTTTTCCCATTCTGACATCCCCCAGTTTCTTTAATATCGGTTTATACGACTTTGGCTTCTTTTCTCAGCAGTGACACAAGCTCTTTCGCCTGCTCAGCGGCTTCTCCTTCGATCAGTCTGCCCGCTTCTTTTTGCGGCGGCAGAAAACGTTCGATCGTTTTGAGCTTCGGTGCGGCTTCATCTTCATCAATGTCGAGATCATCGAGCTCAAGTTCTTCCAGCGGTTTTTTCTTCGCCTTCATAATGCCCGGAAGCGACGGATAGCGCGGCTCGTTTAAGCCTTGCTGTGCCGTGATGACTAAAGGAAGTGAGGTTTTAATGATTTCGGTATCCCCTTCATTGTCTTTCTCTGCCACAGCTTCATCGCCGCTGATTGTCAGTTTTGTGATCGTTGTGACGCAAGGAATGTTCAGCAGTTCGGCAAGCCTTGGAGCCACTTGGCCTGAACCGCCGTCAATCGCGACATTTCCGCCGAGAATCAGATCATATTCCCGGTCCTTGAAGTAATGATATAAGATAGTTGAAATGGAGTATTGGTCAGGATCGCTCAGGTCATCTTCAATATTGATTAACACCGCCTGGTCACAGCCCATCGCAAGGGCGGTTCTCAGTTCTTTCTCCGCATCTTCTCCGCCGACGGTTACGGCGGTAACGGTTCCGCCGTGCTCTTCCTTCAGCTGAATGGCTTCTTCAATGGCGTATTCATCATACGGATTAATGATAAATTCGGCCCCGTCCTCCTGAATCTTTCCTGCTTCAATGACGATTTTCTCTTCTGTGTCAAACGTCCGTTTCATCAGTACAAATAGATTCATAATCTTATCCCCTTTATCTTCGCCCACCGAATTGAGGCTTTCTTTTTTCGAGAAATGCCTGAATGCCTTCTTTTGCGTCATCTGATGCAAATGCTTCCCCAAAGCGCTTTGCTTCAAGCTTTAAGCCGCCGTCATAAGAATAGATCTTGTTTGAATAAAGGAGCTCAAGCAGATAAGCCATCGACTGCGGGCTTTTTTCCGCAAATTTGCCCGCGAGCGTTTTCGCTTTTTGCAGCAGCTCATCCTCATGTTCGGCGCCTATCGTGACAAGGCCGAGGCTGAGCGCTTCTTCTCCGGTCACAGGTTCTGAAGTGCCGATCATTTCAAGCGCTTTCGCCGTACCGACGTACCGGGGAAGCCGCTGCGTCCCGGCAAAGCCCGGGATAATGCCGAGATTCAGCTCGGGCAGGCCGAGCTTTGCATCCAATGTAGCGATTCTGATATGGCAGGCCATGGCTAGCTCAAGACCGCCTCCGAGCGCAGCGCCGTGAATCGCTGCGATAACGGGCTTCGGAAACCCTTCAATTCTTTCCATCAGCTGCTGGCCTTTATCCGCCATGGCAGAAGATTGCTCAAGATTTTCAAGCGACGTAAATTCCTTTATATCGGCGCCCGCCGAGAAAAATTTTCCCTCACCGCGAATAATGATACTTCTGACGCTGTCATCCGTTTCACACCGGTCGAACATACCGGACAACTCATCTAAAACCGCACCGGACAGCGCGTTGGCCGGCTGATGATTAATGGTGATCACCGCAACAGATTGTTCTACCGCCATCGAAAGGCTGTTCATCCGTCAACCCCCTTTAGTTTTGATGAATTCCTGACACCAACAGCTCCAATACCTTGTCTGACAAATCCGGAAGATCATATTTCTGATCGTTCATCACCCATGTTGTCACTGTTTCATCTATCGTCCCGAATATCATCTGCCGGGCGAGGCGGACGTCGAGATTGTCTTTCCATTCCCCCGACTTGATTCCTTCGGTCAAAATGGTGTCCAGCATGTTTAAATAACCTTTTAAAATATCATTGATTTTCAGGCGCAGCTTGATATTTGACTGTCTGAGCTCAAGCTGGGTCACAATCGCGAGGTGGCGGTCATTGCCGAGCAGTGTGAAATGCTGCTTAATAACGAGGGCGAGTTTTTCTTTTGCCGTCGTTTTTTCTTTCACTTCTTCTTCCATGCGTTCAATGAACTGGCCCATCTTTTCTTTAAAAAGAGAAATGAGTATATCCTCTTTGTTTTTGAAATATAAATAGATGGTGCCGTCCGCAACGCCGGCCTGCTTGGCGATTTTGGACACCTGTGATTGGTGATAGCCGTTTTCCGCTATGACTTCTACTGCTGCATCAATAATCTGCATATACTTTGGCCGTTTTTGGTTCAATGTCATCGTTCCTTCCTTCGATAAATGAATGACTATTCATTCATAACTTCATGATAAAAAGGAATCCGGATTTTGTCAAGTTTTTCTTTTAAGGCACCTTATTTTCACGGGAAGCATCTTCCTCTTCGACTAAACGCCTTCTTAATATTTTTCCGACGGCCGTTTTCGGAAGCTCTTTTCTGAATTCGTAAAGCTTCGGGACTTTGTACGGCGCAAGCCGCTCTCTTGCAAACGCATCAAGCTCATCGGCATCTGCCTCGGCGCCTTTTTTCAAAACGATAAATGCTTTCACTGTTTCCCCTCTGTAGGAATCAGGGACGCCCGCTACGACGATTTCCTGAACGGCTTCATGCTCATACAGCGCCTCTTCCACCTCTCGGGGGTAAATGTTGTATCCGCCGGCAATGATGATGTCTTTTTTCCTGTCGGCGATGTAGAAAAATCCTTCCTCATCCATATATCCCATATCTCCGGTAAACAGCCAGCCGTCTCTGATGACACGCGCCGTCTCCTCCTGCTTATTCCAGTATCCTTTCATGACCTGAGGGCCTTTTACGATCAGCTCGCCGTGTTCATACGGTTCCGCAAGCCCGCCTTTTTCTTCTGAATAGATTCCGGCGTCGGTATTGGGCCAGGGACAGCCGATGCTGCCGGGTTTGTTTTTTCCCCAGATGAAGTTTGAATGGGTAACCGGTGATGCTTCGGATAATCCGTAGCCTTCCACAAGCTTTCCTCCGGTCACTTTTTCAAATTTCTGTTTGACCTCAACCGGCAGCGCCGCTGAACCGCTCGGACAGTTTTCAATGGAGGACAGATCATATTTATTCAGCTCCGGATGATGCAACAGACCGATGTAAATCGTCGGCGCCCCGGGAAAAACCGTCGGCTTCAGCCTGTCGATTGTTTTCAGGGTATCCAAAGGATTGAATTTAGGAAGAAGGATCATTTCACATCCCTGCATAATGGAAAAATTGAGCACAGCGGTCAATCCGTACACATGAAAAAAAGGCACGATGCCGAGCACCTTTTCGGCTCCCTTTTTCATTTTGTACATCCAGGCGGCGCACATTTCTGTATTGGCCTGAATGTTCCGATGTGTGAGCATGACACCTTTCGGATAGCCGGTTGTTCCGCCCGTGTATTGAAGCACGGCGATGTCATGCGCAGGGTCAATATCAAATGGCTCCGCTTCCTCCGCTTTTTCGTTTTTTAAAATATCCGCTAATTTGTGAATTTGTTCGCAGCCGTCATAATCAATATGCACCTGCTGTTTTTGTGTGAGCGTATACAGCATATTTTTCGGAAACGGCAAAAAGTCTTTTATACTCGTTGTAATAATGCGTTCGACCAGTGATAACGTTTTCATTTTTATCACTTTCGGAAACAGCATATCGAGGGTGATGATCACGCGCGGCGCACTGTCTTTCAGCTGATACTCAAGCTCGTGTTCCGTGTAGAGAGGATTGGTCTGAACGACAATGCCCCCGGCAAACAATACGCCGTAAAAAGCGATGACCGACTGCGGACAATTGGGCAGCATAATGGCGGCTCTGTCCCCTTTTTTCAGGCCTGTTTTGCGTAAAAAAGCGGCTAGCTTTAACGAATCTGTGAGAACGTCTTGGAATGTGAGTTTTTTTCCGAGAAAATAAATGGCGGTATGGTTCGGGAATTGAGCTGCGGAGTTTGTCAGATTGGATGGCAGGGTTTGATCGGTAAATTCAAGCTCATGCGGAATCTCTTCGGGATATTGAGAAAGCCATGGCTTTTCAGACTGCATAATACCTCTCCCTTCTGTTTTCCTATACGCTATTATTATAGCAGAAGGGTGATTGGAATTGGAAAGCGTTTCATGTGAAATTTCGAGTTTCAGGAGGTGTTGAGTTTGCTGGAAACGCTGCATTTTGAAGAAGGAGTTCCTATCCTGCGCCAGCTGCCGAAGCCGTTTACGTCGGCCGCCTTTTTGCTTCATCCCTTTGTCCGGATGCCTGATGGGTGGGAAGAGCAAAAGCGCAAGCGGCCTTATGAACATATATATCCGAGTGATGAGGAGATCATCGCGATGGGCAGACCCGTTTCCTGGAAAACCGTCATGACCGTTTGCGGATTGCGTTCTGAAAAAGAGACGGCACTTCGGGATGAATATGCACATCCTGAATCCGCCAGGGTGTTTAATCGGCTTCATCCCGATCTGTACTTGCCGAGCGACGATATTACTTCACCATTTTTAATTCCGGGACTTTTGGATGTGTTCCGTTCAAAAGGCATAAAGCGCTGCACTTATTATGAGCCTGTCGAAGAGAAAGGCATATTTTCACTCAATCAAACGGCGGCTTCGGATGTATGCGGATTGCTGCGGGCTGACATGATCATTGCCGACGAAAAACGGCGCGCGACTTTTATGAGCATATATGATTCTTTTACGACACTCTTTCTCATGGAAGATCAAGACATGCCGTCTGTCATCCGCGCCATGAGTTGGGAAGCCGTCATTTGCTCTGATACGGCCTGCATAAACTGGTATTCTCAATAAAAAAGGCCGCCGATTCTAGTTCGGCAGCCTTTTTTCAGTATTAAGATGTCATGACCAGATAAATAAGTCCGATGAACAGAAAAATTCCCGCTGCCGACAGCAGCACTTTCGCAAGCTTCTCCATTTTTCCCCGTCCCCTTAAATCCCGGCGGCCACCACAAATGACAGGCCGACTGAGATGACAAATGAAATAAAGCCGACAGCTCTGTTATCTTTTTCAATTTCTTTATCAATTTTAAACCGGGGCGTCAGAAATTCAAAGATAAAATAGCTGATTAAAAGCATAATAAATCCGTATACGCCCCAGCCGATCATTTGCAAAAGCGAATTATGCTGGGCGATGCTGTGCTGAAAGACATTTGCGATACCGAGAATTTTCCCTCCGGTCGCCATTGCCACCGCAAGATTGCCTTTTTGGATTTCCACCCAGTTTTTATAGGATGTCACCAATTCAAACACGGTCAGAAAAATGACGAGACACAAGACGGCTACACTGTAATAAGCCGCGATTTCAACAAGCTCATTTTCCCAAAAAGCATTCATGACGTTTACTCCCTTTTTATTTTAGTTCGACAATCGTTACGCCTGATCCTCCTTCTCCCGCTTCCCCGAACCGCGAGCTTTTCACGCTGCGGTGGTTTTTCAGAAGATCCTGCACCCCTTTTCGGAGGGCGCCCGTGCCTTTTCCGTGAATGATGGACACTCTCGGATAGCCGGCAAGCACCGCGTCATCTAAATATTTTTCGACGCGGCTGAGGGCGTTTTCGTAACGCTCTCCCCTGAGGTCAAGTTCAAGGGATACGTGATAATCCTTCCCTTTTACGGCGGTGATTGCTTTTTCTTTTTTCGGTTCAGGAGCCGATTTGAGAAACTCAAGATCTTTTTCCTTCACCTTCATTTTGAGGATGCCGATTTGGACGTTCCATTCTTTCTCGCCGGTTTTCTCAAGCAGCGCCCCTTTTTGTCCGAATGTGAGCACCTTTACTTCGTCGCCCGGCTTGAGCTCGCGTTTTTTCTCTGTCTTTCTTTCCGGCTGCTTTGATTTTTCAAAAGCCGGCATCGCGTCTCCGAGACGTTTTTTGGCGTCAATCAGCTCGTGTTCCTTAAAGGATCTGTGTTCTTGCTTGATGGACCGGAGTTCGCGGATGATCTGTTCGGCTTCTTTTGCGGCGGCTTCCAGTTTTTCCGCAGCTTTCTGTTCGGCTTCTTCCATCATTTTATCTTTTTGGGCGTTCAGCTCAATGATTTGCTGCTGAAGCTCTTTGTGCAGTTTTTCTGCTTCTTTTCTGATTGATTCGGTTTCAGAAAGTTCTTCATCCGCTCTTTTTTTGCTTTTTTCAAGCGATGCGATCATCAGGTCGACTTCGTTATGTTCGGCGGTCATTTCTGACTTCGCCTGGCCGATGATATGCTCCGGAAGCCCAAGGCGTCTTGAGATTTCAAATGCGTTGCTTCGGCCCGGCACTCCGATCAGAAGCTTATAGGTAGGCGAAAGCGTTTCGATGTCAAATTCAACGCTGGCATTCATGACGCCTTGTCTGTTATATCCGTATGCTTTCAGTTCCGGATAATGGGTTGTCGCAAGCACTCTGGCGTTTGTCCGGTGAACTTCGTCAAGGATGCTCATGGCAAGCGCCGCTCCTTCCTGCGGATCTGTTCCGGCACCGAGTTCATCAAACAGCACAAGACTGTTTTCAGACACGTCTTTTAAAATATTGACGATATTGACCATGTGGGATGAGAACGTACTCAGACTTTGTTCGATCGACTGTTCATCGCCGATATCGGCAAACACATTGTCAAATACGGCTGCTTCCGATCCTTCATCAGCCGGTATGTGCAATCCTGCCTGCGCCATTATCGTCAGCAGCCCGAGTGTTTTTAACGTAACGGTTTTACCGCCCGTATTCGGTCCCGTGATAACGATCGTTGAGTAATCTCCGCCCAGTTCAATATCGTTGGCCACGACTTGATCTTGGGGCAGCAGCGGATGGCGCGCTTTTTTCAGCCGGATAAAACCGTCTCCGTTCATGAGTGGTTTTGTCGCCTTCATTGCTTTTGCGTATCTCGCTTTGGCGAAAATGAAATCCAGTGTCTGCAGCACTTCCACATTTTGAGCGATTTCTTGTGTGTGTTCAGCCGTATGCTCCGTCAGCATTCGGAGAATCCGTTCGATTTCCTGTTTTTCTTTTACTTTCGCCTGCTGAAGCGAGTTGTTCATATCTACGATCGCCTGCGGTTCAATAAACAGTGTCGCACCGGATGAAGATGTATCGTGGACAATTCCGCCGTAGCTTGATCTGTATTCCTGTTTGACCGGGATGACAAAGCGGTCATTCCGAATCGTAACGATGGTGTCAGACAGCATTTTAGAAGCGGAAGATGAACGCAGCATCGATTCAAGCCGGTCTCTGACTCTTGATTCAAGCGTCCTGAGCTGCGTGCGGATTCCCCTTAAAGCGGGAGACGCATGATCAAGCACTTCCCCATGGTCATCAATGCAGGAGTTAATCTCCCTTTCCAAATCGCCTAATGTAATCAGCTCTTCTGCATGGGCCTGTATCAGCGGAATGCCGACGCCGTCTTCTGTCATTTGGCTGATAAAATGCTTCATTTGTTTAACGGCATACAGCAGCCCGGACAATTCGGTGAATTCCGCCGGCGTCAGCACACTGCCGATTTCCGCCCGCCGTAAAGCGGATCTAATGTCGGTCAGGCCGCCGAACGGAGCATGGCCTCTCAAGCGCATGACCGCGGATGCTTCTTCGACTTCATCCAGCTGTTTTTGGATGTCGGCGAGATCCGTCAAAGGTTTCAGCTGCAGAAGCTTCTCCCTGCCGAGCGATGAGGCGGCATGTGCGGTAATCTGTTCTTTTACTTTATGAAATTCAAGTGATGATAACACTTTTTGCTGCACGGTTTTATGGTCCTCCTTACTTAATCATTGCGCGTCAGAAATGCTTTGACCTCATGTAACGGCCGGGCGTTTAACACATGTTTTGTCTCCGTCCAGCCTTTGCGCGCAGCGGTCACGCCCGTTTTCATATCATCGAGCATCTCGATATTATGGGCATCGGTATTAATGACCAAAGTCACACCTTTTTCATTTGCTTTGATCAGATGCTCAGTCCGTAAATCGAGGCGCGCGGGGTTTGCATTCAGTTCAAGCGCCGTATTTGTTTTGGCTGCGAGCTCAATCAGCATGTCGATGTCGACTTCATAGCCGGCCCGTCTGCCGATCAGGCGTCCCGTCGGGTGGGCGATAATGTCCACGTGCTTATTCGTCAGCGCCTGTTCAAGCCGTTTCATAATGACATGCTCCGGCTGGCTGAAGCTTGAATGAATAGATGCGATGACAAGATCCATTTCAGACAGAACGCTGTCATCATAATCAAGCGAACCGTCGGGGAGAATGTCCATTTCTACGCCTTTAAAAATATGAAAATTTTCAAATTCAGCGTTTAACGCGTCAATTTCTTCCGCCTGTTTTCTGAGCCGTTCGGCCGTTAACCCGTTGGCTACCTTTAAATATTGGGAATGGTCGGTGATCGCCATGTACTGGTAGCCTTTTTCCATACATGCTTCTGCCATTTCTCTGATGGAAAAAGCGCCGTCACTCCAGGCTGAATGCATGTGGAGATCGCCTTTTATCGCTTTATGCTCCACAAGGTCCGTTTCTTCCCGGTACGTGTCGACCTCCTGCCCGCTTTCTCTGAGCTCAGGAGGAATAAACGGCAGACCGAAGTGGGCGTAAAACGCTTCTTCGCTCGGGAATGTTTTGACGTCTCCCGTTTCTATGGTTTCTACTCCGTATTCACTGATCCGTTCACCGCGCTCTTTCGCCAGCTGGCGCATTTTAATGTTGTGGTCTTTAGAACCCGTAAAATGATGCAGTGTGGTGGCAAACTGTTCCTCTGTCACAAGCCGGAAATCCACACTCGTCTCGTATTCAAAGGTCAGGATAACCGATACTTTTGTATCCCCGCCCGCTATCACGTCTTTTACGTTCGGGAGGGAAAGAAGCTGTTCTCTGACAGCCTCCGGACGATCTGTAGCGATAATGTAATCCAGATCTTTTACGGTTTCCCGCGCTCTTCTGAGACTGCCGGCCCGGGAATATTTCTGAATATCCGTCAGCCGGGCCAAATGTTCTTCAATGACTGAAGCAATGCTGAGCGCATAGCCGATTGGAAACCGTTCGGGCTGTTTTCCGGCTTCTCCGAGAGCCTGAAGGATTTTCTCCTCCGTTTTTTTGCCGAAACCGGCGAGCCCCTGTACTTTTTGCTGCTCGCATGCTTCTTTCAGCGATTCCGCGTCATGAACGCCAAGCTCCTGGTACAGCTTGGCGATTTTTTTGCCGCCGAGGCCCGGAAGCTTCAAAAGAGGAACCAAGCCTTCCGGGACTTCTTTCTGCAATTGGAGAAGCGTGCCGGACACACCTTCCTGCATATATTCACGAATGACGCCGTAGGTGCCTTTTCCGATTCCGGATAAAGACATCATGTCGTCGATTTCCGACAGGCTGCGGTCATCCTGCTCAAGCGCCGCCGCCGCTTTTCGGAAGGCTGATATTTTAAACGGGTTGTCCCCTTTCAGTTCCATATAGACCGCAATCGTTTCAAGCAGCCTGATGATATCTTTTTTATGCATACTGTTAACCCCCAGTCGTTTCCTGCTTTTCATCATACAAATTTTTCTCTTCCGGCACAACTGACGCAGAGCTTGAAAAAAACTTCTCCGGTCAAGAGAAGTTTTTTATGCCCCGTACTGGGCCCACAGTTCTTGCAGGAGCCCCGACAGATACGGCGTATGATGTGTGATGATATTTGCAAGCGTCGATTGTGCGAGCATATCCTGAAGCGCGCTTACCGGCAGTACGGATGCGACGTATAACAGGATAAACGCAAATAAATAGACTTCCAGAAATCCAAGCACCCCGCCCAGCAGTTTGTTGATCTGTTTAATGACCGGAATGCCGGCGATGATATTAAGCGCCGCTCCGATAATCCGGAGCAGGATCTTTGCGATGATAAACAAAATGACAAACGCGATCGCGTTGTAATAAGCTGTCTCCACGTTTCCTTTAATAAAAGACAGAGCCGCCTGCCCGCCGGAAAAATCAGGGGCGGGTATAAAGCTCAGATGCGGGGCCAGGTTTTTGTAAAAAAGCGCCGCAAACGCAATCGAGAGGATGAAACTCGTCAAGTATATAAATTGGAGGATAAATCCTCTTTTTAATCCAAGCAATGTGCCCATTAAGAGCAGAACTAAGATGATGATATCTATCATATGGTGTTCATTCCTTTTCTTTAAGCTGCCGCTCCAGTATTTCATATTTTTCTTGCAGTTTCATATAATCATGCACGACATTGACCGCAGTCAATACAGCGAGCTTATTTATATCAAGATATGGATTTTTCTCGTTGATTTCTCTCATTTTATCATCAACCATTCCGGCCACATGGCGCATGTGCGCTTTGCTTTCTTCCCCGATAATGGTGAAGTGCTGGCCGTAAATGTTTACTGTCGTTTTGGTTTTTTTGCCGTCAGACAACGTTTCTCCTCCATTCCGCGAGAATCCTAGTTCCTATCATACCACGATTATCGTTTGAATGGAAAGACGAGCCTCGGGCTGTTATGATACACTGGTATATACAGTGAAAAGTGCCAAAAAAGGAGATTATATCGTGTCCCATTCTGTTATAAAAGTATCCGCTTCCGCTATGGAACAAATGAAACAATCCTATGCCGGCTCCCTTACTCCCGCCGTTCCGCAGGGCGCCGTCTTCCAGGCCAAGCCCCCGGGCTGTACCATTACAGCCTACCGCTCGGGCAAGGTTCTCTTTCAAGGAAAAAACGCCGGCACAGAAGCGGCCCGCTGGGGAACGGCTGAGGCGCCGAAGGCAAAGAAAACCGTCAAAAAAGCGGCCGACCCGGTTTACGCTCCCCCGGCGGGCATTGCCTCCATGTCAGTGATCGGCTCTGATGAAGTCGGAACAGGCGATTACTTCGGGCCGATAACGGTTGCCTGCGCTTACGCCGACAAAACAAAGCTTTCTTTAATGAAAGAACTCGGTGTGAAGGATTCGAAGGATTTAAAAGATCCGCAGATTATTGAAATCGCCAAACTGTTAATTAAAACCATTCCTTACAGCCTGCTTGTGTTGAAAAACGAAAAATACAATCAGATGCAGGAAAAAGGCATGAGCCAAGGAAAAATGAAGGCGCTCCTTCATAATCAGGCGATTTCCAATCTGCTGAGAAAAATGAACGGCGTTAAACCGGAAGCGATTCTGATTGACCAATTTGCAGAGCCCGGCATTTATTTTAAGCATCTTTCCGGACGGGATATCGTAAAAGAAAAAACGTTTTTCAGCACGAAAGCGGAAAGCATACATCTTTCCGTCGCCGCAGCCTCTATCATTGCGCGATATTCTTTCTTAATTGAAATGGATAAGCTTTCCCGTGAGGCTGGGATGACGATTCCAAAAGGCGCGGGGCCGCACGTCGATGAAGCTGCCGCCAAGCTGATCATCAATAAGGGAGAAGGTGCGCTCAGAACGTTCACCAAACTTCATTTTGCCAATACGCAAAAAGCGAAACGCCTTGTAGAACGGAAACGGTCATAATAAAAAAAGCTTGCAGAATGATCTGCAAGCTTTTTCTTTATCCTCTTAATACCGCCTGATACGTTTCTTCCAGCGCTTTCAGCACGTTTTCATGTACTTTTGTCACTTCTTCTTCTGTCAATGTTTGTTCAGGGTTAACATATTGGAGCGAGAAGGCGACGGATTTTTTGCCCTCTTCCATATGCTCACCTTCGTACACATCAAATACGGTGACTTCTTTCAGCAGCGCGCCGCCGGCTTCTTTGATCACGGCTTCGAGCTGTCCGCTTGTAACGGTTTTATCTGCCACAAGCGCAATGTCGCGCGTGACGGACGGGTACTTCGGAATCGGCGTATACACGACAGGTTCTGTTTCCTCGGTCAGAAGCGCGTGCAGATCTAGCTCGAACACATACGTTTCTTTGATATCCAGCTCTTTTTCCATTGCCGGATGCACCTGGCCGATAAATCCGGCAAGCGAACCGTTCAATAGAATGTTTGCCGTCCGGCCGGGATGCATGTTTTTGCGTTCTGACTGGACAAATTCAACCCGGTCTGACACATTCAATTGATGCAGCAGGCCTTCAACGATTCCTTTGGCGACGAAGAAATCAACCGGCTTTTTCTCACCCTGCCATAAATTTTTACGCCACAATCCGGTTACAGCTCCGGCAACCCGTTCTTTTTCAACCGGTTTTGTGTTTTCTTCTTTCGTCAGAAATACAGAACCTGTTTCATATAAAGCAACGGAATCAGTCTGTCTGGCCAGATTGTATGAAACGGCTTCAAGAAGATTCGGTACGAGACTGTGTCTGAGAATGCTTCTTTCTTCGCTCATCGGCAGAGCAAGCATCGTGTTGAATGATTTTTCGATCGCAAAAGCGGCCGCTTTTTTATCATTCGTTAATGAATAAGTGGTCGCTTGTGAAAGACCCGCTCCTTCAAGGAAACGTCTCACTTTCCGGCGTTTTGCCTGATACGGTGTCAAGCCGCCTGTCGTGCCGGCCGTTTCCGGAAGCGTGGACGGAATATTGTCATACCCGTACAATCTCGCCGCTTCTTCAATCAGGTCTTCTTCTATTCTAATATCTCCGCGGCGGGACGGCACTGTTACGACGAGAACGTCTTCAGCTTCACCGACTGCAAACCCGAGGCGCTTGTAAATGCTGATGATTTCTTCTTTAGCGATTGCCATGCCAAGCACGGCGTTCACTTTTTCAACAGACACGTGAATGTTGTTTGCTTCGATTTTCAGATGGTTTTCTTCAACCGTGCCTGAGAGCACTTCTCCGCCGGCATATGCCTGAATGAGACTGCAGGCCCGTTCAGCCGCCAGCAAAACGCGGGCCGGATCAATGCCTTTTTCATATCTGGCGCTCGCTTCGCTTCTCAGTCCGAGGTCTCTCGACGCTTTGCGGACGGTCTGTCCGTCGAAATAAGCGGCTTCCAGTAAAATCGCAGTGGTGTCTTCGCGGACTTCAGACTCAGCTCCGCCCATGACTCCCGCAACGGCTTGCGCTTTTTTTCCGTTTGTGATGACCAAATGGCTGCTTGACAGCTTGCGCTCTTGTTCATCCAGCGTCACGATGGTTTCGTTTTCCGCCGCTTTTCTGACGACGACCTCTTTTGAACCGAACCGGTCGTAATCGAAAGCGTGAAGCGGCTGTCCGTACTCAAGGAGGACGAAGTTTGTAATGTCCACGACGTTATTATGCGGGCGGATGCCTGCATTCATCAGCTTCGTCTGCATCCAAAGCGGTGACGGGCCGATTTTGACGTTTTTAATGATTTTTGCGGCATAATGCGGATTGGCCTGCGTATCTTCAATCTTGACGGAAACAGCATCCGCCGCTTTTTCTGCCGCTTTTTCATATGAAGCCTCCGGAAGCTTTACCTCTGCGCCAAGGATAGCCGCCACTTCATAAGCCACGCCAAGCATGTTCATCGCGTCGGCGCGGTTCGGCGTTAAGCCCAATTCTAAAATCGCATCATCAAGCTGAAGGGCCGCCATTGCGTCAGCTCCCGTTTCAGCATCATTCGGAAAAACGAAAATGCCTTCCGCATATTCTTTCGCCACGAGCTTGCTCTCAATGCCAAGCTCCTGAAGGGAACAGATCATGCCGTGAGACGCTTCGCCGCGCAGCTTGGCTTTTTTAATTTTGAAATTGCCGGGAAGCACGGCTCCGACCGTTGCAACGGCAACCTTCTGTCCTTTATCAACATTCGGGGCGCCGCAGATAATCTGCACGGGTTCCTCCGCACCGATATCAACAAGGCATTTGTTGAGCTTGTCGGCATTCGGGTGCTGTTCACGCTCAAGCACATGTCCGATGACAACGCCTTTTACGCCCTCCCCTTTATACTCGATACCCTCAACTTCAATACCGGCTCTCGTAATTTTTTCTGCAAGCACGGCCGGGTCGATTCCCTGCAAGTCAACGTAATCTTCTAACCATTTATAAGAAACAAACATGTGTATCCTCCTCTTACGCCTGTTTAAACTGCGAAATGAATCTGACATCATTGGTATAGAAATGGCGGATATCTTCAATGCCGTATTTCAGCATCGCGATACGTTCAACACCCATTCCGAAAGCAAAACCCTGGTATTCCTCAGGATTGAATCCGGCCATCTTCAGCACGTTCGGATGAACCATGCCGGCGCCGAGAATTTCGATCCAGCCTGTTTTTTTGCAGACGGAGCAGCCTTGTCCGCCGCACTTAAAGCAGGTCACATCCACCTCGACAGAAGGCTCTGTGAATGGGAAAAAGCTCGGACGGAGCCTGATTTCACGATCTTGGCCGAACATTTTTTTGGCGACCAATTCAAGCGTGCCTTTCAGATCGCTCATGCTGATTTCGCGGTCGACGACGAGACCCTCGATCTGCATGAACTGATGGGAATGTGTCGCGTCATCGTTGTCGCGGCGATACACTTTACCGGGACAAATGATTTTGACGGGGCCTTTTCCTTTATGCTTTTCCATCGTGCGCGTCTGCACCGGTGACGTCTGCGTTCTCATCAGCATTTCTTCTGTAATGTAAAAGCTGTCCTGCATGTCGCGGGCCGGATGTTCCTTCGGCAGGTTCAGCGCCTCAAAGTTGTAATAATCCGTTTCCACTTCAGGGCCTTCTTCGACGGTATATCCCATACCGATAAATAAATCTTCAATTTCTTCAATAACGACCGTCAGCGGATGGCGTCCGCCGATGTTTACCTGACTGCCCGGCAATGTGACGTCAATCGTCTGGCTGCTGAGTTTTTTATTCATCTCTTCTTGTTCAAGCTGTTCATTTTTTGCCGTAATGGCTGCTGCAATGCGCTCTCTCACTTCATTGGCGAGCGCTCCCATTTTCGGGCGCTCTTCGGCGGACAGTTTGCCCATGCCGCGGAGAACTTCTGTAATCGGCCCTTTTTTTCCGAGATATTGCACCCGAATGTCGTTAACTTCTTTTAATGAACCCGCCGCTTCTACTTTTTCTGCAGCTTCCAGTTCGAGCTGTTTAAGCTTCTCTTCCATCATGCATCCTCCTTTTATGTAAACCAAACCGTTCTATGCCTTTTTCAGAAAACAAAAAAACCCGCCCCTTGAGAGAAGGGACGAGTTGTGGCCGCGGTACCACCCTTTTTAAGGCAGACTTCATCTGCCGACAGCTTCATTGACATAACGGAAACGATCGTTCCGGTTCACCTTTACGCGCGTTTGGCGCGGTCCCGGTGACAACTCGAGAGGTGAAAATCAATTTTTGTGCTGCGATAAAAATGCTCTCAGTCAGCGGCATTTTCTCCCTGGAAGGCAGTGTGTGCAAAAATTGACGTCCTCTGTCACGGTTTTTACATTATTGCTATCTATTATAGTGAAATCCAAGGCTTTTCGCAACCTATCCTCTGAGATGATAAACGAGGATGGCGGCCGCCACCGCCACATTCAGCGATTCCGCCTGTCCGTACAGCGGAACGTACAGGTTGAGATCGGTTTTTTGCAGAAGGCCGGCGTCCACTCCCGCCCCCTCGTTCCCGACGATTAACGCGAACGATTCTTCAGGCTTCACGCTTTGATAAGCCGCACCGTTTTCAAGCGCCGTGCCGTAGATCGCGACGCCTTGTGATTTCAGCTCAGCGGTAAACTCATCAAGCGGACGTTTCAAAATGGGAATATGAAAATGAGAACCTTGTGCTGAACGCAGCGTTTTTCCATTGTACGGGTCTGCTGTTCCCTCACCAAGGACAACGGCGTCGATCCCCGCCGCATCTGCCGTTCTGATCATTGTTCCTAAATTCCCCGGGTCCTGCACGGCATCAATCAGAAGCAGCCGCTTCAGCTGATCAGGCTGCTTATCCGGCATATGGCAGACCGCGGCGATCCGCTGCGGCGTTTCCGTTTCCGTCACGGCTGAAAACGCGTCTTCGCTCAGCACGTAGCACGGAATGCTCATGTCCAGGTCGGCCGGGATGGCGCTCTCATCGTTTACGAGAATTTCTTTTACCGTTCCCTTTGATTTGAGCGCTTCTTCTGCCAGATGCTCTCCTTCTATCAGAAATGTATTCGTTTTAAGTCTCTCTTTTTTTGTGTGAAGTTTTTTCCAGTCCTTCACTTTTTGGTTTTTTGCAGAGTCGATTCGTTTCACTTTATGTCTGTGCTCTCCTTTTTTCATGCATGTTGTTATTATATCTTAAGAACAGCACATAATAAACCGCGTGCGCGGTAAGAATATGCGTATCACATTCAGAAAAAAGGAGCGGTTGTAATGGATCTTAATTTACGCAACGCCGTTATTGCCAATGTAACCGGCAATAACCAGGATCAGCTGGAGCATACTATCGTTGACGCCATCCAAAGCGGTGAAGAAAAAATGCTTCCGGGCCTCGGCGTCTTATTCGAAGTTCTTTGGCAGCATGCGTCGGACTCAGAAAAAAATGAAATGCTCAAAACACTTGAAGGCGGATTAAAACCTGCGCAATAAACATGAACCGGGTGATGGGACACCCGGTTTTTTTTGTATAATAATGGCGAGGGGGATCGCCATGCAGTTACAGCCGGAACTGGCAAAGAAATTGATTGCCGAAGTCAAACATATGTACAGCCGCGAAGTGATTATTGCCGATACAAAAGGAATGATCATCGCGGGCACGAACGAGGCGCGCGCCGGATGGTTTCATGAAGGCGCACTGATCTGCGCGCGCGAAAAACGGAATGTCATCATTACGAAAGAAGATGAAAAACGGCTCGAGGGCGTAAAAGCAGGACTGAACCTCCCCGTTTTTTCAGGCCATGAAGTGATCGGAGTATTCGGCCTGACAGGAGACCCTGACGATATCCTGCCTTTCGGAGAATTGCTCAGAAAAATGACGGAGCTGTTTATTAAAGAAACGCGCCATATGGAAGAAGCGCAGTGGCGTGCGAGAATGCTTGAATCCTTTATGGTTGATTGGCTGCAGCTGAAAGAATGGTCTCCGGGCTTTTTAGAAAAAGCAAAGCTCATCGGCGCAGACCTTCACGCATACCGCCGGATCATACTCATTCAAGGCCGTTATGAGCAATATAAAGCGGAGGAGCTCGGGCGGCTCTGGCAGTACGAATGCCCTGAAGACCTGTTTGTCCGCTGGGGAAATGAACGCATTCTCATTAATCATGAAGCAAATTCGGCTTCCAAAACACAGCTCATTAAAAAGATCGGCGCCGTTTTCGGGCAGCCTGTCACCGCCGGCATCGGACGGATCGTTCCGGGAGAGCGCCTCACGGAATCATACGAACAGGCGGATAAAGCACTTTCAGCCGGAATCGGTGACAAGCAGGCCGTCTTTGAAGAAGATTTAAAACTGGATATGTGTCTTGCCGATATCACACCCGGTACGAGGTCGGAATTTTCACGGCGGGTTCTCGAACATGTACTCGGCCGGGAAGAACTTCTGGATACGCTGCGCGCCTTTTTCGACCGGCAATTATCGTTAAAGCGCACCGCCGACGACATGCATATTCATATCAATACATTGCGCTACCGCCTTTCCAAACTGGAATCACTGACAAATATGAAGCTTGACCGCCCTGAAGACATAACGGCTTTTTATTTGGCGCTGCGCTTTTTAGATCAACATACAAAAAGCACGTAATCATATCATCATTTTTCATATGTTTCTCCATAGTGTGCGGAATCGTTTTTCTTTACAATTAAATGAAAACGTTTTTCTTATCAGGGAGGTTGGGAGAACATGATTTCACGAGAGGCAAAAGAAGCGTTCATCCGGACGGTCGGGAAGGAGAATTATGATGATTCAGCGGCGGGCCGTCTTGTGTATTCTTATGATGCGGCTCCTCAGCTGCAAGCCATGCCGGATGCGGTCATCGCCCCCCGCAGCGCGGATGACGTGTCCCGTATATTAACGATTTGCAGCAGGCATGACATTCCGATCGTGCCGAGGGGTTCAGGCACAAACTTATGCGGCGGCACATGTCCCACTGAAGGCGGGCTTGTGCTTTTATTCAAACATATGAACCGCATTCTGGAAATCGATGAAGAAAATTTGACGGCAACCGTCCAGCCGGGCGTGATCACGCAAGATATGATCCGTGCGGTTGAACAAAAAGGTTTATTTTATCCGCCTGATCCGAGCAGCATGAAAATATCGACGATCGGCGGGAATATTAATGAAAATTCCGGCGGGCTGCGCGGTTTGAAGTACGGCGTCACCCGGGATTATGTCCTCGGCCTTGAAGCCGTCTTGGCTTCAGGCGATATCATCCGCACAGGAGGAAAGCTGACAAAGGATGTCGCCGGTTATGATCTGACCCGGCTTTTCGTCGGATCAGAAGGGACGCTCGGCGTTGTGACGGAAGCGACTTTAAAGCTGGTTCCGAAGCCGGAAACGAAAAAAACGCTGCTTGCACTCTATGAACATATTGAAGCGGCCGCGGAATCTGTTTCTGCCATCATCGCTGAAAAAATCATTCCGGCGACACTCGAATTTCTGGATCAGCCGACACTGCAGGTCATTGAAGATTACGCCAAGATCGGGCTTCCGACCGACGCAAAAGCGGTGCTGCTGATCGAACAGGACGGTGACAGCGACACGGTCAGACGCGATATGGAAAAAATCGAAGCGATTTGTAAAAACGGAGCAGCCGTATCCGTCCAAACGGCTGAAACCGAGGAAGAGGCATTCGCGCTTACAGAGGCCAGACGGTCCGCATTATCAGCCCTTGCCCGGCTGAAACCGACAACGATTCTGGAAGATGCGACCGTGCCGAGATCACAAATTGCCAGCATGGTCAAAGCCATTAACGAGATTGCAGAAACATACGGCTTGTCCATCTGCACATTCGGCCATGCCGGAGACGGCAACCTCCATCCGACGTGCACCACCGATATCCGGAATACAGAGGAGATGGAACGTGTCGAAAAAGCTTTTGCCGCCATTTTTGAAAAAGCGATTGAGCTGGGCGGAACGATAACGGGTGAACACGGGGTCGGCATCGTAAAAGCGCCGTATTTAGAAATGAAGCTGAAAACAGAAGGCATCACCGCCATGAAAGCGATCAAACAAGCGCTTGATCCCCAAAATCTGCTGAATCCGGGAAAAATATTCGCCAATTCATCAAGGAAACGCGTGGTGGTGATGAAATGACCACGGCTAAAGAGCAGAAACAAATTCAAACAGAATTCAAAAACCGCATGGATGAAGGTGAATTGCTGAACTGTATGCGCTGCGGCTTCTGCCTTCCTTCCTGTCCGACCTATATCGAATCGGGATTTCAAGAATCCCATTCGCCGCGCGGCCGGATCGCCCTGATGAAAGCCGTCACTGACGGACTGATTGAGCCTGATGAAGATGTCGAGCGCTCACTTTCGCTGTGTCTCGGATGCCGGGCATGCGAGCCCGTTTGTCCGGCAGGGGTCAATTACGGACAGCTGCTTGAAGAAGCGAGGGATATCATTCATCAAAATAAAAAACATAAGCCGGGCGTGCGCCTCTTGCGGAAAGCCGCCTTCACCGGGCTTTTCCCTCATCAAAACCGCATGCAGACAGCCGTGAATCTTCTCGGAATATACCAAAGATCGGGACTGCAGACCGCCGTCAGAAAAACCGGTATGCTGCGCGTTTTGCCAGAGCATCTGCGCACAATGGAACAAGTGCTCCCGCCCGTCCCGAAACGGAAAGACATGAAGGAACGGCCGCGTTTTCTTCCTGCCGCGGGTCCCGTCCAAAAACGGGCCGCTTTTTTCTCGGGCTGCTTAATGGATACAATGTTTTTAGCGACTAATCATGCGACAACGGCGCTTTTACAGGCGGCCGGATGTGAAATCGCGGTTCCGGACGGCCAGGCGTGCTGCGGCGCGCTTCACGGGCACAGCGGAGAAAAAGAGATGGGAAAAGAACTGGCCAAGCGGAATATCGCGGCTTTTGAAGCGCTTGACGCTGATTATATCATTACAAACGCCGGCGGATGCGGCGCCTTTCTTCAGGAATATCCGCATTTACTGAAAGATGAACCTGAATGGGCGGAACGTGCCGGACAATTCGTCCGGAAGCTCAAAGACTTTTCATCCGTACTGGTTGATCTGAAGTTCCATCAAAAAAACCTGCGGGCACAGTCTCCTCATATCGTCACATATCAGGACTCCTGCCATCTCCGCAATGTGATGCATACGTCAGAGGAACCGCGCACGCTTTTGAAAAGCATTAAAGGGGCTGAGTACAGAGAAATGGAAAAGGCCGACAGCTGCTGCGGGTCGGCAGGAATTTATAATATAACAGAGTCAGAGATGTCTATGAAAATATTAGACAGCAAGATGAAAGCCGCCGGAAAAACGGAGGCGGCCGTCATCGTGACAGCCAATCCCGGATGCCTTCTGCAAATGCAGCTCGGCATTTTGCGCGAAGGATTAACAGGCCGTGTCCGCGCGGTTCATTTGGCGGATTACCTTTTGGAAGCGGCGGATTTGTCATAAGATGAAAGCAGAGAGACCGAACGGCTCTCTGCTTTTTTATGATGCTGCAATGTTCGGACGGCCGCGGATTTATCCGGGTATTGAAGCTTCCAGTCTGGCACTCGGATCACGCCATACATTCGCCCATTTTTTCACAGCCGCAATGATAATCACAAGCCCGAGAATGAGCATGATAATGGATAAAACGCCATTCAGCACGTTGTATCCCGCCGCTTCGGGGTTCAAATACACATACCGCACCATCCAATAACCCGCATAGTTGACGGTCACATACAAATAAGCGAGAGGAATCAGGCATGTCAGCATATAGCGCCGCTTATCCGCTATTTTTAATACGACGGTCGCACCGATAATTAAGCCGACAGACGCCATAAGCTGATTGGATACGCCGAACAGCGCCCAAATGGAACTGATGTCGCCCGAATACAGAAGATAGCCCCACAGCAGGCAGGCGAGCGCGCTTGAGAAAATCGAGCCCGGCAGCCAGTCTGTTTTTTTCAGCGGCTTATAGACCTCTCCGAAAAACTCTTGAATCAAGTACCGGGCGACACGGGTTCCCGCATCAATCGCCGTTAAAATAAACACCGCTTCAAACATAATGACGAATTGAAAAAAGTATGAAGCCAAATGACTGAAAAACGGAATCTCCGTAAAGATATACGTCATTCCGACGGCAAGCGTAACGGCTCCGCCCGTTCTTCCTTCCAGACTGAGCCCGATTTCTTTGCTCAATTCAGGCAGATGGACGACATTCATCCCGAGGGTGCGGAATATTTCAGGCGTGCTGTTAATGGCAAAATAGTCGGCGGGCTCAAGAGCGGCAGCTGCAATGAGCGCCATAATTCCGACGAGACATTCCACAAGCATCGCTCCGAAAGCAACCGGCTTTATATCACTCCATTTATCCAGCATTTTCGGCGTTGTGCCGGAACCGACAAATGCATGAAAGCCCGAAATGGCGCCGCAGGCAATCGTTATTGAAATAAACGGCCAGACAGGACCCGCGATCACCGGCCCTCCGCCGTGAATAAACTCCGTCACGGCCGGGAATTTAATGGCGGGATTAACGAAAAAGACGCCTGCGATCAAAGCGGCAAAAACCCCGATTTTCATAAAACTGCTTAAATAGTCACGCGGAGCCAGCAAAAGCCAAACCGGAAGCGCCGCGGCGAAAAACGCATAAACAGGAAGCGCCACTGCAAGCGTTTTCGCATCCAGTGTCAGCATGTCCCCGAGAGCCGTTGTCTGCAGCCGCGGCCCGATGACAACACCGGCCATTAACAAAAGAAACCCGACAGTTGATGCGAGTTTGAGATTGCCCGTTTTTTTATAATAGAGGCCGACCCCCATCGCGATCGGAATCGTAATCCCCACCGCAAACGTTCCCCACGGGTTTTTCTCAAGCGCGTGCAGCACAACCATGGACAGCCCCGCCATCGTGATCGTAATGATAAACAGCATGGAGAGACCCGTGCAAAAACCCGCCACCGGGCCGAGCTCTTCTTTGGCGACTTCAGAAAGCGTTTTCCCGTTTTTCCGCATTGATGCAAACAATACGACAATATCGTGCACGGCTCCTCCGATCACTGCCCCGATTAACAGCCATAAAAGCCCGGGCAGATAGCCGAACTGAGCTGCCAGAATCGGTCCGACAAGCGGGCCGGCAGCGGCGATTGCTGCGAAGTGGTGGCCGAATGACACCCACTTATTCGTCGGCACATAATCTTTCCCGTCCTCAAGCACATGGGCCGGAGTCGGTGTCTGATCATTGATTTTTAATACTTTGACCATCATAAAGGTACCGTAAAGCCGATAGGCGATCGCTAAAATACATATAGACGCTATGACGATTGTAATCGCATTCATTTAATCCCAGCCCCTTTTCTCTTTTTCTAAATATTATCACAATTATCAGATAACAGCAGATGATTTTTACGTAAAAAAAGCCGGCGGCTAAGCCCGGCTTTTCGGAACGCTATTTTCCTGATAAACGGATGACATTCCAGGACAGCGGCGTAAAATGAGCCGTTATTCCTTCGGCGTTTGCGGAAGACGTCCCGTTGGAGTGCGGAATGACTTCTTTTCTGTTTTTTTGATTGGTCGCTTTCATATTCTGATGCTCCAGCACGATATGCTCAATAATGCGGTAATCTTCAAACCCTCTCAGCTTTATCTCCGTTTCCATCAGTTCCTTGCTTTTGTTGACGGCAAAAATGGTCAGTGCTTCATCCTCTTCATGGTAAACGGCCGCGGCATCAACATACGGCACATCCGTAAAATCCGCTGAGTCGTATTTCGGGGAAGTGACCAGCAGCTTCATTGAAGTCCCTCTCCCGTAGACAGAGGCGTGCATGTAAGGGTAAAAGATCGGCTGTCTCCATGCTTCTCCGCCCTTTTCAGTCATAATAGGCGCAATTACGTTGACAAGCTGGGCGAGACAGGCGATCTTTAGTCTGTCCGCATGCTGCAGCATCGTAATCAGCAGTGAACCGATCAACAGCGCATCTTCAAAATTGTAGATGTCTTCGAGAATCGGCCGGGCCGTAATCCATGGCTCCACTTTTTTATCCGCTTCATTTGAGTGATACCACACATTCCATTCATCTAAAGAAAGGTGAATCGTTTTTTTGCTGCGTTTTTTCGCTTTCATATAATCACATACGGCTGTGACGGATTTAATAAAATGGTCTAAATCCATCGACTTCGCCAAATAGTTTTCAAGATCATTTTCATGGTTGCCGTAATACGTATGCAGTGAGATGTAATCCACATGCTCGTACGTATGCTCAAGCACCTCGGCCTCCCACTCGATGAAGGACGGCATGCCGCTGTTTGAGCTTCCGCAAGCCACCAATTCGATCGTCGGGTCCGTCCATTTCATCACCTTTGCCGTTTCAGCGGCGAGCCGTCCGTATTCATGCGCCGTTTTATGACCGATCTGCCAAGGGCCGTCCATCTCATTTCCTAAGCACCATGTTTTGATGCCGTAAGGTTTTTCATATCCGTGCGATTTTCGTAAGTCGCTCCAGTACGACCCTTCAGGATGGTTGCAGTATTCGACGAGGTTCCGGGCGGCATCGATCCCTCTCGTCCCGAGATTGACCGCCATATTCACTTCGGCGTTCACTTTTTTCGCCCACGTTAAAAATTCATTCGTCCCCACTTCGTTCGTTTCTGTCGTCTGCCATGCCAAATCAAGCCTCCGCGGGCGGTCCTTTACCGGCCCGACGCCGTCCTCCCAATTGTAGCCTGAGAGAAAATTCCCTCCCGGATAGCGGATGAACGGCACTTGCAATTCTTTGATTAACTCCTGCACGTCTGTTCTGAACCCGTCCTTGTCGGCTTTCGGGTGTCCGGGCTCATAAATGCCTTCATACACCGCCCGGCCCATATGTTCTATAAATGATCCGTACATCCGTTTGTCCACTTCACCGATGATATATTCTTTATCTGCTGTAATCCCCGCTTTTTTCATTATTTCCTCCCTCTCTCTATCCCTTCACTCCGCCTACTGTGAGGCCGGAAATGAAGTATTTTTGGAAAAACAAGAATATGATGATCACCGGCAGTATCGCAAAAACGGACCCGGAAATCAGCATGTCATAGTTGTTGCCGTACGGACTCAGCAGCCCTGAAAGTCCGATTGGAAGCGTAAACATTTCTTTCGACCGAAGCACGATCAGCGGCCATAAAAAGTTATTCCAGCTGTTTAAAGATTGAAGAATGATCATTGCCCCGAATGCCGGTTTCATGAGCGGCGCCATAATTCTGAAAAAAATGCCGAATTCGGTACAGCCGTCCATTCTCGCTGAATCAAGCAGATCCTTTGGAAGTCCGAGCGCATATTGCCGGAAAAAGAACACGGCGACAGGCGACACTATAAACGGCAGAATCACCCCCGTATAAGAATCGATCAAATGAAGACCCACCGTCAATTTGAACAACGGAAGCATCATCACTTCAAGAGGCACCATCATAATGATCAGTACAAGAACGAAAATAATATTTCTGCCTTTAAATTCGTAGACACCGAGTCCGTAGCCGATCAAAGAGGAAAAAAACAGCGTGAGAACCGTGGTGAGAACACCGAGCAGCAGGCTGTTAAAAAACCATTTGAAATAAATGCTCCCCCCGTTAAACAAATAGGTGTAGTTATCAAGGCTCATCACATCCGGATCAAGACGCAGATTCAGCCCGATGCGCATCAGCTCAGATGACGGCTTTAATGAACCGAGCAATAGGCAGATCATCGGAAAGATATACAACAGGCTCAGCATGATAAAAAACAAGGTAAACGCGACTCTGTACACGGAAAACATGTGATTGTTACGCAACGCTTATCCCTCCCCTTTAAACGAACCGGACAGTTTCAGTGAAACAAGGCTGACTAGTAAGATGACAAGCAAAAGGACAATTCCGATTGCGGCCCCGTACCCCATTTCGTTGTATGCAAGCCCCTGCTGATATAAATAACCGACAAGTGTGAGGCCGATATTGCCCGGGGAATTATTCTGCCAAAGCACATAGCTTTCCTCAAACATTCTGAAACCACCGATAATACTGATCGTTAACACATAAACGGACACCGGCTTTAAAAATGGAAGGGTAATATGACGGAACTTTTTCCACGTACTCGCCCCGTCAATTTCAGCCGCTTCATACAATTCTTTCGGCACGTTTTGCAATCCGGCCAGAAAGTATAGAATGTTAATGCCCATCCACCTCCATGACGCAAGCAGCACCATTAAAAACATGCCGGTACCTTTGTTGTTGAGCCAGTTTTGGGGTGATGCGCCAAGCTTCATCATCAGCTCGTTTGCAAGCGACGTATTCATTTCTCCGAACATCAGACGGAAAATAATCCCCGCTACGATCGTCGATGTTAAAGCCGGTACAAACAGAGCCGATTTAAATACATTTCTGAACCTGACGAGCTTCGAATTCAGAATCACCGCCAAAAGAAGCGGCACCGGAATCAGCACGATCAGCGTCCAGAAGGTATATTCCAATGTGTTAAACAGTGCGGTGTAAAAGGTTGGATTAAGAAGAGCGGTATAATTGGAAAACCCGACAAATGTAATTTCTCCCGGCAGTATCCGCTGAAAGCTCATGATAAACACGCTGATGATCGGATACAAAAAGAAAACGAGAAACGAAATGATAAATGGCGCCGTAAAAAGATAAGGCGCCGCTTTTTTTGAATACAGCACATTGCGCCGGCGCGGCTTCTCCCGGACTGCAGAAACGGTTTGCGCTGTCTCTGTCTTTACAGGTCTCATAAAAGCTCCCCCGCTTTCACTGTTAAATAGGGCGGCTTCTCCTATTTCTCTAATTGCTCTGCCGCCTCGTCTAAGGCTTCCTTAGGTGTTTTTTCCTGCGTCTTCAGCGCATCGAACAGCACTTGTCTGACAACGAGATCAGCCGCTTTAGAGAAGTCTTCATGCAGATAAATCGGATTGAACTCATCTTTTATTTCAAGGAGCGAGGAAAAAATTGACGTACCGTTCCGGAAGAAATCCGTGTACTTGTTTTTCTCCTTCAATTCTTTTGAATCCCACACGTCCCAGCGGAGCGGGTCAAAGCCGAGCACCGTCCAAAGCTTTATGTTCCCTTCCTTTGAACCTTTCGCAAAACCGAGAAATTCTTTCGCGAGATTCAGATGTTCAGCCTGCTTCGGCACGACGGTGGCTGTTCCGCCTAAACCCGCTGATCTGTCACCGCCTTCTTTCCAGGCCGGCATAGGGTAAATCGCCATTTTTCCTTTTAAATCAGGCATATAATCGATAAACCGTCCCATGTACCAAATAGGCATCAGCACTGAGGCTGCCCCGCCCTGATTCATAAAACCGTAGTATTCTTCGCTGTGATGGCCGCCGCCGGGAGCCGGCAGAAGGGTTTTATCATTTACCATGTCCTTTACATAATTCAGTGTGTCTGTATTCGTCTTGCTGTTCAGAATCAATTTTCCGTTTTTGCTGTAGTAGCCTGACCCTTGCTGCGAAATCATGGATAGGAATGTGGCGGAGTCGTTTGTTTCAACCGTTCCCATCGGTTTCCCAGATGCTTCACGCACTTTTTTCCCTGCCCGCCGGTAATCTTCCCATGTCTTAATGGAGGCGGGATCAACGCCCGCTTTTTTCATGATATCCATGTTGTAAAACATGACGGTCGTCCCCACATGTGTATCAAGGCCGTACAATTTTCCGTTTTTGCTGTACAAGGCCAGACGCGCTTCCACAAACTTATCGCGGTCTTTTTCAATCAGCGGCGTCAGATCGGCAAGCGGGATATCCTTCCCCTTCAGAAAGTTCGAGAACCGGCTTAATTCCACGTCGGCTATATCGGGAAGCCCCTCACCCGCGATCAGCGAAACCGATAAATTATCATGCATTTGTCCATAAGGATAAACAACGGTATTCAGCTTGATTTTGCGCTCCGGATATTTCTGATTCCATTCTTTGACCATTTCCTGATAAAACTGTTCGTGCAGACCGTTAAACGTCCAAAACGTCAGCTCCGTTTCTCCCGGCCGGCCGGCAGTCCGTTCTTGTGAACAGCCGGCGGTAAACACGAAGAGCATCATCAGCACCAAACATACAGCGGTCGTTTTTTTCATGTCATTACCCCTTCCACTTTAGGCCGTGCGGCTATTGATGCAAATGATGTGCAAAGAGCGCTGCATTTTCATTTATGATGGTTAAACCGGTATAACGGTCCCGCAATGTGTGCGCATGCTTAAGCGCATCGCTGACAAGCTCCTTTTCCACACCGATCTCATCGAAACAGGCGGGACCTCCCGCAGATGCGAGCCACCCGGCAATTGTCTTGCCGTCGGGAAGCCCTTCATATGCAGAATGAATCGCCTCGCGAAAGTGCGGCGGCAGTTCGGCAAGCTTTTCGTGACAAGCCAGTTCTTTGTAAATATCACTCAGCACCGCGCACGCACAGCCGACCTTCGCACCGTGGAGAATCGGAGGCTGTTTTGCCTTCAGCATTTCCATCTCAATCCAATGCGAGATGTGATGCTCTCCTCCTGAGGCGGGGCGGGAGTGGTCAAGCGCAAGCATGACAAGACCCGAAACGATCAGCGCTTCCATCAGTATCTGAATGCCGGCCTCCGTTCCCATGGCAATGTCAGCGCGGTGATCAATGCACTGCCAAAGCGCGTCTTTCACAAGCTTCGCCCCGGCTTCTGAGTACGGCTCACCCGCAAGCCTGCGGGAAATCTCCCAATCTGCCAGCGATGTTATTTTTCCGATCATATCTCCGAAGCCCGCGGCTGTCATTGAACGGGGCGCTTCTTTTAATACATTCGTATCGGCAAATAAGGCGATCGGCGCTTTCGTTTGAATCGTCGTTTTGATTCCGTTTAATATGAGCGGCGCTCCAGCCGATGTAAAACCGTCGACTGACGGAGCGGTGGGGAATGAGATAAACGGCAATCCGCGCTGGCAGGCGGCAAACCGTGTAATGTCGTGAATCGTTCCTGAACCGGCCGCAATGATGACATCCGTCTCTTCCGCAATATTGATCAGCGTATAGACCAGTGTCCTCTCATCAGCCGCGGCGGCCCCGGCTTCATGCTCCGGAATGATGACTTTTGACGCTTTGATCCCGCCTGCCCTCAATTCGTCCGCAAGCAGACGTCCCGCCGCCTCGTACGTGTTCCGGTCACAGACGATGACCGGCTGATTCCAGCATTTTTTTTGCAGAAATCTGAGAAGCTTTTCTTTTGCATTCGCCCCGATCACGATATCTTCTATTTGAATCGGTGAGCGGCTGGCCCCTTCCTTGTCAAACTCGGATTGAATGTCCTCAGGAGAACGTTTCATAAAAGGATTCCCTCCTTCGCTAATCCTGTCAGGTCTTTAATAGAATCAAGGACGATGTCAGGTTCATATAGACGGGGCTCCCCAAGTTTGGCCGACCCCGTCAGAACTAATACACTTTTCATTCCGTACAGCCTGCCCATTGCGATATCAGATTCGAGGCTGTCTCCGATAATGGCGCATTCCTCAGGGGGAAGTCCGAGCGCTTCACATGCCGCCTCAGCCATCAGCCAAGACGGTTTGCCGATGACAAGCTCCGTTTTTGCTCCGGCGGATGCTTCAATGGCCCCGATCATTCCCGCGACGTCCATGGCATGGCCGCCTTCATTCGGAAAGGAGCGGTCCCGGTTCGTGGCGATGATGCGCGCACCGGAGGAGGCCGCCTTAAAAGCGAGATTCAGATCTTCGTAGGTGACGGTTTCATGCAGGGAGATGACAAGCCAGTCAGCCGCCTGCGGGTTTTGCGCCAAGGCGACACCCGCTAAAGCGAGTTCATCAGTCAGCCCTTTCTCTCCTAACACCCACACCTTTGACAAAGGATAATGCTTCTTTAAAAATGATGCCGTCACACTGGAGGACAGCACGATGCTCCGTTCATCCGTGCGGATACCGGCACCCAGCAGTTTCTTTCGGCACATTGCTCTTGATAGATTGCCGCGGTTGCTTAAAAAGACAACGGCTTTGCCCAGTGACTGAAGGGTATGAACGGCTTCTTTTGCGCCGTCAATCAGCTCTCGCCCCCTGAATACGGTTCCGTCTAAATCAATCAGAAACCCGGCTGCGTCAAGTTTGGCCATAATAAGCATTCGCCCCGTGTTTTCTGTAAAAATGCTTATCATGCAGCACTCTGTCGATCGGACTGAGCTGTTTGTTCAGCATAAGCGAATGGTAGGCCATTTCCGCTACCGTTTCGAGCACAACGGCGTTATGCAGGGCATTCAGCGCGTCCGTTCCCCAGCAGAACGGGCCGTGGCTGTGGACAAGGACACCCGGATTTTGTTCATACGGTTCGTTTTGAAAGGTTTCGGCTATGACTTTGCCTGTATGATATTCGTAATCTTTCACAATTTCTTCTTCATACATTTCCCTCGTACAGGGTATAGCGCTTTCAAAGTAATCCGCGTGAGTCGTACCGAGAGCGGGTATGTCTCTTCCGGACTGTGCCCAGCTCGTCGCCCAGCGGGAATGCGTATGAACGATTCCGCCGATAGCCGGAAACGCTTTATACAGATAAAGATGGGTCGGCGTGTCAGAAGACGGTTTCAGCGAGCCTTCGAGAATGTCTCCGTCCTCATTCAGGACGACCAGTTTGTCAGCGGTCAGCTCACTGTAATCGACACCGCTCGGTTTAATGACGATTCTCCCGCTCTCTCTGTCAATGCCGCTGACATTCCCCCATGTAAACGTGACAAGGTTATGTTCCTCAAGCTTCAGGTTGGCGGCGAGCACTTCTTCTTTTAACGCTTCAAGCATGGCGGCTCCCTCCTTTCGCAAAATCACGGTTTTTAATGGCTTTCAGGCGTTTCATGACATTGTTTTCTTTGCCGAAGTAGTGTACGAGCTCTTTATATTCCGCATATAAGCTGTCATAAATCTCAGCTCTTTCCCGGTTCGGGGCATAAAAGCCGTCTTTTAATTTCCCCATATGCGCACATGCTTCAGCAATATTGGAGAATCCCCCGTTTTCCCGTCCCGCGGCGAGCGCTCCGAAAATCGCGGAGCCCAGTGCAGGCGCCTGCGGAGACCCGGATAATTTAATATCCATATTTGTGACGTCTGCATAAATCTGCATGACAAACGGATTTTTTTCGGCGATTCCTCCGGCTGCGTAAAGCTCTTCGACCGGAACGCCGTTTTCCCGGAACGTTTCGATAATCATCCTCGTTCCGAACGCTGTCGCTTCAATCAATGCCCTGTAGATTTCTTCCGGCTTCGTGTGCAGCGTCATGCCGAGCATCATGCCCGTCAAATCGGCGTCCACCAAGGTTGACCGGTTTCCGTTCCACCAGTCAAGCGCGAGAAGGCCGCTTTCCCCGGGAACAAGTTCAGCTGCTTTTTTGCTGAGCAGCTCGTGAATGTCTATGTGTTTATCCTCAGCTTCCTTCTCATAGTCTCTCGGAACGCACGTTTTGACGAACCATTCAAAGTGGTCGCCGACACAGGACTGCCCCGCTTCATATCCCGCATATCCGGGCAAGATGCCGTTATTGACGACCCCGCACATACCGGGGACGATATGTTCTTCGTCGCCGAGCAGCACATGGCAGGTAGACGTTCCCATGATCATCAGCATTTTCCCCGGCTCTGTAATACCGACCGCGGGCACTGACACGTGAGCGTCGACATTGGCGACGGCAACGGCCGTCCCCGGCAAAAGCCCGGTCAGCTCCGCCATTTTTTCGGTCAAACCTCCTGCTTTTTCCCCGACTGAATAAATGGAGCCGCTTAATTTATCCTTTGTAATCGTTTTCATTAACGGGTTGAGCCTTTCGAAAAAATGATCCGGCGGATACCCCGTATCCTCATTCCAGATTGCTTTGTAGCCGGCCGTGCAGTTGCTTCGCTTCAATGAACCGCACAATTGATAGACGATCCAGTCTGCCGCTTCCACAATCTGATCTGCCGCCTTGTATATATGCGGCGCTTCTTCCGCGATTTGCATGATTTTCGGGATCATCCATTCGGAAGAAATTTTACCGCCGTATCTTTTAAGGAATGTTTCATTTGTGTATTCGGCAATCGTGTTCAAACGGTCTGCATGTTTTTGAGCTGCATGATGCTTCCACAGCTTCACATAACTGTGGGGCTCCCGTTCAAATTCCTGAAGCATACAAAGCGGCTGCCCCGCGCCGTCTATCGGCAAAATCGTGCAGGCGGTAAAATCAATTCCTATGCCGATCACGTCTTTTGGATCAGCGCCCGCCTGCTCAAGCAGGTTCGGAATCGCCGTTTCCAGAACTTCGATATAATCGGCAGGATGCTGAAGCGCCCAGTCCCGAGGAAGTTTTTCACCCGTCTTCGGCAGCGTGCGGTCGATGACGGCATGAGTGTATTCTTTTACCGCAGACGCGATTTCTTCGCCCGTGCGGACATTGACAAGCACCGCCCGGCCGGACAATGTGCCGAAATCAACACCAATCGTATACGCCATATCAATTCCCTCCCAGCCGGTATAATACGTCATTCCATTTCAGCTCTTTTTTCAGCTCATGTATTTCGGTATTGCGGGAAATAAAGATGCTTTCAATGCCTGCCATCTCAGCCCAGTCAAGCATCTGTTCAGCCGTAAGCCGGAAGGACATACAGGTATGATGGGCGCCTCCCGCCAAAATCCATGCTTCCGCAGCTGTTTTCAGCGATGGCTCCGGCTTCCACAGCACCCGCGCCACAGGGAGATTCGGCATATCATGATCAATTTCCCTGCCTTCCGCTTCATTCAGAATGAGACGGAATCGCCCGCCGATATCAATGATGCTGGCGATGATGGCTGAACCGCCGATTCCGTTAAAGACCAGCCGGGCCGGATCTTCCTTCCCTCCGATTGAGAGAGGATGAACTTCGATTTTCGGCTGATCAAGGGCGATCGTCGGACATACTTCAAGCATATGTGATCCGAGAATCATCGCACGCCCCGGTTCAAAATGGTACGTATAATCTTCCATGAAGGAGGTTTGTTCTCCGTCCGCCATTATTTTCATCATTCGCACAAGGGCAGCCGTTTTCCAATCGCCTTCGCCGGCAAATCCGTACCCTTTTTCCATGAGACGCTGAACGGCAAGACCCGGAAGCTGCTTCATTCCGTGCAAAACTTCAAACGAGGTCGAAAACGCTGTATATCCGCCCCGTTCGAGAAAGGCCGTTAATCCGAGTTCAATTTTCGCCTGTTCTTTAATGGAAGCAACTTTTGCTTCATCCCGTTTTGTTTCGTCGCTGATGACATACAAGTTGTCGTATTCCTCATAAAGCGCCTCAATTTCTGCGTCGGTGACGTTGTTCATCACCTCGGTAAGATCGCCGATTCCGTACCCGTCAACCTGCCAGCCGAATTGAATGTGGGCGCCGACTTTGTCTCCGTCAGTAACCGCCACATTCCGCATATTATCGCCGAACCGGGCTACTTTAATATTCCTGCTTTCATTCCAAGCGGCAGCCGTGTTCATCCATTGCGAAATATCATGTTTGACTTCCTCATCATCCCAATAGCCTGCAATGACTTTTCTTGTCTGCCCCATTCTTGACTGGATATATCCGTATTCCCGGTCTCCGTGAGCGGATTGGTTGCTGTTCATAAAGTCCATATCAATCGTTTCCCACGGAATGTCGCGATGATACTGGGTATGCAGATGAAGCATCGGCTTTTGAAAAGCGGAAAGACCTTCAATCCACATTTTCGCAGGGGAAAATGTATGCATCCACGTCACAACCCCGGCACAGTTTTCTTGATACTGCGCTTCCCGCAAAACCTCTCTGATTGTTTCAGATGACGTGACAACCGGTTTATGCCTGATCTTGTATCTTGATGACACCCCGCTGAGGCCGTCACATATCCCCTTTGCGTGTTTATCAACAAGCTGCAGCGTTTCCTCTCCGTATAAGTGCTGGCTTCCCGTTACAAACCAAAATTCATATTCTTTGTTCTGAAGCACATTCATTTCCCCTTCCCATCAAAATAAAGCGCTTGCATTTTTAAAAAATATACGTATGAATATAAAATACAAAACTTCAATCCTTTTATTTGTACGAACAATTTTATTATAGTTAAGGAGGAATCAAACTGTCAATCTTTTATTGCAAGTAAAAAAGCCGGACACACATGCCCGGCTGCTCAATTAATAGGAAGGCCAGCCTGAACTCCAATCGATATCATTGATGAGCATCTTCGGAATTCCGCTGTTTTCGGCATCATACGCATGACGCACTAAAATATTCCCGTTCACAATGTCTTGACCGCCCGGGCCTTTCCAACGGTCATTGCCGGAGTCAAGAATCGTCCCTCCTCCTTCTGACATGCTTTTCCCGCTTTTATCGAGATATGGGCCGGTGATGCTTTTGCTTCTTCCATAAGCGATTTTGTACGTACTATTCACGCCTGAACAGCATTTATCAAACGACACCATTAAGTAATAGTAGCCGTTCTGGTAGGTGATCGCCGGCGCTTCCAAAGCTCCGCCGTTATTCGGTCTGGCAGCGATGGAATAAAGTGATCCCGTCGGTTTCATTGTATTTTTATCAAGCTTTGTCAGCTTAATGCCGCTCCAAAAAGAACCGAAGGCAAGCCAAGGGTTTCCGTCTTTATCAATTGTCAGCTCCGGATCAATTGCATTGTAGTTATTGGCGCTTGTTGAACGGATGACGAGCCCTTCGTCCTTCCAGTTTCCCGAACTGAGGCTTGTAGATGATGCAAGGCCGATCGCGGAGGTATTTTTGCCGAATGAAGAAACGGCATAATACAGCCAATACTTTCCGTTAAAATATTGAACATCGGGGGCCCATTGATTCAGCCCGTAATTCGGCACATAATTGCCCCACCATGACAGCGGGGAAGTAAAAATTGATTTCTGAACGGTCCATACGCCGCCGCTGCCCGCCTTTAAGACGCGAAGCCCCCTCTCCCCTTCCAAACCGGTTCCGAAAGCGTACCACGTGTTTCCTTCCTTCGCCATTGTCGGATCGTGAAGCAATTCATTTGATGCCCCCCAAAACGCGGCAGATGCCGGAGATGAAGACATCAGCAGCAGCCCGGCTGTAACGGCTGCGCACGAAAAGCGGATCATGCGTCTGAATCTGTTTTTCATTTGTAAACCCTCCCTTTTTAAAGCGCTTTCAAAAACGTGTTGTCAGATTTTTCTATGTCTTCTCTTATTGTAGACGCAGGGTTCATATTTGTACAGACAAAAAAAAGAATCTGCTTAAAAAAGCAGATTCTTCCGTATCTTTATTGATAAGTAATACGGTCAACCGTTTCCCGATCTAATTTTTTAATCACTTCTGTGATCAATTTTACCGTATTCTCATAATCATCCCGATGCAAAATAGCGGCATGAGTGTGAATGTAGCGCGTCGCGATCGTAATGGACAGCGCCGGCACTCCGTTTGCGGTTAAGTGAATGGAACCTGAATCCGTGCCCCCTCCGGCAATGGAATCGAACTGATACGGAATTCCCGCTTCTTCCGCCGTGTTCACGACAAGGTCGCGCAGACCTTTGTGAGATACCATTGACGCGTCATACAGAATAATTTGCGGCCCTTCGCCGATTTTGCTTTGCGCCTCTTTTTCAGAAATTCCCGGTGTATCTCCGGCAATTCCGACATCCACACCGAACGCGATATCAGGCTGGATCGTATGTGCCGCTGTTTTCGCCCCGCGCAGCCCGACTTCTTCTTGAACGGTTCCGACCCCGTATACTTCATTGGGATGATCACTGTTTTTCAGATTTTTTAATACATCGATGGCAATCGCACAGCCGATACGGTTGTCCCATGCTTTCGCCAATAAATGCTTTTCATTGTTCATCACTGTAAATTCAAAATACGGCACAATCTGGTCACCCGGAAGAACGCCCCATTCCATTGCTTCTTCACGGCTGGACGCCCCGATATCGATGAACATCTCTTTAATATCGGCGGCTTTTTTTCTGGCGTCAGGAGGCAGAATGTGAGGCGGTTTCGAACCGATGATCCCCGTGATGTCCCCTTTTTTTGTCACGACGGTGACGCGCTGGGCCAGCATGACCTGAGACCACCAGCCGCCGACGGTTTGAAAGCGGAGAAAGCCTTTATCAGTGATTTGCGTCACCATAAAACCGACTTCGTCTAAATGCCCTGAGATCATGATTTTCGGACCGTTTTCTTTGCCTGTTTTTTTGGCGATTAAGCTTCCCAGCCGGTCTGTTGTGACATCATCGGCAAATGGTTCTATGTATGATTTCATCACTTGTCTGACTTCTCTCTCATTTCCCGGTATCCCTTTTGCATCCGTTAACGCTTTCAGCATGGTGAGCGTTTCATCTAATTTTGTCATCAATAAACCTCCTTTTTTTCACTACCCTTCTTATTATACAAAACCAATGCTGAAGCATACGATTAATTCGCCTGAAAAACGGGTAAATGTTTTTATCTATTTCTTTTAAAAAAATGAAACCTTTTGTTTTGTTTTTCGTATTACATCAGATCATGACAAAGGTGAGGAGGTGCCTTCACACATATGGCCATTACAGTATTGAGGATTGTCTTGCTTGCACTTCTTATTTATTTTATTTACATGTGCGTCAAATTCTACGCAAACCCGAAAAGAAGGCTCAGACTGGCGCAATCAAAAGAGAATTTTTATTTTATTGACGAACAGAAAAACACGCGAAAAAATCTCCAGCTTACTTATAAAGGAGTGCTCTTTGAAGGAGAAAAGCATATCCCTTCCAAAGATCATCCGCTGTTTATCCATACAATATTTGTATGGACCGAAAATCCGGAAAAGCTGAACCGCTTTTCTGCAGGTGATTTTGAAGAAGTCGAAAAAAAGGTATTGGAGCGGTATCCGAATTGCAAGATTGATTGGGACCAGCCCATCAAAAAAGCGAAAAAAGCAGGCGAGCAATAAGCTCTCCTGCTTTTTATGTTTTATACATCAAATACATCAGCACAAGGGCGGTTTCAGTGAGAAAAAGCAGCGGCACCCCGTATAAAAAGGATTTGTGTTTCGTCTTATGCCTGAAGGCGCGCATGCCGATCCATACGCCGAGTGAGCCGAACATGGCGGCTGTGAGCCATATTCGTTTCTCTGATATTCTCCACCGGTGTGCCTTTGCTCTTCTTTTATCAGCGCCCATGATCCAAAAGCCGTATCCGTTTATCAATACGGCGTAAATGAAGAGAGCCATTGATTGTCACCCTTTACGTAAAAAAACCGCTCCCGGAAAGAGAGCGGCTTTTTCAACTTACTTGTCTAACTGAGCTTTAGCAGCATCAGCAAGCTGATTGAAAGCAGTAAGATCGTTTACAGCAAGATCAGCAAGCATTTTGCGGTTTACTTCGATGCCTGAAAGCTTAAGACCGTGCATTAAACGGCTGTAAGAAAGACCGTTCATACGTGCAGCAGCGTTGATACGAGTGATCCAAAGCTTACGGAAATCACGTTTTTTCTGACGGCGGTCACGGAATGCATAGTTTCCTGATTTCATGACCTGCTGGTTTGCTACTTTGTATAATGTATGTTTTGAACCGAAATAACCTTTTGCTAATTTAAGAACCTTTTTACGACGCTTACGTGTAACAGTTCCGCCTTTTACTCTTGGCATTAGATTTCCCTCCTAATTGTTCCTTGTCCGATTACTTGATGTTGGCAAGCTGTTGTTTGATGCGTTTGAAGTCTCCTGCGCTTACAATAGCACCCTTGCGAAGCTTACGCTTTTGCTTTTGGGATTTGTTGGCGAATAAGTGACTTGTGTATGCATGAGAACGTTTTAACTTCCCAGAACCTGTCTTTTTAAAACGTTTAGCAGATCCGCGGTGAGTTTTCATTTTTGGCATGGGATTTCCTCCTTATTGCTTTTCGTTTTTCGGCGCGAGCATTAAGAACATGCTGCGGCCGTCCATTTTTGGTTTTGTTTCGACTGTCGCAACTTCCGCACATGCTTCAGAGAAACGGTCCAATACGCGCTGGCCGATTTCTTTATGAGTGATTGCGCGCCCTTTAAAGCGGATAGAAGCTTTCACTTTATCGCCTTTTTCAAGGAATTTAATCGCATTGCGCAATTTCGTGTTAAAGTCATGCTCATCGATCGTCGGACTTAATCTAACTTCTTTTAAGTTAATGATTTTTTGATTTTTGCGTGCTTCTTTGTCCTTTTTCTGCTGCTCGAATCTGAACTTACCGTAGTCCATGATGCGGCAGACAGGCGGTTTTGCATTTGCTGCAACTAACACAAGGTCAAGATTTGCGCGGCCGGCGATTTCAAGTGCTTCCTGACGGGACTTGATGCCGAGCTGATCGCCATTTTGTCCGATCAGACGAACTTCACGTGCACGGATACCCTCATTAACCAATTGATCTTTGCTAATAATGAGCCACCTCCATAGTTTCTTCGAATTGATTCACAACGCTTTTTGACTGCATTCTGCAGGCAAACAAAAAGTGCGGGCATGACAACACACCCACACTACGAACATCTGCATAAATAAAAATGTACGGTCAACCTGCCAACTACATGAATGTGTCAATCAGGTGAGAAGCGGGTGCCTCTGCTTGTGATTTATATTCAATTCAATAACTATTCTACACAATACCGGATCATTAGTCAAGAATGACTTCTCCGGATCAACTTTTTCATTTTAACACGATGCCAGTGTGAGCGCAAGGAAAAATGTGAAATTTCGTTCTTTGCCGCCCGCAGATGCTGCCGGACAATAAAAAACCCGGGTCTATGACCCGGGTTTATCCTCCGATGAGCTGAACGAATACCGGAATGACCAGCACCGTCACCACTCCTACGACGACAACCGCGATACTTGCCATTGCCGCTTCTACTTCCCCCATCTCAATACCGACCGCAACACCGAGTGCGTGTCCTGATGTGCCGAGAGCCAGTCCCTTAGAGATTGGGTGCTTTACTTTAAACAGTTTTAAGAATAGAGCGCCAAGAGCATAGACGATAACGGCGTTGAAAATAACGGCGAAAGCGGTGATGTCGGTGATGCCGCCGATCCCTTTTGACAGCGGAAGGGCAATTGCCGTTGTCGCCGCCTGCGGAAGCATGCTTTTCATAACGGCCGCGTCAAGATGAATGCCTTTTGCGATCAAATAGACAATCGTGACTGAGCAGATAGAGCCGACAATGATAGAAGACATGATCTGCCACCAGTATTTTTTCAGTTTGTCACGCTGTTTGTATAAAGGGATGGCAAAAGCGATCGTCGCGGGCTCCAGGAAGAATTTAATAATGTCTCCTCCGCTTTTATAATCTTCATATGAAAAACCGCCGAGCTTCAGAAAAAGGATTCCAAGCACCATCGCGACAAACAGCGGGGTGAAGAGGAAAAAGCCTCTCGTTTTTTTAAATAAATACGTGCCGATGCCAAAGGCCGCAAGTGAAACGACAATACCGAAATATGGACTCATCCGATTTCCCTCCTAATGCTGCACAAGTTCTTTTTCCTGATTGGAACGGCGCACCGTTTGTTTTTCAGGAGCAGTCTTCTGACGTTTTTGGCTGACAGACAAGATCAGCTGAGAAAAAAGGCCCGTCGCCCCTAACAGAATGATGGTGGCGAGTAAGATGACGAGTGCGATCTGCACGCCGTACTGCTGCATGACGCCAAGTGAATTCATCACGGAGATGCCCGACGGGACAAATAAAAATCCGATCAGTGACGTTAATGATGTTCCCAGCGTTTCTACTTGTTCAAGCTTAATCACTTTCAGGCATAAGAGGACAAATAATAACACCAAACCTACTACGGAAGCGGGTATAGGAATGGGGACAATCGCTGCAATCCCATTAGATATGAGCATAATTACGGCAAAAATAAATGCTTGTGTCAGAAATCCGTACACTTTTTTCGCACTCATTTTCTTCACCTCTTTCTCTTTGTTAGGTCCATTATAAAAGAGAAATCGGTTTTTAAAGCGCTTTCATAATAAACGGCTGAATATTCATTCTGAAATGCAAAAAACGGCTGCTGAAATGCAAAAGCCGCCTCATATAATATGAAGCAGCTTTTTTAAGTCCTTGGCGTATGTACGGCTGACGGGAATTTTAGAGCCGTCTTTCAAGATAAGATTGTACGTCGAATTAAACCACGGATGAATTTCCGTAATATGCTCCGTATTCACGATGAACGCGCGGTGCACTCTCAAGAAACCCGTATCAGGCAGTTTTTTCTCAATGACAGCCAAAGTTTCATGAACGGAATAAGACGCGGCAAACGTTTTGACGGAAACGTGTCCGTCCTCCATGCCGGCGAAAATAATGTCCCTTGTATCTAAAATGACAATAGATTCACCGGCTGATACAGCCAGTTTATGCGCTCCGGCTGCGGACGGCTGCTCTGAGACGGCGCCTGCCCTGTCCTGCTTCACTCTTTTAAACTTTCTGATCGTCTGGCGCACTCTTTCTTCATCAAAAGGCTTCGTTAAATAATCGAGCGCGTCGACTTCAAAGGCTTTTAAAGCAAATTGGTCATACGCCGTCGCAAAAACGACGGCCGGCGGATTTTTCATGTTTTTCAGCCGTTTGGCAATGTCAAATCCGTTTTCTCCTGACAAATCAACGTCCAAAAACAGCAGATCCGGTTTTTGATCCATCATACTGTCAAAAGCGGATTCAATATTTTCTGCTTCGTTTATGTCACTTACTTCATTCGTCCGTTTCAGCAAATAAGCTAATTCATCTCTTGCCAGCATTTCATCATCAACGATTAACACCTTCAGCATGTTCTTCTCCTTTAGTCATCAGTTTCAAAGGCAGCTCAAATGATACGTCCGTACCTTTGCCGGCCTCACTTTCCAATCGCAGGGCTGCTTTGGGGCCGAACAGCCCGATCAGCCGCTGATTTAAATTGTAAAGCGCGGTTCCCGTCCCTTCTTTAGACGGGAGCGGACGGTTTCCGAGCACGGACAGCAATTCCGGATCAATTCCCCGCCCGTTATCTCCAACCCGCATTAAAACCGATTGACCGGCGGATACCACGCTGACATTGACGGCACAGCTGTCCTGCTTTCTTGAAAATGCATGGCGGAGCGCATTTTCGACGAGGATCTGCAGCACAAAAGGAGGAATTTCGATGTCCTCCAAACCGCGTTCGATTTCAAGGCTGATTTTATATTTCCCGGGAAAACGGGCCTGCTCCAATGATAAATATGCCTGCAGATGGTTTAGTTCTTTAGAAAGCGGGATGAGCAGCTGCCTTGCCCCCTGCAGATTGGAACGGAAATAGACGCTGAGCTGCAGCAGAAGCTTTCGGGTTTTTTCCACATCCGTACGGCAAAGAGCAGAAATCGTATTGATCGCATTAAACAGAAAATGCGGATTGACCTGTGCCTGAAGCGCCTTTATTTCTGCGTCTTTCAGCAATTTGCTCTGCAGTTCCGCCTCGCCGAGTTCAAGCTGGGTGGAAAACAGCATGGCGAGTCCTTCTGCAAGCTCTTCTTCAACCCGGCTTAAACCTGACGGGCTTTTAAAGTACATTTTCAGCGTCCCGATCGTTTTGCCGTTTGACGTCAGCGGCAATACAATCGCCGCATGCAGCGGACAAGGATCGTGCGTGCATTCAATTTCTTCCTTTGATGTCGCTTTCATAATATGACCCGTTTTAATGACGCGCTTTGACAATCCGGTGATCAGGCTTTCAGACGGAATATGATGGTCGGCACCCGCGCCGACGTGCGCCAAAATCTTTTCGTTATCCGTAAGCGATACCGCGTCCGTTCCTGTTTGCCTGTGGATGATGGCGGCGACGCTTTTGCATGAGCTTTCATTCAGCCCCTGGCGGAAAAACGGAAGCGTCTGATCGGCAATCATCAGCACCCTATGGGTTTCAAGGGCTCTCGCCCGTTCTTCCTTCCTGATAATCGACTGAATGATCGAAAGAAAAATAAAAGTCCCTGACCCGTTTACCAATATCATCGGGATGCCGATGATGCTCACAAGCGTCCAAGCATCAGAAAACGGCTTGGCCATCAAGAGGATGAGCAGCATTTGCAGTGATTCCATCCCGAGTCCGACAAGCGCGGCCACCCGCGGTGTCGGCATCGCATAGCGTTTTCTGAAATACCGTCCGATCCAGCCGGACAAAATGCCCGCTAAAACGGATGAGACGGCACAGCTGACAGCGGTCGCGCCGCCGAGTGATAAACGATGCAGGCCGGCCAGTATGCCGACGCCGATCCCCACATACGGGCCGCCTAAGAGTCCGCCGATTTCAACGCCCATAATTCTTGTATTGGCAATTGAACCGGACGGATTAATTTGAAACACCCAGTCATTATTCATGATTGTATTCCGCTGAATTTCTATTCCCGTATAGTTGCTGATGATACTGAACAGCGAGAAAATTGAAATCAGCACCGCTTTGCCTTTATAGCTCTCAGGCTGCTGGAGCGCCTGTCTGAACAATCTGGTATGAGCCAGAACAAATCCCAATATGACGATAATTCCGACTCTTTCCAGCATCATGATGATCAAATGCAGCATACTTTTCACCTGTTCTTTCAAATTTTATTTTATCACGTTTTAGAGCCTGAGACAGAATCTGACACAAACCTGCCTGTTTTTTTCAAATCATCTGAAAACAAATCTTTCACAGTCTATATATCTATTGTAGAATAAACGGGAGCCTTGCGGCAGAGAGTTTCAGAATATAACAAAGAGGAGAAGATCATGAAAGCCGTATTTTTTGATTTGGACGATACACTGTTATGGGATGAAAAAAGCGTCAGAACAACATTCAGAGAAACATGTTTACAAGCGGAAAAAAAATATGGCCTTGACCCGCATACATTTGAGGAAGCGGTTCGGAAAGCGGCACGGGAATTGTATATGTCATACGAAACCTATCCTTATACGGTCATGATCGGCATTAATCCGTTTGAAGGATTATGGGCGAATTTTTCCGAGCCGGTCAGCGAAGGATTTAAACAGCTGAATCGGATTGCGCCGGAATACAGACGAAACGCCTGGACGAACGGCTTAAAAAGCGTCGGTATAGACGATGCGGCTTACGGCGAATATTTGGCGGAGTTTTTCGCGGCGGAACGCAGACAGCGTCCGTACGTGTATGATGAAACGTTTGCGGTGCTTGATAAGCTGAAAGGTGTTTATGAATTGCTTCTGCTGACAAACGGCGATCCCAGCCTGCAGAAAGAAAAACTCGCCGGCGTTCCTGAGCTCGCGCCTTATTTTAATGAAATCGTCATCTCAGGTGCTTTCGGAAAAGGGAAACCCGACGCCTCCATATTCGAACATTGCCTCGGCCTCCTGAACCTGAAAAAAGAAGACGCCATTATGGTCGGAGATAACCTCAATACTGATATATTGGGAGCGAAACGGGCAGGTATTACAACAGTCTGGGTAAACCGGACACAAAAGAAAAATGATACGGACATTGCGCCTGATTACGTGATCAGCGATCTTCACGAGCTGTTTGCGATTATAGAGAAACAAAAAGAATGCTAATTTTATACGCAAAAAACCCCATTCTGAATGAACGGGGTTTTTTGTATTTTCGATTATTTTTTCGCTTCGGCTACAGCCTTTTTCACAAAATCGTCCAATGAGACGGTTTCTGATTTCTGCTCGCCGTATTTCCGGACATTTACCGCGCCGTTTTCCGCTTCTTGGTCACCGACCACAAGCATGTACGGGATTTTTTGCATTTGCGCTTCACGGATTTTATAGCCGATTTTTTCGTCCCGGCTGTCAAGCTCGACACGCAGGCCTTCACGCTGCAGGCGCTCCTGCACTTTTTTCGCATAGTCAAGATGCACGGACGGTGATACAGGAATGACTTGGAATTGCACCGGCGCAAGCCATGTCGGAAGGGCGCCTTTGTGCTCTTCGATTAAGAAAGCAACGAAACGCTCCATCGTTGACACGACGCCGCGGTGAATAACGACAGGACGGTGCTGTTTGCCGTCTTCCCCGACGTAAGTGAGATCAAAGCGTTCCGGAAGAAGGAAGTCAAGCTGTACAGTTGACAATGTCTCTTCTTTGCCGATCGCCGTTTTCACCTGCACGTCAAGCTTAGGGCCGTAAAACGCCGCTTCGCCTTCCGCTTCATAATAGTCATGGTCGATTTCGTCCATTGCCGCCTTCAGCATGGATTGCGCTTTGTTCCACATCTCATCATCATCAAAATATTTTTCCGTATCTTCAGGATCGCGGTAAGACAGGCGGAATGTGTAATCACTCAGGCCGAAGTCTTCGTATACGTCTTGAATCAAACGGACCGTGCGGATGAATTCTTCTTTAATCTGGTCAGGGCGGACGAAAATGTGCGCGTCATTTAACGTCATGCCGCGTACGCGCTGAAGACCTGAAAGCGCCCCGGACATTTCATATCGATGCATCGTTCCGAGCTCTGCGATGCGGATCGGAAGCTCGCGGTAGCTGTGAATGTCCTGTTTGTAAATCATCATATGGTGAGGACAGTTCATCGGACGGAGCACGAGTGTTTCATTGTCCATTTCCATTGGCGGGAACATGCCGTCCTGATAATGTTCCCAGTGGCCCGATGTTTCGTACAGGTCTTTGCTTCCGAGAACAGGCGTATACACGTGCTCATAACCGAGGCTCAGCTCTTTATCTACAATATAGCGCTCGATCACGCGGCGGATGGTCGCGCCTTTCGGCAGCCAGAGCGGCAGGCCTTGTCCGACTTTTTGAGAGTTGGCGAACAATTTTAATTCTTTGCCCAGTTTTCGGTGGTCACGCTCTTTCGCTTCTTCAAGCATCCGCAAATGCTCTTTCAAGTCATCCTTTTTAAAGAAGGCCGTGCCGTAAATGCGCTGAAGCATTTGGTTTTTGCTGTCGCCGCGCCAGTATGCGCCCGCAAGGCTCAGCAGCTTAAATTCTTTAATTTTGCCTGTAGACGGCACGTGCACGCCGCGGCACAGGTCAAAAAATTCGCCCTGCTCATAAATGGAGACCGTTTCGTCTTCCGGGATGGCATCCAGCAGTTCAAGCTTCAGATTATCGCCGATTTCCGCAAACATGGCTTTTGCTTCATCACGGCTCACTTCTTTTCGGATGATCGGCAGATTTTCACCGACGATGCGTTTCATTTCTTTTTCAATCTTCGGAAGGTCATCCGGCGTCAGCGCCTGCTCCATTTCAACGTCATAATAGAACCCGTTTTCAATGACGGGGCCGACTCCGAATTTCACATCTTTATAAATGCGTTTTATCGCCTGGGCCAATAAATGCGCCGTGCTGTGCCGCATGATGTTCAAACCTTCTTCTGTGCCTTCTGTAATGATTTCTACGGCACCGTCCTCTTGAATCGGCGTTCTTAAATCAATTTCCTGTCCGTTCAGTTTTCCGGCTAAAGACTTTTTCTTTAATCCCGGGCTGATGGATGCCGCGATATCTTCTGTTGTGGTTCCTTTCGGAAATTCCTTTACCGCTCCGTCCGGAAATGTGATGTTGATCATATCTGACATCTTCGTCACTCCTTTTTTTATGCAAATCAAAAACCCCGCCCCCTATGAAAGGGACGAGGTTAAATAAACGGAATCGTGGTTCCACCCTTTTTTCCGCGCGGCCGATTGTTTCGGCACCTGCGGCTCTAAACTCTGTAACGGGAGTTCCCGTCAGCTATTACTGGCGCTTCTTCCGGCGTTCACAGCTGAAGTTCAAAGGCGGTAAAGACAATGATCCATAGCTGGAAAGCTTTCAGCCTGGGCTCTCCTCTCTTATAAAGCCGGTATCAATGCTTCATGTCCTTATCAATACGTGTAGCAATCATTAATCTTTTATGTATTATAAAATGTCTGCGAGAAAAATGCAACTCGGTTTTCCGTCTGATTTCGCACAGACAGCCCTGCCGCTTACGCAAGGCCGTCCGTGCGGCTATCCTTCCGTCTTCTCGGCTGCAAACGCGCCCAGCGGAAAAAGGCGCACCCTCTCCTGAAACACGTTTTGAATCGTTCTGGACATCATATGCTCCGGTTTGTCCGTATACAGTTCTACCGTCTCAGGCGCAATGGAGATCAGAGGCGCAAGGAGATGGGAATCTATATACATCGGGTGCTCCCGCACAAACCGTCTGTCTATGTATTTTTTCTGTTCCCGTTCTGACAAATAGCGCAGCTCCCACAGCGTAAAAGCCCGGTCATGTACGATGCGGACTTTCTTCATCCGCGGCGGATTGGATGTCACATAATCTCTCAGAGACTGGATAAAGTTTTGATATTCCTGTTCCATCCGGTATTCATCTATCGCGGCCTCCGCGTATTCTCTGAGCCGCTCATAATACCTGCCGAGCCGGAACGTCTGAAACGAACGCACGGAAAAAACACCCGCATCAAGTGAAATCGTCCGGAGCGCATCTGAAATAAACTGTGTGCGCGGCTCTTTCTTCGGCTCGAACGGATGATCATCCAACTCTCCTTCCATAATGCTGTGTGCAAGCTGAAGGATTTGCTGCTGTTCATCCTGATCGGTGAAGCAGTATGCATCCTCAATAAGCGAAAGCATATGCTCGTCTTCTTTGCATTCCAAAAAAAACCTGACAAGTATCGGCTCAATAAAGCGCTGAACGCAAAAAGCCGTTTCAGACCTTGCGATTCCGACTTTTTTTATGCCTTCACGGACAATAAAATGTCTCCGGTCGTCCGATTGCTGAATGAGATGTAAAAAAGCGGCGGTATCGTGGTCATCTTCAAAGATCACTTCAAGCATATTTGTCCCCCCTTACGGCATCTGTTACAAGTATATGGGGGATGTTTTTAAAATAGACGTAAAGGTTAGCTTTCACCGCCGAACAAATGGCGCACCTTCTTTTTAAATATAACGGGAAGCGATAAAAATACGATGTAAAGACAGATCACGCAGAGTACGGTCAGCACATTGCCGGACATAAAGCTCGCGCCGAGCACATTCAGGACGATCGTCCCCGGAATAATGCCCGCTGCGGTCGCCAAAAAATACGTCATCGGCCTGACTTTCGATAGGCCCGCGGCATAGCTGATCACATCAAAGTTAACAGGCAGAATACGCAGGATAAAAATATAAAAGAAGCCATTGGTTTTCATCTGCTTTTGAATGGCTTCCATTTTTCCATGACGGTTTTTCTCATTGAAGGCAAACAGCCACGCCGCAAAAAAAGACGCGGCGGCAGCGCCCATTGAGCCCGCCAGCGTATACACGGTGCCGAAAAACGGGCCGAACGCCAATCCTCCGGCGACGGAAACGATCGATACGGGAAACAGCACAAAAGGCCTGACGATGGAAATTCCGATAAACACAAGCGGCGCAAAAACACCGAACGATAATACCCACAGCCGGATCTCCTTAGGCGACAGATTCAGATATTTGCGGTTTGCCCACAGCAAAAGACCCGCTCCCGCCGCAGCCGCAGCCCAAGTGACAGCCTTCTTATTCCTCATTCCCTCAAATCCTTCCCATTGGACGCCGGCATCATGAACGGCGGCGGTTTTCCCCGTCAAGACGGATGGGCGAAGCCAAATATAAAATCCGCTCCATCAGTCTTGCCGCTTTTACTTCTTCCTTTTCTCCCCGCTGTGAATACGTAAAATGATGCTTCAGCTCGTCAGGTGAAAAATTAGACGAGAAGAAAGTGGGAAGCTGCTGGCTCATTCTGTGCTGAAGCACGGTGCCGATGACCTCATCCCTGACCCAGCTTGTCATTGACTCCGCTCCGATGTCATCAAGCATCAGTACGGGCGTCGTTTTCACCATATTCAGTTTCGCCTCCAACGACTGATCCTGGAGCGAGTTTTTCAGCTCTCTGACAAATTCGGGAACATATACGATCATTGATGAATACTCTTTTTCCGCCAGTTCGTTAGCAATGGCGGCTAAAATAAATGTCTTTCCGATTCCGAATTTTCCGTACAGGTACAGCCCTTTGCCTTTTCCCGTTTCATTATAGCTCTTCAGAAAATCCGTCACATGCTGGAAAATGCCGACTCTGCTCGGATCGGTAATGTCGATCTGCTGAAACGTCGCGCCGAGAAGATCCTGCTGGATATACATGCTCTTCATCAGGGACTTTTGTCTTTTCTGTCGGTCGAGCTTTCTCTTTTCCGGGCATTCGTAATATTCAATATCAATGGAACGCCCGTTGATCACAAGCTTCGGATGATAGCCTTCAAGCAGGCTGTTCGTCCGGCTGTCTTTCGAACAGAAGGCGCACTGTTTGCTTTGCTGAACGAATTCGTACAGTTTATTTAACCCTCTGTCAATCATGCTTTGATTGATTACATCTTTCTGTTCCTTCAAAAAAGCCTGGACGTCTTCGTCGGCCATGACTTGCTGCTGCATTCGTTCCAGGCGTTTTTGAAAGTCAGGTCTTTTCGTCACGCCTTCTAAGGATCGGCTGATCGGTTCCATTCAATATCACCCCGCTTCTCTGTCTCAATAGGCAGAGTATTTTTTCAGTTTTTTCATTTCTTCCATCATTCTTTTCTTCTGTTCCTCAAGATCCTGCGCGGAAAGAGCCGGCTGTTCTTGTTTCTTCCCGGTTTCTTCTTCTTTCATCCAATCAGGGCGCTTTTCTTCCCGGACGGTTTTTTTGCCGCGCGCCGCGCCGTTTGTTTTGCCGTCCGCCCAATCAAGATATTGCCTGTGCTCTTCTATTGCGAGCTTCATTGCTTCCCGTACCGTTTTGACTTTCTTTCTGGCCCAGTGGGCGGCGATTTTTTGGATATAGTTTTTGGACAGCTTCATATCCGTTTTCAGCATGACATAATAAATCAGCACATTGGTGACGCCGGGCTCAAGCTTTTGTTCGAACATAATATCGGCGATAATCTGCAAGTCGGCTTTTGACGGCTCGGTCCCGTCCGCAATGTCCTGAAGAAGCTTTCTCGGTGATATGGTCTCAAGCTGTGCGATGAGTTCGCCGTTCAATGAATCGTCCTTTTCCGTCCGGTTTTCTCTCAAGGTGACAGGCTGTGTTTTATCAATAAGTTCCGGAAGCTTCCCGCTTCTTTCAATTTGGTACCAGTCGCTGGCCGCTTTCCTCAGCGCTTCGGCCGTTATCGTATCCTGTTCATTAATTGCGGTCATGACGACGTGCTGCATGGAGATAGGATCTATTCCGTATAAATATGAAAGCTTTTTAATGCTCTCCCGCACATCCTGCGTGATTGATTTGCGCGGTATCATCGTTTCTGACAGTCCCGCCATGAAAAGCTCAAAATCAAACACTTCCTCCGTCACCGTATAGGAAGGCGCTTGTCCGACAGACGCCGTCTCATAGTCCTCAGGGAGCTTCATCGCTTCTTCCATATCAGGCGTCATTTTCCATTCGCTCGGCTGAAAAGAGGCAAAGGCGTGATTAAACGGACGGGTAATTTCCCTTGCACCCGCGCCGACGGAAGGATGCGTGTAAAATTGTCTCAGCTGCTGGTATTTCGTTTTACCGACTCTGTTATAAAGAAAGACATTCAGCATGCCGTCTTCAAAGAAATCATTCGGTCTGAGCGGGGGCAGCAGCTCATAAATAAACATCCGCTCTTTTTGCTCGGACTCCCGGATATACACTTTCAGCAGCCCGATTCCTTCAAGCTTTCCCTGTTCATGATGAATCTTTTTTAAATTTGACTGCATCATGCCCATCAGCTGCCTGTGCGTGGATTCCGCTCCCCACAAGCGGTTCTGCTCAAGCTCCCCCCATAAGGTCATATAAAGGGAGTATGCAAAAGAACCGATCAGCGGCTGGTACAGATGTGTCAAAACCTGTCTGTCGACATCCTGAAGAAGCGAACGGCTTTTGACCGTATAAGGATCTACAGGCAATACGTCATTCCAATAGTCAGCCATGATTCTCAAACCTTCCGATATGTTTCTACTCTCATTTTACACCGTTTCTGCGATCTATCAAATGCCAATTTTGCTCATGAGAAAAGAGCCAGACACAATCTCTTAGCTCTCTCAGCGTTCTTTCTTTATTAAATCTTTCAATTCATCGATAAACACGTTTATATCCTTAAACTGCCGGTAGACGGAGGCAAAGCGGACATAAGACACCTCATCGATTTTCGCCAGACGGTCCATTACCATTTCTCCGACAAGTTCGCTTTTGACTTCAGATACACCTTGGTTTCTCAGCTCTTTTTCAATGTCAAAGCACATGTCTTCCAATGTTTTTAAAGGAACGGGCCTTTTTTCACAAGCTTTAATTAACCCGCGCAGCATTTTTTCACGGCTGAATTCTTCCCGGACGCCTTCTTTTTTCACGACGATCAGAGGCATCTCTTCAAACTTCTCAAATGTAGTGAAGCGGTAATGGCAGGCTTCGCATTCCCGCCTTCTGCGGATTGATTTCCCTTCGTCCGCAGGTCGTGAATCAAGTACGCGGGAACCGTTATGCTGGCATGAAGGACATTTCAAATTGGATCAGCTCCCATCTGTTTCGTTGCTGTAATGCGGTTCGCAAGCTTCCGGTAAATGCCCGCCAACGTTTCTAGGATGAGCCTATTTGTTGGGAGAGCCGATAGACCGGCCTTATCTTTTCTATTTTACAAAAAAAATGCTTAAAGAAAAAGCAATGCTGTTTTTTTACATTAGAAAAGGAGCATCAGCTTCAAAGCGCGTAATGGCTTTTTCAGCTTAGCTCCCTTGTGTTTGCGTTTTGAAAATTACAGTACTTTCGCTTGTGCCTGTTTAATCTGTACAGGCCCCATTCCTCTCGGTATTTCAATGTTTTCTCTTGTATCTGCATGTAATGCGTCCGCAATGTAATCCGCAGCCACATTAGGATCCAGGTCTCCACAAGTATAAACATCAATGCTTGCATATCCGTGTTCAGGAAAACTGTGAATCGTTAAATGTGACTCAGAGATAATAACGACTCCGCTTACGCCTTGCGGTGCAAATTTGTGAAATGCGACCTCGCGCACTTCAGCTCCTGATTTCAAAGCAGCATTTACAAACGTTTTTTCAATAAAATCCATGTCATTGAGCTTATCAAAATCGCATCCCCACAGCTCGGAGATGACGTGACGCCCCATTGTTTCCATAATCATGGACCCCCCTTAACAAGAATTAAAAAAGTGAATTTCCGAGAACTGACCCGGCCATTTACCACGGGGGAAAGTTAGTCCGGAGAGGTCCTAACCCTTTAAGTAATTCCGAAGCAGTCACGAGCAAGAAGTTCACGAAAGATAGTATACTGTGTTTAAGTTTATTTTGCAAGGTGTGTTTTTTGCGAATATGCCGTTAAGGGTTTTTTTCTAACAAATGTCCATGATCTTTAGTCTACACAGCTGACGGGTGTTTCATTCGCGCGGCGACATGACGGATAAGATCAACGACCCGGCAGGAATATCCCCATTCATTGTCATACCAGGCGAGCACCTTTACTTTTCGGCCTTCCATCACCATCGTTGTCAGTCCGTCGATGATCGCAGAGTGTGAATTCGTATTATAATCCGAAGAAACGAGCGGCTCATCCGAATAATCAAGAATTCCGTACATCGACGTTTTTGCGGCTCTTTGGAAAGCGGCGTTCACTTGCTCGGCCGACACATCTGTTTTCAGATCGCAGACAAGGTCCACTAATGACACATTCGGAACGGGAACACGCAAAGCAAGACCGTGAAGTTTTCCTTTCAAATGAGGCAGCACGAGCGACAGCGCTTTGGCGGCGCCTGTAGAAGTCGGAATGATGGATTCTCCGCACGCTCTCGCCCTCCGCAGATCTTTATGCGGATTGTCGATATTTTTTTGATCATTCGTGTAAGCGTGAACAGTCGTCATCAGGCCGCTTTCAATCCCGAATTCCTGATCAAGCACTTTGACGACCGGCGCAAGACAGTTTGTCGTGCAAGATGCATTTGAAATAATGACATGTTCATCGGGATTGAACTGCTCTTCATTTACTCCCATGACAATGGTAACGTCTTCATTTTTGCCCGGAGCCGTTAAAATAACTTTTTTCGCCCCTGCTTCAATATGGCTCATTGCTTTTTCTTTTGAATTAAATTTCCCCGTTGCCTCTACGACGATGTCTATTCCGCATTCTTTCCACGGAAGCTCTCTCGGGTCCCGGCGATTGAACAGCATAATATGTTTTCCGTTGACGATCAGACTGTCGTCGGAGGTCTCAACTTCTTGATCGTATTTGCCGTGAATTGTGTCATACTTTATCAAATGAGCAAGCGTTTCCGGGGGATAGCTTGCATTAATGGCTGTTATTTGAATTTGATCATCTTCCATTGCTTTTCTGAACACCATTCTTCCGATTCTTCCAAACCCATTGATTGCTACTTTTACCTTCATGCTCAGGTCACCCCTTTTTAATATGCCACTCTAATTTACCTTTATTTATATATAGTATAACACATTAAAAGAAATCCGCCAGTACAACTTGATAAAAATCCACCCTTATACCGATCAATATGTTGTTCAATCGGTTTTTTTGCATATAAAATCATCTTTCTTCCATAAAAAAAGCAGGATCAGCGTCTCAGGCTGCCTGCTTTTTTCTTATATTTGTCCCGGTTCTTTAAATTTGTCATTTAAAATGCTGTCCTCTAAAACGGAGGACACCTCGCCGTACCGTTTAGCAATATGCATCGCGCCCCAGTCGCACAGCGCGTTTAAAATTCTTTCCAGACTGTGCCCGTATTCACTCAGCTCGTATTCCACTTTTGGCGGCACCTGATTGTACACGATCCGGTTGATGACGCCGTCAGCTTCCAGCTCCCGCAATTGCTGTGTCAGCATCTTCTGGGTGATGTCCGGCATAAGCCGCTTCAATTCGCTTGTCCGTTTTTTCCCGCGCATGAGGTGGCAGAGGATCACACACTTCCATTTTCCTCCGATCACTTCAAGCGCCGCTTCTACGGATATATTGTATTTTTTCTTCAGCAACGGTAATTCCTCCTCATCTATAGGAACTAAAAAGTGCCTATGGCACTTAAAAGTACGTTCTTTTCAATGACACTTCTATCGATCATAATGACATTTGCCGGCTGAAAAGGAATGTACTCTTATACTTATATCGTTTACCCGGCATCATTTCAACCATACATTATCGTTCAAGGAGGAAAACAGATGTCTTCACATCGCCAAAGCTATTTACCAGCGCTGCTGGCATTAGCCGTCAGCGCTTTTGCGATCGGCACAACCGAATTTATCAGCGTCGGGCTGCTGCCGCTTATATCTCAAGATCTGCATATACCTGTGACAACGGCGGGGCTTACCGTTTCCATGTATGCTCTGGGCGTGACATTCGGCGCGCCGGTTTTAACATCTCTCACATCCGGCATGTCACGGAAAACGCTGCTGCTCTGGGTGATGTTAATATTTATCGCCGGAAATACACTCGCAGCGAGCGCTTCCTCAATTGGCGTCTTACTGGCGGCACGGGTCATTTCGGCTTTTTCCCACGGCATTTTCATGTCAATCGGGGCAACAATCGCCGCCAATATCGTGCCGGAGCATAAAAGAGCAAGCGCGATTTCCATTATGTTTACGGGACTGACGGTGGCTACGGTGACCGGCGTTCCGTTCGGCACCTATCTCGGCCAGCAATTCGGATGGAGAATCGCATTTGCCGTCATTGTGGCGGTAGGAATCATCGCATTCCTCATAAACGCGCTTCTCGTTCCGTCACATTTGCGCAAAGGAACGAAAACCGCATTTTCCGAGCAGGTCAAACTCGTCACAAACGGCCGGTTATTGCTTTTATTTATTATTACCGCGTTAGGCTACGGCGGAACGTTTGTCGTGTTTACGTATTTATCTCCGCTTCTTCAGGAGGTAACCGGTTTCCAGAAAGAAACCGTCGCGGCCATCCTGCTCATTTACGGAATTGCGATTGCCATCGGAAACATGATTGGCGGCCGTTTATCAAACCGGAATCCGCTGAAAGCCTTGTTTTATATGTTCATTGTCCAGGCTGCTGTGCTGTTTGTTCTGACTTTTACCGCGCCGTTTAAAACAGCCGGGCTGATCACCATTATTTTCATGGGGCTGTTGGCGTTTATGAATGTGCCGGGGCTTCAGGTATATGTCGTGATGCTGAGTGAACGTTTTGCGCCAAGCGCCGTTGATACAGCATCAGCCTTAAATATCGCGGCATTCAATGCCGGAATCGCGATCGGCTCGTTTGCCGGCGGAATCATTACAGACTCAATCGGAATCATTCATACCGCTTGGATCGGGGCGCTGATGGTGCTCAGCGCGGTCGTATTAACCGGATGGAGCAGGAAGCTTGAAAAGCGGGATCGCACTGCTCTTGAAAGGAGGTGAGTTTTTCTTCAGCGCATTTTGATTGTTTCAACAGACAACTAATAGGAGGAATATATACATGACAACACATTTACAAGCAAAAGCAACATTGCATAACGGAGTAGAGATGCCTTGGTTCGGCATCGGAGTTTTCAAAGTAGAGGAAGGCGCGGAACTCGTCAACGCGGTGAAAACGGCATTGGTGCACGGCTATCGCAGCGTCGATACCGCCGCGATTTACGGAAATGAAGAGGGTGTCGGCGAAGGCATCCGCCAAGGACTGCAAGAAGCGGGATTAAAACGTGAAGACATTTTTGTCACGTCAAAAGTGTGGAATGCCGATTTAGGATATGAAGAAACGTTAAAAGCGTTTGACACAAGCTTAGAAAAACTCGGTTTAGATTATTTGGATTTATATTTGATTCATTGGCCTGTCGAAGGAAAGTACATCGATGCGTGGCGGGCGCTCGAAACCCTCTACCAGGATGGACGCATTAAGGCGATCGGGGTCAGCAATTTCCAAATTCACCATCTGAAACATCTCATGAAAGAAACGGAAATCAAGCCGATGATCAACCAGGTGGAGTACCACCCGCGTCTGACACAGAAAGAACTGCTTGCTTTCTGCACTGAACAAGGCATTCAGCTTGAAGCGTGGTCGCCATTGATGCAAGGGCAGCTGCTTGATCATCCCGTCTTACAGGAGATCGCTGAGAAGTACGGCAAATCAGCCGCTCAAGTGATTTTGCGCTGGGATTTGCAGAACGGTGTCATCACCATTCCGAAATCAACTAAAAAACACCGTATTGAAGAAAATGCAAATGTCTTTGATTTCGAACTGTCAGCTGACGATATGAAGCGGATTGATGATCTGAACGAAAACCTCCGTGTCGGTCCGGACCCTGACAATTTTGATTTCTAACCAGAAAAACACCGTTCGGCTTTCCGAACGGTGTTTGTTTATGCCCAGCCGCTCAATACTTCCTCAAGCTGGTGCTTTGTATATTCAAGACTGCCGCTGTTATCAATGACGGCGTCAGCTTTTTTTGTTTTGTCCGCTAAAGGCATTTGCGACGTTATCCGGCTCATCGCTTCTTCTTCTGTAAGGAAATTCCGCTCCATCAGCCGTTTGAGCTGAATGTCTGCCGGTACGGTGACGACGAGCACCTTGCCGACAAGATAATCAAGCCCGCTTTCATACAAAAGCGGTATATCCAAAACGACGAACTGCTCTTTTCGCGCAACGGCTTCATCCCGCTGTTTCAGCATTTCCGCACGTACCGCCGGATGAACGATCTGATTCAGCTTCAGACGCTTCTGTTCGTCAGTGAAAACGATAGAACCGAGTTTTTTTCTGTCAATATCGCCATTTTCCAGCAGGATGTCTTTTCCGAATGCTTCCACAATTTGTCCGTAAGCCGGCATTCCTTTTTCCACCGCCTGTTTTGCGATGACATCCGCATCAATGACTGTGATTTTTTTGTCGATCAGCATACGCGCTACCGTGCTTTTGCCGCTTGCGATGCCTCCCGTTAAACCGATGACCAAGCTCAAAAAGCCCACTCCTTCTTACATTTTCCAAATCCCGATGATAATCAGCAGGACTCCCGGCAAAAATGTCATTTTATCTATCCAATTCCATCTTGAAAGCAAATGCCCCGCGTTTATGCCGAGTGAAACAAACAGCGAGCTCATCAGCCCGACAGTCACGCTCATCATAACCGGAGAAAAGCCGAGAATGGCCGCTCCCAGCCCGGCGCCAAACGCGTCAATGGATAAGGCGATACCGAGCAGAAGCGCCTCGACTCCGTTAATGGTTCCGGATTGATCAATATCGGCGCTGGTCGGTTTTTTCAAAATGTGAATCACGATGCCGAGCGATTTCACTTCAAGATTAAGTAACGTTTTTTCATGCAATAAGTAATCCGGCTCTTTAGCCGGTTTAAAAAATTGCCAGATGACCCATGCCCCGATTCCGATTAAGATCAGCCCGCCCAGTTTTTCCGTGACGGATACGGGAAAAATCTTTGTCAGAAAATGGCCGATCAGCATGGATATAAACATCACAGAGGCTGAACAGCAAGCGATCACGGCAATCGCTTTGAACGGGATTTTCATTTTTCTCAAACCATACGTAAACCCGACTGAAAAACTGTCCAAGCTGACAGCAAAAGCCAAAAGCAGCAAAGAAGCAATCTCCATATCCGTTTCTCCCTTTCTCTTGATCGGCAATTGTGACATATGCCTATTGGGTGAATCACAATATATATATGGAGAAAGGTCATCAACTGTGTTAGAAAAAAGTCATTCTGCTGCCGCCTGCTTGTACAGTTTCAGTTTATGATTTTTTTTGGCAGCGGGCGCAAAAATGCGTCCCCCTTCCGCCGACCACGATTTTAGAAATCATCGTGCCGCACGTTTTGCACGGCTCATCCTTTTTGCCGTATACGTAATGTTTGAGCTGAAACATTCCGATTTCCCCTTGAGAATTGATATAAGACCGGACGGTGCTCCCGCCCGCGTCAATCGCTTCCTGAAGGGTGTCTTTAATTTCTGTATGAAGCGTTTTTATCTGCCCGTCTGACAGACTGTTCGCTTTTGTCTCAGGATGAATACGCGCCCGGAATAAAGCTTCATCGACATAAATATTGCCGAGGCCGACAACCGCTTTTTGGTCGAGCAGGGCTGTTTTCACCGCGCGGTTCGTTTTTGCAAGCCGCTCTTTTAAATAAGCAGCGGTAAATGCTTCATCATCGGGTTCGGGCCCGAGCTGTGAAAGCGGTAATGCATTCAATTCCTCTCCCGGCGCAAACAAATGCATCGTGCCGAATTTCCGGACATCCCGGTAGCGGAGCTGTGTTCCGTCCGTCATGTGAAACACGACGTGCACATGTTTATCGTCAGGCTCATCGGCCTGATGAAGACCGTATTTCCCCTCCATCCGCAGGTGGGACACCATGACATAATGATCCAGATGGAAAAGCAAAAACTTTCCCCTTCTTCCGATGGATCGGATTGTTTCTCCTGCAATCTGCCGCGCGAATTCCTCCGGCTCGGCGGGTTTTTTGATGATATTCGGCCATCTGATATCCGCCGATTCAATCGTTTTCCCCTTCACAAGACCGGTCAGAGTGCGCCGGACCGTTTCAACTTCTGGTAATTCCGGCACAATCATCACTTCCTTTTTCTCTGTTTATTTTGCATCGTACCAAGACGGCCCTGAAGCATAATCCGCCTTCAGCGGCACGTCTAATGCCAAAGCATGCTCCATCACTTCAGGAACCAGCTTCTCTAATATTTCAATTTCTTCCTTAGGCGCTTCAAAAATCAATTCATCGTGCACCTGAAGCAGCAATCGTGCCTTCAGGTTTTTCTCTTTTAGCTCAGCTGCCATGTCAATCATGGCTTTTTTAATAATATCGGCGGCGCTTCCCTGAATCGGCGTATTCATGGCCGTCCGTTCCGCAAAGCTCCGCAGGTTGAAGTTGCGGCTTGTCAGCTCAGGAATATAGCGGCGGCGCTGCATAAGTGTCGTGACATATCCTTTTTGCTTCGCTTCCTGCACCGATTCTTCCATATATGCCTTGACGCCCGGGAAGCTCTCCAAATAGCGGTCTATAAAAGCGCCCGCTTCCTTCCGGGTGATGCCGAGGTTTTGTGACAGCCCGTAATCACTGATGCCGTAAACAATGCCGAAATTGACGGCCTTTGCCTGGCGGCGCATCGCTTGTGTCACTTCACCTTCACTGACATGAAACACGTCCATGGCGGTTTTTGTGTGAATGTCCATGTCGTTCGTAAACGCTTCGATCAGATTTTCATCTTTTGAAATATGCGCAAGCACCCTTAATTCAATTTGTGAATAATCGGCGGCGAAAATAAGCCAGTCCGGTTCGGACGGTACGAAAGCCTGACGGATTTTCCGCCCTTCCTCCAGCCGGATCGGAATATTTTGCAGGTTCGGGTCCGTTGAGCTGAGGCGTCCGGTTTGAGTCAACGCCTGATTGAACCGTGTATGCACCTTATGAGAATCCTTGCGCGTGACTTTCAGCAGCCCTTCAATATAAGTCGATTGGAGTTTGCCGATTTGTCTGTATTGCAGAATGTACGCGACGATATCATGTTTGTCGGCGAGCTTCTCAAGCACATCAGCTGAAGTGGAATAGCCTGTTTTTGTTTTCTTTACTGGCGGCAGGCCGAGCTTGTCGAACAGAATGACGCCGAGCTGTTTTGGTGAATTGATGTTAAATGGCTCACCGGCGATGTCATGGATTTTTTCTTCATATTCTTTCAGCTTTGCCTTGAGCTCTTCGCCCATTCGCTTCAGTCTTTCAACATCCACTTTGACGCCCATTGATTCCATTTCTCCGAGAATAAGCGCAAGCGGGAGTTCGAGATCTTCATATAATTCAAGCTGATTATTTTCTTCCAGCGCGTGCAGCAGTTTGTCACGAAGGCTGTTAACGGCAGACGCTTTCCGCGCGAGATGATCGGCAAGCTCTTTTTCAGCCGGAACGGCGCGCTTTGCGCCTTTTCCGTATACCGCTTCATCTTTTGAAACGATATTCAGCCCGTATTCTTTCGCTACGCTCGCGACATCGTCGTACGAATTGCCCGGGTTTATAATGTAGGCAGCAAGAAGCGCGTCAAATTCCGTTCCCTTCAGCTCAATTCCCTGCCAGCGCAAAGCGACGACGGAACGTTTGCTGTCGAACACCCATTTTTTCATCGATTCATCTTCAGCCCAAGATTTAAAAGCTTCAGACTGAATGGCGATTTCTTTCGGAATATAATAAAGACCTGTTTCATTCACGATGGAAAAGCCAAGGATCGGTTCTTCGTGATAGTTATCACCGATTTGTTCGACGACCAAAGCGGACGGCGAAACGAGCATATCTTCGGTGATTTCTTCTGCCGTTTCGACATTGATGTCTTCAAAATTTTCTTCCGCCGTTTCCCCGCTTTCTTCACCAAGCCGCTCAAGAAGCGTATTAAAACCGAGTTCTTTAAAAATGGCAACAACTTGTTCACGGTCAAACCCTTTGTAATCTAAATCTTCGGGCTTGACTTCAATCGGCGCATTTGTCATAATCGTCGCCAGCTCTTTGCTCATCAGGGCTTGTTCCTTATATTCTTCAAGCTTTTCTTTTAATTTTTTTCCGCTGACTTCATCAATGGAATCAAGCAGTTTCTCAACCGAATGGAACTGCTTTAAGAGCTTAATCGCGGTTTTTTCTCCGACGCCGGGGACGCCCGGTATGTTATCGGATGAATCCCCCATTAATCCCTTCATATCAATGATTTGCAAAGGGGTCAGACCGTACTTTTCTTCCACGTGCTCCGGCGTGTAATCTTCCACGTCAGTAATGCCTTTTCTCGTAATGGCAACGGTCGTTTTCCCGGTTGCAAGCTGGGTTAAGTCCTTGTCCCCCGACACTACCTTTACTTCGAAGCCGTCTTTTTCAGCAGATACGGCAAGCGTTCCGATAATATCGTCCGCTTCATATTCAGGAAGCTCGTAGCGGCTGATTTTGTAGGCATCAAGGAGCTCGCGGATGAACGGCATCTGTTCTGAAAGCTCCGGCGGCGTTTTTTGTCTTCCGCCTTTATATTCTTTAAACGTGCTGTGGCGGAAAGTGGTTTTTCCCGCATCAAAAGCCACCAGCATGTGGGTCGGCTTTTCATCTTCCAGCATTTTCATTAAAATCATCGCAAACCCGTATACGGCATTTGTATGGATGCCTTTTTCATTGCTTAAAAGCGGCAATGCAAAAAACGCCCGGTACGCCAGACTGTTTCCGTCGACAAGCACTAATTTTTTTCGTTCCGTCATTCAATATCCTCCTAAGAGCAAAAGCTCGTCATTCCTCTATTTTTTAATCTCACAGCTTCTCTTATTTTAACAAAGTTCAATTTGAAAGGAAAATGAGCGAACCCCGTGAAAACGCAAAAAGGACGGGAACAAGAAAACACGTTCCCGCCGTCAAAATTGGCTCCTTGGATGAAGGGGTTCTGTTATATCCTAACAAGATAGGTTTAACAGCTCATGAAGAAATTGTTAATCCTTTGTAAAGCTGATCACGCTTCCGGCTGCCGCTTCAGCGTCACGGTAAATACAGTGCCCTGTCCCGGCTCGCTTGTGACCTCGATTTTACCTTCATGGGCTTCTATTAAGTGCTTCACGATGGCGAGGCCGAGCCCGGTTCCTCCCGAGTTGCGGCTTCTGTCTTTATCCACGCGGTAGAATCTTTCAAATATCCGCGGGATCTCTTCCTTCTGAATGCCGATTCCCGTATCGGACACTTTGATATCGACAACGGTTTCTTTCACATGTACCGAAATCCCCACCGTCCCTTTTTCAGGCGTGTAGGTCAGGGCATTGTTCGCCAGATTCAAAAATACCTGCTTCAGCCTGTGCGCGTCACCCGTCACAAAAATCGGCTCTTCCGGGAGATCGAGCTGAAAGCTGATGCCTTTTTCCTCAGCCTTATGCCGCAAAAGCGCTTCAATTTCATGCAGAATTTTTGCGGCGTCAAAGGACTCTACGCGCATTGTAAAGTTTTGCTGCTCCATCTTGGATAAATCCAATAAATCCTGCACGAGAGATTGGAGCCGCTCACTTTCTTTCAGAATGATAGACAGAAAGTCTGAAAGCGCCTTTTCGTCTTTCATCGCTCCGTCTAACAGTGTTTCCGTAAATCCTTTAATCGAGGTGATCGGTGTTTTCAGTTCATGGGAGACATTGGCGACGAAGTCCTTTCTCATCTGCTCCAATTTTTTAATTTCCGTCATATCGTGAAAGACGAGGACGATGCCCTTCCATTCATCGTCGGGGCCCATGATCGGAACGCCGTCAACTTCAAAGTAGCGCCGCTCAATATTGATGGGAAGTCTGAGCAGCTGGCATTTTTTCGTCTCCGTCATAAAAATGTCTTCGACAAGCCGAATGATCTCCTCATGTTCAAACGCATCATGGTAAAGGCGCCGAAGCAGACGTTCAGGCTTTGTATGAAACTGCTTCGTATATGACCGGTTCACGAGATTGATAAAACCTCTCCCGTCTATTAAAATCAAACCGGATCCGATATTTTCAATAACGGTTAGCAGACGATCGCGCTGCATATCCTGCGTTCTCGTCATTTCCATTAAATCGACCGCCAGGCTGTTCATCGCACGCCCGAGACGGTCCGACCGCCTTGCGTAGCCGCTGTAGGAGCGGGCGTCGTAATTCCCTTTGGACAGCTCCGTCGCCACCTTTGTCGCGGCGTCGATTGATTTTTTGTAACGGGACGTCATGTTTGTATAAAAGAAAACGATAATGATAAAAGCGGTACAAAGACTTGCTGCCAGCATGCCCCACATTTCTCCGGTAACGCTTGAACCGCCGTTGATCTCCGAGGAAACGAGTACATACCCCGCAATTCTCCCGGCGCCATTTTTTACGGCAGTGCCGCGGATGACTTTGCTTTTCGACTGTACGGCTTCCTCGCTTTTATTGTGAGAAATGAACTCCTTTACGGCTGAATCATCAGCATGACTGCCGGAATGATATACGGCGTCACCCTTCTCGTTGAGCACGGCGACGTTTATACCGAGGGTGCGGCCGGCGTCACTGATTACCGTTTCATTGCTTTTATTGCCGATTCGGCCGGTGTCAAGAAGGCCCGCTATGTATACCGATTCCTTTTTCAGCTGATCCGCCGTTCTTTCTTCAGCGGATGAAGAAATAAGCTGCTGTAAAAAAAGGCCGAGAACACTGAAAACCAATATGATACATACAACGAGTAAAGCGAACAGACGCACACGGACTTTATTCATTCATTTTTGGCTCCTCCAGTTTATACCCCAAACCTCTGATTGTTTTAATATAGATGGGTTTTTTGGTATTTGATTCGATTTTGTCGCGCAGATGACTGATATGAACGTCAACAATCCGGGTGTCCCCGGCAAAATCATAGTTCCAGACCGCGCTCAGCAGAAGATCTCTCGTCAGCACTCTTCCCTTATGTTTTCCCAAATACAGAAGCAGTTCAAATTCTTTAGGCGTCAATTCCAGCTGTTCTGACTTAAAGTACGCTTCGTAATGCTCCGGAAGAATTTTCAGCTCGCCGATGAGGATCTGCCCGTCCTTTTCCTCTTCTCTGCCTTGTGACAGCGAAGAAATGTCAGCCCTTCTTAAAATGGCTTTCACCCGCGCAGTGACTTCCCGCGGACTGAACGGCTTTGTCATGTAATCATCCGCTCCGAGCTCCAGTCCCAGCACCTTATCAAACTCCTCATCTTTTGCTGTCAGCATCAAGATCGGAACCATCATTTTCTGCTGTCTGAGCTGTTTACAGACGTCGATTCCGTCCACTTTCGGCAGCATGACATCCAGTACGATTAAATCCGGATTTTCGTTCTCTGCCTGCTCCAGAGCCTCTTCGCCGTCTGATGCGGTAATGACATCATAGCCGGATCGTTCCAGATTATACTGTAAAAGAGTAACGATAGATTGTTCATCATCTACAACTAAAATTTTTTTGTTCATGCTGCGCCCTCCGCTGTCTATTTTCCCCGACATCCAATTTTCTCTATTTTATGTGCTGCATATCACTTTATGATTTCATTTTATCCAATACTGCCCGTTCAGACAATTCGCCTTTTTGATCATTTTCAGAGAAAGGATCGCTCAGGAAAAAAGAAAACGCTTTCATTGATTGTAAAAAGAGGAAGGCTTCTGATTCGGAAGCCTTCCCTTTTTTCTTATGACAATACTTTCATCACGTTTTTGACAGATTCAACTGATTTACTCAGCTGCGCTTTTTCATAGTCTGTCAGTTCAAGCTCGATGATTTGCTCTAGGCCGTTTCCTCCGATAATCGTCGGTACGCCTAAGTAAATGCCTTCATGACCGTATTCGCCTTCTAAGTAAGCGATGGTCGGAAGCACGCGGCGCTGATCTTTCAAAATGGCTTCTACCATTTCAGTCAGTGACGCAGCAGGCGCGTAGTAGGCGCTTCCGTTGCCGAGAAGGTTGACGATTTCCCCGCCGCCTTTTCTTGTGCGTTCTACAATCGCATCAAGACGGTCTTTCGGGATAAGCGTTTCAAGCGGAATGCCGCCCGCATAGGAATAACGGACGAGAGGAACCATGTCGTCACCGTGTCCGCCAAGAACAAAACCGGTCACATCTTTTACAGACAGGTTTAATTCTTCAGCGACGAATGTTCTGAATCGCGCAGTGTCAAGCACTCCGGATTGTCCGATGACGCGTTCTTTCGGGAAGCCTGATTCTTTGTACACCGCATATGTCATCGCATCAACAGGGTTTGTCAATACAACGATAATGCAGTCAGGAGAATATTTCACGATCTCACGTGTGACGCTTCTCATAATTTTTTCGTTTGTAGATACGAGATCATCACGGCTCATGCCCGGTTTTCTCGCAATTCCGGCTGTGATGACGACGATATCAGAACCGGCTGTGTCCTCGTAGTTGGACGTGCCTGTGATTTTCGCGTCAAATCCTTGGACCGGACTTGCTTCGAGCATGTCTAGCGCTTTTCCTTTTGTCGGGTTTTCTAATTGCGGAATATCAACGAGCACAACGTCCGCAAGCTCTTTTTGAGCTGTAAGAAAGGCTGTTGTCGCTCCCGTAAATCCTGCTCCGATAACAGAAACTTTACTGCGTGTTTTTCCCATGATTCTCTTCTCCTTTTTTGGCTTCATTAGAAGTCTGCTTTAGGTTCAGTCCATGTTTTTAATTAGCTCTTCACCAAACTCTGAACATTTCACTTCAGTTGCACCGTCCATTAATCTGGCAAAATCGTACGTTACTACTTTTGAAGCAATCGTTTTTTCCATAGATTTAATGATCAAGTCGGCAGCCTCATTCCAGTTCAGGTGTTCAAGAAGAAGCACTCCTGAAAGGATGACGGATGACGGGTTGACTTTGTCAAGGCCGGCATACTTAGGAGCCGTTCCGTGAGTCGCTTCGAAAATCGCATGCCCTGTTTCATAGTTGATGTTCGCTCCCGGCGCGATTCCGATTCCGCCTACCTGAGCGGCAAGCGCATCAGAGATATAGTCTCCGTTTAAGTTCATTGTCGCCACGACGTCGAATTCGCTCGGACGGGTTAAGATCTGCTGAAGGAAAATATCAGCGATGCTGTCTTTGACGATGATTTTTCCTGCCGCTTCCGCGTCGCTCTGCGCTTTATCAGCCGCTTCTTTTCCGTCTTTTTCGACAATGCGGTCATATTCAGCCCAAGAGAATACTTTATCTCCGTATTCTCTTTCGGCAAGCTCGTAGCCCCAGTTTTTAAATGCCCCTTCAGTGAACTTCATGATGTTTCCTTTGTGGACAAGCGTGACAGACTTACGGCCGTTTTCGATCGCATACTCAATGGCAGCTCTGACTAAGCGGCTTGTGCCTTCTTCAGAAACAGGCTTGATGCCGATTCCTGACGTTTCAGGGAAACGGATTTTGTTAACACCCATTTCATTTTGCAGGAAGCTAATCAGCTTTTCAACTTCTTCAGAACCTTTCGCATACTCAATTCCGGCGTAAATATCTTCCGTATTCTCGCGGAAAATGACCATATCCGTATCTTCAGGACGTTTGACCGGGGAAGGCACTCCCGTGAAATATCTGACAGGGCGCAGGCACGTAAACAAATCAAGCTCCTGTCTCAGCGCCACGTTCAGAGAACGGATACCGCCGCCGACCGGTGTCGTCAGAGGGCCTTTGATGGCGATGAAGTACTCTCTGATGTCTTCCAGCGTTTCGGCAGGAAGCCACTCACCTGTTTTATTATAAGCCTTTTCACCAGCATAAACTTCTTTCCACGTGATTTTTTTCTCGCCTTTATATGCTTTTTCAACAGCGGCTTCCAATACTTTAGAAGCGGCGTTCCAAATATCAGGGCCTGTGCCGTCGCCTTCAATAAACGGGATAATCGGATTATTTGGTACGTTTAATACTCCATTAGAGACTGTAATTTTTTCACCTTGTGACACAATATTACCTCCCAGTATGTAATTCATATTTAGAAAACATTTTATTTTTCTTGTATAGAAAATAAAATGACTTTTCTCAAGATTCTATCAAAATTGTAAACCAATCCGGGCTTGATTAACAAGAGGCTAACGACATGAAAATCACCAGCCTCCCGTTTGATCAGGCTCTTTCATCAATCGGAACAAAAGTCTGCTTATCCGGACCCGTGTAATCAGCGCGCGGGCGGATGAGGCGGTTGTTATCGTACTGTTCAAGAATATGGGCGATCCATCCTGACATTCTGCTGACCGCAAAGATCGGCGTGAACAGATCGTGATCAATGCCGAGACTGTGGTATACAGATGCGGAATAGAAATCAACGTTAGGCGGAAGTTTTTTCTCCGACGTCACGATTTCTTCGACACGGATTGACATGTCGTACCATTTGCTTTCACCCGTCAGATTCGTCAGGCGTTTGCTCATTTCTTTTAAGTGTTTGGCGCGCGGGTCTCCATGCTTATACACACGGTGTCCGAAGCCCATTACTTTTTCCTTTTTCTCCATTTTGCTGCGGATATAAGGCTCGGCGTTTTCCACTTCGCCGATTTCTGTCAGCATTTTCATGACGGCTTCATTGGCTCCGCCGTGAAGCGGTCCTTTTAAAGCGCCGATGGCGGCAGTGATGCCTGAGTAAATATCGGATAAGGTGGCGACACATACTCTCGCCGTAAATGTTGATGCGTTCAGCTCATGATCCGCATGAAGAATGAGCGCTTTGTTAAACGCTTCCACTTCGATCGGAGAAGGCTCTTCACCGTTTAAGGTGTAAAGGAAGTTCTCCGCGATTCCGTACTCTTCCTTCGGTTCAACAGGATCAAGTCCTTTGCGGATTCTTGAGAAAGCGGCGACAATGCCCGGCACTTTCGCCTGCAGACGGATGGCTTTTCTGTAGTTCGCTTCCGGATTCATGACATCGGCTTCACTGTCAGTCAGACCGAGTAATGAAATCGCCGTCCGGAGCGCAGCCATTGGATGTACGTTATTGAGGGGATAGGATTTGAAGTGCTCAATGATTTCTTGTGGAACGGCAGCTTCTTTCGCAAGCTGTTTTTTCAGTTCAGCAAGTTCCGTTTTATTCGGCAGGCGCAGATGCCACAGCAAATAAATGATTTCTTCAAAACTTGCATTCTCTGTCAAGTCGTCAATATCGTACCCTACATATGTAAGGGTATCGTCGATAATAGAGCTTACAGATGATGTTGTTGCTACAACCCCTTCAAGACCGCGTGTTGCTGTCATATTCAACCTCTCCTTTTCAATCAAAATTCCCCTTTAAAGAGTATATAAAACATACGGCTTACTTAAAATGAGTCATGCAAACAATCCCTTTCCCCTTTAAGAAAATGCTTACATTTCACTGGTTGCGGTTACATAACCGGTATGCTTATAGAGGAACATAACAAATTCTTATAAGCTTATTTAAGTTTAAGCCTATTCTTATTATAAACAATAATCTGATTAATTTGTAGACTTTTAACTAAAAATGTTTTAAAAGCCCTATATATCAAGGCTTGGCGTTGATATATTTAATCGCTTGCTTTCAGATGCTTTGTAAAACCATGTATTCTCATGTTTTCATTTGGGGGGAGCTTTGGGGAAACTTTAAAAGGACAGGCGCGACAACTTCACCGCAAATTCCCCCTCCTTCTTTACCGGAGAAGAGGGTTATTTTGTTTACTCGACTGAATCAATGTTCGGATCAGCTTCAGAAATCCATGTCTTGGTTTTAGTTGGCTCCACGCACATGGACTGGAATCGTTTGACTGCATTTGCTGTTTTCGGGCCGTAAATATCCTCATCAAACCGATTATCAATTGAAACTGACTCATTTACTGATGTAAGTGAATTTAAATAAATTGCAGAAAAACCCTCCTCATCTCGAGAAGGGCTCTGACTTATACTTCTTTTTTTCTAAATCAGTCCGAAGAAACTAACTGATGCCGCTCAACTTTTCAATCGAAGGACTTCATCGGGCTCTCCGACTATTTTCCCCTATGCTTTTCTTTTGCTTTTTGTTTTCTGATTAAATATTTTTGTTCCTTTATTTTTTCTCTTTGTTTTTTATTCAGTTGTTTTCTCTTTTCTTTTCTTGCTTCAAGCTCCTGTTTTATCGCTTTTTGCGCCTTAGTTGATATCCCGATCTTTTTCATCTCTTTAGAAGCTTGCCGTTGCAATCTTTTTGGGTTTAATTTCTTAGATTTTGCTTTGACACAAACCCCTTCTTGTTCAGTGTGGGAGAGAGTCGGTAAAAGTTGATTATTAACAAAATGCATTATTTCTGAATCCTTTGGCTCTTGTCCAAACAAATGACGAATTGCTCTTAATTTCCCCTCATCCACAACTTCAATGACTCCTACCCAAAACTGACCATCGTAGTAAACCGTTAATTTCATAACGATTCCCTCCTCCTAAATTTACTGAAGAATGATGGACATCCCGAGGAGGGGAAGGTTACTGACATTTTAAATCATGCATCCGGACTACCAACCGAATTGTGTTTTTTCATTCTCATTATAAATTTAACAAACTTTCAAATTGAAGGAAAGGGTCTCCGCTTATTTTGACAACACTTCAAGTTTTGCTTTGGTATCAGCGCATAAATTCCATCAGCTTTTCATCCATTCATCAATTGGAATTACTGCAATCGCTGTTTTCGCTCCATGTGCGCCGTCAATCCCGAAGTTCTTTGTTACATGGTAAGCCGCTTCATTCATCGGAATAATGCAAATGGCATTTGTCTGAACTACAAAATGCGCAAGTGCAAACTCTAATTTTCTCCACAAAAAAAAAGCAGCTTTACGAAGTGAATATTTTAACGATTTGCATGGCCAAGTAGGCGATTCCGGCGCCGATTAACGGGCCGACGGCGACGCCTCCGAAAAGCGCGACGGCAAGTATCGTGCCAATGACCAGCGCCGTTGTAATATGAGGGTCGTTTTCCAATAAGGTGAGACCGTTTTTGGCGATTAAGGCAACCGCGATCCCGGCACCGAGAGCGATCCACGCATAATATGATTTCATTGCTTCTCCGAGCTGTTTAAAACCGATATCACCTGTGGCAATCGGCACTAAAACGGCGATTGTAATGACGGTGACTCCCCAGTTGATGCCTTTTGACTGAATAACCGGAAATAGTTTCTGATCAAGACCGACAGCTTTTATCACAATGAGAAAGCCGACGGCAAAAAGCAATGACTGATTTTTGGCTACCAACGCGATGGCCAGCAATAATAGTAAAAATAAATTCGCCTGTGTAAACATCCTGAAGCACCTTCTTTCATCATATCTGTATTCATATCCTTTTTTTTGACGAATAAACTAATGTAATAGGACGTGCCGACCGAGAGGAGGATCGATGTGAACCCGCACTACGCAACTGTTTTTTTCCGCGCGCTGTTTGTACTCGCTGCGGCCGGCGGCGCTTTAGCGGCCGGTTACGCCTCATTTCCGTTAACTTATCCGTTTCTGATCGCCCTTATTCTGTCATCAGCGATCATTCCCGTAGTTGACTGGCTGGACAAACTGACGGGGATGCCCCGGTCAGTCAATACTGTCATTGTCCTGGTCTTCTTTTTGCTTATTCTTCTTGGCGCGGCGACATTTCTCGTTGCGGAAATCATTTCGGGAACCGCCTATCTGGCCAAAACGCTCCCTCCCCATATCAGCGCCTTTATGACGTATTGCGAAGAGCTGTTCACTTCCCGCATTCAGCCATTGTACCACGAGCTGACCGTCCTATTTAACGGACTGGAAACCAATCAGCAGGCATCCATCGTGACGCATATTCAGACCCTCGGTGATACAGCCGCTAAAAATGCGGGGCTGATGCTTTCACATCTTTTGGAGCTGGTGCCGAAATGGATTGCCTTCCTTCCCAATACAGCTGCCGTCTTCATTTTCGCAATGCTGGCGACTTTTTTTATGACAAAGGATTGGCATAAGCTGAAGGCGCTGCTTTATTCCATTCTTCCGGAACGGGTTTCGGCAAACGCCAAGGCCGTATCGGGAGAGCTGAAAAAAGCGATGGCAGGTTTCATTAAGGCGCAGGCCTTGCTCATACTTTTCACGATGATCATTGTCTTTATCGGACTTTTTCTTTTAGGGATTGAGCATGCGGCAACCATCGCCTTTTTTATCGGCCTGGTGGACCTTCTCCCTTATCTCGGCGCCGGGTCGGTCTTTGTTCCCTGGATTATGTATTTGGCCATTGCCGGTCAGCTTCCTCAAGCGATCGGTCTCGGTGTTTTATATATTGTGGTTCTCATTCAGCGCCAGCTGACGGAGCCAAAAATTTTAAGCAAGTCAATCGGACTTGATCCGCTTGCGACCTTAATCGCCCTGTTTGCCGGCTTTAAACTGTTCGGAATTTTAGGACTGGCTGCGGGGCCCGCGCTGCTCGTTTTCATTCAGGCCTTTATCACAACGGGCGCTTTAAAAGAAATATGGGCCTATATAACTGTTCAATCCAAATAAAAACAGCAGCCCTGTAAGAAGGCTGCCGTTTTTATTTGATAATGATCCGCTTGTTTTTTGACATTCCTCTCAGCCATTTGAACAAAAGCGGCTTCATGCGGTTCCGAGTGAACGGAATCAGAAGACAGGCCCCTGCAATATCGGACAGAAAACCCGGAAGCATCAAAAGCAGGCCTCCGAAAAAGACGCATATTCCATCAAGAAGCGCTTCCCCCGGCATTTTGCCGTGCTGCAGGTCGCGCATCACCCGATGATACACATCGGTTCCCTGTCTTTTTGCCACCAAGGCGCCTAATACGCCTGTCAAAATGATGAGAAGGAAGGTCGGAAAAACACCGAGCCATTTTCCCGCCAGCAGAAACAAGCCGATTTCAATTGCCGGACACACGATAAACAGTAAGAATAACACTCTCATTTTTCTGCCCTCCTGCCCTTCTAAAAGCGCGTCACCGCCCGCATGGGAATAGGAAAATCAGCCTAAAGACAAAAGAGAAGGGAGAACCCCCCCTCTCTTTTTTAAAGCTGTTTAAAGAACGCTTGCGCGGCCTTCATACACAGCGCCGCGGGCAGCGTCAACTGTGATAACCTGTCCTTCTGTTAAAACTGAAGTTGCGTTCTCAAGACCGACGATAACCGGAATGCCCAAGCTTAAACCGACAACGGCTGCATGGCTTGTCAGACCGCCTTCTTCAGTGATGAGCGCCGATGCTTTTTCAAGTGAAGCGATCATGTCGCGGTCAGTGCTTGAAGCAACCAATACTGCGCCGTCTGTCATTTTTTGTTCAGCTTCTTTCGCATTTTTTGCAACAACGACCGGCCCGAATGCAGATTTGCGTCCGATGCCTTGTCCTTTTGCGATAATGCTGCCGACAGTGTGGACTTTCATCAGATTCGTCGTGCCTGATTCACCGACAGAACCTGCTGTAATGACAATCAGATCACCGCGTTTCACGATGCCGCTGTCAAGTGATTTTTGAACCGCGTCTTCAAGCATTTCATCGGTTGAAGTCGCGTTTTGGCCGCTTGCCGGGAATACACCGAATACAAGGCCGAGTTTGCGTGATACAGACTCATTAACCGTAACGGCTACAATCGGAGCCTGCGGACGGTATTTGGCGATCATACGCGCCGTATGGCCGCTTTCTGTAGGGGTAACGATAGCTGCCGCACTCAGATTGATCGCCGTGTGCGCAACTGATTGGCCGATCGCATCGGTAATCGTCATGCCGACCTGATCTCTGCGTTTAGACAGAATTTCTTTGTAGTTCAGAGATTCTTCTGTGCGTGTGGCGATGTTAAACATTGTTTGAACCGCCTCGACAGGATATTGTCCCGCAGCCGTCTCACCGGAAAGCATGATGGCATCTGTGCCGTCGAAAATGGCGTTGGCAACGTCACTTGCTTCAGCGCGTGTCGGACGAGGGTTGCGCTGCATGCTGTCAAGCATTTGTGTCGCAGTAATAACCGGTTTGCCGAGCGCGTTGCATTTTTTGATCATTTCTTTTTGCACGAGCGGCACTTCTTCGGCCGGAATCTCTACGCCGAGGTCTCCGCGCGCTACCATTAAGCCGTCAGATACTTCCAGGATCGCATCCAGGTTGTCAACGCCTTCCTGGTTCTCGATCTTAGGAATGATTTGAATGTCAGACGCGTTATGCTCTTCAAGCAGTTCGCGGATTTCCAGGACATCCGTAGAACGGCGTACAAATGACGCAGCGATGAAATCAACGCCTTGCTCGATACCGAATACGATGTCTTTGGCGTCTTTTTCAGTAATTCCGGGAAGGTTGACGCTGACGCCGGGAACGTTTACGCCTTTTTTATTTTTCAGCGTGCCGCTGTTTAAGATTTTTGTTTTGATTTCGTGTTTTTCCGGATTTGATTCCAGCACTTCCAATCCGATTAAACCGTCATCCAACAGGATGATAGACCCTGCTGACACGTCGTCTGCCAGGCCTTCATAAGAAACTGAGAATTTTTCAAGCGTTCCCAGCACCTGTTTCGTAGAAACGATAATTTCATTTCCCGCCTGAAGCTCAAGCGCGCCGTTTTCCATATCGTGCGTGCGGATTTCCGGACCTTTCGTATCGAGGAGAATCCCCACGTTTTTGCCGAGCTTTTTGCTTGCTTCTCTGATGTTTTTGATTCTTGCGCCGTGCTCTTCGAAATCACCGTGTGAAAAATTCAGACGAGCAACGTTCATACCCGCTTCCATCAATTTTGTCAGCATTTCTACACTTTCACTGGCCGGACCGATTGTACAAACGATTTTTGTTTTTTTCAACTCGTTCACTTCCTTCTGAAATCTTCAGCTTCTTCCGCCTTAAATAGACAGTTCTTTTGAAAGCTGATACATGTTTGGTTCAACAGTATGTTTTGATTCTAAAATTTCTATAATATCATGGTCTACAAGCTTGTTGTTTTGTATACCTACGCAGCGTCCGCCTTTTCCTTTAAGCAGAAGCTCAACCGCGTAAGCGCCGAGGCGGCTTGCAAGAACCCGGTCAGAAGCGCTTGGAGATCCGCCGCGCTGGATGTGCCCTAAAACGGATACCCGTGTTTCAAGGTTCGTTTCTTCTTCGATGCGTTTTCCGAATTCAACTCCGCTGCCTACCCCTTCTGCAACGATGATGATACTGTGTTTTTTGCCGCGGTCGTGCCCTCTCTTCAAACGGCCGATAATTTCCTGCATATCGTAGTCCGCTTCAGGAATTAAAATTGATTCCGCTCCGCCTGCAAGACCTGCCCATAAAGCAATGTCGCCCGCATGGCGCCCCATCACTTCAATAACGTATGTACGCTCATGAGACGTAGCGGTGTCACGGATTTTATCAATCGCATCAATTACGGTATTTAGCGCCGTATCAAATCCGATCGTAAAATCAGTTCCCGGGATGTCATTATCTATCGTACCCGGTACACCCACACACGGAAACCCGTGTTCCGTTAATTTTTTCGCACCCATGTATGAACCGTCTCCGCCGATGACGACAAGACCTTCAATGCCGAGTTTCTTTAAATTTTCGATTCCTTTTTCACGGCCTTCAACTGTTTTGAATTCAGGACATCTGGCCGTATACAGCTTTGTTCCGCCGCGGTGGATGATGTCACCGACCGAACCAAGCTCCAGTTTCTCTATTTTTCCGCTGATTAATCCTGAATAACCGTTATAAATTCCGTACACTTCGACGTCGTGGTAGATAGCTTTCCGCACAACCGCGCGCACCGCAGCGTTCATACCCGGGGAATCCCCGCCGCTCGTTAAAACTCCTATACGCTTCATTTCCTATTCACCTCAGCAACATATATATGTTAAACATATCATGATCATTGCCCTAAAACAATGAAAAGGGACGCCTGAGCTCCCATGAAACCTTACCTATTATACAATTAAATAAATTGTTTTTAAATAAAATTTAAGGAATATCACAAAAATCACAAAAAATAAACGTGAGCCATAGGCTTCACGTCTATTCAGTTTACCCCGATATATTGATCCTCAACCGAAACTTTCCCGATTGCTTTATATTTTTCATAGCGCTGTGAGATCAATTCTTCGGCGTTCAATTGAAGAAGAGATTTTAACGTTTCTTTAAGAATACCGTCAATATAGCCCGCCTGCTGCTTAATATCATGGTGAGCTCCGCCCTTCACTTCTTTAATCATATCATCAATAATTCCTAATTCTAATAAATCGGGCGCAGTAATCTTCATGGATTCGGCCGCTTTTTTCGCAAGGCTGGAGTCTTTCCACAAAATGGACGCGGCTCCTTCAGGAGAAATAACGGAATACGTCGAGTTCTCAAGCATCAGCATGCGGTTGCCCACACCTAATGCAAGCGCGCCTCCGCTGCCGCCTTCCCCGATGACGATACAAACGACAGGCACTGTCAGGCCGGCCATCTCGAACAGGTTCTTGGCGATGGCTTCACTTTGTCCCCGTTCCTCAGCCGCTTTACCCGGGTACGCTCCCTTCGTATCGATGAAGCAGATAATCGGGCGGTTGAACTTATCCGCCTGCTTCATGAGACGAAGCGCTTTGCGGTAGCCCTCAGGGTGAGGCATCCCGAAATTGCGGACAAGGTTTTCTTTCGTGTCTTTTCCGCGCTGATGTCCGATAACGGTGACCGGCATGCCGTGATATTTGGCGACTCCGCCGACAATCGCAGCATCATCTCCGTATGTTCTGTCTCCGTGGCACTCAAAAAAGTCGGTAAACAGGTATTGAATGTAATCAAGCGTCGTCGGCCGGTCGGGAAGGCGTGCGATCTGCACTCTGTCCCACGGCTTCAGGTTTTTATAAATCTCATCCTGGAGCTTGCTGAGCCGGTCTTCAAGTCTTGCGATTTCAGCGCTTAAATCCATCTCCGAATCTTGGGTGAATTTTTTCAGTTCGGCGATTTTCGTCTGCAGTTCAATCACTGGTTTTTCAAATTCTAATCTTGCAGCCACTCATGCTCACCTCCTGTTTGGTGCATGTCCAGCAGAAATGCGAGTTTGTCTTTCATGTCGTTTCGGTGAATCACCGCATCAAGCTGGCCGTGCTTTAATAAAAATTCCGCCGTCTGGAAATCTTCCGGCAGTTTTTCCCCGATCGTCTGTTCAATAATACGTCTTCCGGCAAATCCGATCAAGGCGCCCGGTTCAGCGAAATTATAATCACCGAGAGACGCGAAACTGGCCGATACGCCGCCTGTCGTCGGATGGGTCATGACAGAAATAATCAGTCCCTGCTCCTCACTGAACAGTTTTAATGCAGAGCTTGTCTTGGCCATTTGCATAAGGCTTAAGACCCCCTCCTGCATACGTGCGCCGCCGGAAGCGGTAAAGATGATAAACGGGACTTTTTCCTCTTTTGCTTTTTCAATTGCAAGCGTGATTTTTTCGCCGACAACCGAACCCATGCTGCCCATTCGGAATGTTGAATCCATGATCGCGATCACGGCAGGGAATCCGCTGATGGTTCCTTTTCCGGTAACCACCGCTTCATTCAGCGATGTTTTCTCACGGTCTTTTTCGATTTTTTCTAAGTATTCCGGGAAACCGAGCGGGTTTTCAGATATCATTCCCTGGTTGAATTCTTCGAATGAATCTTCATCCAGGAGGCTTTCAATGCGCTGCTTTGCATTCATCGGGAAATGGTGCCCGCAGTTCATGCAGACGCGCAGGTTTTTATCTAACTCTTTTGTGAGCATGATTTTTTTACATTTGGAGCACTTTGTCATAATGCCTTCCGGAACATCATGTTTTGCCTGCTCAGACGGCACGGAAGCATATTTTTTCTTTTTTGTGAATATATCCTTTAACAAATGATTACCTCCCTTTTGTGAAGGGTTCTCTTCACTGCATGTCTTCCGATTAGATAGACTTAATAATAACTTTACCGAAACTATTGTACTTTTTTTGTCAAACGGTGTCATCCTCCATTCGACATTTTTTGCTGCAAAACAGACGGAAACGGACGGATTTCATACCGTAAAAAGCGTTGTTCAGCCTTATCTGTCAGCGTTTTCAAAAGAAATAAGGATTCTGCTGAAATTTTTTTAAGACCTGCCCTTAAAAAAATGCCAGCAGTCCGTATATTGAACAGCAGCGCGTTGTTTTTTTCCAACGCGCTGCCATTTCATTTTTGTGTTATTATTCGCCGATAACCGTGAGCTGTCTTGTTTTTTCAGCCACTTCCTCAGGATCGACCGTAATTCTGGCGACGCCCGTTTCCATCGCTGCTTTCGCAACAGCTTTCGCAACGGCAGGAGCCACACGTTTGTCAAATGGAGCCGGGATGACATAATCAGCGCTTAATTCTTCCTCTGAAACGAGGGAAGCAATCGCTTCAACCGCAGCAATTTTCATTTCTTCGTTGATGTGAGTCGCGCGAACGTCAAGCGCCCCGCGGAAAATTCCAGGGAATGCCAGAACATTGTTAACCTGGTTCGGGAAATCAGAACGGCCTGTTCCGATTACGCTTGCGCCGGCTGCACGCGCGTCTTCAGGCATAATTTCCGGATTCGGGTTGGCCATTGCGAAGATAATCGGATCTTTCGCCATGCTCTCCACCATTTCTTTCGTCAGCGCGCCTTCGACTGATACGCCGATAAAGACGTCTGCATCTTTAATGACATCCTGCAGCGAACCGTCGTTGCGGTCTTGGTTTGTAAACTTCGCCACTTCGTTTTTCACTGCGTTCATGCCGGCCGGACGCCCTTCGTAAATCGCCCCTTTAGAGTCGCACATTACGATGTCGCGTACGCCGAAATGGTAAAGAAGCTTGATGATCGCGATGCCTGCCGCTCCCGCTCCGTTTGCCACAACTTTAATGGATGACATGGATTTTCCTGATAATTTCAGCGCATTTACAAGTCCGGCAACGGTTACGATGGCAGTGCCGTGCTGATCATCGTGGAAAACCGGAATGTTTGTTTCTTTTTTCAGGCGCTCTTCGATAATGAAGCAGTTCGGCGCCGCAATATCTTCAAGGTTGACACCGCCGAATGTCGGTGCAAGCAGCTTCACAGTGTCAATGATTTTGTTCACATCGTTTGTGTCAAGCGCGATCGGGAATGCATCCACGCCCGCGAAACTTTTGAACAGCACCGCTTTCCCTTCCATGACCGGAAGTGAAGCTTCAGGCCCGATATTACCGAGACCGAGAACGGCTGATCCGTCTGTTACGACTGCTACCATGTTCCCCTTCATTGTATAATCATATACTTTGTTTTTATCGTCATAAATCTCTTTACAAGGCTCAGCTACTCCGGGAGAATAGGCAAGGCTTAAGTCGTCCGCGTTTCTGACTTCTACCTTTGCTTTTGATTCCAGCTTTCCTTGGTTTACTTTGTGTAAATGTAACGCTTCTTCTCTTAATGACATTCTAAACACTCCTTTTAAGTACTTTGTTACATATTCTGCCGCATAGACTGGTACAATCGCTGGAGGTGAAAAATTTCAGAATCTTTAAATAAGATAGCACAATTGTTTCAATTGTATAACAAAATGATTATTGTTACCACTATTTTAACACGACGTTTTCGCGGCCCAGCAGCTCTTTTAAACGGTATAGCGCCTGATGGTCCGCCTGAATATGAAAAGTATCCGGCAGCCTGATCGTCTGCTTGTCTTTTTCATAATAAAGATAAACGCCGGTTTCCCCTTTATGCTCCAGTAAAATACGCTTCATCTTTTCCAAAAACTCCTGATTGTGCCGGCTGCCTTCGATTTTGATGTAAACAGACGGCGCTCTGTCTGCCTCCGTCTGCTCAAGAAGAGAGGCGGATGACATGATGAATTGTGTCTTCTCCTGACGCTCTTCCATTTTTCCGGCGGCGAATAAAAGCGCGCCTTCTTTTAACAGCGGAGACAGCCTTCTATATTGGTCAGGAAACACGACGGCTTCCATTTCTCCCGTTTCATCGCTTAATGTGAGAAACGCCATATGCTGACCTGTCTTTGTCCGAATCGTTTTGATGCCCGCGAGCAAAGCGCCGATTGACAGCTGCCCCTTCGGCATCTGCCGCGCTGCTGTGATCGCTTGCGCCCCCCGTTTTTTCAGGAGATCCCTGAAAGCAGACAAAGGATGGCTTGAGAAATAAACACCGAGGGCTTCTTTTTCGAACCGAAGCTTGTCCACGAGCGGAAATTCCTCAGCCTCTACATATTTTGGCTTAATGGAGAACGATTCTTCCAAAAACAATCCCATTTGGTCATCGTCTGCACGAAAAAGTTCAGCGTGCTCTAAAGCCACATCAACGGAGGCCAGCAAGGCGGCGCGATTTTGATTGAATTCGTCCATGGCGCCAGAAAATATAAGGGTTTCGATGGTTTTCCGATTCACGCTTTTTGCGGGTACGCGAAAGCAGAAATCGAAAAGATCCTCGAACGGTTTATGTGTTCTTGCTTTATAAATATCTTTCACTGCCGAGACGCCTACGTTTTTAACGGCCCGCAAACTGTATCTGACGGCTCCGTTTTCCGGCGCAAACGGAAAACCGCTTTTGTTTATTGACGGCGGAAGGACTTGAATCCCGCTCCCCTTCGCTTCATGCAGATATTGCGATATTTTGTCCTCATTGCCGATGACGCTCGTCAACAGCCCGCACATAAAATATAACGGATAATGCGCTTTTAAATAGGCGAGCTGATAGCCGATCATGCTGTATGCGACAGCATGGCTTCTGTTGAATCCGTAGTTAGCGAATTTTACAATCAGATCGTAGACCTCGTTTGCAGTGACTACAGAATACTCCTTTTTTATGCACCCTTCAACAAAATGGCTTCGCTCTCTGTCCAGAATGTCCTTTTGCTTTTTGCTGACAGCCCGTCTGAGCAGATCCGCTTCACCTAATGAAAACCCTGCCATGCGCGAGGCGATCATCATTATCTGTTCTTGATAGACGATGACGCCGTAAGTGTCACTGAGAATATTTCTTACATCCTCGTGCGGCACTTCCACACGCGCCCGCCCGTGTTTCCGGTCGATAAATAACGGAATATTTTCCATCGGTCCCGGCCTGTAAAGCGCGTTAACCGCGACAATGTCTTCCAGTCTTGACGGCTTCAGGCGCTTCAGCACGTTTCTCATTCCTGATGATTCCAGCTGGAAAATACCCGTCGTATCACCGTTTGACAATAGTGAGAACGTTTTTTCATCCTGATAAGAAATCTCGGAAAAATCAATTTTCGTATTCGTTTCTTTTTCAATCATCGTTTTTATGGATTCAATAAGCGTCAGGTTGCGCAAACCTAAAAAGTCCATTTTTAAAAGACCGAGATCTTCCAGATGATCCATTGCATACTGCGTTAAATACACGCCGTCATGTCCTTCTTGAAGAGGCACAACTTCCGAAAGCGGCTCTTTACTGAGAACGACCCCGGCCGCGTGTGTTGACGTGTGTCTCGGAAGACCTTCAATTTTCCTTGCGATCTGAAACACTTTATGAAGAACGGCGGATTCGGACAGCCGCCTGTTCAGCTGAGCGGACTGCCGCCTCGCTTCCTCAAGCGTCATTCCCGGTTTTGACGGAATCAGGCGGGCAAGCTGATCGGCTTCTTTCGGGCTGATTCCGAACACTCTCCCGGTATCCCTTAACGCCGCCTTTGCGGCCAATGTCCCGAAGGTGATAATCTGGGCGACGTGCATGGCCCCGTACTTATTTTGTACATACTGAATGACCTCATCCCTTCTCGTATCAGGGAAATCGATATCAATATCCGGCATGCTGATCCGCTCCGGATTAAGAAATCTCTCAAACAGCAGAGAATGTTTAAGCGGATCCACGTCGGTAATGAAAAGGGAGTAAGCGACAAGCGAGCCTGCCGCGGACCCCCTTCCCGGGCCTGTCACAATGCCCTTTTCATGCGCGTACTTCATAAAGTCCCATACGATGAGAAAATAATCACTGAATTTCATGCGCCTGATGACGTCCAGCTCATATTCAAGCCGGCGGACAGCGCGCTCATCAGGAGTGCCGAAACGGAGACGCATCCCCTCATGACAGAGCTCCGCCAAATAGTCATCGGCTGATTTGCCGTCCGGCGCCGGAAAAGACGGAAGCTGTGTCTGTCCGAGGCTGACATCGACCCGGCATTGCCGGGCGATACGCGCGGCTGCTTCAATCGCTTCCGGATGCCGCGTGTAAAGCTCTGCCATTTCTTCAGGCGTCCTCAAGTATAAGTCCGGCAGATCCCCGCTCTGATCCTCCCACTTCTCTCCGGCTTTAATAGCGCACAGACAGCGGTACGCATCTTGATCTTCTTTCTTGATATAACGGACATCCCCCGCAGCGCAGACAGCGATTTCCGTTTCGGCTGACAGGCGGAGAATCTCTTCTGATAACGTCTCATGTCCTTTAAACGGCTGGTACCCTAAATAAAAACGGCCGTCTCCGAACAGCTCCCGGAATCCTTCGGCAGCCCGGACCGCTTCTTCAAACTTCCCGGTTTGAAGCAGGCTTTCAATGTAGCCGTTTTCACCGGGCGTAATGGCGATCAGCCCCTCACGATAGCTCTTCATCCATTTTCGCTTCATGCCGCCCTTTGCCATGGATTGCAGCGCACTTGAGATTTTCACCAGGTTCTGATAGCCGGTGTTTGTCTCTGCTAAAAGAATGAGCGGGTGTGCTTCAAGCTCCGCATCGTCCGTGTATATAGAAGCCGTCAGACCGATAATCGGTTTAATTCCGTTTGATTTGCATGCTTTATAAAACTCAATGGCGCCGTACATCACATTTTCGTCCGTCAGCGCCAATGATGAATATCCGAGTTCCTTCGCTTGTGTAACAAGCTCTTTTACAGAAGCGGCGCTGTTTAACAGGCTGTAGCCGCTATGTACTTGCAGGTGAACAAAAGACAATGCCGCCACTCCTTTCCCATACGTTCATTTTGCCTTTCTACATTATAAGACGGGTTTTCTTAAGAAACAAATGTTCTTTTTTTGACTCATCATCATACTTGTCCGTTTCGCTCAATATGATAGAAAAGTGAGGTGGTGTATATATGGATCAGGAAGCCGGATTTATGGCGAATTTCATCAGCAGTTATTTTATCGCCCTCGGTGTGTTGCTCGGCGGCGCGCTGATCGGCGGCCTCGGAGCTTATTTATCAGGCGAGCCTCCGCTGACGGCGATCACAAAATTGGCGAACAGGCTGAAGATCTGGGCGCTTGTCGCGGCCATCGGGGGAACATTTGACGCGGTATACAGTTTCGAGCGGGGGCTGTTTGAAGGCAACACGCGCGACATCTTCAAACAGCTTCTTTTAATTATTTCAGCAATGGGCGGCGCGCAGACCGGCTGGCTGATTATTTCATGGCTGACCCAGGAGAATATGTCATCATGAGAATTCCCGAGTATTATAAAAAACCGGGATGGCAGCGTTTTTTTGCGGGAATGATGTGCGGAGCCATCGTCAGCTGGCTGTTCTTTCTGTTTACATACGGAACGTTTCAGGAAGAACAGGTGACGTTAATTGAAAAGCAGCGTGAGCACGCGCGGGATTTAAAAAACCAAATCTCCATCTATCAGAAGGATCTTCATAAATTAAATGAGGATAATAAGCAAAGACTTCTCATCCAAAGTGTTGATGTGAAGCTGATCAATGGGGAAAAATACAGAATCGCCCAGCCTGACAAGATGAAATTTGAGGAACAAGTGAAAGATAATATATCTGAAGTCATCACAAAGGATATTGAAAGCGTGTATAAAACAAAGGAACTTTTAAAACGGACGATTGAAAACAAAATATACACCATAAATGAGAAGGAATTTAAGGCTGAAGTAAAGGAACTGACGATTTATACGAGATTGTCTGTCGAAATTCATATCTCTTTTGCGACGTAATTATGTCATTTTTAAAAAATTTCCATAGATCTGTCGCTTTTTTCTCCGCTTTTTTATAAACTGTAGATGAGACATTTTCAATGATTCTGAAGGGAGGAAGGGAAAATGGAGGTTTTTAGTGAACGCCGCTTGGCAAAAGATCATGCAGCCCGAATCAGACAAGGCTATTCCGCATATGCAGAAACAGACACACTCGCTTCCCTCATAAAAAAAGAACTCCAAATCTGTAATCTCCGCGTCTACGAAGACCTGACTGATTTCGGCTGCTGGTTCATCCCCGTGACAGATGAACACTAAGAAAGAGGGTCTCCCCTCTACTTGTGTTCGTTACATACCTCTTCCAGATCAGCAAGAATCTGATCGGTTTCATCCCAGCTGAAGATGGATGCGCCGGCCGCAAGCGGATGTCCGCCGCCATTGTATTTCCGGGCAATTCCGTTGATGACCGGACCTTTTGAACGGAACCGGACTCTGATTTGATCGTCTTCTTCTACGAAAAACACCCAAGCGCGGATACCCGAAATATTTCCGAGTGTTCCGACAAGCTGCGACGCTTCAGAAGCGGTGGTTCCATATGTCTCCAAAATGTCTTTTTTAATGAAAACGGAAGCGACGCCGTTTTCAGACAGTGACACATTTTGATAAATAAAGCCGTTAAGCTTCACCACATTTAATTTTGTTTCATACAATTGATTGAACAGCTCTGACGATGAAAATGGGAACTCAATGAGCTCTCCCGCGTATTTTAATGTCTTTTTTGTGGTGTTCGGGAATAAGAAACGCCCCGTATCACCGACGATACCCGCGTAGATCAGCTCAGCTGCTTTCGTATTCAGTTTCCAGCCGTGCTGCTTTCCTTCCAGGTACAGCTCATAGATCATTTCGCTTACGGAGCTTGCATTCGTATCGACCCATAAGAGATCGCCATACGGATCTTCATTTGGATGGTGGTCTATTTTCATGAGCTTTGCGCCGGAATGGTAGCGCTGATCGTCGACCCTGCCTTGGTTTGCGGTGTCGCACACGATGACAAGAGCATCTTTATAGGTTTCGTCATCCACCTCATCGAGGGAATATAAAAAAGACAAGGACGGCTCAGGCTGTCCGACGGCAAAAATATTTTTTTCGGGATACGTTTCCCGCAGGATTTCCGTAAGGCCGCACTGTGAACCGTAGGCGTCCGGGTCAGGCCTCACATGTCTATGTAAGATAATGGTGTCATATAATGATATGGTTCTGATCAGTTCGGATTTCATCGTTTTCTCCTTTTCGTTTTTATTCATTTAATCATACTCTTTATCCATGGAAAAGGAAAATCTTTCAGCAACGGTATAAACGGTTTTGCAAACTCATATAATGGAGGATTTCATTTATGCTGGTTTTTGTTTTTCTCATCGGGCTTTCTGCCTGCTTTTACGTGTATTACAAAGTAAAAGGAATCCAGACGAAACGGGCGCTGGAGAAGGAATGTTTTTCGGCTAAATCAAGTATGGCATTAGGCGCGCTGGTGCTTTTGTACGGAGTAAACCAAATGATTCTGTTTCACTCCGTCCTGACCCTGGTCATCGGCGGCGTCTTCATTTTAATCGGAGCAGGCAGCGCATGGGCCGGGTATAAAGCCTATAAGCATTATGAGCCCATCCATGCAAAGGAAGCGGAGAGGGACCACGCATAATGAATGCCAAGGGACCCGGGTGCGTCCCTTAACTTCTCTCCATCAGCTGCACCATGAGCATCGCTTTTGAAACGATGCCGCTTTGGCTTGACACTTCCACTTCCATTTTCCCGAATTTCCGGCCCGCCTCTAAAATGCGCGGTTTCACTTCAATGACCGACTCCATCTGTACGGGCTTCAGGAAGAAAATCGTAATGCTTTCAATGACCAGCTCGCCGCGTTTGCGGGAGCGTAGAAATCGGCTGGCGGCCTGGGTTAAAATCGTCGTAAACACCCCGTAAGAAATCGTGCCGAGCTGATTGGTCATTTGCGGCGTGACTTCATATTGATAAACGGCCGGCGTTTTGTCATCTTCCTCTTCTTTAAATCCCCTTGAAACAATATCATCCAGCTTTTCCCCGACCTGAGGCTGCTTTTGAACCATTTGAAGCGCTTTTAAGACATCCTGGCGGCTGATCATTCCGATCAGTTTGTGATGCCCGTCTGTCACCGGAAGCACTTCAATTCCTTCCCAAACCATCATTTGAGCCGCTGAGGCGACAGATGTTTTCCCGATCACCGTGACAGGGTTTTTGGTCATTACTTTTTCAATCGGAACTGACCGGTCATGCCCCGCGATATCTTTCGATGTGAGGATTCCGTGGATTTTCATCTGCTGATCGATAACCGGGAAGCGGCCGTGTCCGGTTTCATAGTTTTTTTCGTACCATTTCTCCAGCTTATCCTTAGGGGACAGCGTCACTGTCCGATCTGCGGGCGTCAAAATGTCTTCCACGAGCACAATCTCTTTTTTTATGAGCTGATCATAGATCGCCCGGTTGATCATCGCGGCTACCGTAAAGGTATCGTAGCTCGTGGAGAGAATCGGAAGCTCAAGCATATCGGCCAGCTCGATAATGCTGTCGTCGGTATTAAACCCTCCTGTTACCAAAACAGCCGCGCCCGCTTCAAGCGCCTGGCGGTGGGCGTTGATTCGGTTCCCGACGATTAACAGGTTCCCCGCCGCCGTATAACGCATCATCGCGTCAAGCTCCATCGCGCCGATCACAAACTTATTCAACGTTTTATGCAGACCGGCTTTTCCGCCGAGAACCTGGCCGTCTATCACATTGACGACCTCGGCGTATGTCAGCTTTTCAATATTTTCTTTTTTCTTCTGTTCAATCCGGATGGTCCCCACACGTTCAATAGTGGAAACGAATCCTTTGTTTTCGGCTTCCTTAATGGCTCTGTAAGCCGTTCCTTCACTGACTTTCATTTCTTTCGCAATTCTTCTGACCGAAATTTTTTCACCGACAGGAAGCGAATCTATGTATGATAGGATTTGTTCATGCTTTGTTGCCAAGCGTTTCACCTCTAAGGACAGTCTTCTGCTTTTATTATAAGGGTACGGGGGATTCATTCGCAATGAGACGCCCGAAAAAAGGCGGCATCACAAAAAGACCTTCTGAATGCTTGATTCAGAAGGTCTTTGACACATATGTCAGGCAAGCTCAATGGTCTCGCCGACCGCCATGACTTTGCCGACGCCTCCGGGCAGACTTTCTGCGAAAGCGTCAGGGTCCTGTTCAATGACGGGGAATGTATTGTAATGAACGGGGACGACCTGTTTCGCTCTCAGCCATTCAGCCGCGAGTTTCGCATCTTCAGGCCCCATGGTGAAGTTATCACCGATCGGCAGAAACGCCAGGTCAATGTGATTCAGTTCCCCGATCAGTTTCATATCTGAGAACAGCGCCGTATCGCCGGCGTGGAAAATCGTTTTGCCGTCAATCGTTAATAAAATCCCGGCCGGCATCCCGGTGTATGTGATGGTTTTGTTTTCTTCATCAGTGACCGCCGATCCGTGGAACGCCTGTGTCAGTTTTACTTTGCCGAAATCAAATTGGTGCGCCCCGCCGATATGCATCGGGTGGACCTTTAAACCTTTAAAGCCGAGATAAACGGCCAGCTCGTTCGGCGCAATGACGAGCGCATCGTTTTGTTTGGCGATCTGCTCTGTATCTCCGACATGGTCATTGTGTCCGTGAGTAAGCAGGATGACATCCGCTTTCACTTCTTCCGGTTTCAAATTTGTCAGACTGTTTCCGGTCAGAAACGGATCAAAAATAATGTTATGGGTTTTCGTTTCCACTTGAATGACAGAATGTCCGTGATAAGTCACTTTCATCGTTTTCACCTCATAAAAAATTAATATTTATCAAGTTCCCTTTTTGACAAACGAAAAAACTTACAGGGATTGATGCCTGTTAATCACATTCAGCCCGCCTGTTGCTTCAATGACCGTTCCGGTTACAAGATCGGAATCTTCTTCACATAAAAACGCGATGATTCTCGCAATATCCTCTCCGGTTCCGGACCTGCCGATCGGCGTCTTTTCTTTGCCGATTTTCCGTCTTGCTTCCTCTATAGACGCTTCTTTCATATCTCCTACAATATCACCCGGGCAGACCATATTGGCTGTAATGCCTGATTCGGCTTCTTCAATCGCAATGGTTTTCGTTAACGAAGCCAATCCGACTTTAGCCGCTCCGAAAGCGGAACGGTGAAGCCAGCCGGGGGCATGGTCCGCTCCTTGAAAACCGTATGTAATAATCCGGCCGAAGCGCTGCTGTCTCATGACCGGGATAACCGCTTTAAACAGATGGAAAACGGCGCTTAAATTCCCTTCAAGCATGCCATACCATTCGTCATCGGAGTAATCGGCAAGCTTTTTGCGCTCAAATATGTACGGCCCGGCATTGTTAATCAGTATGTCAATCCTTCCAAACCGCTGAAGGGCTGCATCGGCGATCCGCATGAGATCTTCTTTCCGGGTTACATCGCCCTTAACGAATTGCAATCTGTCATGGCACCCGGGATAATCCGCCTTCAGACAAGCGACCGCTTCTTCGTCCTGTCTGTAATTCACTGTGACAGAAAAGCCTTTTTCCAGAAGCATTTCAGTCACTTTTCGGCCCAATCCCTTTGTACCGGCAGTGATTAGAGCATGTCGCACATTGAATACCCTCCCCAGGCAACGTAGCCGCTTCAATAAAATCAAGACGTTTCTCCCTCTACTTTACTATAAACAAACGGCAATATCACTTTTTTGCACTTCGTCCGCACGAAAAAAAAGCCGTCTTTACAGACAGCTTAATTTTCTGAAGGAGCAGAGGCTTCCTCCATGCCGACATAACCGCTTTGGTATGCCTCTGAGATAAGCCTGGCCGTTTCTTCACTTTCTTTTTCATCATAGATGTAACGTTCTTGTTCTTTGCGCATTCCTTTTACCTCCCATCTTTTATAGATGTAGGGTGTCTGATATGACGGGAAAATATAAAGGAAATTTCAGCAAATTAAATACCGGCGCAGGCTTTTGCTTTTACGAGCGCCTGTTCTACCTGCTGAAAACCAGTTCCGCCGGCGCTCATTCTTTTTTCAACCGCATGATGCGGATCGAGCACGGTATAGATATCTTCTTCAAAGAGACTGCTGGCTTGAAGGAATTCTTCAAATGCCATGTCACTTAAATAGATTCCTTTTTCAATACAGCTGTACACAAGCTTGCCGACCACTTCATGCGCTTCTCTGAACGGCATGCCTTTTTTTGCTAAATAATCGGCAAGTTCCGTCGCGTTTGAAAAATCTTGTTTTGTCGCTTGTTTCATGATGTCTTTGTTTACTTTCATCGTTTCAATCATGCCCGTGAAAATCTGAAGGCTTCCTTCAACGGTTTTTACTGTGTCAAACATGCCTTCTTTATCTTCCTGCAGGTCTTTGTTGTAAGCGAGCGGGAGCCCTTTCATAATCGTGAAAAGACCCATCATATCACCGTATACGCGTCCGGTTTTACCGCGGATCAGCTCCGCCATGTCGGGGTTTTTCTTCTGCGGCATCATGCTGCTTCCCGTCGCGTACGTATCATCCAGTTCAATGAATCTGAATTCCTGCGAGCACCATAGAATGATTTCTTCTGACAAACGTGAAAGGTGCATCATCAGCATGCTGCTGCCGCTTAAAAACTCGAGAATAAAATCTCTGTCACTGACTCCGTCAAGACTGTTCTCGTAAATGGAGTCAAAACCGAGCAGCTCCGCCGAATAGTTACGGTCTATCGGAAACGTAGTTCCGGCAAGCGCCCCGCATCCGAGCGGCGATATGTTAATCCGCTTCATAGCATCCCGAAAACGCTCTTTATCCCGTTCAAGCATCCAAAAATAAGCAAGCAGATGGTGGGCGAAAGAAATCGGCTGGGCCCGCTGCAAATGAGTGTACCCCGGCAGAATGGTCTCGACATTGGCCTCCGCTTTTTCGATCAGCGCTTTTTGGAACTGTTCAATCAGCACGATGATATGCGAGACATGATCTTTCAAATATAGATGCATGTCGGTCGCCACCTGGTCGTTCCGGCTTCTGCCTGTATGGAGCTTTCCGCCTAGCGATCCGATTTCTTCAATCAGCATTTTTTCAATGTTCAAATGGATATCTTCATAATCAACAGAGAATTCAAGCGTTCCTTCCTCTGCTTTTTGCAGGAGAGTCTGCAGCCCTTGACGGATGGCACCTTCTTCTTCTTCCGTCAGAATGCCGCATTTTTTCAGCATTGCCGCATGAGCGAGAGACCCTGTAATATCCTCTTTGACTAAGTTTTGGTCGAATGTGATGGATGCGCCGAACTCATCGACCCACTTTTCCGGTGTTTTTTGAAAACGGCCTCCCCAAAGCTTCTTCATGCTTCAATCTGCTCCTTCTTTTTCACAATGCTGTTTACTTTTGTCGGCAGCCCCCAAAGCTCAATGAAACCGATTGCCGCGTGATGGTCAAACGCATCGTCTTTTGTATATGTCGCAAGTTTTTCATCGTAGAGTGAATATTCCGACTTACGTCCTTCTACAATGGCATGGCCTTTAAACAGCTTGACGCGCACGACGCCGGTGACATGCTTTTGGGTTTCTTTCAGGAATGCAAGCAGCGCGTCTTTTAACGGCGAGAACCATAAACCGTTATAGATGATTTCAGACAGTTTTTGTTCAATTGCCGGTTTGAAATGGGCCACTTCTTTCACTAAAGTCAGATCCTCAAGCTCTTTGTGAGCCGTAATCAAAGTCATGGCGCCCGGGCACTCATAAACTTCACGGGACTTAATGCCGACCAGGCGGTTTTCCACATGGTCAATCCGGCCGATGCCGTGTTTTCCGGCAGTCTCGTTCAGCTTGAGAATTAAATCAGCGAGCGGGTAGGTTACGCCGTCGATTGAAACCGGAACACCGGCTTCAAATGCGATTTCGATGATTTCCGGAACGTCCGGCGTGTTTTCAAGAGATGCTGTCAGGTCATATGCCCCTTCAGGCGGCGCCGCCCACGGATCTTCTAGTATACCGCATTCATTAGCGCGTCCCCATAGGTTCTGGTCGATGGAATACGGGCTGTCAAGATTGATCGGAATCGGTATGCCGCGGCTTGCGGCGTATTCAATTTCTTCTTCACGCGACCATTGCCACTCACGGACCGGAGCAATGACCTCCAGATCAGGATTTAATGATTTAATGGATACTTCGAAACGAACCTGATCGTTTCCTTTTCCCGTGCAGCCGTGCGCTACGGCCACCGCGTTTTCCTTTTCCGCCACTTCAACGAGTTTTTTCGCGATTAACGGACGGGATAGTGCAGATACGAGCGGATACTTGCCTTCATACATTGTATGGGCCTGCATAGAAATGAGCGCGTACTCCCGGGCGAATTCTTCTTTCGCATCAATCACATAGGAATTTACGGCGCCAACTTCCAGCGCTTTTTGCTGAACGAATGCCAAATCCTTTCCTTCCCCAACATCTAAGCAGCAGGCAACAACATCGTATCCCTGTTCTTGCAGCCATTTTATCGCTACAGAAGTATCAAGACCTCCTGAGTATGCCAATACAACCTTTTTTTGTTCTGCCATGTTAAAAGCTCCCTTTGTATAAAAATTAGTTTTAATTAATAAAAATGCATTTTGTATGTATACACTGTAACAAGTAAATTCTGTTTTTTCAAGCCTTTTATAAAAAAAACCCCACCCAATTTTTTGAGCGGAGCGGAGCCTTTTTATACATTTATAAATCTTTTCGGATTTCCCGGAGCACATGAGGCAGTTCAGGAATAATCAGTTTACTCATTGCAAGCTTTACGGCGCCTGAGGAGCCGGGCGTGCAGAAGACTGCGGTATTTCGGATCACACCCGCTGCCGCTCTGGACAAAATGGCGGCGGAGCCGATGTCCTCCGTATAGCTCAGCATGCGGAACAGCTCGCCGAACCCCGGGAGTTCTTTTGAAAACAGCGGCGTGACCGCTTCAATTGTGACATCCCTTTCGGCAATGCCCGTCCCTCCGTTTAACAGCACCGCATCTGTATATTCATCCATACAGCCGGATAAAACGGCTTTCTGCAATTCATCTTTTTCATCTTTTACAATGTCATAAGCGACCGTTTCAAATCCAGCTTCTCTGATGAAATCCATCATGACGCGCCCGCTTTTGTCGGTTTCTTTCGTTCTCGTGTCGCTGACTGTTATCACCTTGCAGCGCACGGCTGACGGGGCTTCTTGTTTATGTTCATGCACACTCATTGCTTCACCTCATCGTTTATGTATTAAACATATCGTAACGTTTGATTCTGGGGCATTCAATAAAAAAGCACACCCTAAAGGATGTGCTTTTTTCGAACATTACTGTGCAAGACGGACAACGTCACGTGCGATCATGACCTCTTCGTCAGTCGGAATGATGATGACCTTGACAGGAGAGTGAGGGTAGCTGATAAACGCTTCCTCGCCGCGCACGTTGTTCAGCGCAGGATCCCAATATACACCCATGAATTCTAAGCCGCGAAGCACGCGTTCTCTGACTTCAACGCTGTTTTCACCGATACCCGCAGTGAAAATAATCGCGTCAACGCCGCTCATTCTCGCAGCGTAAGAACCGATGTATTTATGGATTCTGCTTGCAAACACTTCAAGAGCCGTTTCCGCTCTTTCGTTTCCTTCTTTTGAAGCTTCTACGATATCGCGGAGGTCGCTTGAGAAACCGGATATGCCAAGCAGTCCGCTCTTTTTATTTAATGTATTTAATACTTCATCTGCCGTCTGATCCGTTTTTTCCATAATGTACGGGATCAATGCAGGGTCGATGTTTCCTGAACGTGTTCCCATCGCAACACCCGCAAGCGGTGTGAAGCCCATTGACGTATCAATGGATTTTCCGCCTTCTACGGCCGCGATACTTGCGCCGTTACCGAGGTGGCAGGAAATCAGACGCAAATCTTCAAGCGGGCGGCCGAGAAGCTCAGCTGCGCGCTGTGTCACGTATTTATGAGAAGTGCCGTGGAAACCGTATTTACGGATGCCGTATTTCTCGTAGTATTCGTACGGAAGGCTGTACAGGTAAGATTGCTCAGGCATCGTTTGGTGGAACGCCGTATCAAACACTGCAACCGCAGGCACATCCGGAAGCACTTCTTTAAAGGCTTTAATGCCGACGATGTTAGCCGGGTTGTGAAGCGGCGCAAGTTCTGAAATCTCTTCAATCTCACGGATTGTTTCATCCGTAAGCAAAACAGAATCGCTGAATTTTTCTCCGCCGTGAACCACACGGTGGCCGATTCCGTCAATTTCATTTAAATCCTTTATAATACCGAATTCAGTCAGCTTGTGAAGCAGCATCTTCACCGCAACCGCATGATCCGGAATATCTGTCACTTCTGTATTTTTTTCGCCGTTAACAGAGATTGTGAAAACGCTGTCGGCGATACCGATCCGTTCTACTAAACCTTTTGTTAGCACCTTTTCTGAAGGCATTTCGAATAACTGAAATTTTAAAGATGAGCTTCCTGCGTTAATTGCAATAATTTTAGACATAAATGACGCTCCTATCAAAATTCTTCTTCGTTTGTTCGTTCTTTTTTCCCAGACCATAACTGCAGTCCAAAAAATATCTGACTTTTCCATTTAAACATTGTCAACTCAGCATTTCAAGTCAACATCCATATTGGTACCGCTTACAATACGAAGTCGATATTTTCTGATAAATTTCATTTGTGCCAAATGGACGGCACGGCCTTACGGAATGTTATTTTCTTTCCTTAATTTGTGTTATCGTCCTGATTTCCATTCATTTTAAAAAGCAAAAGCAGCGCGGGATTTTGCATCTCGCACTGCTTTTTCACCATCATTTTTCTGTTTGAATCCATTGATCCAATTTTGCCATCATCTCCCGCATCGCCTGCTGGTTCGCAAAAGAAGGAAGATTCGCCAAAAGCGCTTGTTTCGGCGGCTTTGCGTCTTCGCCTTTTTTCTGCAAGATTAAAATGCTCTTTGCCTGCGCTTCGTCTTTAAACATAGTAGCCGGCAGCTGAAGAAGGGCGTTGATATACACTTTTTCCGCAAAAAACCGCTTCAGTTTATCGCTTTGCGCGCTGTCAAACAGATGGTTCGGAATCATAAAAAATAAGTATCCGCCCGGTTTTGTATGTTTGACGCTCTGCTCAATAAATAAGTGGTGAGCAAAAGAGTGGCCTTCATCCGCTTTCAGCTCAAACGCTTCAGCGCCTTCGTCATTCGGATAGTAGCCGACCGGCAAATCGCAGATGACCGCATCGGCCGGTTCGATAAATAACGGCTGAAGACTGTCCTGGCAGAACAGCTCCATTTCTTTTTCCTGCAGATTCGCCTGAGCATAAGCGATCTTCAGAAGGACATCGTCGATTTCAATGCCGAAGCTTTTTCCCGCTTTGTCAGAAAGCTGGTTTGCCGCGGTCAGCAGAAGATTTCCGGTGCCGCAGGCGGGGTCCATCAATGTCAGGCCTTTTCGGCCGCCCGTAAATTTATTCACGAGGTAACTGATGAAAAGGCCGATCGTATCAGGCGTCATCTGTCTGTTCGGATGGGACTTATCTTTGAGCCCTTTTAAAATGGCGAGCTGGAACGCCTTGCGGATCCATTCATGCTCCCATTTTCTGAAGTCTGCTTTCGCAAGCAGGCTGTTAAGCTCGCCGGTTTGCTTTTCCTGAAGCGGAAGCTGGTCGGCCTTTTCAAGAAAATACATCTCTCCCGCTTCCGCAAGCCCCTCAATATAAGAAATCTGAAGACCTTCTGCTATCACTTGGGCGGCTTCATCTAAAAGTTCATAAATCTGACCGACATGGTCGTGTTGCATGCTGTTTCCTCCTTGCCATGAAAAGAGCTCCGCGGCAGCACCCGGAGCTCTTTTTCTCTCTTTACTTGATTAACGCTTTTGCAGCTTCGATAGGCTTTTCATAATTCGGGTGGTTTGTCGCTTCGCTTACGTATTCCGCGTAAACGACTTTTCCGTCCTGATCAAGGACGAATACGGAACGCGCCAAAAGACGAAGTTCTTTGATGTAAACACCGAATGCTTCACCAAATGACATCTCTTTATGATCCGATAATGTTTCCACTTTATCAATTCCGTTCGCTCCGCACCAGCGCGCTTGTGCAAACGGAAGGTCGGCGCTGATTGTATAAACGTTCACATCACCGAGTTTTGCGGCTTCTTCGTTGAAGCGGCGTGTCTGCGCGTCACATACGCCTGTGTCGATGGAAGGAATAACGGATATGATCGTTACTTTCCCTTTCATATCTGCTAATGTCTTCTCTTCTAATCCGTTTGTCAAAACCGTGAAGTCAGGAGCTTGGTCACCCGGTTTCACTTCTTGTCCGATCAGCGTCACGGCTCCGCCTTTAAATGTAATTTCAGCCATTCTGATTCCTCCCTTTATCTATGTATAGCTCTATCATAGTCGAGTTTTATGCAAACTGCAAAGGTTATGCCGCATCGTAAAAAAAGCTAACTGCGGGCGGCAGTTAACTTTTCTGTTATAAATCGATATCCGTTCTTTTTTGGTTCCGGCCTTTTTCATTCTTTTTAAACATATGCTGGATGCGTTCAATCGTTTGAGGCGCGGAGTCTAACAGTTTATCAATCAGATGGGTGTTTTCGTCTAAATGAAGCATACGCACCCCGTTTGTTCCGACAATCAGAAACGCAATCGGCGTAATGGATACTCCGCCGCCGCTTCCGCCGCCGAACGGGAGCTTCTGCTCTTTTCTTTCATCATCATCGGTTCTTTTTTCAGCCGGCTTTCCTCCAAACTCGCTTCCGCCCGCCGCAAATCCGAATCCGACCTTTGAAACCGTTAAGATTACGCTGCCGTCAGGCGTTTCAACAGGATCGCCGATGATTGTATTCACGTCAATCATTTCTTTTAAATTTTCCATAGCGGTTTTCATTAAACCTTGAATGGGATGGTCTGCCATATGCGCTCCTCCTTAAACTGATGAATCATTCTTTGAAGCAACCGGAACCGGCTGTTTCTTTCGTATGATAGAAAGTCCGTTCCGCCCGTATTTGAGCAATTTGAAAGCTGCACCTATAAGATGTCCAAAACGAAAAAAGAATATACACTGCAAATGCGTCTTGGATGCAGGCACTTGAAAAGACGGAATGACTTCGCACACCGGTTTATGTATGAAACGCAGATGATCATACAGCATCGCCGTAAGGCCTCCCTTTACGGCCCACAATCCGCCGGCGGCGATTCCCGTAACGGCGGCGTCCTTTATTCCGATAACCGTCACCCATTCGAACTTCGTAACACGGACTCCCGCAAGAAATGAGGCGCCGATTTGGCGCATCTGAAAGACTTGGTGCAGAATCATTTCTATTCTGTGAATGCTCTGTTTGACATCTTCATATGTGATTTTTTTCTTCTCTTTTTTCTGACCTTTCATTTCTGATTTCGTGTCCTGTTTGACATCAATTGACGCGTCTTCGCTGTTTACTTTAATGACGGGCAGCGTTTTTTTAAAACGGACCAGGCCGTATAAGGCCGAGAGTTTAAACGTCAGTTTGTCGTTATCTTTATCATGAAGATATTCGAGCGTCAGATGGATTTTCATCCTCATGAGCAGCCAGACCAAAATGAGAATGAGAATAACAGCTGCTGCGGCATATCCCATAAGCTTCACTTCCTTAGCAGCATTATCGCCAAAACCAAAAAAAATAAACCCGGACGTTTATTCCGGGTTTACTGCTTTTATTTGCGGTACAGCGCTTCGTGAATCACCGTTGTGTCGGCGATCAGATCGTGAATGCCCTGCTTTTTGGGCGTAAACGCAATGACGATATAGAGAATCCAGATTTTATCGATATAACGCCCCACCGCTTCTCTGAAAATGACGGTGCTCCAAGTCAGCGGCTTTCCGGGCGTCAAAGAAGTGACCTTTAACCCGAAGACCATCTTGCCGAGTGTCTGATGAAACCATTTCGTCATGAACACAAAATAGGCGAGGTAGACGATCAGGGTTGTGACGGAATAAGCTGAGATTGTAAACATTCCGCTTGTTGCCGGGAGCTTCATCAGCGTGAAAACCGGTGAAACGATGAGATGGTTAAGTCCCCAGACCACCAGCCAATCAAGAAGAAACGCCCAAAACCTGATCCAAAAGCCCGCATATGCCTGCTCGGGCGCCCTCTGTTGTTCGGCTCCCTCTTCTTTGCCGTGAAAGCCTTCGTAAGTCGCGTCCATTCTTTCTTCCCCCCTACTTTGCATAGAGATACATCATCCGCGGCGAACCGGATTGCGAAATGAGTTCTTTCATATTCAGAAAATCAATTTCGCTTTTAAACATTTTCGCTGCGCTCATGGAAAAGAGCGAGCCTAATCCGAATCCTTCCTCGTATGTGATGACTGAAGCGTTTTTCATATTTTTATGGTCCTTTTTCATCGCGCTGATCGTGTCATCGTAAAAACCGAGCTCATCAACGAGGCCGATTTTTTTCGCTTGTCTGCCGTCGTAGACACGGCCGTCGGCAATTTTTTTCACATCCGCTTTTGACATGTGCCGGCCTTTTGAAATGACATTGACAAATCCTTCATAAGAATCGTTGACCATTGTCTGCATGATCTTTCTTTCTTCCTTCGTCATGTCGCGGGTCGGGGACATGATGTCTTTATGCGCGCCGCTTTTAATGGTTTCAAACTTGATGCCGAGTTCATCAGCGAGCTTGGAATAATTGACGCTTTCCATGATGACGCCCAGTGAACCCGTGAGCGTTTCCGGTGAAGCATAGATTTTATCGGCGGCCGTTGAAATATAGTAGCCTCCCGATGCCGCCATGGAGCCCATGGATACATAAATCGGTTTCTTCATTTCTTTCTTTAGTTCTTCCAGTTTTTTATGTATTTCCGCGCTTTCGTACACGCCTCCGCCAGGGGAATTGATTTTCAGCACAATTCCTTTGACGCTTTTATCTTCTTTCGCACGCTCAACCTGTTTTAAAAATGATCTGTGATCATACCCGCCTGAGCTGAGCAGGCCAGCGGACCCGCCGTTATCCTCAATCGTGCCGTCCACTTCAAGCACGGCGATTTTACTGCCGGGGCTGCCCTTATCCAGTGTCACTTCTTCTGTGTCATCTGTCAGTGATGCAAAGTCAGACCCTGTATCTCCGATATTCTTCAGCACCCCGACGGTCACACTTGCAATGACTGATACGCCGAAAATGCCGAGCGCGATGACGAGCGCAATCCATCTTTTTGCATTCATTTGTTCTCCTCCTTTTCTGTCAATATTCGTACGTTCCCCCGTAAAAAAAGATTCATTTTTTTCATGAAGCGCTTTCCCTTAACGGATAAACAGGAAACATGTTACACTATTGCCACAGGTATTTTAACACAATACCTGCTGGGAGAAAAACGTAAATATGACAGCAAAGGGGAATGGGGATATGACCGATCTTCGCCGCAATGTTTATTTTTTCCACAAACAAAACAACGAAACAAAAGAACAAGTCAGCTCTTTGAAGCAGCTTGCTGAATCGCACGGTTTTACAGTTGCGGCTCAACCGGAGGATGCCGGAATTATCGCCAGCATCGGCAGCGACGGCTCATTTCTGCAAGCCGTCAGAAAAACCGGATTCCGTGATGACTGCCTGTATGTCGGCATCGCTAAAAAAGGGAAAGCCCATTTGTACTGTGATTTTCACAGCGATGAGCCTGAAAAAATGGCGGCCAGCATGACCGCGGAACAGCTTGAGGTCAGAAAATACCCGCTCATTCACGTCACGGTGGACGGCAGCAATCATTTTCACTGTTTAAACGAGGTTTCCATCCGTTCAAGCATTATTAAAACGTTTGTGATGGATGTGTTAATTGATGATCTTCATTTTGAGACATTCAGAGGAGACGGGATGATCATTTCCACCCCGACGGGCAGCACCGCCTACAATAAATCTGTTTCAGGCGCCGTTGTTGATCCTTTGATTTCCTGCATGCAGGTATCCGAACTGGCGTCGTTGAACAACAACACATACCGTACACTCGGATCTTCGTTTATTTTAAGCTCAGACCGGAAGCTGACACTGCAGGTGGTGCAAGACGGCAATGAGCATCCGATTATCGGGCTTGATAATGAAGCGCTCAGCACGCGGAATGTCAAAAAGGTTGAGATTAGACTATCCGATAAAAAAATCAAAACGGTGAAACTGAAAGACAACTCTTTCTGGGAAAAAGTAAAACGATCATTTTTATCATAAAAAAAGAGGACGGGCATCACTGCCTGTCCTCTTTTTCATATACGATACGGCCGCCGACGACGGTTTTGACAGCTCCCAATTCATGAAGCTTTTTCGGGTCCGTCCTGAACGGATCACCGCTGAGTACGGTAAAGTCTGCATCACAGCCGGGGGCGATCCGTCCGCGGCTATGTTCTTTATGGATGATGGCCGCGCTTCCCTCCGTGTAAAGCTGAATGGCTTCGTACACGGTCAGGCACTCTTTTTCATAATAGGCCGGACCTTCCGGGTGCTGCTTGCTCGTACGGAGCACAGCCGATTGAATGCCCAGAAGCGGATCGGCCGGTTCTATCGGGGCATCTGAACCTCCGGCGCACAGCAGCCCTTTTGACAGCAGTGTTTTCCAGGCGAAAGCCGTTTTCATCCGCTCTTCTCCGAGCCTGTCAATCACCCACGGAAAATCACTGGCCACAAAATGCGGCTGAAGATCAAGTCCGATCGGCAGCCGGGCGGCTCTTTCAATCAATCCGTCATCTAATACTTGCGCATGAATGAGCCTGTCTAGCTGTCCGGGCTTTGCCGGGTATCTTTCGATAACATCCAGCACCTTTTCAAATGCAAGGTCGCCAATCGCGTGCACGGCGATCTCCATCCCTTTCTCTCTCGCTTTATAAACAAGAGCGGCAAGGGTTTCGTCATCATGCACCTGAACGCCGGAAACTGACGGAGCATCGTGATAAGGCTTTTTCAATAGAGCGGTTCTGCCGCCGAGCGCGCCGTCAGCAAAAATTTTCATCGCTCCGTATTCCAGATAAGGTCCGGTCGATTTATCCAGAGCGCTCCAGCTGTCGACGGCTTCGTGATGTACGAGCAGATGAGCGCGAAAAGGATAAAGGCCGCTGCCGGTTAATGACTCGTACGCGGCAACGGGAACGGACGCGTCTCCGTAGTATGCCAGATCTTCTGAATGCCCGCCGGTCAGGCCTTTTGACCAGCAGTCCGTAATCGCCGTTTGAAGCGCGCGTTTGACATAGTGAAGTGAGACGGGCGGCAGGGCCTGTGTCACAAGCTCTTGGGCTTTATCCAGCAGGAGGCCTGTCGGACCGGTTCCGTCCCGGACGATAATCCCGCCGTTTGGATCAGGTGTTTCGGTTGTAATCCCCGCCGCGCGCAATGCGGCCGAATTAACCGCGGCGGCGTGCCTGCATACCCGCTTCAGCAGGACGGGGCGGTCGGGAAAGAGCGGGTCAAGGTCATGCTTCGTGACGTAAACCGGCCGTTCAAACAGATTTTCATCCCAGCCTTCGCCGATCAGCCATTCGCCATCTTCCAATTCACGCTCTGCTTCTTTTGCGGCCCGCAGTATCGCTTCTTTTGACGTCAGCTGCGACAAATCGAGGCGAAGCTGTTTTTCCCCATGTCCGATTAAATGCATATGACTGTCCGTAAACCCCGGGAACATGACAGCTCCATGTAAATCGATTTCCTCCGTATCAGGCGAACCGTATGTTCCTTGGAGCTCCCGGAAGCTGCCCGTCTGCCTGACGACGCCTTCTTCGGTATAAACGGCTTCAGTGACATGATTCTTGTCCAGCATTGTATAGATGGTGCCGCCGTGCCAAATCGCTTTCATCCCCGCTCACCCTTTATCCTGTATTATGCTTTTTTATCAGCCTTCAGCCGTTCTTCACGCTGTCTCAGCTCCACACGTCTGATTTTTGCGGACGCCGTTTTCGGCAGGCTTTCGACAAACTCAATTTCTCTCGGATATTTGTAAGGCGCCGTAATCGTTTTTACGTGGTTTTGCAGTTCCTTGACAAGTTCGTCACTGCGCTTTTCATCGTCTTGTAAAACGACATAAGCTTTTACGATTGAACCTCTGATTTCATCCGGGCTCGCCACGACGGCACATTCTTTCACTTCCGGATGCTTCACGAGCGCGTCCTCTACTTCAAAAGGCCCGATTGTATATCCGGAGCTGACGATGATGTCATCATTGCGGCTCTCAAACCAAAAGTAGCCGTCCTCGTCTTTTTTCGCGCGGTCTCCTGTAAGAAAGTAATCTCCGCGAATCTGCTTTTTCGTTCTTTCAGGATCTTTGTAATATTCCTTGAATAAAGCCGGTGTGCTCAAATGCACGGCGATATCGCCTGTTTCGCCAGTTTCGCATATTTCGCCTTTATCGTTTATAATCTCTACTTGATTTCCAGGGGTCGGTTTGCCCATGCTTCCCGGCTTAATATCCATGTCCTTCAGGACGCCGACTAACAGGGTGCTCTCCGTTTGGCCGTATCCGTCCCTCACTTTAATGCCGAAATGCTTCCGGAATACGTCAATGACTTCCCGGTTTAATGGCTCACCCGCAGAAACTGCGCTGTGAAGGGCAGAAAGATCATATTTGTCCAACTCCTCCACTTTTGCCATCAGGCGGTATTCCGTCGGGGTACAGCAGAAGACATTTACTTGATGGCGCTCCAGCAGCTCTAAATACGTCTTGGCGTTGAATCTGCCGTGATAAATGACTCCTGTCGCGCCGCTTCCCAGAATTGCGAGCAGCGGGCTCCACACCCATTTCTGCCAGCCGGGCGCCGCGGTGGCCCACACTGTATCGTCTTCAGAAATATCCAGCCATGCACCGGCTGATGTTTTTAAATGGGCAAAGGCCCAGCCGTGTGTATGTACAACGCCTTTAGGCTGGCCGGTCGTGCCTGAAGTATAGGACAAAAACGCCATGTCTTCTCTTGTTGTATCAGCTGTTTGAAAACTGTCTCCGTCCGCTTCAATCGTTAGGAGGTTTTTCCAGCCGACATTATTTTCACCGATTGACAATGTCACCAGCTGCTCGGTATTCACCTCGTCAAACGCGTTTATAAATGAAGGATAAACGATAGCGCCTTTCACTTCGGCGTGTTTGATCCGGTATTCAAGGTCTTTGGCGCGCAGCATTTCCGAGCAAGGAATGACGACCATCCCCGCTTTTAAGATCGCTAAATAAACGGCATACGCTTCAAGCACTCTCGGAACCATGACAATCAGCTTATCGCCTTTTTCAAATCCGAGACCTTTCAGACGGGCTCCGATTTTATTCGTTTCTTCCATCAATTTTTCATACGTCCAGACTTTCTTGCCGCCTGTTTGATCTTCCCAAATAAGCGCGTTCTTCTCTTTGGAACGGCTGAACTTTTCGATTTCATTTACAAGGTTATAGTTCTTTGGGGCGATTAAATCTTCTCGTTTTAACACGAACAACTCCTCACTTTCTTTCCCCATTATACATAAACATAGGCCATTACAATAAAAATATGCATAAATTGCTTCCCGCCTTCTATCTATACTCATGAAAAAAGAGCGGGGAATTCCCCGCTCTCTTAGCCATTATGTGAAGTTGTGATTAAAACTGCTGCTGGCTGCTTCCGCCCATGCTTTGCTGAGCAAAAGAGACAAGACGTTTTGTGATTTCTCCACCGACAGAACCGTTAGCGCGAGAAGTTGTTTCCGGTCCAAGGTTTACACCGAATTCAGAAGCGATTTCATACTTCATTTGGTCGATAGCTTGAGCAGCGCCTGGCACTAAAAGCTGGTTGCTGTTTCCGCTGTTTGATTGTTGTGACATGTGTATCACCTCCTTGTGAGTATAGAATGTGATAAAACGCATGTCTTCATTCAAAAAAACTTTGGTAATTGTATACAGTTTTAAAACAGGCCGGCAAACTTATCGTGAGCTTCCTGCTCTGAGTAAACAGTGATGGTTTCGATGCCGGCAGCGGCCTCTGCAATCAGCGGTTCAAAATCAACGAAGCTTTCGAAGTGCTCGATTTTTTCTTTTTTCGGGCGTGTTTTCGGACTTGGCGGCGTAAAGATGGTGCAGCAGTCCTCAAACGGCTGAATGCTTGTTTCATACGTACCGATTTCTTTTGATTTCTCGATGATTTCTGTTTTGTCCATTCCGATTAAAGGGCGCAAAACCGGCGTTGCCGTCACGGCATTGATCGCATACATGCTTTCAAGCGTCTGGCTCGCTACCTGCCCGAGGCTTTCTCCCGTAATGATCGCGAGCGCTTTCCGTTCTTCTCTGATTCTGTCCGCGATTTGCAGCATAAGACGCCGCGTCGCCGTCATCGTATAGTTCTCCGGGATTTGTTTTTGGATGAGTTCCTGCGTCTTTGTAAACGGCACGATATGAAGCGTCATACTGCCGCCGAACTTTGCGAGGCATCCCGCGAGATCCATGACTTTCTGCTTTGCCCGTTCACTCGTATACGGCGGACTGAAGAAATGTACGGCTTCAACTGATAATCCCCGTTTCATCGCGTAAAAACCGGCGACCGGACTGTCAAAACCGCCGGAAAGCATCAGCATCGCTTTACCCGCAGAACCGACAGGAAGGCCTCCGGCGCCTTTTTCGTTACGAATAGTCAGGAATGTCGCTTCCTCCCTGATTTCAATCCGAAGCGGAATATCGGGATGTTTCACATCGACGGTTAATCCATCCGTGTTTTTCAAAATATGGCCGCCGATTTCAGCGTTCATCGCATTCGTATCTAATTCAAACTGTTTGTAAGCCCGTTTGGTCTCGACCTTAAACGTATTCCCCGGTTTATATTCGCCTTCTATCGCGGCTAAAGCCGTTTTTTTAATGTCTTCCAGCTTGCTTTCGCATTTAATTGCGAGACTAAAGCTTTGAATGCCGAATATATTCTTTAATAAGGAACAAATTTCCTCCGGGTTTTCTCCATTAAGTGTAATTGACATCCGGTCCCGGTTTGAAAAGTATTTTACTTTTTTATAATCCTTTAATACCAGGCGGATATTCTGTTTTAATCTTTCAATAAAACTGCGTCTGTTTTTTCCTTTTGTGGATATTTCACCAAAACGGATTAAAATATGATCGTAATTCATATGCTACCTCATCATTTTTTTTAGTTTTTGAACAGCCGGCGCCAGCGCGGCCATAAACGGCTCTGTGATGTCAGCCGTATGGCTGAAGTTCAGGCTGACTCTGATGCTGCTTGATGCAATCTGTTCGCCTTTATTCATTTGCAGAAGAACACGGCTCGGTTTGTGCTCTCTTGCCGAACATGCCGCGGTTGTGGAGACATATATTCCTTTTTCCTCAAGCATGTGCAGCAGCACTTCCGCCTTCACGCCCGGAACGGAAAAATTAATGATATGCGGCGCGCTGTTTTCAGCGGGGGTGTTGATGACGACCCCGTCCGTCCCGCTCAGCCTTTCCATGAGCGCATTCTTGGCAGCCTCCACGGAAGAAAGCCGCTCATTCATGTCACGTGCGGAAAGGTTGATCGCTTTGGCAAGGGCAACGGCGCCTGCCGTGTGTTCCGTTCCGGCGCGGACGCCTTTTTGCTGCGAGCCGCCCGTTATAAGCGGAATGAGCCGCGTTCCTTTTTTGACGATAAGCGCTCCGGTTCCTTTTAAGCCGTGAAACTTATGCCCTGAAACGGTGCAAAGGTCAATGCCCGCTTCTTCTATAGACAGAGGAACTTTATGAATGCCCTGCACATGATCAACATGAAACAGAATATTCCGGTGCTGCTTCAAAAACCCGCCGATTTCCTTTACGGGCTGAATGGAGCCGACTTCGTTATTGACATGCATGACGCTGACGATTATCGTATCCGGCCTGATAGCCGATTTGACGTCTTTCAAAGAAACGAAACCGTTTTGATCGGCCGGAAGATATGTGACTTCAAAGCCAAACAACTCTGTCAGCTGATCAAGCGTCTCCGTCACAGAAGGATGCTCAATCGCCGAAGCAATGATATGTCTTCCTTTACTCATGTTTGCCCAGGCTGCTCCCTTTAACGCCGCGTTATTCGCTTCAGTCGCGCCTGATGTAAATACAATATCATAATTTTTTAAACGCAAGGTTTTTTTTATTTGCTGAGCGGCCGCTTCAAGGAGCTGTTCCGTCTCAGTTCCTAACTGGTGCAGGGACGAAGGATTGCCGAAATAACGGCTGCTCGTCTGTTTATACACTTCCAAAACCTCTTCATACGGCTCGGTCGTTGAGCTGTTGTCTAAATATATCATTTTTTTACTCCTTTAATGAAAACGGTACATCGTATGATATTTATGCTACCATAACAAAAGTAAATATAAATTCGCAATAAATCGAGTATTGACTTCTCTGTACATTGCCATATAATAAGTAATGTTCGTTTTGTTATATTATCTGACAATTAATTGACAGAATATTTCAACATAGTATTTAGGAGGATTTTTATGAAACACTCACTACCTGTCAAAGATACCGTTATTATCGGTTTCATGCTTTTCGCACTTTTTTTCGGGGCAGGAAATATGATATATCCGCCGGAGCTCGGGCAAGCTGCGGGGCATAATGTCTGGAAAGCGATGGGCGGTTTCTTACTGACCGGCGTAGGTCTGCCGCTTTTGGGTATTATCGCCATCGCATTAACGGGCAAAGACGCAAAAGGGCTTGCCGATAAAGCTCATCCGGTATTCGGGACTATTTTCACCGTTGTGCTTTATTTATCAATCGGGCCGCTTTTCGCGATTCCGAGAACCGGAACCGTTTCATATGAAATCGGTGCAGTTCCGTTTTTAAGCGGCATTCCGGAAAGATTATCTTTATTTGTTTTCACGTTGATCTTTTTTGCTATTACGTATTATTTAGCTCTTAATCCTTCCAAAATCGTTGACAGAGTCGGAAAGATTTTGACTCCTATTAAATTCGGTATTATTTTAATCATCGTCGTAAAAGCCATTGTCACTCCGATGGGCGGACTGGGCGCCGTACATCAGGCATATTCCGGAACGCCGGTGTTCAAAGGATTTTTGGAAGGCTATAAAACAATGGACGCGCTCGCCTCAATCGTCTTCGGCGTCGTTGTCGTCAACGCTGTTAAAAGCAGGGGCGTCACCCAGCGTAAAGCGCTCGCGGCCGCTTGTATTAAAGCGGGTCTTATAGCTGCGGCAGGTTTGACATTCATTTATTTATCTTTGGCCTATTTGGGAGCGACAAGCACGGACGCTGTGGGGCCGCTCGGCGAAGGCGCAAAGATTTTATCAGCTTCATCCGATTACCTGTTCGGTTCACTGGGAAACATCGTTCTCGGCTCTGCCATCACCGTTGCGTGTTTAACGACAAGCATCGGGCTTGTCACATCTTGCGGCGAATATTTTTCAAAATTGATTCCCGCTTTATCATACAAAATGGTGGTTACGATTGTCACGCTGTTCAGTCTGGCGATTTCAAATTTCGGACTTGCTGAGATTATTGCATTTTCAGTTCCTATTTTATCAGCGATTTACCCGCTGGCGATTGTCATTATCGTCCTTTCCTTTATTGATAAAATCTTTAAGGAAAGACGGGAAGTCTATATCGCCTGCCTGATCGGAACGGGGCTGTTCAGTATCTTGGACGGTTTGAAGGCAGCAGGCATTCCGCTCGGATCATTAGATTCATTCTTAAACGCAAATCTTCCGCTTTACAGCATGGGAATCGGCTGGGTGCTTCCGGGCATTGCCGGAGCGATCATCGGCTGCATCATCACGTTTTTTACCAGCCCGCCCATCGAATTAAATAAAGCAAAATCGTAACATTCAGCGCTTGCGGCTTGACGTATATCAGCCGCAGGCGCTTTTTATATTCCGTGAGAAACTAAAAAACTGCACCTCTGATTTCCATCAGGGTGCAGTTTTTGCTTGTGCGTCTATGAAGCAGATTGATCAGCTTTAATTTTTTTCACGGCGCCGGGAGCTGCTTTTTCAACAGCATCTGCCGCCATCTCATAAGCTTCATTATAGCTGTAAGCGTAAAACAGCCGTTCCGCTTCTTTCAGCTGTTCGGATAAAATATGATTCTGGCTTCGGAAGCGGTTGCCGTACTGGATGATCCGCTCAATCAGCTTCACCTGAATCACAAGATCTTCCGCCTCTTCGCTGACTTCCTCAACTGCCTTTTCGGCTTCAGCCAGATGTTTGGAGGCTTCCTCCATGTTCAGCGGCAGCTCTTCCAATTGGCTGACGGTTTCTTCTATATGATGATTTGCCGTCTCGAGCTTGTCCTTGACTTGTTCAGGAATTCCCGGCACGTTGCTTTTTTGCAGCATTCGAGCCGTGTCAGAAATGGTTTTCCGAAGATGCATCAGCGTTTCCCGCGCCTGCAGTTCTTCTTTTCTGAGCGCCTGCAGATTTTCACGGTATTCGGCATGTTCTTTCTGAGCCTCTTCCATCTGCTTTTCGATGGCCTCGACTTCTTCAATCAACAGAGAGTAAGCGACATGCTCACCATCAAGCTTTTCTCTCGCCTGCTCAAGGAGCCGGCCGATCGTTTCCAGCTGTTTTTCGAAGGCATGCTGTCTGCCGATTTCACCCGCCGTCAGCTGATAGCTTTCCTTGACGAGCTCCGTTTCGGTTTTTGTGCGGTCTTTTTCTTCCTCAAGCTTCTCATACGCGATGATCAGCTCAGGCATTTTGCTTAATACGGACTGTCCGGCTTCCACTTCGCCTTCCAGCTGGTCATACATCGATTGAATGGTTTCATCAATCAGCTGAAGAATGGCGGACGCTTCGTCGACATCCAATTCTTCCAAAAGCGAGTTTTCGGCCCGTTTCAATTGATTTGTGAGTGTATCCAGCTCTTTTTCGATTTGAATATGCTCCAATTTGTAGCCTTTTTCCGTCATTTCCCGGTAGCCGTCTTTCAGCTTGGCAATTTGGTTCGGCACGGTCTGTTTACAGTCCGCAAGCAGTTTCGGAACGTCATCTATGTATGTCTGAAGCTGATCCAGTCTGCGGTCCTGTTCAAGCAGCACTTTTCTCGCTTTGATGTAATTGCCGCTTTCCGTCTCTTCTTCGAACTCTTTTATGCCGCTCCATATTTCGTCGAGATCCGTCTCCAGGCTGTTATAAAGCTCTCCGTAGAGATGGCTGTACGCCAGAAGGTTTTTTCGCGCTTTTGAATACCGCTCACGCACCTGTTCAATCTCTCCGCGGCTTTTTTCCTCGCTCGTCACAAGGTCGCTGATCTCACGCAGTATGCCTTCTATATTTGATTCGGCTGCAGTGAGAAGGTCGTCGATGTGGACAAGCACCTGATTCGCTTTTTTAAACCGGTATTTGTCGGCGTTCTCTTCGGCATCATAAAGGAGCTCTTCTACTTTCGGCAGATGGGCTGTGACAATTTCATCCCACTCTTCGCGCCATCTTTCAAAGAACTCTTCCGTCTCTCCGGTCATTTTCAGATGTTTGATCTTGGACATTTCTTCCACTATCGAACGGTTTAAAATTTCAATCTTCCATGACTCCAGCCGGTCAATTTCCGTATAAATTTTTTTTCTGAAAAAGTAGCCCGCCGCAAAGAGCGCGAGCAGTATAACCAATAATCCGATGACTAACTCCATAATGAGCCCCCTTGTTGTTCTCTTAATCTGTCAGGGTGTTTTATGTATTCAGAAAGATTTCAATATATGTATTGAGAAAATCTGTCGTTTTCATTGTTATTATGATACCATGTAACCAACATTTTTTGACCAGAAATCAAAAACTTTTTGCATAATTTCGGCAGGATTCTGCAATTTTTTAATGGAGTGACACAAATGGAAAAACGAGACGCTCATATCCACACGCCTTTTTGCCCTCACGGCTCGAAGGATGCGCTGAAACAATATGTGGAAAAGGCCCTGGAAAGAGGCTTTGACTCGATCACATTTACAGAGCACGCCCCCCTTCCTCCGTCATTTCAAGATCCCGTACCGCTTCAGGACAGCGCGATGGATCTCAGACAGATGGAGGTTTATTTGGAGCGGCTGTCAAACCTGAAAAAGGAATACGATGGACAAATCAGCATTCTGACCGGGCTGGAAACCGATTTTATCACAGGGTATGAAGAGGAAACCGCTGCGTTTCTGAACACGTACGGCCCCTCACTGGATGACGGCATTTTATCCGTTCATTTTTTGAGGACCGGTCCGTCTTATATATGCCTGGATTTTGACGAGCACGCCTTTCAGCAGCTTGCCGACCGCTTCGGAAGCGTTGAAGCCGTATATGAACAATACTATGAAACTGTGTATTCTTCCATTGTAACACCGCTCGGCCCCTTTAAGCCAAAACGGGTCGGCCATATCACGCTCGTCAAAAAATTCGCGCGCCTTTTCCCTTACAGCATGTCACCTCAAATAAGAGAGCTTGCGGCCCGCTGTCTTGACGCCGTGAAAGAACACGGAATGGAGCTGGATGTGAATACATCCGGGCTCAGAAAGAAATTTGCCGGGGAAGTATACATGGAGGATTGGATGGCTGAGACGGCGAAGCAAAAAAAAATCCCGCTCATATTCGGGTCGGACGCCCATCAAGCGGAAGATGTCGGCAGTTCCTACGAAACGTACAAAAGCATCATTACTTCATAAGCGCCGCATCAGGCCGTCGGAACACGCTTTCGATCCAGATCTTCACCTCTTCAAAATACCTTTTATAAAAGTACGGTTCATGAGGCTGCATATAGAGCACCTCCGTAATGTATTGGGGCTGAAGATACGGCATCATCAAGAGGGATTTCAATTGCAGAATAAAATGCGGCACGGGCAGCGTCAGCCGTCTGTGGCGTGACTGCCCTTCTTCAATCACCAGCTGGAAAATATATTTTTCTTTCATTAAGTAAGTAGACATAATTTCCCTGATCAGCACGGAATCAATCGTCACTTCCCGGTACACAAACCGCGTTAATTGACGGTTATCGTGCTGATAGGATAAAATATCGAAAATCACCCGCAGGATGCGTTCCTGCGCGTCTTCACCGTTCATACTGACGGCGGCTTTTTCCAGCGCTTCAGTATAGCCTTCGTAAAACTCGGAAACTAAATGTTCCATTAATCCGCCTTTCCCTTTAAAATAGTAGGAGATGTGCGCAACATTTACATCAGCTGACTTTGCGATTTCACGGACGGACGTGCCGGAATAACCTTTTTGGTTAAACAGCTGGACAGCGGCGTTAATAATTTTGTCTTTGGTGCTTACTTTCATACGGCTCACCCCTTTATGTGTAACAATTCAAGCAGAAAGGCGCCGTTCCTGTAAGAACTTCTCGACAAATGCCGGCAGAACGGCCGGAACTTTGTTTGATATTATAGAAAAAGTGAGGGTTTTCCATGTTTCATGTCGAAAAACAATCCGGAGATAAAGAAAAAAGTTATCAGCTTCTGCTTAAACAGCTCGAAGCCATGACAGAAGATGAAACGGATGCGATCGCAAATTACGCGAATGCGTCAGCGCTTTTATACCATTCATTACATGAAGTCAACTGGGCGGGGTTTTACTTCGCTAAAGAGGGCGAGCTCGTGCTCGGACCGTTTCAAGGACTTCCTGCCTGTGTGCGCATTCCGTTCGGCAGAGGCGTATGCGGCACTGCCTACTCTAATGGCGACGTGCAGCGGATTGCCGATGTGAATGCGTTCCCGGGACATATCGCCTGTGACGCGGCTTCCCAGTCAGAAATTGTCCTCCCGATCCGCGTAAACGGTGAAGTGATCGGTGTGCTGGACATTGACAGCCCCGTGAAAAACCGTTTTGATGAAACGGACGAAACCTATTTAGCAAAGTTTGTTGAAACGCTTGAAAAACGATTAGGATAAAAAAAGGAGCCCGGCCGGCAGGCCGGCTCCTTTTTTATGTCGTCGTACTGTTTTGATGGATGATCAGCCGGTTTTTGCCGTTCCGTTTGGCGATATAAAGCGCCTCATCCGCTTGCTGAACGAGCAATTTCAACGGCATCGGGCTGGTCTTTGACCAGCAGGAAACGCCGCAGGAAATCGTCACGCGCGGCTCGGTGTTTTCCCGGATGGCGTGAACCAGCCTTTTAGCGATGCGTTCTCCGGATGACACGTTGATATTCGGCAGATACACAGCCAGCTCCTCGCCCCCCCACCTCGCAGCGACATCATGCTCACGAATATGGTTCTTCATAACGGAGGCCACCTGAATCAGGATCGAATCTCCCGTTTGATGACCGTATGTATCATTAATATTTTTGAAATTATCGATATCAACGAGGATGAATACACCCCGTTTATGAATTTTCATGCTGTATTGAATTTTCTCATCCAAATAGGTTCTTGAATACAGCTCCGTCAGCTGGTCTGTCTGAACAAGATGCTCAAGCCTGTCGCGCAGCATGGAGTTCGTAACCGCCAATGTCGCATGGTGAATGAGCGCTTGAAAAAGCTTATACATTTCAAACGTAAAAGCATACAAATCCTTTTTCAATAAAATCGCGAACCCGAAGACGGTGTCATTTTCGATCATCGGCACCGCCATCAGCGAGCCGAAACCGTTTTCGCCGAATACAGTCTTTCCGCTGCCGATAAACACACTCTTTTCTCCCTCGAAGAGCTTTTCTTTCACAATGCTGATATAGGGGTTCGCACGTTCTGTCTTAAAAAAAGCGGTATGTCCCGGAAGCAGATTTTGCGTCTCAAAATGATCAATATGAAAAAAAGCCACTTCTTCCGCATGAAACGATTGGGTCATAATGGCGGCGAGCTCCCGCATCGTATCAGTGAGTCTGAGGCGCTGATTCAGCTGGCGCGATGTTTCATTAATGAGCTCCAGATTCGCAATGCTTTTTTTCGATTGCTCATAGAGCTGCGCATTTTCAAATGCTTTTCCCGCTGCGCCCGCAAGCAGCAGCATTTCACTGAGAGTACTGCACGAAAGAACGGCATCCTGCAGCCCCTCCGTCTTCAGAACCCCGTAAGTCCCCTGCTGGCCTTTGATCGGCAGATAAGCAGATGACCTGCCTTTTCTGAGCAGTCTCCCCGATAAATAAACCTTCTGGGCAGACGGATCGGCATCTTTTCCGTCCATATGTAATTCTTTTGCGGGAAGCTGTCTGTCCGTATCCTGATCCTGCGTGATAAACAGTGAAAAACGGAAAGACCGGAAAGCCGTACTCAAACTTGCCTGCAGTTTTTCCAAAACCTCATTTTGGTCCAAAAGCGAATGGAACATTTCTGTCATTCTGTGAATTTTCCGCTGATGCTTCGTTTTGTCAAACAGTCCGCTTTGTCTCACAGATTGATTAATAAACTGAGTAACGATCTCAGGCAATGATTCCGGGATCGGCAGCCCGCCTTCCGAGCGCAGATAAAAGGATCTGCCGGACGTCTGATTCCTGATCATAAAACGGCCGTCACTCTCTTTCAGCGGAGCATAATGCGGTTCATCTTCTGTTTTTATGGTGAAACGTGTTGATTCTGCCGGTGAAAGGGTCAATGAAAGAGATGTAAAGCAGGATTCTAGAGCTGAGGCCAGCCATAACAGCGAGTCGGATAATGAGACGGATTCAGATTTCGTTAAGAAAAAAGAAAGCATTTTCTGATGAAAGCCCGTCACTTCATCAATTGTTTGTTTTTTCATTTTTATCACCTAAACATGTACTACTCATTTTTGTACATTATATCATAAACCGGCACTCTTCATGGAGAAATGGTTGACGGCGGCGGAGAAAAATCATATAATGTTCTTTGTGTGAAATATTGCAGCCTTTTTGTTCAGCTTCTGTGTTTGCATTTTGTTCCTTAGCTGTAAGGTGTATCGTGTAACTCTCTGCTGCTGGAGCGAGGATACATGAAAACAAAATGTGCACGGTCGGATCGAACAGACGGTTTTTATTTTCCACAAAATAAAACCAAAGGAGGAGTCACATTATGGCTCGCTATACAGGTCCATCTTGGAAACTGTCTCGCCGTTTAGGAATCTCTCTTAGCGGTACAGGTAAAGAATTAGAAAAACGCCCTTACGCACCAGGTCCCCACGGTCCGGGACAGCGTAAAAAACTATCAGAATACGGTTTGCAATTGCAAGAAAAGCAAAAACTTCGTCACATGTACGGTGTAAACGAACGTCAATTCCGCACATTGTTTGACAAAGCTGCAAAAATGACTGGTAAACACGGCGAAAACTTCATGATTCTTTTAGATGCACGTCTTGATAACGTTGTGTACAAGCTCGGTCTTGCGCGCACTCGCCGTCAAGCTCGCCAATTAGTTAACCACGGTCACATCCTTGTTGACGGAAGCCGCGTTGACATTCCGTCTTACCAAGTAAAACCTGGTCAAACAATCGGTGTTCGCGAAAAATCAAGAAACCTTTCTATCATCAAAGAATCTGTAGAAGTAAACAACTTCGTTCCTGAGTACCTTACTTTCGACGCTGAAAAGCTTGAAGGTACATTCACTCGTCTTCCAGAGCGCTCTGAGCTTGCTCCGGAAATTAACGAAGCGCTTATCGTTGAGTTCTACTCCCGTTAAGTAAAACGCTCTTTAAAGAGCATTGGATTAAACCCTAGAAACGTTGTTATATCAACATTTCTAGGGTTTTTCTTTTGGGCTGTCAGAATGGTGGACAGATGCTCCCTCTCTTTATTAAAAAAAGCCCCGGACAGGGACTTTTTTTATGTGCCAACCGGCTTTTCAGCTACATGTACATTAGAAAACCCCATAATGCCTGCAACAGATAATGCCGCAAAAAGAATTCTCTTTTTCATCAAATTCCTGCCGAAACGCAGAAATGAGTTTGTTATTTTTTCTGACTCACCTTAATCATTTGACAGGCAGAAGCGATTTTTTACATAATGAATCATCATACCTTACAAAAAGGAGAGACGGAATGAACAGCATCCCCTCTATCGTCAGCAAGCACAAAGCCTATTTTGCGGCGGGGCATACGAGACCGCTAGAATCAAGGCTGAACATATTGCAAAAGTTGAAACAAGCCATCAAAACACAAGAAGCCGATATAGCAGCCGCTCTCTATCACGATCTCCACAAATCCGAACAGGAGGCGTACACGACAGAAATCGGAATTGTACTGGAGGAAATCAGTTTTGTGATGAAGCGGCTGGGAAAATGGGTCAAACCGAAGCGAGTCAAAACGCCTCTGACTCACCTGGGCTCGAAAAGCATGATTATCCCTGAGCCATATGGAACCGTTTTGGTGATTGCGCCTTGGAATTATCCCTTGCAGCTGGCGCTTTCACCCTTGATTGGAGCCATTGCGGCCGGAAACACAGTCGTTCTCAAACCGTCAGAATATACGCCTGCGGTTTCCGCTGTTCTTTCTAAACTTATCAGCAGCGTTTTTCCGAGTGATTATGTCGCTATGGCGGAGGGCGGGCCCGACGTCAGCACTGTTTTATTACAGCAGCCCTTTGACTATATTTTCTTCACAGGAAGCGTTGCCGTGGGAAAAATCGTTATGGAGGCCGCCTCCAAACAATTAATTCCCGTTACCTTGGAGCTCGGCGGCAAAAGTCCCTGCATTGTCCATAAGGATGCTGATATACAGCTTGCCGCCAAACGCATCGTCTTCGGGAAATTTACAAATGCAGGGCAAACCTGCATCGCACCGGATTATTTATTTGTCCACCAAGATATCAAAACGAAGCTCACAGAAGAAATGAAGCGTACGATCAGTGAATTTTACGGCCCTCAGCCTGAACAAAATCCGCAGTACGGCAAAATCGTCAGTGAACGCCACTATCAGCGGCTGCTCAGCTTTCTGAATGATGGCGTCCCGCTTACAGGCGGACAATCTGATCCCGCTCATCATAAAATTGCGCCGACCATTCTCGAACAAGTGAGGGATGACTCTCCAGTGATGCAGGAGGAGATTTTCGGGCCGATTCTTCCGCTCTTTACATACCGTGATATCGGGGAAGTCATTGAGAAAGTCCAATCGCGCCCAAAGCCGCTCGCCCTGTATCTCTTCACAACAAACAAAGGAATCGAGCGAACTGTTTTAGAGAATCTGTCGTTTGGCGGCGGCTGTGTCAATGATACGTTAATGCATGTTGCGACACCGTATTTGCCATTCGGCGGCGTCGGGGAAAGCGGCATCGGCAGCTATCACGGATTTGACAGCTTTAACACGTTTACGCACAAAAAAAGCGTCGTCAAACAAACGAACCGCTTCGACTTCGCTTTCCGTTATCCTTCTTCCAAAAACGGGCTGCGAATGATTAGGAAAATACTTAAATAAAAAAGCGCAGAGTATCTGCGCTTTTTATAAATCCTCTATACACCAATTAATCGGTTCGTCTTCCAAATTAAACCTATTTTTAAAAGTTCAAATCGAAGTCTAATAGTAAAAATGGACCAACCCAACTGTAGGAAAGGTTAATCCTCATCACCCTGGTGAGTCCTATAATAATTTTCAGCAGTATAGATATTCCACTCCCAAAAATTTGCTCCTTGAGACAAAATATACCTATCTAAGAATATCTCAAAATTAAGTTGCATTGGTTCATACTCAATAAATCCGCGGAACCATAAATAGTTTGGATCTGTGGACATTTTGGTTTTGTTAATTAACAAATAACATCCGTCTAACAGATGTGCGACGGGAATAAACTGAGGCTCTAAAAAACCATTTTGCATATACTTTTCAATCTCTTCTACATTAAGAATATGCAACCCCCCACCTACATTCTCACCGTAAATCAACAAATCAAATATTCTGGCTCCGTTATGCAATTTTAAAAAGGTTTTATAATCTTCAGGAAGTGAGACTTTTATTTTCTTCTCAAAACTTTCAATCTCCAGATCTGTTGCACCTTTAAAGAAAATACATTCTGTTTCTAAAAGAGCTCCTTCATTCCCTAAAATTTTCAAGCGGCCTTTTTCATCAATTAATTCTTTTAGACCTTGGAGCGTTTTTTCAACAAAAACCGCCATTGAGCCACCTCTTACTTATTAATATTTATCCCACCAAGGATTTAATAGGTTTTGGTGCATATCACGAGGGAGAGGATACAAATTATTAAAATTATTCTTTCCCCCATACTTTAGCGGAAGCACATGGTGAATATCGAATGAACTCCAATTCCACTTTGGATCACCGTATGTGTCGATGTACTTCTTGAATAGTTACCTCGATCCGTTCTGCTATTTCATTTTTCTCTTTTATCGACAGGTACAACCGGGAAATTTGCTAGCCGGTAAAGGCATTGTTTTTTTGCTGTGAGTATTTATTATCTCTGGATACAGCATTGCTATTTTATTCGCAAGAGCAGGAGCCAATGTTCCAGTTGAAGTATCAGGAAGTGAACCTTTCCATCCGGCTACCGAAGTATGTTGGGACATAAAAAACTTTGTCTTTTTAGGATAATACGACTTTGAATATGATTTACCTGCTTGAAAATACTATAGACTGGAATGAGAAGGACGTTTAAACATATAAAGACAGTCTGCTAAACAGACTGTCTTTTCTTGTTATGATTTTGCTGCGTCACACCATACTCAGCTGCGGTTCGAATAATTCATAGTGAATGGATTCCGGCGGTGTATTGAATTCAGAAATCAGCTTTTTCATTTCTTTAATGAACGACGGTGATCCGCACAGGTAAAAATCAGCATCTTTATCTCTCATCACTTCTTCTACCAGCTGTTTGTCAATCCGGCCTTCCCGAAAACGAAGGTTTTCTGAACGGTCTTGTTCGGACGGCTCGCTGTAAATAAAGAGGGTGTCAACGGATGAGTGTTCCGCGGCTTCTTCAGCTTCATGCCGCAACGCATGATACTCTCCGCTCCTTGCCGCATGGATAAAGAGAACGTTTCGCTGCGGCTGGGTTTTGGCAACCGTCTTTAACATGCTGATCATCGGAGTAATTCCGACACCGGCACTGATGAGAACGAGTTTCTTTTTGGAATCAGGGTCTAATACGAAATCCCCGGCCGGAGCGCTGATCTCAATTGAATCCTTTTCGTGTAATTGGTCATGCAGATATGAGGAAACAACCCCTTCTTTTTTCACGGAAATCCGGTAATAATCCTTACCGGACACGTCGGATAAGCTGTACTGGCGGATATGCGTATAGCCCGTGTCCGGAATGTATACTTTTACACTGATATACTGCCCCGCTTTGAATTCGGGGAGAAATTGTCCGTCTTCCGGTTTTAAATAAAACGACGTTATCTCTTTGCTTTCTTTTACCTTTTTATCAATTGTAAACGCCTTATAGTCTTTCCAGCCGCCTTTTTGCGTTTCCGCTTGTTCGTACATGTCCTTCTCAATTCCGATAAAAGCGTCTGCAATGACGCCGTATGCTTTTTCCCACGCCTGAATGACCTCAGGAGCAGCTCCGTCTTTTAGCACATCCTTTATCGCGATTAACAAGTATTTTCCAACGATTGGGTAATGCTCGGGCTTAACACCGATACTCCGGTGTTTATGGCTGATTTGTTTGACGACGGGAACGATGTTTTCCAGCCGGTCAATATTGGCCGCGGCCGCGATCACAGCATTCGACAAGGCCGTACGCTGTGTTTTTTTCTTTTGATTCGTCTGATTAAAGATATTCAGCAGCTCAGGGTGATGCTGAAACAGGAGGTCATAAAACCGGCCTGTGATTTCTTCACCATGCTCTTCTAAGACCGGCACTGTGCTTTTAATGATTTCAATCGTTTTTTCATCGAGCATTCTGAAATCCCCCTAAAGATGTATGCATCTCGATTGACCTGAGAAAAGAATCGTTTTTGAATTCTTTTTTATAGATTTCCCCGCTCAAAAAGGGTTAGCCATTCCAATTTGAGGCGGATTCAGGAAAAACCAGAAAAACGAAATTGCATATGAAAAATTGTGGACTTGCCATGGGGTACTTGTCCGATGCAAAATCCTCCTTGTCAGCATTTAATAAAGTACGGGAGGTGAGATGAATGGGTAAAAAATCGAAAGTGTATTACTGTGACCCTAAGTATATTGTGACTGACAAGTATACTGACAAAGAAGTGGTTTACGTCCATCCCATCAAACACATTAACAGAGAGCATATCCGTTATGTTCCCCGCCACGTTTATCAGGAAGAAACAATTCACGAAGTCATTGATCCGGGCGATCCGGGGAAATGCGGGTGTAAAAAGGATAAAAAAAGACGCAAAAAGTAATTGGTTCGATTTCTTGCCTTATCTCAGGTTAAACACGTAAGTTTCAGCAGACCTCCGTACCTTTTGGCTCCTCTTTTTCAGAGGGGTCTTTTTTCATAAGCAAATACGTTGTGAGGCGGGAATCTGCCTGATATTCTTGTCATATACAAATTCACAGGAGGCATGATGTATGAGCAAAAAAATCGCAGTTCTGATGACAGATCAATTTGAGGATATTGAATATACAAGCCCGGCGGATGCATTTAAAGAAGCGGGCCACAGTGTGGTGACAATAGATTTGGAAGCAGGGAAAGAAGTGACGGGCAAGCACGGTGAGAAAGTAAAGATCGATCAAGCGATCTCAGACGCAGACGCCAAGGAATTCGATGCGTTATTGATTCCCGGAGGCTTTTCACCGGATCTTCTGCGCGGAGATGACCGCCCGGGTGAATTCACTAAAGCATTCGTGGAAAATCAGAAACCCGTTTTCGCGATCTGCCACGGCCCGCAGCTGCTGATTGATACCGACCTTCTTAAAGGAAAAGATATCACGGGATTCCGCAGCATCCGCAAAGACTTAATCAATGCCGGCGCACATTATAAAGATGAAGAAGTCGTCGTGAGCCATAACATCGTAACGAGCAGAACACCTGACGATTTGGAAGCATTTAATCGTGAATCATTGAACCTGCTGAAATAAGAGAAAAAAGCACAGACCCGTTCAGTCTGTGCTTTTTTTATGGACTCTTAAAGAAACACCGTTCGTTTAGACCTATTCTCCGGCCCATCCATCATAAGTAAAATAAAGAGAGGATGTTTTAAAACCCGACAGGAGGTTCGCTATGTGGATGATCATTTTGCTGCTTATCATTTTAATCGGTTTTACCGGTAATATCGTCTCGCTTTTGAGAGCGCAAAAACACGCATCTCAAAGAATAATTGAGCTTTTAGAAAAGCAAAGCCGAAAATAATCTGTTAGCGCTGTGTTACCCATAATAGTAATAATAATTACGGCAGATTTCCTGAAATATGATTTGATGCCCTTTCTCGTTCGGATGAAGACCTTCTGACATGCACATGCTGCGGAAAGCGGGATTATACGGGTCGATGAGATCAGTATCAAACAGATCGGCATACGGTACAGAGAGGAGTGTGCAGGCTTCTTTTTGGGCTTTCACATAGTCAGCCAGCTTCAGGCCCAGTTTATTTTTATCAGTATCACGGCGGACGATTTTTCCTTTTGATATTTTTGCTTGTCTCGTTGGGGTCACCACAATGATGCTCGCGCCTTTATTTCCGCTCCGCAGCTGCTGGATCACTTGGCAGAAGCCTCCGTAAAATGTGGTGATATCCTTTTCATCTGTGCCGATGGGAATGTGGTTGCACCAATCATCATCTGTTCCCTGGACTATGATGACATCATGTCCCTTTGTTTTAAGCGCCTGCTGATAAATGTTATCGCTTCCGTTGTTGCTCATATTAACGCCGCTGACAGACAGATTGGTTATTTCAGCGTTTGTCCGGTCTTTCAGAATGTCACCAAAGCCGTATTCCGCACGCAGCCCCCGGGCGACGCTGTCACCTAAGATCGCGATTTTTGAAGCCTTCCGCATCCTGCTTATACTGATGAAGTCAACGCTGATATGCCCGCTGTCCGTGATATGCAAAAGCTTGCTGCTTATGTTTGGCAAAGAGACTGTCTTTCCTTCAGAGTTATAAAAATCCTCATTCAGCTTCATTCGGCGTCATCCCTTCCTTTTTATCCTCCGGCATCTTTGTTGACATGAAAAACGGACACGAACAAACAGCGCCATGTTGTCAGTTCAGTGTCCGCAGATGATGATACCGGATCTTTTATGCAGTTCTCTTGCCATTATAGCAGATCCCCATTACTTGTAATAGAGTCTGCAGTCAGCATTTAAAACAGCGTTTGCGGGTACGTTTTTGATGAGACTGTCTGCTGCGGGAACGGTGTGTCCGGTGATGCGTCCGTCTTCTGCTGCGGGAGCGGTGTGTCCGGTGATGCGTCCGTCTTCTGCTGCGGGAGCGGTGTGTCCGGTGATGGCTCCGTCTTCTGCTGCGGGAACGGTGTGTCCGGTGATGCGTCCGTCTTCTGCTGCGAGAACGGTGTGTCCGTTTTCTGCTGCGGGAACGGCGCGAACATTTTTTAGAAACCGGTTCTTGGTATAAATACTCCCCTAAACCTTCTCTTTCCGCAACGGCAACTCCATGTTCAATTTCTTTAACAGAAATAGCGTTCAATTCTGTTCACCTCCCTTTTTCTTTACAACATAACGTATGAAATGAACCCCTCACGTGTATAAGCTTCTCTCTCATATGAGCGAGAAATAGTCATTTATACAACAAAAAGACCCGTGGGAACGGGCCTTTTGCAAGCATTTTGCCGGGAACAAACGCAAACATAAGATCGATTTATTTCTTCCTCTCGCTCTCCGGCTCGGGGTGAATCATTACCTGTGCTTGTTTGAATTCCTTCGTAATATCTCTTTCAATGCGGTCACACAGGTCGTGCACGTCTTTAATCGTCACGTGAGAGGCTACGACCAGGTGAAAATCAATATACTCCTGCGGGCCGGAGCGTCTTGTACGAAAATCGTGAATTTCAATAAATTCCTGTTGAAATGTTTTAATAATCTTTAAAATTGTTTTTTCTTCCTCTTCCGACAAACGGGTATCAATCAGCGGCGGGAATGCTTCTTTCATTAACTTAAACGCTTCATATATGATATACACCGCCAGCACCATACCTATAATGGGATCAAGTATGTACCACTCCGTTAAGGTAACGACCAAAAGGCTTGCCGCTACGCCTAATGATGTGTACACGTCAGTCAGTAAATGCAGGGCATTTGATTTCATTGCCACGGAATTAACCTTTTCGGCTTCTCTTTTTACGAACTTCGAAACGATCAAATTAATGAGAGCCCCCGCAAGCATCACAACAATTCCCAATACAGGCAGATGAACCGGCGCGGGGTTGACCAGTTTTTGAACGCATTCATATATCATCCAAATCCCTGCCGCAAAAATCAGAATCGTCTCGATAGTCCCCGACAGATTCTCGACTTTTCCATGACCGTACGGATGCCCTGTATCAGCCGGCTTTTTTGAAATCCTGACGGAGATAAAGGCAATGAAGGCGGCGATCAAATCTAAAAAAGAATGAATGGCTTCAGAAAGTATCGCGACAGATCCGGTTATTATCCCCACCACTATTTTGAGCATGACGACCAGGGAATTGCTTATAACCGATAAAAAAGCGATTTTAGAGGTGTTTTCCACCGTGATCCTCCTCTTTTTAACTTCTTGAATTTATCGTATCAAACGGCATTCGTGTGGGTCTACGGCAACGTTTTTCACAAAAGCCATACATGTAACTCACCATAAACTAAGTTGGAAAGCGACAAAACGGGCGCGCCTTTCTTTCACCACTCAAGTCCCATTGACAAGATATAACCGCTTACATTATAGTAGTTTCATGAATAACCACTACGGAGGATGTTTATGGAGGATGTTCTGAAAGAATTACAGAAATTTGGATTTTCTCAATATGAATGTAAAGCATATATCGGCTTGTTGAAACACTCGCCTGTTACCGGATATGAAATCAGCAAAAGGTCAGGCGTTCCCCGCTCAATGATCTATGAGGTATTGGGGAAATTAGTTGATAAAGGCGCTGTCCATATTGTGCCGTCTGATCCGGTTACATATGCCCCGCTGGCCGGAAAAGAATTAATCGACCGGCTCCGGCATGATTTTGAGAGCTCATTCGGCTACCTTGAGGAAAAGTTATTGGCGCTGGAAAGCGAGCAGGAGATGAATGTCATCCGCCGCATCAGCACGAATGATCATGTCATCAATGAGATGAAGGATATGATTGAAAAAGCCGAAGAAGAGTTGTGGCTGTCTGTCTGGGAACAGCAGATTCCCTTTATTCAAGAAGCCGCTAACAAACGCGCCGCCGAACAATTGCCCGTCTTTTCGATTGTGTTTGGCCCTCCGGAAGTGAAGCTCGGAAATACGACACATCATAATATGTCTCCTGAAGTAGCGGAGAAACGGATGGGCGGAAGATTAACGATAGCTGCCCGAGATAATAAAGAAGTCTTAATCGCCAATTTTTCTCCGCAGACGAATGCCTGGGCCATTAAATCAGAAGATCCCGCTCTCGTTCTCGTGGCTATGGAATATATGAGGCACGATCTGATGTTCGCGGAGCTTGTGAAAGAAGTAGGGGCTGAGAAAGTTGAAGGCCTGATGAAACAAAACCATTCGTTATTTCATGTCGTCACCGGAAATCGGTTCATTTAAATGTGAACCGTATTTTCTTTGATTTTTTCATTAGTCGTTATCATTATAATCTCTATGAAAGGAGTATAAAAAATGATTAACACAGAAGTGCAAAAAACCGCCGTTTCCCGGGAAATGAACGATACGTTTTTACAGGGGGTGCGGGATTGTGTGCCTACGCTGCTGGGCTATATGAGCATCGGTTTTGCTTTCGGCATCGTCGGGGTTGCCTCTCATCTAAGCATTCTTGAAATCTGTTTGTTATCCTTGTGTGTCTATGCCGGCGCCGCCCAATTTATTATTTGCTCGCTCCTTGTTTCCGGGAGTCCGATTTCCGCCATTATTTTAACGACGTTTATCGTCAATCTGCGGCACCTTCTGCTGAGCCTGACCATCGCGCCGTATTTCACGAAATACTCTTTGGCGAAAAATATCGGCTTCGGGGCTTTGCTTACTGACGAATCTTTCGGGGTAGCGGTGAACAAAGCGGCTCAGAACGGCAGGTTATACGATAAATGGATGAACGGCCTCAATATAACCGCTTACATGTGCTGGGTTATTTCCTGCGTGATGGGCGGGCTTCTCGGACAATGGATATCTGATCCTTACGCGCTCGGCCTGGACTTTGCTTTGCCCGCTATGTTTGCGGCGCTGCTTGTGCTGCAATTGCAGTCGTCCGCTTCGGAAAAGCTGAAGCACAGCCTCTCCTTAATTCTCTATATGATCATTTTTATGGTCTTGTTATCGTATTTCGTCCCGTCACACATCGCGGTCATCGCCTCAACCGTGATTGTGGCAACGATCGGGGTGGTGACGGACAAATGAGCATCAGCACACAAATGATCTGGATTATACTCGGCTGCATGGTTGTTACACTTGTGCCGCGCATTGTTCCGTTTATATTTGTCCGGAACATTCAGATGCCTGAATTGGCTTTAAAATGGCTCTCCTTTATTCCGCTTTGCATTTTGACGGCTCTGGTAACGGAAAGCATGATTGTGAAAACAAACAGCGCTTTGACCTTTGACTGGAAAGCCATGATCGTTCTCATCCCGACATTGCTTTGCGCGATGCGGACAAAAAGCTTATCCATCACGGTCATCACAGGAGTCGTGCTGATGGCCGCCGTCAGGCTGATATGGTGACAAACAAAAGCCTCCATTCCGCAGAATGGAGGCTTTCCCCTTTATGATGTCGGATTTTCTTCTTCCGTCTCTGATTCCTCGGCTTTGGCTTCGGCGTTTATGCTTTGCTGCTGTTCCCAATGATCCCGCTGCAATCTTTCTTTTGCGATGGTAAACATGAAATTCACGGCGCAGCACCCCTTCCCTGTTTTGCTTATACTATGTACTGTACTCATTTCCCCGTGCAGTATTCACAAAACATAAAAAAGCAGCCTGCCGCATTGAGCGGCCGGACTGCTTTTTATTTTCAGTACGTGATCAGGAAGTATTTTTTCTTTCCGCGGCGCAGTACGGTAAATTGATCTTCAATGCGGTCTTCCGCAGTCAGAAGATGTCCGATGTCCGTCTGGCGCTCGCCGTTAATGTAAACAGCTCCGTTTTGAATGTCTTCGCGGGCCTGCCGTTTTGAAGGTGACAATTTAGATTCCACAAGCACGTCTACTAAAGACAGTTCTTCAGAGCGGTCTTTTTCAAACGAAGGTACATCTTTAAATCCTACCTTGACGTCTTGAGCGGAAAGCTCTTTAATATTGCCGCTGAACAGCGCCTGGGAGATATGAACGGCCTGCTCAAGCGCTTCGCGGCCGTGTACAAGAACAGTCACCTCTTCAGCGAGACGTTTCTGCGCTTCTCTTTTCTCAGGAGCCGTCTCCGTTTTTTCAGCATAAGCTTCAATTTCCTCTTTTGATAAGAAAGTGAAGTATTTTAAGTATTTGACGACGTCGCGGTCATCAGTATTGATCCAGAACTGGTAGAATTCGTACGGCGATGTTTTTTCTTTATCAAGCCAAATGGCGCCGCCTTCCGTTTTGCCGAACTTCGTGCCGTCAGCTTTTGTGACGAGCGGAATGGTAAGACCGAAAGCTTTCGCCCCTTCTTCTTCTGATTTTCTGATCAGTTCAAGACCGGCCGTGATGTTGCCCCACTGGTCACTGCCTCCGATTTGGAGTTTGCAGTTCTTTTCTCTGTACAGATTCAGAAAATCGTAGGATTGCAGGATCATGTAGCTGAATTCCGTGTAAGAAATCCCGGTTTCAATTCTTGAGCTTACGGTATCTTTCGCAAGCATGTAGTTAATTCCGAAGTTCTTTCCGACGTCACGGAGAAATTCAATAATGCTCAGCTTTCCGATCCAGTCAAAGTTGTTCGCTATGACAGCGGGGTTTTCTCCGGCTTCGAAATCTAAAAATCGGGAAAGCTGATTTTTAATTTTTTGCGACCATTCGACAACGATATCCTGAGTATTTAACGTACGTTCCGCTTTTTTGCCGCTCGGATCGCCGATCAGTCCCGTCGCGCCGCCTACAAGCGCAATCGGATGGTGGCCTGCAAGCTGGAAACGGCGCAGTGTCAATATCGGCAGAAGGTGTCCGATGTGCAGGCTGTCAGCCGTCGGGTCAAACCCTGAGTATAAACGGATTTTTTCTTCGTTCAGCTGTTTATTCAGTCCTTCTTCATCCGTCATTTGCTGGATTAAGCCGCGGAATGATAAATCCTCTAATAAGTTAGTCATTTTGTCTGCTCCTTTGTTTATGAAAATAAAAAACGCCCCTTCGTTTAAAACGAAGGGACGATATAATCGCGGTACCACCCTACTAATAAAAGCATAAAAAAGCTTTTATCACTCTTTTTGATAACGGACCGTGTCCGTTCTTTCACTACTGAAAGCCTTGGAAGGGCTTTGTTCGCAAAAGCGGTTCATGAGTGTATTCGGCATATCTTATGTGCTGATTTTCACCGGCCATCAGCTCTCTGGAACAATCAGATACCCTACTTGTCTCAATCAAAACCTTTTCGTATGAAGCTTACTCATTTTTAACATAAATAAGATACGATGTCAACGCCGTCTTTAATCTTCCATTGTGGACAGGTCGCCTGCCGGCAGGTTCAGCTCCCACGCCTTCAGCACACGTCTCATAATCTTTCCGCTCCGTGTTTTCGGAAGTTTATCTTTGAATTCAATTTCCCGCGGTGCGGCATGCGCGGCAAGCCCCTGTTTTACAAAGAGGCGAATGTCCTCCTTCAGCTGATCGGATGGCTCATGCCCTTCTCTGAGCGCGATAAACGCTTTAATAATTTCTCCCCGGACAGGGTCCGGCTTTCCGATGACGCCGGCTTCGGCAATCGCCGGATGTTCAACAAGTTTGCTTTCGACTTCAAACGGGCCGACGCGCTCGCCGGATGTCATGATGACATCATCGACTCTGCCTTGGAACCAGAAATAACCGTCTTCATCCATATAAGCAGAATCTCCGGAAACATACCAGCCGCCCGGCATGAAATAAGAATCATATTTCTCTTTGTTGTTCCAAATGGAATCCATCATCGATGGCCAGCCCTTTTTAATGGCGAGATTTCCCATTCGGTACGGCGGAAGCTCATTTCCCTGATTGTCAACGATCGCCGCTTCCACTCCCGGAATCGGTTTTCCCATTGAACCCGGCTTGATCTCCATGCAAGGATAATTGCAGATGAGCTGTCCGCCCGTTTCTGTCATCCACCACGTGTCGTGGATGCGCTTGCCGAATACTTTATGTCCCCACTTGATGACCTCGGGGTTCAAAGGTTCTCCGACACTCAGGACGTGACGAAGTGAAGTAAGATCAAATTTGGATGCCATTTCATCTCCGGCGCCCATAAGCATTCTGAAAGCCGTCGGAGCGCTGTACCAGACGCTGACACCGAGCTTCTCAATCGTGCCGTACCAATTTTCCGGACTGAATCTGCCGCCGACGATCACATTCGCCGCTCCGTTCAGCCACGGCGCAAATATCCCGTACACCGTCCCGGTCACCCAGCCCGGGTCCGCAGTGCACCAGTAAATATCGTCTTCTTTAAGATCAAGCACCCACTTGCCGGTCTGGTATTGCTGAATCATTGCTTCATGAACGTGGAGCACACCTTTAGGCGTTCCGGTAGATCCTGATGTGTAGTGAAGCAGGTAGCCGTCTCTTCTGTCCATCCATTCAATATCAAGTCTCGTGCTTTCTCCCTCAGCGGCTTTATCATAATGGATGATTTTATCTCCCGCTTCTTTGCTGCCGCCGACAATGAAAATATGCTCGAGGTCGGGCAGGCTGTCCGCCGGAATCCGTCCGGCCAGTTCAGGTGTCGTCACAACAACCTTTGCCTGACTGTTCAAGAGGCGGTCTTTGACGGCGCCTTCCATAAACGCTTCAAATAAAGGGCCGGCGATCGCACCGATTTTAATTGCGCCGAGCATGATAAAGTAAAGCTCCGGCGAACGCGGCATGAAAATAAAAACGCGGTCCCCTTTTTCCACGTTTCCATACCGTCTCAGTACATTCCCCGCCCGGTTCGATTCCTCCATCATTTCTTTAAATGTGTATTTTTCATCCCGGTTCGCGTCCTTGTAATACAGCGCTACTTTGTTTTTTCGAAATGATTCGGCATGACGGTCAATCGCTTCGTACGCCGCATTCAGCTTCCCCGTCTGATGCCAGGAAAACGCCGCTTCGACCTCTTTCCAATCGAAGCTGCGGTACGTTTCCTCATAATTTCGCAGATGATAATTCCCCTTTTCCGCCGGCAACGCTTTCAAATTCATGCAACATCCCCCTTTGCTTATCTATAGACTAATTATAGTAGATGTTCACAGTTTTCTCAATTTTTAAAATATAAATTACAACACTATTGAAAACGCTTTATATTTTGTTATGCTTAAAAGAGATGTGTTTTTATTAAGAACTGACAGGCGGTGAATCAGTGAAACATCATAAAACGTACCATTCTTCATCAATTCAGACAGCAGCCGGCCCTCTTTTAGTAGAAGGGCCCGTACCTCCAGAGGACCTAGCACAGTATGAGTTTCATGAAGGCCTGACAGCCTTTCGCCTTCCTCATGAACAGCACAAAGCGTTAATCGAGATCGCCGGGCTTCCTGAAGGTCGGATCATTATCGCCAGGGACGGACAGACGATTATCGGCTATGTGACGTATTTATATCCTGATCCGCTTGAACGGTGGTCTGACGGCAATATGGAAGATCTCCTTGAGCTCGGGGCGATCGAGGTCGCTCCCGGCTACAGGGGCTGTTCTGTCGGAAAAACGCTGCTGACAGTCAGCATGATGGATGAACAGATGGAACGGTACATCATCATGACGACCGAATATTACTGGCATTGGGATTTAAAAGGAATGAAAAAAGATGTGTGGGAATACAGAAAGATCATGGAAAAGATGATGAATGCCGGGGGTCTTGTCTGGTTCGCAACGGATGAACCGGAAATCAGCTCTCATCCGGCCAATTGTCTGATGGCCCGCATCGGCAGGCACGTCAGTCAGGAGTCAATTGAACAGTTCGACAGGCTTCGTTTTTATCAGCGATTTATGTATTGACTGACATACAAAGGGGATAAAAAGATGATTGCAGAACAAATCATGAAACGGGACGTCATCACCGTCTCAAAACACGACTCCATTGAAACAGCCGTCCGTAAAATGAAGGTATATCATATCCGCCATCTCCCTGTCATCGACGACGAACTGCACGTCATCGGTATTGTCACAGACAGAGACATTAAACAGGCCGGCCCCGGCAGCTTTGAACAAAAGGAACGCGGCGCATTTCTGACAAACAAAGTGGAGACCATTATGAAACGGAATGTCATCTGCGCTCATCCGCTTGACTTTGTGGAAGAAATATCCGCTTCCTTTTATGAGCACGGCATCGGCTGTCTGCCGATTACCGTAAACCATAAGCTGACGGGCATTTTAACGAAAACCGACGTGCTCCGGACTTTCGTCAGCCTGACAGGCGCGGCCCAGCCGGGGTCACAGGTGGAAATCCTGGTGACGGATATGACAAAAAGCCTTGCTGATCTCAGCTGCATGTGCCGTGATCTTCAGCTGCAAATCCTGAGTGTGCTCGTCTATCCCCATGATTCCGCCGGGTCGAACATTCTCGTCTTCCGGGTGAAGACGATGAATCCGCTCCCTTTTATCCGTGCCGTTCAAGAAGCCGGATACAATGTCTTGTGGCCGAAACATTTGAGGGATCAGCCATGAGAGACAGCGTTTTTGTTTACTCGCCTTCTTATCAGACGTATCAATTTCATCAGGATCATCCGTTCAATCAGCAGCGCGTGCTTTTAACATACGATCTGCTTCAGGCGGCGGACGCGTTTGACGAGGGAGACATCGTCACTCCGCGCACGGCCGCTAAAGAAGAGCTGGCTCTCGTTCATACGGAGGATTATATACAGGCGGTGGAACTAGCGGGTGCCGGCCGGCTCCCTGCCGCAGAAGGAGAAAGCTACGGTCTCGGAACGGAAGACACCCCCGTTTTTGCCGGCATGCATGAAGCCGCGTCACTTCTGGTGGGCGGCACCTTAACGGCGGCTGATTATGTCATGACGGGACAAGCCAGGCACGCCTGCAATTTAGGAGGCGGCCTTCACCACGGCTTCCGCGGCAGGGCCTCAGGCTTTTGTATCTATAATGACAGCGCCGTGGCCATCCAATACATCCAGAAGAACTACGGGGCAAAAGTGTTATACATTGATACAGACGCCCATCACGGCGACGGCGTTCAATTTACGTTTTACGACAGGTCTGATGTCTGCACTGTTTCTTTTCACGAGACCGGGCGTTATTTATTTCCCGGGACGGGACAGGTACTGGAAAAAGGAAGCGGGCAAGGCTACGGCTATTCTTTTAACATTCCGCTGGATGCTTTCACAGAGGACGATTCCTTTCTTCACGCTTACAATACGGCCGCCTCAGAAATCGCGGCTTTTTTTAAGCCGGATGTGATTCTTACCCAAAACGGTGCGGACGCCCATTATTACGATCCATTGACACACCTGTCCAATACAATCTCCATTTATCAGGAGATCCCGCGTCTCGCTCATTCATTAGCCCATCAATATTGCAGCGGCAGATGGATCGCGGTCGGCGGCGGCGGATACGATATTTGGAGAGTCGTCCCGAGAGCGTGGAGCCGCATTTGGCTTGAGATGAAAGGGATTGATCCCGGGGAGCGCATACCGCAGAAATGGATCGATAAATGGCAAAAGCACTCCCCCTGCACGTTGCCCGCTTTTTGGAGTGATCCTGAACAATTATATCCTCCGATTCCCCGCAAAGAAGAAATTTCAGAAAAAAATGCCCAAACCGTGGAAAAAGCACTTTTTGCCATCCGGTCTGAGCAGCGGTATAAAACAAAATAAAAAACGACCTTATGAGGAGGTCGTTTTTTTGATCACAATTTCTACACGGCGGTTTTCTTTCATATGTCCGGGACTTTTGTTGTCCTTCACAGGTTTCGTATCCGCATACCCGGCAGAGATAAACCGTTTGGCGGAAAAGTCTTCATTCGCGGTAAAATACCGGATCACACTCGCCGCTCTTGCAGACGACAGCTCCCAATTTGACGGAAATTGATAGGTGGAAATCCGGCGGCTGTCCGTATGGCCTTCTACCTGTATGTCATTCGGAATTGTTTTTAAAAGCACCGCGATCTGATGCAAAACCGGCTCGGCGTTTTTCAGCACATCCGCTTTTCCTGTCTGAAACAGAACGGCCTCCTGCAGCACAAGAACCACTCCGCGCTCATCGCGCTTCGCCGTCAATTTCGAACTCAAATGATGCGCTTTTATGTATGTCTTCACGTTTTGTAACAGCAAATCCTGTTCTTTATTTTCGTTTGCTTTGTCTGATGACGCCGCTTCACCCCCGCTGCCGTTTGTATGAATCGATGAAACGGCAGATTGAAATTTTTCCGCGTCTATTTGGGACATCGAAAAAAGCAATATAAAGAACACGAGAATAAGCGTGATCAAGTCAGCGAACGTCACCATCCATCTCGGTGAACCGCCGGAATGTTCCGGTTTGTTTCTTCTTTCAAAACGCTCTTTTCTAAGCTTCATGGACAGCGCCCTTTTTCTTGTTCGCAGGCTGTCCTTTACGCCAGTCTTCTCTTGAGCTGAAGACAACGAGCTGACTTTCGAGGTTGCGGGGATTTTTGCCCGATTGGATGCCGACAACCCCTTCGATCATGACCTGTTTGATGAAAATTTCGCTTTCTGTTTTTTCTTCAAGCTTTGCCGCGATTGGGATAAACACCAAGTTGGCAAGCAGCGCTCCGTACAGCGTCGTCAATAGCGCAACGGCCATGTTCGGTCCGAGGGTATGCGGGTCATTTAAGTTTTTGAGCATGAGAACGAGTCCGACGAGCGTCCCGATCATTCCCCAGGCGGGTGCGAAATCACCGGCTTTTTCAAAAACGCGTCTTCCTTTTCTGTGTCTTTCTTCCATCGCGGCGATCTCAGAATCCATCACCAGCCGGATCGTTTCCTCGTCCCAGCCGTCAATCGCAAGCAAAAGCCCTTTTTTTAAAAACGGATCCTTGATCTCACGCGCCTGGTCATCCAGAGACAGCAGCCCCTGCCTGCGCGCCTGCTCCGAAAGGCTGACAAATACTCTGACAAGCTCTTTCACATTGTCATCCTGACGGGAGAATACCTGTTTCAGAACAGAAGGGGTTTTCTTTAAATCCCTCGGCGGAAAACTGATAAAGATCGCCGCAGCAAGGCCGCCTGTGACGATTAAAAAAGAAGTCAGATCTAAAAATGAACTGATTCCCGCCAGTCCCGTCCCTGACAGAATACCGATTGCGACAATAATACAGCCTAACATAAAGCCAACGGGCGTCAGATAATCAAAACGTTTCATATCTTCTCCTTACTCAAGTAAAAAAGCAAGATTCCACCCCTCAGAGTGAAGCTTGCTTTTCCGTTTTTTTATGACTTGGTTGATTGTCTTAATTCGATGCGGTGAGGCAATTCGACGATATGCTCTTCAACCGGCTCTTTGTTCATCAGTTTTGTCAAAAGTCTCATCGCCACGGCGCCGATATCGTACGTAGGCTGCACGACTGTTGAAAGCTGAGGGCGGACCATCAGGCTCAATCTCGTATTGTCAAAACCGATAATATCAAGATCATCAGGTATCGAAAGACCTTGATCTTGGGCCGCATGGATAATGCCGAGGGCCATTTCATCCGTCGCAGAAAGAATCGCCGTCGGTTTCCGGTCAAGGCCCATCAAGCTTTGAAGCGCCTCCATACCGGAATCATAGGTGTAATCGCCTTCCGCTACGAATTGCTCGTTAAACGGAATCGCCGCTTCTTCAAGCGCCCGTTTGTACCCTTGCAGTTTTTTCGAACGGTTGATCGGCTCTTGCATCGGTCCGGAGACGAATGCAATATCGCGATGCCCTTTATCAATGAAAAGCTTAACGGCATCATAAATCGCCTGTTCATAATCAATGGCGACAGAAGGCGTCTCGCCCTGTTCTTCCACTGATGCCGCCAAGACGATCGGCACAGGAGAGCGCTTAAATTCTTCGACATGCTCGTCCGTAATATTGCCGCCCATAAATACGATACCGTCCACTTGTTTGCCGAGCATCGTATTTAACAGATGCAGTTCTTTCTCAAGATTTTGGTCCGAGTTGCTTAAAATAATATTATATTTGTACATCGTCGCGATATCTTCAATTCCACGCGCAAGTTCCGAGTAGAAAATGCTTGAGATATCAGGGATGATGACGCCGACCGTTGTCGTTTTTTTGCTTGCAAGCCCTCTTGCCACCGCGTTCGGGCGGTAGCCGAGCCGGTCAATGGCTTCCAATACTTTTTTTCTGGTCGTCGGTTTTACATTCGGGTTGCCGTTCACGACGCGGGAAACAGTCGCCATACTGACATTTGCTTCTCTGGCCACATCGTATATCGTAATGTTGCTCACTGAAACCACTCCTTTTACTGGATACACTTATCCTTATCTATAGCATAAACACTTTATGTAAAGAAATGTCGTACGATTTCGCATTCTGTCGTTTATGATTGTAAGCGTAAGTCAGTAGTGTACATTATTTTTCATTATTCATCAAATTTAAATATCTCTCATGAAATTATACACGTTTTTCCCAGTGATGAAAACGTTCACTTTCATTTTATAATTAAATAAAATGAAGATACGAAAAAAAGCCGCGCGAGGCGGCCTTTAAAGAGCGGAACGTTGTATTATGCTTTTACTTTCAGCATTGGCTTTAATTCGTTCAGCCATTTCTCGAATTCAGGTATATCCATCTGCTGCGCAGAGTCTGAAAGGGCAACGGAAGGATCAGGGTGAACTTCGGCCATCACGCCGTCAGCGCCGATCGCAAGCGCCGCTTTTGCTGTCGGAAGCAGGAGATCGCGGCGGCCTGTTGAGTGTGTGACGTCAACAAACACCGGCAAGTGAGTTTCCTGTTTCAAAATCGGCACGGCAGAAATGTCGAGTGTGTTTCTCGTTGCCGTTTCGTACGTTCTGATTCCGCGCTCACAAAGAATGATTTGGTCGTTTCCTTGTGACATGATGTATTCAGCTGCATTGATGAACTCTGAAATTGTTGCGGCAAGACCGCGTTTTAACAATACCGGCTTTTTAACGGAACCGGCGGCTTTCAGCAATTCAAAGTTTTGCATGTTCCGCGCGCCGATCTGAATGACGTCAATGTAATCAATCGCTTGCTCAATGTGTGCGGGCGTTACGATTTCACTGATCACCGCGAGGTCATATTCATCAGCGACGCGTTTAAGAATTTGCAGGCCTTCTACGCCGAGACCTTGGAAATCATACGGACTTGTGCGGGGTTTAAACGCGCCCCCGCGCAGGATTTTAATGCCTTGTTTTTTCGCTGCGGCCGCTACTTCGGCAACCTGCTCATAGCTTTCTACGGCACAAGGTCCGACGATGAATCTCTGATCGCCGTCACCGATTTTTTCACCTTTTATGTCAACGATCGTATCTTCTGCTTTTTTCTTCCGGGAGACGAGCAACGCTTTGCTGTGGTCCTCTTCTTGAAGTTCAAGTCCGGCTTTGAAAATTTCTTTGAAAATATGCTGGATCGTTGAGTTTTCAAATGGGCCGTCATTGCTTTCAATTATGCGGTTAAGCATTGTACGCTCTCTGACAGGGTCAAATCGGTTGACACCCTGCGCTTCCTTTGCTTTACCGATTTCTTTTACAACGGCTCCGCGTTCATTGATTAATTTAAGGATTTCTAAGTTTAGTGCGTCTGCCTGCTGTCTTAGGCTCTCTAATTCCTTGTTGCTCATCTTTTTCATCCCTTCTATGCTATGTTTTATTTTAATGGTTAACATGCATCTTACTACAGTTATGCGAAAATAGGAATATGAAATAATAAATTTTTTCACATTCGGCTTTATCACAAAAACGCTTTTAAGCTTTTATGCGTTGAAGCAGTATATATTGATATCCTACATGATCCGGCTGAAATGATCAATAGTTTTTTTCAAAAAAAAACCGCCGGTATCAACCGGCGGCCAGCAATTATGAAAGGTGCTGCTCTATTGCGTTTTTTGTGATTTGTGAATGAGACGCGTGCCATTTCACTTCGCCGTTTGCAATGACGAATACTTGCGGGCTTTCATGTTTCACGCCGTATGTCTCGGCGATATAGTTTGAAAGCGGCCGGCTGTCCTGCACCTGCAGGTAATAAGAAGGCACTTCCGAATGCGCCGATGCAAAGGCGTCAAACTCCTGAAACGCGGCTTGGCTGATCGGGCAGGTGGTGCTGTGTTTCAAAAACACGAGCGTGTTTTCTTTCTCAGCGGCATTTTTGAACTCTTCTTCAGACGATATCAGCTGTTTTGTCATGTCGGTTATCTCTCCTTATTGAAGATCAGCGATTTGCCTGACCGGCTTTTTCCCCGGCGTCTTCCGCTTCGGCCTTGATGCTTTGGGCCGTGTCCTGCATTTCGCTTCTCGTCTCTTCGGCTTTCTCGGTTAGTGTGCTCTTAGAACGGTCTTTTAAATCCTTCACTTTATTCATAATCTGGCCTGACTGATCAGCTACCAGCTGGGTGATATTAGATGTTTTGTCCTTGGCGATGCTGACATATTGAGAGCCTTTTTCTTTCGCGTCGGCCGTCATTCTGTCCGTCTTATCCTTTAACGCAGAAGCCTGACTGCCGAGATCGTCGCGCAGCTCCTTACCTGATTTAGGCGCCAGAAACAACGCCGTTGTCGCGCCGATAATTCCCCCGATCAGCGTTCCGATTAAAAAATCCTTACTATTGATTCCATCTTTGCTCATTATGATTCCTCCTTAGTGGATTTTTCTTATGATTAAAGCGATGTTTTTTTCTTTTGCTTCCACTTGTCCCATATTTCCATAGCGGCCTGGCTCCAGGTGACAACCTGACTGATCTTATCCTGATTCTCTCTTACAGAGGCCGTAACGGAACCTGCTGCCTGCTTTATGGATGTATTAAACTGCTGGACGGAAGTTCCCACTTCCTGGACAGCATGGACAACCGTATTTAATTTCTCTGATTTTTCCTGAATGTCTTCCGCGAGACGGTTTGTCTTATGTAACAGCTCGGTTGTCTCTGCGGTAATGCCTTTCATCTGCCCTTCAAGGCCGTCTAAAGTCGAGGCAACGTTTGTTAAGGTCATCTGCACGGACTTTAATGTTTTGGACAGATAGATGACGAGGATGAGAAATGCAACGGCAATGAGTGCGACGCTTAAGTAAAGAATGATGATCATCTAATACCTCCTTAATGCAGGATATAGTGGTATATACCCAATTCTTAAAATGATAAACATATATGAAAGATCTGTATGTATACTATTTCTCCGTTTCTCGGCAAATCCCTTTGCAGCACGCACAAAAAAGCAGTGAGAGCCCCACTGCTTTTTCGTTACGCTATGACGTTTTCATAGGCTCTCATATATTTTTGAATGTCTCCGGCGCCCATGAAGATCAGCACTGCGCCTTCATGCGCTTTTAACACGGATGTGTCATTTTCTTCAATGAGTTCTGCGTTATCGATTTTTTCCTGAAGATCCGTGATCGTGAGCTTGCCGACGTTCTCGCGGGCAGAGCCGAAAATGTCACACAGATACACGCGGTCGGCCGCGCTTAAGCTTTCTGCGAATTCATCCAAGAATGATTGCGTCCGTGTAAACGTATGCGGCTGAAATACCGCGATGATTTCACGTTCGGGATATTTTTGGCGCGCCGCCTCAATCGTGACTTTGATTTCAGTCGGATGGTGGGCGTAGTCGTCGATCAGCACCTGGCTGCCGATCACTTTTTCATTGAATCTGCGTTTGACGCCGCCGAATGATTCAAGTCCGAGCTTAATCATGTTCACGTCTATCTCTTCATAGTGGCAGAGCGCAATGACCGCTAAGGAATTGAGGACGTTGTGATGGCCGTATGCCGGGATGTAGAACGTATCGTAAAACGTATTGCGGACAAAGACGTCAAATGTCGTGCCTTCCGTATTTTTTACGATGTTTCTCGCTTGAAAATCGTTTTCTTCTCCCGTGCCGTAATAAACGACAGGCACATTGGCGTGAATTTTCGGCAGGTACTCGTCATCACCGCAGGCAATGATGCCTTTGTTGACTTGAAGCGCCATGTTTTGGAAAGCATCAAACACATCGTCAATGTTGGCGAAATAATCAGGGTGGTCAAAATCAATATTCGTCATAATCGCATAATCAGGCTGATAGCTTAAGAAATGACGGCGGTACTCGCAAGCTTCAAATACAAAGTATTCGCTGCTTTCATTTCCTCTGCCCGTTCCGTCCCCGATAAGAAACGAAGTCGGCTTCGCCTGCTGCATCACGTGTGCCAAGAGGCCCGTTGTGGACGTCTTGCCGTGTGCGCCCGTTACCGCGACACTTGTGTATTTTTTCATATATTCAGCTAAAAATTTATGATATCTGATGACAGGAATCCCTTCAGCGAGCGCCTTTGCGATTTCCGGATGAGAATCAGGGAATGCGTTTCCGGCGATTACCGTTAAGCCGGTTTTGATGTTATCGGCGCTGAACGGATAGATCGGGATATTTCTTTTTTCAAGGGCAGCCTGAGTGAAAATCTGCTTCTCGATATCCGAGCCCTGCACCTGATACCCTGTATCATGCAGGATTTGAGCAAGCGGGCTCATACCTGTCCCTTTTATTCCAACAAAATGATAAACAGTCATAATCGTACCTCCAACAAACGTCTATCTGTTCCCCAGTATATGACGCTCATTTCATTTTGCGACCGCCGCGGGCAAAAAGCCCGCACAGCGGCGCTTCCATTTATTTTTACGTTATCGTCAGTATCTGTAACTTTCTTTTTGATTAAACCTGCCGCATGATATTTCAGCGCGTGACAGTGATGCAGTTTTGATGGTCCATCCACTATCATACCATGTTTGTGAGAAAAATGAACGATATTCTTATTCTTGAGCAATGTCAGCGGCCGTAATCAGCACTTCACGGGGTTTGCTGCCCTTCGCTTCTGAGATCATGCCTTCGGCTTCCATCATGTCAATCAGCCTCGCAGCGCGGTTATAACCGATTCGGAACCTTCTTTGAAGACTTGAGGTGCTGGCGCTGTTTTGCTCCACGACGAATTGGCACGCCTCAGGAAACAGTTCGTCTTCTTCCTTGAGGGCGGTTCCCTGCCTGATCAGTTCTTCCTGTTCAAACAAATAAGAAGGCGGCAGCTGCTTTCTGACATGAGAGACGACGCGGTCAATCTCTCTGTCGGATACAAAGTTGCCTTGCAGGCGCACCGGTTTTCCGGTACCGTTTTCCCAGTACAGCATGTCGCCTTTTCCGAGCAGCTTTTCCGCTCCCGCCATGTCAATGATCGTTCTGGAATCTACCTGGCTTGAGACGGAGAATGCAATCCTCGTCGGTATGTTTGCCTTGATCATTCCGGTAATGACATCGACAGACGGACGCTGTGTCGCGACAAGCAGATGAATGCCGCAGGCTCTCGCTTTCTGCGCGATTCTGGCAATGCTTTCTTCCACATCGTTCGGCGCGACCATCATTAAATCGGCAAGCTCATCAATAACCACTACGAGGTACGGGAGCTTTTCGCCTGTCTTATGATCGGCGGTTAATTCATTAAAGCGGCCGATATCTCTCACACCCGAATGGGCAAACAGTTCATATCGCCGTTCCATCTCTTCCACAACCCATTTTAACGCGGCGGTCGCGGCTTTGGCGTCCGTGATGACGGGGCTGACCAAATGCGGAATTTGGTTATAAGGCGCAAGCTCGACCATTTTCGGATCAATCAGAAGCATTTTGACATCACTCGGATCCGCCTTATAAAGCAGACTGACCAAAATGGTATTGATGCAGACGCTTTTTCCCGATCCTGTCGCACCCGCTATCAACCCGTGCGGCATCTTTTTCAAATCAATGACGACCGGGTTTCCGGAAATATCGACACCGAGCGCGGCTGTAAGCGGAGACGGATTCGTCCTGAAAGCGGCGCTTCTGATCATCTGTCTTAAATCGACGACTTTGCTTACGCGGTTCGGAACTTCAATGCCGATCGTGTTTTTACCGGGGATCGGCGCCTCAATCCGAATATCCTTGGCAGACAGGCTCAGTTTTATATCATCTGCTAAGTTTGTAATTTTGTTCACTTTCACTCCGGGCTCAGGATGCACTTCAAAACGTGTGACGGAAGGGCCTTGTGTGACATGAACGACTTGGGCGCGCACATTAAAGTTTTTCAGTGTAACGTTTAAAAGCTCGCGCTGTTCTTCAATCCACGATTGGTCGTCATGTCTTTGCGCCGGCGGTACGTCCAGAAGCGACAGATTCGGAAAGACATAGCTCGCTCCGCCCTCCGGCGTCTTCGTCTGCTTGTGTTTATCGCTTTTAAGCATCATGACGTTAAACGGAACGTTGCGCTCTTTCGGCCGCTCCGCTTTTCTCACAGTCTGAGGCTGTCCGGGATGCTCCGTTTTTTCTTCGGCAGGCCGGGACAGGGCATCGGCCGTCTCGATGCTTGCAGGTTCAGGCTCGGGGTCTGAATACCGCTCTGCTTCATTGTACTCAGGCTGAGAGTCTGCTTCCTGTTTCGCGTCGGTTTCAGCTGATTCGGGCTTGTCTTCAGACTGCGGCTGAACTTCCTCATCGTATCCGGGTTCTGTATATGTATACACCGGTTCTTCTGCGGTTTCAAAAGGCGGTGCTTTTTCCGGCTCAGGCTCCTGATATTCCTCCTGCGGCGCCGCTTGTTCCTCTGTGTTTTCAGCCGTTCGGGATGCTTCATACTCAGGCTCTTCAATAGGCTGCGGGCGGGTTTGTTCATGCTCTTGTTCTTCTGTAAAGCCGGCAGACTCCGCGCTTTCCGTGTGCTCCCGCTCTTCAGCCTGCTGCGGTTCTGCTGCTGCAAACACTTGCTCTTTTGCATTCTCAGCCTCGGTGTGAAGCTCCTCTTTTTTAACGGCCGGGATTTCTTCCGTTTCTTGTTTCGCAAACGGGTCTGGCCGGTCATTCGTCTGTTTTGTTATCCCGGATGTTGTGAAGACGGGCTCTTTTTCCGTTTCCTGACCGGCTTTTGGCGGAACAAATTGCTCCTCTGACAGCAGTGTTACGTTCTCTTCACGCCGCTTTTCGGAAATAGGCGCTTTTTTTATGCTGTGCTGAGATTGAAAGCCGTAAACCGGTGAAGGAATGGATGACGGTTTAAAGGGCTTTTTCACCGTATCAGGCTCTTTATGTGTATGCTGTTTCCGCTCGGTTTGCTCCTTCCCGGCGGCATAATCCCGGGACGGCTGGCGGCGTTCATGCCTTTCCCGCTGTCTTTGGTTTTGCTCCGTTCGCTTATATCCGTCCGGAACGACGGGGAAGCGGAAATTCCCTTTCGGATATTCGTAATATATTTTAGGATCTTCCATGCGCGTGAATTTGCCTTCTGGCTGATCCGGTATCTGCTGTTTCGGGATTTGGGCATGCGTGTTTGGTTCACGTTCATGCTCTTCTTCTTTTTCACCTAAAAATAAGTCAAAAAATTTATTCAGCCAACTCATGTTTAATCACTCTCTAACTCCCTTTTTAGTAGTCTGGGACGATATTTAGTATACCATTGCCGGGCGGCTCAGAAAAGATTAAGCTCCCAACTGAAGAAAGCCGTTAAGCAGGCCTGCTTAACGGCTTTCTCTCACATCATTCGATTCTGTGCGCTTATTTATGGGAGTTAGAATTGAAATGCTTCGCCGGCCTCGCGGCTGTCTTCAAGAACAAGAATCCCTTTTTCCGCCGGCGCATCCGGCAAAGCGAGTTCTTTCGCGGAGCAGATCATGCCGCTTGACGGAACGCCTCTTAATTCAGCGTCTTTAATCACAAGTCCGCTCGGCATTACCGCGCCGACTTTAGCGACGACGACTTTTTGCCCTTTGTCCACGTTCGGCGCCCCGCAAACGATTTGAAGGGTTTCCTCTCCCACATTCACTTGGCAGATATTCAGTTTATCCGCATTCGGATGTTTTTCTTTCGATTCAACGTGACCGACAACAAATTTCGGAGAAAGGTCAACCGTCAGCGTTTCTGAGACGCCGTTTCTGTTCAGTATTTCATTCACATCCTGAACGAATGTCTCAGACAAAGCGACGGGGCCGTTGTCCTCAATCTGTAAGTAAGAAGACACGTTAAAAATGTTAAAGCCCGTCGTTTCTTTTGTTTCTTTGTTAAAGATTCTGACGACATCGCCTTCTCTTTCATAGCCGATTTCTTCGCGTGCTGCATCTTTAAGAGAGATCAGAAGCGTATCTCCCACACCTTCTTTATTGTAAAAAGCGTTCATAAGAAAAATCCTTTCTAATCCTTTTTCGGCCGGCTTTTCGCCATGATAAACACAGGTTCCAGTCTGCCTTCATTATACAGAAATGAAAGGGCCGTAATCGGCACCGTGCCGCTTGCAAAGAAGCTCATGGACATTTGCCCTAAAATATCATAACCCGATTCATTTCGAATGTCAGCAAGTATTAATACATCCTGATGCGGGACGGAAATCGCCAATTCGCCTTCAGCGGCCTGCTTGTATTCATGAAGAATCGAATCATTGAGAATCCGGCTGGCGTCATAGCCGTCATTCGCCCTGAAAAAATAAAAATAATTGTCCGCAACCGTATCCTGTTTCACGACCGAAGGAAGAGAGCGGAGATTGAATGACGCCGTCTCCCTGATGCGTTCTTTTGTCCAGTTTTCTTTCTCGAGCATCCGGCTGTCAATTAAGCGGTACGTCTTGCCGAGGTCAAGCGCGTAGTAGATTCTTGTTTCGGCCGTATGGTCATCATACACGAGCGGAATGCCGTCGCTCGTTTGATCGGGAAATGATGTGGAGCGGATGACCGGATAGATTCCGGCTTCCTTTCCGGACATCTCCTGTCCGCTGCCTTCCATCGCCTCCATTGCTTCTGACACATAGTAGACGATTTCGTCGATCGCTTCTTCTTTTTTCGTCTCCCACTTCGCAATGATCGGCGGGAGCTCCAATGTGATGCCTTTTTTGGTCGTTTGATCCTCAACACGGAGGGTGTCTTTTTCTCTGTCAAAAAAGAAGGATCGGTTCTCGTGCTGCAGGCGCTGTTTTAATAAATCCGCCAGCTTCCTTGACGTCATTTTCAAAGCCCGTGGCCTCCTTTATGCTTTAGCAAGGGAATCGGTTAAAAATTGCTCAATTTCTTCTTTTGTTTTACGGTCTTTGCTGACGAAGCGGTTCACTTCTTTTCCTCCGTTAAACACAACAAAGCTCGGAATGCCGTAAATTTCCCACTCCGCGCATGTATCAATAAATTGATCGCGGTCTACGTAGTAATAAGTGAATTCAGGAAAGTCCGCTTCCAGCTCAGGGAGAAACGGCTCCACAAAGCGGCAGTCCGGGCACCAATCCGCTGAAAACATAAATACCGCCCAATCGTCTTGTACCGCTTTTTGCAATTCTTCCGTGCTTCCAATCTTTTTCATTGTCATTCCTCCATCTGGATTATGAGTTTTTTATATGCTGATGTTTGTCCAATTGGATCATACCAGACTGTGTACGGCAAGACCAACTATATGCAATATCATTATCATATTTCATTTGCATTATCAAGCAAGTTTCGTTTACCATTTTGCTTGTAGCCGTACGAAAATCTGAATATGTACATAAGGAGGGGCAAAAGATGCAGTTTGTCGTGTATTTAGCGGGTGAAATCCACAGTGATTGGCGGGATGAGATCAAACAGAAAGCAACGGCGCTAGACCTGCCGATTACGTTTGTCGGCCCGATGGAAAACCATGAACGCTCAGACAATATCGGAGAAGAGATTATGGGCGTGCAGCCCGATTCTGTTTTAAAAGACGCCAGAGCTTCTGATATCAACAATTTCCGTACAGAGGTGCTGATGGAAAAAGCCGATTTTGTGATCGCCCTGTTTGGCGAGAACTATAAACAGTGGAATACCGCGATGGATGCTTCTTATGCCATCGCAAAAGGAAAGCCGCTCATTCTCATCCGTCCGAAAGAACTTCATCATCCGCTGAAAGAGCTTTCCGGAAAAGCGAATATCACGGTCGAAACCGTCAATCAAGCGATGAAAGCACTCTCTTATTTATTTGAAACAGAATAAGCAGGCCGCCTTTATGCGGTCCTGCTTATTTTTTTACACATTTTCTCTGATCGTTTCGACCGTCTGTTTGTCACTCGCCATGACCAGCTTAATGAGCATTTCTTTCGCCGCAGCATAATCATCGACATGGATGATCGCGGCATTTGTATGAATGTATCTTGAACAAATGCCGATGACGGCAGACGGAACCCCGCTGTTTGATATGTGAACCCGTCCGGCATCCGTTCCCCCGCCTGAAGCGAAATATTGATAAGGGATATTGTGCGTTTCCGCCATATCAAGGACGAACTCTCTCATCCCGCGGTGCATGACCGTCGTTCTGTCGAGAATGCGGAGCAGCACCCCCTCGCCGAGACGGCCGAACAGCTCCTTATCGCCGGTCATATCATTTGCCGGGCTGGCATCAAGCGCGAAGAAGAGATCAGGCTGAATCATATTGGCCGCTGTCTGCGCCCCTCTCAGGCCGACTTCCTCCTGAACGGTGGCCCCGGCGTACAGATTGTTCGGCAGGTCTTTTCCTTGCAGCTCTTTTAATAATTCAATGCTTAACCCGCAGCCGTAGCGGTTATCCCACGCTTTGGACAATATTTTCTTCTCGTTGGCCATCGGGGTGAACGGGCAGACCGGCACGACCTGCTGTCCCGGTCTGATTCCCATTCTGACCGCGTCCTCTCTGTCATCGGCACCGATATCAATCATCATATTTTTGATCTCCATCGGCTTTGCGCGCTGGGCATCTGTTAAAATGTGGGGCGGGATGCTTGAGATGACGCCGATAATCGGTCCGTTATCCGTCTGCACCTCGACGCGCTGGGCAAGCAGCACCTGACTCCACCAGCCGCCGAGCGTCTGAAATCTCAGCATGCCGTTATCCGTAATCTGCGTTACCATAAACCCGACTTCGTCCATATGGCCGGCTACCATAACGGTCGGCGCATCTTCAGCGCCGCGCCTTACTCCGAAAACACTTCCGAGTCTGTCCTGCACGATGTCATCCGCATATTTCGCAAGCTCCCGTTTCATAAAGGAGCGGACCTGATGTTCATTTCCCGGTGCGCCGGGAAGCTGCGTCAGCGTCCGGAAAAGCGTTTTCGTTTCCTCATTCATATTTTCCCCTCATTTCTATGTAATGCTTTTATTTTATTAGAAAAACAACCGTTTTCCAAGCGCTCAGATTGAATGGGCTGGAAAACCGCCGCTTTACTTAACACCGTCTGGCATCTTCTGTATAATAAAAACTACGACATAATTGGAGGTGCTTCATATTGAAATTACGTCATTTTCTCTTAGGTGCAGGAGTCGGATTATGCGCTGCCATCGCAGTTAAAAAGTATGCGATGAAACCTTATATCTCTTCAGAAAAAGCGCTCCGTATCGTGAAAGCGGCTTTTAAACAGCGCGGGCCGATAGACGGATCATGGATTTACACAGAGCCCGAGCCCTACCAGGTAAACGGAGAAACCATCCAGGTATACAAAACCGGCGTGACACGTTCGGCATTCGGCGAACTGGAGCAATATGAAGTTATGGTCAATGCAAAAACAGGCCAGATTGTCGATGTCATTGATTCTGTCGCCTCATAATTCGGACAAGCAAAAAATAAAGCCCAAAACCATCAGCGTTTTGGGCTTTATTCGGTTACATCGGCCGAATTCGTTTATATACGGGGTGCCACATCGCATCCTGCACCGTTTGAATCAGATCCTCGGGTTCCGTTTCCGCTACACCGTCCTGAATGGCCGCTTTCGCTACAGCTACCGCCACAGTTGCCGATACCGTCCTGAGATCCTCCACTTTCGGAAGCATCGGCGCCCCCGGCTTGCCGACGTCCACCATACCGGCGATGGCATTCGCGCAGGCAACGAACATATTGTCCGTAATGAGCCTTGCTTTTGTCACAATCGTGCCGAGTCCGAGTCCCGGGAATACGAGCGCGTTGTTCGCCTGTCCGATATGGTAGGTAACGCCGTTATACGCGACAGGCGGGAATGGACTTCCCGTCGTGACAAGCGCGCGGCCTTCCGTCCATTTAATTAAATCTTCAGGTTTTGCTTCTGATAATGTGGTCGGGTTTGACATCGGCAAAATAGCGGGCCGTTTGACATGTGAGGCCATTTCTTTGACGATTTCTTCCGTAAATGCGCCTGAGACGGTGGATGTGCCGATCAGAATCGTCGGCTTGGCCTGACGCACCGTCTCCGCCAGATCAATTGATCCGCCTTCACCGCTGCGGCCGTACTCTTTCACTTCATCAGCAGGGCGCGCGTACGGAACCTGAAAATCACGCAAGTCCTTCATATCATCCGTTAACAATCCGTTTCTGTCGATACACCAAAAATGGCTGTAGGATTCATCTTCGCTTAATCCGTCATGCACCATGGCTTCGCGCAGCTGCTCAGCAATTCCGATACCGGCCGTTCCCGCGCCGAAGACGACGACTTTATGCTCTTTCAAAGGCACTTTTGATGCTTTCGCACACGCTAAAACAGCTGCAAGCGATACCGCGCCCGTTCCTTGAATGTCATCATTAAACGTACAGACTTTATCTTTATACCGTTTCAATATGCCGCGGGCATTAGCCGTACCGAAATCCTCCCAATGAAGCAGCGCATTCGGGAATGTTTCCCGGGCAAGCGAGACATACTCATCAATAAAGCGGTCATATTTCTCGCCGCGCACTCTTGAATGCTGGTTTCCTACATACAGCGGGTCATTTAAGAGGCTTTCCTGATTTGTCCCCGCGTCCAACACGACCGCAAGCACTCGTGACGGATCAATTCCGGCCGCCGCCGTATACACCGCAAGTTTCCCGACAGAAATGGCGATGCCGCCGACGCCCCAGTCACCGATTCCCAGAATGCCCTCGGCATCTGTGGCAACGATTAAGTCAATGTTTTCATTTTTTCCGAACTGCTGAAATGCGGCGCGCATTCCTTCAGGGTCATCTATTGACAAATACAGACCGCGGGGTTTTCTGTACTCATGGCTGTAACGCTGGATCGCGGTGCCGACGGTCGGCGTATATACGATCGGCAGCATTTCGCCTAAATGATCATTTAACAGCCTGTAAAATAACGTTTCATTCCGGTCATGGAGAGCGGTCAAGTAGACATTTTTGCTCAGCTCATCAGGCTGCGAACTGAATTGTTCGTAGGCCCGCCTCGCCTGCTCTTCGATTGTCAATACTTTCGGCGGCAGAAATCCCTCGAGGCCGAGTTCCTCTCTTTCCTCCTGTGTAAAGGCCACCCCTTTATTTAAAAAAGGCGTAGAAAGCACTTCTAATCCGCGCAGAGTTGTTTTGATTTCTCCATCTTTCGTCACTTGAAATTGATTCACCTGTCTCTTCCTTTCAAAGCAATTTGTCTTAGGTTTGCTTTTATTCCCGAAATTCATACAGGTAAATCATCGATCCGCCTATTTTTTCTCCCGTCTGACAGATGCAGCCACTTCGCCGTCTTCTCCCCATTTTACCGCTCTGTAAATCGCGTCGTGATAGAAAATCAGCCAGGCGTCTTTTTCTGCCGCGAACGTCTGCCATTTCTGCTTTTCTGGAATAGAGGTCATCGGATAATCATCATAGGCCAGCACCCATAACGGATTTTTATGCGCGTTCGTCGGCATCAGGTCGGCAAAATGCACAGCCGTTTCCCCTTCGTCTTCTAAGACGATGACGCTGTGGCCGTCGCTGTGGCCGCCGGTGCGGTGCATCGTAATGCCTTCTGTCAGCTGATACTCGTTCTCAAAGGTTTCGACCTGATCTTGTACCGCCTCCCAATTTTCTCTCCAATATGTATTTTTCGATCTGATATTAGGGTTTCTCATTTCGCGCCACTCTGTCGCAGAAGTGATAATGCGGGCATTCGGGAAAACAGAGACAAGCTCCTCTCCGCTGTATTCCGTCAGGCCGCATGCATGGTCAAAATGAAGATGGGTCATCGCGGCAATATGAATGTCCTCACAGGAAAGCCCGAGTTCACGAAGAGATTGTTTCAGATTGGATTCCTGTGTTACGCCGTAATTCCTTTTTTGTTTATCAGAGAATTTCCCTCTGCCGATACCCGCGTCAACCAATATATTCAGGCCGTTTTTTCTGATCAGAATCGGGTCTGTTCTTAATTCAATCTGGTTTTTGTCATTTACGGGGTATTTTCTCGACCATAAAGGCTTCGGGACAACGCCGAACATCGCTCCTCCGTCCATATGCGTTACACCGCCGTCCAGCCATGTTAATGAAATATTCCCAACATTCAATGTCTCCATCTTGATCCCTCCTGATGTAATGGTAGCAAATGGCGGCATAAAAAAACAGACTCCCGCATCAGAGTCTGTCTTTTGTTCTCCATTCAACTTCGGCCCGGTAAATCGGCTGGCCGAGCGCGGAGAATTTTTCTTCGTATTCTGTCATAATATTGCCCTTCGGATCGCTGTTGTGCAGATCAAGGCTGACTTCCGTCAGAAGCAGGCCGTATTCGGAAAAGCTTTTCAGAGAGTATTCGAATAAACCGCGGTTATCGGTTTTAAAATGAAGCTCACCTGTTTCGCCCATCACTTCTTCGTATTTTTTCAAGAACGTTTTAAATGTTAAACGGCGCTTTTCGTGACGGTTTTTCGGCCACGGGTCAGAAAAGTTTAAATATACGCGCTTGATTTCTCCCCGTTCAAATACGTCATTCAGTGTTTCCGCGTCTATATTTAACAAACGAACATTGTGAGCCCCGCTGTCCTTTACTTTTTGGACGGCAGTGACGATGACGCTTTTAAACAGCTCAATGCCGATATAGTTGATATCCGGATTCTGCTTGGCCATTCCTGAAATGAACTGCCCTTTTCCCGTACCGACTTCAATATGGATCGGGTTGTCATTGCCAAAGACCGTGTTCCACCGCCCTTTATACTGGGCCGGATCACTGATGGCGATGTCAGCGTTTTCTGCCAGAAAATCATTCGCCCAAGGTTTATGGCGCATTCTCATATGATTGACACCTCTATCTATAATTTCGAGTAACAACATACCATGAAACATAAAGAGCCGCAAGCGCCTTTTAAAGGCGCCGGCTGCATAAAAAAAGAGGCTCCCCGGTCCGGAACACTCATGTGATGCATAAAACCGCACCGCTTTGCACAATGTATGACACAGAAAGGATGTGTATATGAATCATGGGCTTAACAAGCGAACATCAGGTCCGGTTATTAAAGGACATATTGGCCGACCATCAATTGGATTGCTGCGGCACGGTTGCCGAGTATGAACAGCTGGAGCGCGTCATCAAATCACTGATGGCCAACACCGGGCTTGATTCAAATATAAAAAACGTGCTCGAGGATGTCTACCGCTACAGCCAGTCCGGCATCACGGCCGATTCCATCGACACGCATATTCAGGAGCACCAAAACCATTTGTCCCAATGGGTGGAGCAGATGGATTCGTACTCCTGACTACTTGACAATCCGCTTCATCAGGGCATGAAGCTCTTCCATGGCATCATGATACGCTTTGTCGTTTCCTTTTGATTTGTGCCAGGCGATGAAGGTGATGGTCTCTGATAACATGTACCACGCCATCCGCAGCCGAAGCCCTTCCGTAAGCTTCATCCCGTACATCCCAAGCCAGCTGTCCCACGCTGGCTCTTCGACGTAATGATACAATAAAGGGCCGAGATCCATGGCCGGATCGGCTATCATGGCGCCGTCCCAATCTATTAAATACAGCTGGTTGTCTTCAGACAGAAGCCAGTTATTATGATTCACATCACAATGGCAAACGACTTTTTCACCGAATTGCACCTGATCCACATGAGCTTCCAAATAAGCAAGGCCTTCCTGAATAAGCGGCGAAAATTGCCGCACGGCAAAGACGGCCTGCTTCAGCTGCGACAAAAGGGCGCCCGGATCAAGCGGTTCTTTTCCCAATCTTTTCAGCATGTCGAGCAAAGCTTTTGATGTGTGGATTTTGCGGAGCAGCTCAGCCACCGGGCGTCCGCTCATATCCTTTGCCTTCAGCTCCCTGCCCGCCATCCAATGCTGAGCCGTAATGACGTCTCCGTTTTCCATCCGTTTCGTCCAAACCAGCTTCGGAACAATGCCTTCGGCGGATAACACGGCTAAAAAGGGCGAGCTATTACGTTTTAAAAAAAGCTGTTGGCCGTTATGTTTCGCATAATATGCATCTCCTGTAGCTCCTCCGGCGGGGAAGATCTCCCAATCGCTACCTAGTAATTGTCCCAACCAGTTCATATCAATGTTCAACCCATCATTTCTTAAAATATTTTAGAATAGGCCTCCAGCCTTTCTTTATTGGCGGAGCGGCCTGTCATAAACAATTTCATGAGAATAAAAAAGACAGCTATTGAGAGTCTCATATGCTAATCAATAGCCGTCCTATAAATTTTAGCGCTACAGCACAAACTTCGTCAAGCAAAACTAGCAAGAACACCTGTGAATTCTGAAGATTTATGCCGGAACCGCTCTTTGCCGTGAAACATTTGACGGGTTTCATTTGTTTATTATGTTTTTATTTTCAACGGCGTACCGCCCGGCATAAGCCGAAACGGCGTCGTTCCGATCAGCTCGCCGTCAGCGTGAAACGGGATTTTCCCATCTGTTTCAAAAACGAATTCCTTCCCCTTTATCATCGTCACTCCGTCCATTTTGATATGCCGGCCGAAGCTCATCGCCCATAAAAAACGATACAGCGAGAAAAAGGACAGGTTTTCTGCGATGACAATATCAAAATGGTTTTGACGGGGATTTGCTGAAGGCGCCGCTTTCATGCCGCCTCCGTAATAAGGATGATTAGCCGCAATGACAAACCAGACATTGCGGAATTCACGCCTCTGGCCGTCTGCCGTGCAAACAAATCTGAACGGCTGAAACCCCGAGGCTGTATGTAAATGCGCGAGCGGGTAAATCACAAATCCGAGACGCAAAAACCGAAGAACGCGCGAAAACGGAAAATTCGCGGCTGCCTTCAAAACTGAGGCATCGAAGCCGACAGACAGGTGGTTCATAAAATAAAGTGATTGCGCTTTGTCATGAAAAAAGTTGATGTTTCCCGCAAAAAATTTCCGTGTGAGCGGGCGGTGCAGACTTTTGATTTCTTGGAGAAGCGCCGACTTCTTAATACCAAGCCCTTTGGAAAAATCATTGTACGAACCGGCAGGCACAAAGGTCAGCTCAATCTGATCCGTTCCTTTCAGTCCGTTAATGACTTCATGAATCGTCCCGTCACCGCCGATGACGAACAGCCGCTTAAGCTTATGATCCTGCATCATTGAAATCTGCCTCGCCAGCACCTCCGCATGTCCGGGATGCCCGGTCAAAAAAGAGCGGTGGCTGACCCCGCGCCTGGTCAGCTCTTTTTGAACTGATTTCCAGACACGCCGGCCCCGCCCGCCTCCTGAGACCGGATTAATAATAAAAAACCATTGACTCATCGTTTGTTTTCACCTGCTTCATAGATGAAGAGACAGCCGACAAACGTCCGTTTTAATCAAGCCATTCCTGTCTCCGGCTTGAATCGCTCAAGCCGTAAGACAAGAGAGCCTTCGCCGCCTTGAGCTGGTGGTGCTTGATCGGCGCCGTATTTTTCTGCTGCTTTTCCAGCCACTCTGCGGCAGTCCGTTTATCAGCTATTTCCAGCCCGTACGGCGGCTCCGGGTAATCAATATAAGACGTTCTGCTGAGCAAAAGCTTCCGCACGGGAATGTCGGCCTGCTTTTCTTTTACGATTTGCGAAACGACCGAGCCTGTCCGGTGCAGGCTGAGAGACGGATTCAATACTTGGCGCGTGCTGCCGGAGCCTCTTTCTTCCCAAAAACGGTGTTTTGATCCGATATATACGCTGTCCTCTTCCGCTTCCATAAAAGCGGCGCAGAAAATCTCCAGCGGCGAGATGATGATCATGCTCAGTTCGACGGACGCCTGCTGAATTTGCAGAACCGGATGATACATCACAAAATAGGAATCGGGCAGCTTTTGAGCCAGCATTTTTAACATCCTGTCCCTTTTGACCGCCTGCGAAAGCTCAGACTTTTGAGAAAGCGTGGAGCTCGCCCATTTTAATTGAAAGTCATACAGCTGATCTTTGAAAAAAGGCGCGAGCTCAGACTTTCGAGACGGGAGATTCCCGAACAGCGCCTCTTCTCCCTCCGGCTCATCAAACCATTGGTGCCTCTTTTCATTTATATCGGCCGTATTTTCTTCTTTTCTCTTTTTTAAAGAAAATTTTTTCCTGGCCGGCGCTTGATCGGTTTCCCCGCCTGCAGCCGTTTCCGTTTCTTTTTCTTCCGTCATCCGGTCAAACGCTTCAAGAAGCGCCTTCCAGCGTTCTTTCTTCAGCCGAATAAACTGGTTCATATAATGATATGGATCAAGTTCATATCTGGATATGCAGTCGTGAATTTTGATGATCTGTGCCATGTGATTTCTCCACTCCGAATATTTGTTTATGTCAATTGAAACTGTGCGATTTCTTCGTATTTAGGCGACCGGTCAAGATGGGTCTGAAACAGGGAAAACCGGCTGACGGCACTTTGCACCCTGCCGCTTTCAAACGGCACATCGTCAGGAAACGGCCGGTCTCCCGCCCACTTCCGCGCCATCGTCATATGAGGGTGATACGGGCGTTTTTCCACTTGAAAACCGGCTTTCAAAACAGCCTGTTTTGTTTTTTCCCGCAAATCAAAGAGCAGTTCATTCCGTTCGGGCTCAAGGTGAAGCACTCTCGGCTGTCTGCGGTCGCCGAAAATATCCAGATGCTGAAACTGTACGGTAAACGGCTGCGCTGCCGACGCAGCATCTGCGAGCAGAGACGATAATTTCGCAAGCCGTTCTTCATCCGCGGCTCCGAGAAAAATGAGTGTAATATGATAGTCATGCGGGTGCACCCATTTTTTGAATGATAACGCCGGCTCCTTTTTGGCTGCTTTCCAAATCGGTTCAGCAATGTCAGCCGGAATCGGAATGCCGATAAAATAATGCGGCAATGAAGCTCTCATACGAGGATCTCCCCCTCTTTGGTTATGGTGTTATTATAAAACGGATAAGCGGAGAGGAGAACCCTGTCCGCTCATTATGATAGGATATTATGTACCGAACGTTTTATACAGAAAGGAATGAGCCGGCCTTGAAAATCGTAAACAGCACGGCGGAGCTGATCGGCGGCACACCGATCGTAAAGCTCAATCGCCTTCAGCCAGAACATGCAGCACAGGTCTATTTAAAATTAGAATCATTTAACCCAAGCGGCAGTGTCAAAGACAGAGCGGCTTACAATATGATCATTGAAGCGGAAAAAAGCGGGCATTTAAAACCCGGCTCTGTCATCATCGAACCGACAAGCGGCAATACAGGCATCGGTCTGGCGATGAACGCGGCGGCCCGCGGCTACAGAGCAATCCTCGTCATGCCTGACACGATGACGAAAGAACGCATCAACCTGCTTAAAGCGTACGGCGCGGAGGTGGTATTAACGCCGGGGGCCGAAAGAATGCCCGGCAGCATCAAAAAAGCGAAAGAACTCGCCGAACAGATTCCGGGAAGTTTTATCCCGATGCAATTCGATAACGGCGCTAATCCAGATGCCCACCGAAAAACGACCGCCATTGAAATCTATCAGGCCGTTCAGCAGCTCAACAGACCGCTCGGTGCTTTTGTGGCAACGGCGGGAACGGGCGGAACCATTACCGGAACCGGAGAAACGCTGAAGGAGCTTTTCCCGGATATGATTGTTCATGTCGCCGAGCCCGCGGGATCTCCCGTCCTGTCTGGCGGAAAACCCGGCGCTCATAAGCTTGTCGGGACAAGCCCCGGATTTATTCCCGGCATACTGAATCAGGACGTTTACGATGAAATTATGAAAATATCTGATGAAGATGCGTATACGACAACACGTCGTCTGGCCCGGGAAGAAGGCATACTCGTCGGCCCGTCTTCAGGCGCCGCCTGCTTCGCCGCCATTGAAACCGCAAAACGCCTCCCTTCCGAACAGATCGTCATCTGTATGACGGCTGATACGGGAGAACGTTATTTATCAACGGATTTATGGTCATTTGAATGATAAAAAGGGATGCCGCTTTCGGCGTCCCTTTTTATTATCACTTGGCAAGCTCATAAATGGCTTCGGCGTATAAAGCGGTTGACCGGAGAAGGTCATCAATTTCAATATACTCATCCTTTTGATGCGCGCTGTCAGGCCGGCCGGGGAACAGCGGCCCGAACGCGACGCCCGCCGAAAGGGATCTCGCATACGTTCCTCCGCCGATTGAAATCAGATCCGCTTTCTTTCCCGTCTGTCCTTCGTAGACCTTTTGAAGCGTCTTTACGAGCGGATGATCGGCAGAAACGTGGTGCGGTTTGCTGTCTTTAAATTCTTCAAGCCGGAATTCTTCAGCAGACGTAAAAGCATCACGGATGAATTTGCTGTCTGAAGTGACGGGATAACGGATGTTGATGCCGAGTTCTCCTTCCTCACCCTTTCTGTATGTAAAGGTGCCGACATTCAATGTAAGCTCTCCGCTGATGTCATCCCTGCAATCGATTTTCAATTTTTTGCCTCGTGTATCATTTGAAAAATAGTCACTGACGGTTTTGACAAAGTGCTTTCCGGCTTCATCCAGCTCTGTTCCGTTAAGGCATTCAGCAAGCTTTAAGCCGGCATTGACACCATTATCCGGTTCCATCGCGTGGCATGATTTTCCGTATACCCGAAGCGTCAGTTTTCCATTTTCCGAAACTGCTTCACCTTGTGTTTTTGACTGCTCAAGCCATTTGCTGAAATATGCGTGCACGGCATCAAGACCGTCCCCTTCAATAACCGCTTCAGCCGCATCCGGCACCATGTTCAAGCGCAGTCCTGAACGGAATGACAGAAGCCCGTTTTTTGCGTCTTTGTCAGAAGCGCTTTTTGCAATGCGCAGTGACGCATCTATAATTCCTTTTTCCGCGTTAATGATCGGAAAATCCGCGTCAGGAGCAAAGCCGATGTCAGGCATTTTTTCGTGTTTGAAGTAGTGATCCACGCATCTCCAATCACTTTCTTCATCCGTTCCGATGATGATTCTCACGCGTTTGGATAAAGGAAGCTGCATGTCTTTGACGATTTTCAGCGCATAAAACGCCGCCATTGTCGGCCCTTTATCATCTATGGCGCCTCTGGCATATATCCGGCCGTCCCTGATATCGGCTGAAAACGGATCGCTCGTCCAGCCGTCTCCGGGCGGAACGACATCGACGTGGCACAAAACGCCGACGATTTCGTCACCCGTTCCCCATTCAATATGGCTCGCATAGCCGTCAAGATTCTTTACGGTGAAGCCTTCTTTTTCACCGAATTCCAGCAGTGACGTCAGGCTGGCATTGACGCCTTCTCCAAACGGCCGGCCGGGACCGGCTGTTGATTCGTCCATTACGCTGTTGATCTGCAAAAACTTCTGCGTGTCACGGATCAGATCTTCTTTGTTTCTGATGACTTCAACTTCCCAGTTCATCACAAATCCCCTTTCTTGATAAAAGACTTGCAAAATGTCGATAAAACGAATAATATAGATGATGTTTTGAAAAAATGTTCGTCATTGGAGGTACTTATGTTTCATCTCGACAAGCATCAAACGACAATAAAAAGAGAAATTACCGCGGGATTGACCACCTTTTTCACAATGGTGTATATCATTGTCGTCAATCCGGTGATCCTTTCCAATGCGGGAATTCCGTTTGACCAGGTGTTCACCGCGACGATTATCGCTTCCATTGTCGGAACTTTATGGATGGCTCTCGCTGCAAATTTTCCGATCGCCATTGCCCCAGGCATGGGCTTAAACGCGTATCTTGCCTTTCACGTTGTCGGCACAGGCAGCGGCATTACGTATCAGACGGCTTTCAGCGCCGTTTTTATCGCGGGAGTCATCTTTATTATTTTATCGTTAACGCCTTTAAGAAAACAACTTATAGAAGCAATTCCGGACAATTTAAAATACGGAATTACGACCGGCATCGGCTTATTTATCGCTTTTATCGGCTTACGCCAATCCGGAATCATCACGGCTGATAAATCTAATCTTGTCGCACTCGGCGATCTTCATTCGCCCGCCGTCATTTTAACGCTTATCGGACTTATCATCAGTATTGTACTGATGGTGCTGAATGTAAACGGGGCTCTGTTCATCGGAATGGCGCTGACCGCCGTCATTGCCTTTTTGACCGGGCAGATCCATTTCGCGAAAGGATTCATGTCCTTCCCGCACCTGCCGGAGGGGCTTTTGATCACAAATCCGTTCGGTGCCCTCGGGGATGTCGTGCATCACGGTCTGTACGCCGTTGTGTTTTCTTTTCTTCTTGTTACGATTTTTGACACAACCGGCACCATGATCGGTGTCGCCGAACAAGCGGGATTGATCAAAAACAATCAGCTGCCGAATGCCAGAAGAGCGCTTTTGGCTGATTCGACCGCTACGACGGTGGGAAGTATCTTCGGCACCAGCCCGACGACCGCGTTCGTTGAATCTTCAGCAGGTGTGGCGGCCGGCGGAAGAACGGGTCTGACGGCGCTGACGATTGCCGTTATGTTTGCCGTTTCCATGTTTTTCAGCCCGCTTGTCAGCGTCTTATCGGAAGTGTCCGCGATTACGTCACCGGCTCTGATTATTGTCGGCAGCCTGATGATGGGCGCGGTATCGAATATCCGCTGGAATGAGCTTGATGAAGCGTTCCCGGCCTTTCTCGTCATTTTGGCGATGCCTTTAACGTCCAGTATTTCAACCGGAATCGCACTCGGCTTCATTTCATATCCGCTTGTTAAAGCAGCTAAGAAAAAATGGCGCGAAATCCATCCTTTAGTCATCATCTTCGCCATATTGTTTTTTATTCAGCTTTTTATTTTGAACGGACATTAAGAAAAATCCCTTTCCTTTTTCGGAAAGGGATTTTCACATATAAAGAACGGAAAGAATCGCGGCAATGAGACACCAGGCGGAACAGATGATTTGAATGACGGTTAATGCGCTGTTTCGCGCCCTGAAATAGTCATCACTGTCTCTCTTGATACCGCTTAAAACCGGTTTATCCGTGATCCGGTCAAATAAAAGCGACGCGGCATAGCGGCTGACGATCGCAAACAAAATGAGGACTGCCGGCTTCACTAAGAGCGGAAGAACGAGAATAAGAGCCGTAAAAGCCGCGGTTAAAAGGTAAAGCTGCCGGAGATACCCGCCGTTTCGGATCAGCACTTTAAAAAACAATTCTTTCCATGCTGTATACGCCGACCGTTTTGTAAAGATGTGCTTTGAGCCGGGATATAAAAACGGCTTGCTCCGCCCTTTCTTTTTTACATTCGGCAGCTGCACATCATGGCTGAGCATCAAAACAAAGGCGGCGAATGAAAGCTTGCGCCTGTTCTCCTCAAGCACTTCTTCCTCAAAAGCTGATAAGGACTCGGCTTCTTTCCAAGTCAAAAGAACGGAGCAGATGAACAATATACAGCCTGCCGGCCAAAGCCAGTACCACTCGGCGGCAAACCGGATCATGAAACACGCGCCCGCCAACAGAACCGCCGCTTTCAGCCAGCCTGCCGCCTGATGTCCGACTGTCTGCCGTCTGATTTTTCTTTGCCGATGCACTGCCAATATCGCAGCATGAAAGCCGGACAGACAGCAAAAAATGCCTGAATATGCCGAGAAGGTGCAGTCACCATACTGGCGCCATAAGGGAAATAACAGCACGGCAAGCACGCCCCATTTGATAAGTGAAAGGAACATCGAATACAAAAGCGCGTACCGTTTCAGCTTTTTCATCAGATATTTTGCATGCACCAAAAACACGTGATCCGCTTCCAGCAAAAAGGTATGAATAAAACCGGTGCACAACAGCAGGACACTGAAGACATACAGCCAGCCCCAGCCTAATACTCCGGCAGCTCTATCAAGAAGACCCCTGCCGTTCAGCCATTCAGCATATTGATAAACGGCCAATGCGGCAGCAGGAAGAATGATATACAGCGCGACCGTCCAATCAATGACCGTCTGAAACACCTTCCATTGATACCGCCAGAAATGAAACAGCCTTTGAAAAAACAAAGCCCGCCCGGTCATCTCTGGCTGCTCCGAACCGCTGAATAAAAGCAATCTAACAATGAACCGCTCCCCGTTTTTTCTTGAAGCTCCGCTAACGTGCCTTGAAGAAGCAGAGCGCCCTGATCCAGCAAATAAAACCGGTCGCAGATTTTTTCGGCGGTATCCAGAACATGGGTGCACATCAGAATACCCGCGCCCCTTTCCTTCTCAGCAATCAGCATGTCGGTAAACAGCTTCGTTGAGATCGGATCAAGTCCGATAAACGGCTCATCAATGATGTAAATATCCGGCTTCGCCAAAAACGCCTGTATGAGCATCAATTTTTGCTGCATCCCTTTTGAAAAACCGGAAGGCAATTCGTGTTTTACCGCCGTCAATGAAAATTCATCAAGCAGCCGCCCGGCCCGCTCACGGCACTCTCCGGCTTCTATCCCCCGCAATGACCCTGTGAGTTCAAGATGCTCCCAAAGCGTCAATTCTTCATAAAAACTCGGACGCTCCGGTATGTAAGCATAGGATGAATCATTCCATTCAATTCCGCCTTCTATATCCCTGCACAGCCCGAGAATCGCCTTAATCACCGTACTTTTCCCCGCTCCGTTTGCCCCGATTAACCCGGCAATTTCCCCCGCGCTGACCGACAGAGATACATTTGAGATCACCTTCGGCCTGTCAGCATAACCGGCGCAGACGATGTTTGCATTCAATAAGTCTCCCAAGCTTTCTCCCTCCCCCGTTTTCATACGGACACGTATAAAAAAAGTTTCAGTTTCCATAATAATAAAAGCGGGCCGGGCATAGTAATGCACCAAGGCGGCGCTCAATTGGTAAAAATTATCTGCGCTTATTCCTAGATTCATGTCCGCCATATCGTGTATAATGGAGGCAGTTAAAAGAGAAAAAACAGAATGTCTGCCTTTGTTGCTTATTCGTACGAAGTTTTAGAGTCGAAAGTTGTGGTATATCAAGTCCATCCGATCTTATGATAGGGAGTGGTTTTTTGAAACCTTCAACAAATCGTATGCTGACTCGGATTAAATCAGTTTACATGTTCATCCAGGAAAAAGGTCTTGTGACGACACAGGAACTGGTTGATGAATTCGGCATTACACCTAGAACCATTCAGCGAGACTTAAATGTGTTAGCATACAATGATCTTGTTCATAGTCCTAGCCGAGGCAAGTGGGAGACAACACGAAAAAAAGTAAAAATTACATCTTAAGCGAACAATTACATAAGGCCTTTTTCGGCCTGACATGCTGCAAGGCAAAGCAGCGTCTTTGCCTTGTTGTTTTTTGTTCCTCTATATAAAAAGCCCAAAACAAATCTGTTTTGGGCTTTTCTGATATCGATTATACTTCAGTATCTTTCAGCGCTGCGAGCTCTTCTTCAGTCAGCTCGCGAAATTCTCCCGGCTTAAGCTCCGGATCAAGAGAAACAGCCCCCATCGAAAGCCGTTTTAAATAAGCCACTTCATTTCCGACAGCCTTTGCCATCAGCTTCACCTGATGATATTTGCCTTCTGTAATGGTCAAGTGAATCACCGTTTCATCCGGGCTTTCTGTAATGATTTCAACGGCTGCCGGCTTCGTCTTATAGCCTCCTTCAATGACGACGCCTCTTTCCAGATGAACGATGTCTTCCGGTGACAGAGGTGAAATTAACCGGACCTCATATGTTTTGGGCACGTGCTTTTTCGGAGAAAGCAGACGATGAGCGAGCTGCCCGTCATTGGTCAGAAGCAGAAATCCTTCGGTATCCTTATCAAGACGCCCCGCCGGAAACGGTTCGAATCTCTGTTCTTCGGGCGTCAGCAGATCAACCACCGTTTGCTGGCGGCTGTCTTCTGTAGCGGACAGCACTCCTTGCGGCTTATTCATCATGACATAAATAAATTCCCGGTAGTCTGCCGGCTCTCCGTATACCGTGATGTCCTGTTTATCCGGATCGACATGGGTTTTCACATCTTTCGCCGGCTCTCCGTCAATCATGACAGCCCCTGCCTTGACGATTTTTTTCACATCTTTTCTTGAGCCGAATCCACTGTTTGAAAGCAGCTTATCAAGTCTCATCCTGATCCTCTCCTTTAAAAAGAAAAGCCCGCAATAAGCGGACTGTTCATTATTCCTCAATGGGCGGAATGCCTGCCTCTTCTTAAAACCCGCGGCAGACGGTTTCCAAACATTTTCTGCAAAAATCCGATTCGGTACGCGGCAAACATGTACACCGCACCGCCGACAGCGGCACAGACAAAGACGACAATCGCCGCATGCAGCTGGCCGCTTTGGTACGTTACGAAGAAACTGAGCAGCCATTGAGTCAGCTTGACCGCGACTCCCATTACAACGGATAATACCGCAATTAAAATGACCCGCTTCATAAGCACCGTATACGAATAGCCCGCATGACGCTTAATCATAATAAAACCGTACAGAAGAGAAGCGATATAACCGAGCGCCGTTGCCAATATGGCGCCGTCTCCCTGAAACAGCTTGATCAGCGGCACGTTCAGCACCACTTTTATAATGACGCCGATGAAAAGGCTCACGACCGCAAATTTCTGCTTATTAATCCCTTGCAGGATCGCGGCGTTTACTGTAAACAGAGAAAACAAAATCGCGACAGGCGCGTACCAGAACAAAATATCCTGTCCGATATCCGGACGAAGGCTTTCAGAACCGTAGAAGAACGTATAGGCCGGCCCTGATAACACCGACATCCCGACAACGGCGGGGATAACCAAAAACAGAATGATCTGCATCGTCTGGTTAATCTGCTGGTTCAAAAGCTTATAATTCCTGCTCGTAAATGATTCGGTTATCGTCGGGATCAGCGTCAGACCGAAAGCGGTCGCCAGAGAAACCGGAATCATGACAAGCTTCGGCACATAGAGGGTGACAATCGCCAGCATGTCCTGGCTGATGTCCTTATGGCCCGCCGCAATCATCGCTTTATTAAACGTATTCGTATCGATATAAGAATACAAAGGAATCGCCAGTCCGACAAAAACGTAAGGAGCGGCATAGCTGAAAAGCTCAATAAACATTTTTTTATAGCTTAAGTTCGCTGACGGGACGAGGTTCGGCTTCATCGCCAGAAGATCGCCCTTCCGCTTATTCCAGTAAATATAAAGGACGACAAGCCCTCCGAATGATCCGATCAGCGCTGCGAAAGTCGCGTATCCGACTGCGATGACAAGGCCTCCGTTAATCACTCTTAAAATCAAATATGTTGCGCCCAATAAGAAGATGATCCGGGCAAGCTGTTCCACAACCTGAGAAACGGCTGTCGGCCCCATCATCTGATGGCCTTGGAAAAAACCGCGTACAAGACTCATAATCGGCACAACCAAAAGTGCCAGACTGACCATCCGGATGACATAAACGACGTGGTCAATCGTAAGGCCGTTGTTACTTGCGCCGCCGAGAGATGTTTCCGCAAAAAACGGCGCCGAAATATAAAGAATCGAAAAAGCGATCATCCCGGTAACGAGCATAACCGACATTCCCGCTCTCAGCATCCGCCTGCTCGTCTCATAGTCTCCTTTGGAATTATATTTCGAGACAAACTTTGAAACCGCGGCGGGAAATCCCATCGTGGCAATGTTTAAAAACAGTGTATATTGATTATATCCGTATTGAAACAAAGCTCCGCCCGTCGCTCCGACCATCGCTCCGAACGGGATCAGATAAATCATCCCTAAAATCCGCGATATATAGGTGCCGAGCGTCAGCACGAACGTGCCCCTTAACAATTTGCTTGACATGTTTCCTCATCACCATTTTCTACGAAGATTCAACTTTTCTATTTTAACACAATTGGGCAAATAGACGGTAATAATTACAGCGGGAAACTTTTTGGGAAAACTCTTTAAAAACAAAATACGTTTAAGGATTCCCTTTCTTTCGCTATAATAGCAGAAAGCGGACATTTCCGCCTATTATACGTGAAAAAGAAAGTTGTTGATGAAATATGAAACACTATGACGTGATTGTGATCGGCGGCGGCCCGTCCGGTTTAATGGCTGCGATTGCCGCAGGCGAAGAAGGGGCGGACGTATTATTAATCGATAAAGGAAACAAGCTGGGACGGAAGCTGGCGATTTCCGGCGGCGGGCGCTGCAACGTGACCAACCGCCTCCCCGTTGAAGAAATCATCAAACACATCCCCGGCAACGGCCGCTTTTTATACAGCGCGTTTTCCGAATTTAATAATGAAGATATCATCGCCTTTTTTGAAAAACTCGGCATTCAGCTGAAAGAAGAAGACCACGGGCGCATGTTCCCGGTGACGGACAAAGCGCAAAGCGTTGTCGATGCGCTTTTGAACCGATTAAAACAACTGAATGTCACCATCCGCACAAATGAAAAAATCAAAGAGGTGCGGTACGAGAACGGCAGGACAGCAGGCATTACGACAAACAATGACGAACACATTAACGCAGACGCCGTCATTATCGCGGTCGGCGGAAAATCAGTCCCGCATACCGGCAGCACCGGAGACGGCTACGCATGGGCGGAAGCGGCCGGTCATACCGTAACCGAACTCTTTCCGACGGAAGTGCCGGTTACGTCGTCAGAACCGTTTATTAAACAAAAAACACTTCAGGGGCTGTCTCTTAGAAACGCGGCCGTCAGCGTCCTGAATAAAAAAGGCAAACCAATCGTCACACACGTGATGGACATGCTGTTTACCCATTTCGGCTTGTCAGGCCCCGCCATTCTCCGCTGCAGCCAATTTGTCGTCAAAGAACTGAAAAAGCAGCCAGAGGTCAAACTCCGTATCGATCTGTTTCCCGGCATCAACGAGGAAGAGTTATTTCAAAAGATGCACAAGGAACTGAAAGACGCACCGAAAAAAGCGCTCAAAAACGCGCTGAAGCCGTGGATGCAGGAACGGTACCTGCTTTTTCTTCTGGAACGGAACGGTCTTGATCCGCAGACAAGCTTTACGGAACTGCCGAAGGATCAATTCAGGGCTTTTGTCAATGACTGCAAACAATTTACGGTTGCCGCTGACGGAACGCTTTCTTTGGACAAAGCGTTTGTCACAGGCGGAGGTGTTTCCGTAAAAGAGATTGAGCCGAAACAAATGGCGTCAAAAAAAATGGAAGGCTTATATTTTTGCGGAGAAATACTCGATATTCACGGCTATACCGGGGGCTACAATATCACTTCAGCCTTTGTCACGGGGCGTCTCGCCGGTTTGAATGCAGGACGTTTCTCACGCTCGCTCTAAATGGTTTAAAGCGCATTTACCTGAGCGTTCCCGTTGATAATTGACCAAAAACATGATAGAGTTTTCTGCGTTTTGTTTCACCTGATTGAGGGAATAGGAAGAAAGGATTGATCTGCAATCGTACGACCATACTAAAACAAAATGGCGTATTGAAAAAAATAGTCAGAGGGTGAGAACGTTTGAAGAAGAACATCTCCAGTGTTTTTTGGATTGTGATTGTCATCACAGCCGCTGCGGTTTTATGGGGGGCCATTTCTCCTGACAGCCTGCAGCAAGTCACTGATACGGCACAAAAATTTATTACGGATTCTTTCGGCTGGTATTATCTGCTGGTCGTTTCTATATTTGTCGGTTTCTGTCTCTTTCTCATTGTGAGTCCGATCGGCACAATAAAACTCGGAAAACCCGGGGAAAAACCGGAATTCGGCTTATTATCATGGTTTGCCATGCTTTTCAGCGCAGGCATGGGAATCGGTTTGGTATTTTACGGGGCTGCGGAACCGATCAGCCATTACGCCATCAGCTCTCCCTCAGGTGAAACAGAAACGCCCCAAGCATTTCGTGATGCGCTCCGGTACACATTTTTCCACTGGGGGCTGCACGCTTGGGCCATCTATGCGGTCGTCGCTTTATGTATCGCATATTTTCAATTCAGAAAAGACGCGCCCGGTTTGATCAGCAGCACACTGACACCGCTTTTGGGTGATAAAGTAAACGGGCCGATCGGCAAAGCGATTGACTGTATCGCCGTGTTTGCGACCGTTGTCGGTGTGGCGACAAGCTTAGGGCTCGGAGCGACTCAGATCAACGGCGGTCTGCATTATTTATTCGGCATTCCGAAAACATTTTCCATTCAGCTGATCCTGATCGCTGTCGTGACCGTGTTATTTTTGATTTCTGCGTGGAGCGGAATCGGCAAAGGGATTAAATACTTAAGCAATACCAACATGGCGCTCGCGGCTATTTTAATGATCTTTATCCTCATTGCAGGCCCGACGGTGCTGATTATGAACTCATTTACCGATTCTATCGGCCAATACATCCAAAATATCGTGCAGATGAGCTTTCGCTTGTCTCCGAATGATCCCCAAAAACGCGAATGGATTAACAGCTGGACCATTTTTTATTGGGCCTGGTGGATATCCTGGTCGCCGTTTGTCGGCATTTTTATCGCCCGTGTATCAAGGGGCCGGACGATCCGGGAATTTTTAATCGGGGTATTGGTGACACCTTGTATATTGGCTTTCTTATGGTTTGCGATTTTCGGTGTATCCGCGATGGATCTTCAGCAGAAAGGCGTATTCAATGTCGCGGGAATGTCAACGGATACGATGCTGTTCGGCACACTCAGCCACTATCCGCTGACAATGGTGACATCCGTAATAACGCTTCTTCTGATCGCTGTATTCTTTATTACATCAGCCGATTCAGCGACATTTGTGCTTGGAATGCAGACGACTTACGGCTCGCTGAACCCTTCAAACCGGGTGAAAGTCACGTGGGGCATTATCCAGTCTGCCGTAGCAGCGGTTTTATTATATTCCGGCGGTCTTGCCGCACTGCAAAACACGGCCATTCTCGCCGCGGTTCCGTTTTCAGTCGTGATTCTTCTGATGATTGTGTCTCTGTACAAGTCATTAGCGAGCGAGAGAAAAGGAATCAAACAAGCGGAGAAATACCAAAAACCAAGAAGTCCCCGCGTCAAAAAAGCATAATGAACAAAGAAGCCCGGCATTTCGTCCGGGCTTTTTTATTTTCGGTATAAAATGAGAGCGGAAAAACAATAAAGCTGCTCACCTTCAGGATCACAGGCCGCCGCTACCGTATATTTAATATCAACGAGCTGTTCATCAGAAATCCCCTTTAAAAATGTATTGACTTCAGTCTGCAGATCCTTTTCATGCTCCTCATCAAAAACAGCTATCTTCAGCACATCACCCTCTCCTTTCTCTATCAATTTATTCCGGTTCAATTGAAATATGATAGAGAAAAACAGATTTTCTTTTTTACTGATTTTTACTAAAAGTAACCGAAAATAGTTGTTGAAAACGCTTACTCACGTATGATAATATCACTTTAACAATAACCAGGTCATTTCTATTTAGTGAATATTTAGTAAAAAGGAGATGCGAAATGGTCCGTCTCAAAGATATTGCCTTACAGGCATCTGTATCCAGCGCGACAGTATCGAGAATTTTGAATAAGGATGACTCTTTAGCCGTGACTGATGAAACAAGAGAAAAAGTTCTGAAGATCGCCGATGAGCTGGGCTATCAGCCGTCGGCAAAAAGACGGAAGAACCGCAGCCGCAGCGATTCAGCGCCCCTGATCGGCGTTGTCAGCTGCCTGTCACCCGAAGAAGAACGGCAGGATCCTTATTTTTCAGCGATCCGAAAAGGCATTGAGGAAGAATGCTTTCGGCAAAAAGTTTTTATCACATCTTCTATCCATCTCGGTTCTTTTCAAGAGCATATGTTTCACGAACTGGACGGCGTGATCGTAATCGGCAGCCTGCAAGACGAGGCGCTTACGAACATCAGCGCCGCTTTCAGGCACGCGGTATTTGTTAACGGCACCCCCGATCCCGCCCGCTACGATTCCGTCAGCGTGGATTTTTATGCCGCAGCGCAAAAGGCGATAGAACATCTTCTGTCGCTCGGTTACCAGCGGCTCGGTTATATCGGCGGCCGGGAGCGGGAGCATACCGTCATAGACGGTGTAAACAGCAATAAAACGATTGAGGATAAGCGTCTGACCGCTTTCTTACAAATGGCCGGCGGCGAGCCGGAGCATGTGCTGATCGGCGAATACAGTATGCACGAAGGGTTCCGGCTGATGAATGAAGCCATCAAAGGCGGAAGTCTCCCCGATGCCTTTTTTATCGCAAGTGATTCGATGGCTGTCGGCGCTTTAAAAGCCTTGCAGGAAGCCGGTCTTCAAGTCCCGCGCGATACGGCGATTGTCAGCTTCAACGGAATTGATGAGGCAGAATACGCCAGCACGCCGTTATCAACGGTAAAAGTATACACGGAAGAGATGGGCCGGACGGGTGTCAAATTGCTTCTCGACCGTTTAAACGGCAGAACCGTCCCGCTGGCCGTGACGCTCCCCACTTCATTGATTGTCAGACAAAGCTGCGGCTCACAAGAAAGGAGGTGACGTGTCCCGCAGCGTTTATATCATATTTAAAGGAGGAAAAGATGAAACGCTTACTGGCTTTGTTTCTTTCTTTTACTTGCATGATACTTCCCGGCTGCTCGGCAGAACAGAGCGGCGCCGGAGAAAAGCAGAAAACATTGACAGTCTATTCCACCATATCCTCAGACAGCGAACGCGCCGTATTCAGAAAGTTGGCTGATTCATTCCAAAAAGAACATCCGGACATTCAAGTAAACGTTCATTTCCCAGGCAATGACTACGAAAATATGATGAGGGTCCGAATGGCAGCCGGTGACATGCCCGACCTTTTCGACACACACGGCTGGGCCAAAATCCGCTACGGAGAATATACCGCCGACCTCAGCGGCATGTCTTGGACGAAGCGGCTCGATCCGAATTTAAACAGCATGCTTAAAGACGCCAAAGGCAGAATATACGCCTTCCCTCTGAATCAGGCAAAGGACGGACTGGCCTACAACCGCACGCTGTTGAAAAAATACGGAATCAAACCGCCGGAAACAATGGATGATTTTATGAAGGCATTGAGACATATTAAAGAAAAAAGCGGCGGAACAGTCACCCCCTTCTGGTTTGCCGGCTATGAGAAAAGCTCATTTGCCCAATATTACGATCAATTCGCCGCACCGCTTCTCATCACAGATCCCGCACACCGTTACAAAAAACAACTGTTAGACGGAACCTTCCGCTGGACACACTTCACCTATTTATCTGACAAACTGAAAGAGATGCAAAAGGAAAACCTGCTCAATATAGATGCCGTGACGGCAAAACGATCCCAGCTCATTGAACTGATGGCGCAAAACAAAATCGCCTTTACGCTGCAGGGCGGCACCCTCGGCCAAGACGTCGCTCAAATCAATCCGAAGGTAAAAGTCGGCATCATACCGACCCCGGCCGTCCACAAGGGAGACGCGCCGGTTTGGATCGGAGGCGAACGTTACACGCTGGCGGCATTCAAGGATTCCCCGCGGCTTAAAGAAGCGAAACAGTTTATCGCATTTATGGCCCGCCCCGAGCATGCAAAATCAATTGCCGAAGCGACCTCGCTTCCGGCCGGATTAGTGAATGTGCAAACGGATATTTTCTACGCAAATGACTATAAGCGCTATCAGCATATTAAGGTGCAGCCTTATTTTGACCGCCTTTATTTGCCGAACGGAATGTGGGATGTGATGGGAACAGCCGGGCAGGAGCTGATGGCCGATATCTTAACCCCCGCTGAAATTTCAGCGAAACTCGGCAGGGAATATAAGCGGCTCCGGCTTCAATCTGATTCACGGGGAGCTGAAAAAGAATGAGTGATCTTGCAAGAGAAACCCAAGGATTTCAACATCAAAAGCCGGTAAAATCCGCGTCACTATGGTGGATGTACGTTCCCGCTCTTGCCACGGTTTTTATTTTCATGATTTTTCCGTTTGTCAAAGGCGCTTTTATCACATTTACAAACTGGAACGGCTTCTCACAGACGTATCAATGGGTGGGAGTCACTCAATATAAAAGGCTTTTTACAGATCCGGACACGTGGCTTGTTGTGAAAAACACTTTGCTTTACGGCATCGGAAGCACTTTTTTTCAGAATATGCTCGGACTTTTATATGCGCTGCTTTTGAATCAAAGCCTAAAAATGAAGGCGCTCACAAGAACGATCGTCTACCTGCCCGTCATTATCAGTCCGCTGATAATGGGATACATTTGGTATTTTATTTTCTCATATGACGGGGGTGCGCTGAATGATGTGCTTGGCGCACTGGGAATCGGTCCTGTCAACGCCTTGGCAAGCCCTGCGGCAAACCCGTGGATTATCGTGATGATTAACACGTATCAATACGCAGGCATTGCGATGATTGTATATTTGGCGGGGCTGCAAAGCATTCCGAAAGATTATTACGAAGCCGCAAAAATGGATGGCGCGGGAGGTCTTCAGCCGTTTTTCACCATCACCCTGCCTTTATTGATGCCGGCTGTCACCATCAACATGGTTATCAATATCATCGGCGGGCTGAAGCTGTTTGATGTCATTTTCGCGCTGACCGCAGGCGGGCCGGGCAATTCCTCTCAATCGATGTCGACGTTTATGTATGATTTATATTTTAAACGGCAGGATGCGGGATATGCCGCCGCCCAAGGCGTGTTTATGTCCGTCATGATTCTTGTCATCAGCTTTTCGGCGCTCGTGTATTTCAAGCGAAAGGAGACGGAAATGTCATGAAAACAGCCCGAATGCGTATTTTTACGCTGTTGGCAGCCGTTATCTCGTGCATTCATATTGTCCCCTTTTATATTTTGCTGACCACGTCATTAAAAGCAAAAGGAGACTACAGTTCAAAATGGTCGCTGCCAACCGCCTTTTCTTTTCAAAATTTTCGTGAAGCATGGGAACGTGCCTCTCTCGGGCAATCCTTTCTGAACACGATCATCATTACAGCCGTTTCCGCCGCTTTGTTAATTTTCATGGGTTCGCTTGCCGCATACCCTCTCGCAAGAAGAAATACAAAGCTGAACAAAATCGTCTTCGGCCTTTTGATTTCAATCATGATCATCCCGCCTTTGACTTCCATGGTTCCTTTATACAAGATGGTCGCTGATGCGGGGCTGATCAATACGCATGCCGCAGCCATTCTCATTAATACGGCTGCATATATGCCGCTGACCGTTTTCTTATATTCAGGGTTTATCCGCTCTTCCATTCCGAAAGAGCTTGAGGAAGCCGCCAGGATGGACGGCGCGGGATTGATCAGGACTTTTTATACAATCGTGTTTCCTTTGTTGAAACCGATTACCGCAACGGTCTGCATTATTTCCTGCGTGTTTATCTGGAACGATTACCAATTTGCGATTTTCTTTTTACAAGATCAAAAGGTGCAGACATTGACCGTGGCCATGGCGGGATTTTTCGGCGAAAACGCGAACAATCTTCACTTAGTCGCCGCAGCCGCAATTATGGCGATGCTGCCGATGGTCGTATTGTTTTTGGCACTTCAAAAATATTTTATCTCAGGGCTGTCCTCCGGAGCGGTCAAAGGCTGAGAAGAAAAGGGAGGAATTTTTGTTGAAGAAAATTACGTTTATCGGAGCGGGGAGCACGATTTTCGCAAAAAATGTACTGGGGGACTGCTTACTGACTGAAGCATTAAACGGGTTTGAATTCGCGCTTTATGATATTGACGCTGTACGGCTGAAAGAATCCCAGCTCATGCTGGAAAACATGAGAGACCGCTACAATACGAGTATATCCATCATCTCCTACGATGACCGAAAACAGGCGCTGAAACACGCCGGCTATGTGATAAACGCCATTCAGGTCGGCGGTTATAAACCCGCGACGGTCATTGACTTTGACATCCCGAAGCGGTACGGTCTCCGCCAGACGATTGCCGATACCGTCGGAATAGGCGGCATTTTCCGTTCCCTTCGCACCATCCCCGTTTTATTTGACATCGCAAAAGACATGGAAGAGGTCTGCCCGGATTCGTGGCTGTTAAACTATACAAATCCGATGGCCTCTCTGACCGGAGCGATGCTCAGACATACAAATGTAAAAACGGTCGGCCTGTGCCACAGCGTCCAGGTATGTACCAAAGATCTGTTTGACTCACTCGGCATGGATCACGAAGGGACAGTAGAACGCATTGCCGGCATCAACCATATGGCTTGGCTTTTGGAGATTAAAAAAGACGGAATTGATTTATATCCTGAAATTAAAAGACGGGCACGCGAAAAACAAAAGACGAAACATAAGGACATGGTGCGGTTTGAGCTAATGGATAAATTCGGCTGCTACGTAACGGAATCATCTGAGCATAATGCCGAATATCATCCGTATTTTATAAAAAGCCGGTATCCGGAGCTGATAGATGAACTCCAAATCCCGCTTGATGAATATCCAAGGAGATGCGCGGAACAAATCAACAATTGGGAAACGATGAGAGACGGCATCATCAACAACCAAAACCTGACGCATGAACGCTCGAAAGAATACGGTTCGAGAATTATAGAAGCAATGGAGACGGGCCGTCCGTTCACATTCGGCGGCAATGTGCTGAATACCGGGCTGATACCGAATCTGCCGGCGAAAGCGGTCGTTGAAGTGCCTTGCACAGCCGTCAAAAACCACATTATGCCGTGCTATTCCGGCGAACTTCCGGAGCAGCTCGCGGCGCTCAACAGAACAAACATTAACACACAGCTTTTAACCATCGAAGCGGCCGTTACATTAAAAAAGGAAGCCGTATATCAGGCGGCCATGCTTGACCCGCATACGAGCGCCGAGCTTTCCATGAATGACATCATCTCTTTGTGCGACGACTTATTTGAAGCGCACAAAGACCTGCTTCCGGCTTATCACTGATCATTCGCGATCCGGTCCTGGGCAGGCCGGACGCTTTATATGTTCAGCACCAGTTTGACCGTCTGTAAAGTGTGTCCTTTAAAATCTTCTTCAAATTCACATACCCATTGAAACCCTTTCGCTTGATAAAAGGATAAGGCGATGCGGTTCTCTTTTTCTGCATGGACATAAAGCTTTTTTACCCCGCCGGACTGCCTGATGCATTCTTTAAGGAGTGCCGTGCCTATCCCGCTTCCCTGGCAATCCGGGTCAATATAGATGGCGGTCAGCTCCGCATTTCCGTCTTTTTGAACCGGGGTGGCATTTGCAAAACCGAGCACTCGCCCCTCTTCTTCTGCCACAAAGAACAGAGAATGCAAGAGCCGGCGTTCCATTATCTCATCCTGATAGGCCGATTCGAGAAACTGATCCTGAATGTGTCTGGGAATAATCCCTTCATACGTATGATGCCAGCTGCGTTCTGCGACTTGCCGGACCTGTTTGATATCGTTTGTTTTCATCGCGCGGATCATCGGTTTCACCTGATTCGCCTCCCGTTTTTCTATAAAAAAAGAAGAAAAAGACGCACGTCCCTTTTCTTCTTTCACTTCAAAGCGTTATTTCTTCGGCTTTGTTTCGCCTTCCCACTCCAGCATGCCGCCTTCAACATTAACCGTACGGAAGCCCTGCTCATGTAAATACATACAAACGTTCATGCTTCTTTTTCCGGAGCGGCAGATAAATACATACTCCTTGTCCTTGTCTAACGCATCCATCTTCTCAGGGATGTCTCCCATGCGGATGTGAACGGCCTCCGGAATCATTCCTTCGGCAACTTCTTCGTCTTCTCTGACATCAATCAGATACAGCTCTTCTCCCGCTTTTAATTTTTCTTCCAGTGCGGCTGTGCTGATTTCATTTATTTTCAATGTATGACACTCCCATTCATCTTTATGGTGTTAAGTATACCAAAGCCCGCGGTGCAATTTCTATGATAGAGGCCTGATAAAAAAGCCCCTCTCTGTTGGAGAGGGGCTTCGTCCGGTCAGTTTGCCACGATATTGACAAGCTTGCCCGGTACGGCAATGATTTTTCGGATCGTTTTTCCTTCAAGCTGCTCTTTTACTTTTTCGTCAGCTTGTGCGAGCTGTTCTAACGCTGCTTTATCAGCATCAGCCGGAACCATTAATTTCGCTTTTACTTTTCCGTTCAGCTGGACGACGATTTCAACTTCATCATCCACCAGTTTTGATTCGTCATAAGCAGGCCAAGCCTCGTATGCAATTGAACCTTCGTGGCCGAGTTTTTCCCACAGTTCTTCAGCCAAATGCGGCGCAATAGGAGAAAGCAGCTTCACAAAACCTTCGATATAGTCTTTCGGCAGTTCATTCGCTTTGTAAGCTTCATTAATGAAGACCATCAGCTGAGAAATGCCCGTGTTAAAACGAAGGGCTTCGAAGTTTTCTGTCACTTTCATGACCGTTTCATGATAGACGCGCTCAAGAGTTTCGCCCGCGCCTTCTGTCACTTTGCCCGTAAGCTCGCCGTTTTCCTCGATAAACAAACGCCATACGCGGTCAAGGAAGCGGCGCGCTCCGTCAAGACCTGATTCAGACCAGGCGATAGATGCATCAAGCGGTCCCATAAACATTTCGTACAGGCGGAGCGTATCTGCTCCGTGAGACGCCACAATTTCATCCGGATTGACGACGTTTCCGCGGGATTTACTCATTTTTTCATTGTTTTCCCCGAGAATCATTCCTTGGTTATACAGCTTTTGGAACGGTTCTTTCGTCGGCACGACACCGATATCGTAGAGGAATTTATGCCAGAAACGCGCGTACAGAAGGTGAAGCACGGCATGCTCCGCTCCTCCGATGTAAATATCAACGGGCAGCCATTTATCCAGTTTCTCAGGTGAAGCGAGCTGATCCGGATTTTTCGGGTCGATAAAGCGGAGGAAATACCAGCAGCTTCCCGCCCATTGCGGCATCGTGTTCGTTTCTCTTCTGCCTTTTTTGCCCGTTTCAGGATCAGTGACTTCCACCCACTCTTTAATGTTGGCAAGCGGTGATTCACCTGTTCCGCTCGGTTTGATTTCATCGGTTTTCGGCAGAATCAGCGGCAGCTCTTCCGCCGGAACGGCTGTTGACGTGCCGTCTTCCCAATGAATAACCGGAATCGGCTCGCCCCAATAGCGCTGGCGGCTGAACAGCCAATCACGCAGACGGTATGTCACTTTTTTCTCACCGTTTTTCGTTTCTTCAAGCCAGGCGATCATTTTTTCAATCGCTTCCGCTTTATTCAGTCCGTTCAGAAAGCCGGAATTGACATGCTCACCGTCTCCCGTGTACGCTTCTTCTTCCGTGTTTCCGCCTTTTACGACTTCTTTGACAGGCAGGCTGAACACTTTGGCGAATTCAAAATCACGTTCGTCATGCGCCGGCACGGCCATTACAGCGCCCGTTCCGTAAGAGGCGAGGACATAATCCGCTATCCAGATCGGCAGCTTTTCTCCGTTTGCAGGGTTTACGGCATATGCGCCTGTGAAGACACCCGTTTTTGTTTTCGCAAGATCCGTCCGTTCCAGGTCACTTTTCGCCTGAACTTCTTTAACATAAGCGTCTACCGCTTCTTTTTGTTCAGGCGTCGTGATGGCCTCCACAAGCTCATGCTCAGGAGCCAGTACGGCATAAGCCGCGCCGAACAGCGTATCCGGTCTTGTCGTAAACACCGTAAACGTGTCATCAGTGCCGTCGATGGCGAAATGCACGTTTGCGCCTTCTGAGCGTCCGATCCAGTTGCGCTGCATGTCTTTAATGCTTTCCGGCCAGTCAAGTTCTTCTAAATCTTCAAGAAGCCTGTCCGCATAAGCGGTGATTTTCAGCATCCATTGTCTCATCGGGCGGCGTTCAACCGGATGGCCGCCCCGCTCGCTTTTGCCGTCAATGACCTCTTCGTTCGCAAGCACCGTTCCGAGCGCCGGGCACCAGTTGACCGGCACTTCGTCTACGTAAGCGAGCCCTTTTTCGTACAGCTTGGTGAAGATCCACTGCGTCCACTTGTAATAGTCCGGATCAGTCGTATTGATTTCACGATCCCAATCGTAAGAAAATCCGAGTGATTGGATCTGGCGGCGGAAATTATCTATATTTTGTTTTGTGAACTCAGCCGGATCATTCCCCGTGTCAAGCGCGTATTGCTCGGCAGGAAGCCCGAATGCGTCCCATCCCATCGGATGAAGCACATTGTACCCTTGCATGCGTCTCATGCGCGAAAGGATATCGGTTGCCGTATAGCCTTCCGGATGTCCGACATGAAGGCCGGCTCCTGAAGGATACGGGAACATGTCAAGCGCGTAAAACTTCGGCTTGTCATTCTCTTCACTGACGGCGAACGTTTTATGATCCAACCAGTAATTCTGCCATTTCTTTTCTATTTTTTCGTGCTGAAAACTCAACGTAAAAACCTCCTTCTGATTGAATACGGCGTATGTAGTCCAAGTATTGACGGGATGAGGAAGATTATATTCAGATTATTCTAAAACTAAAAAAAACTCCCTCATCCCAAAAAGGGACGAGAGATTTTTATTTCCCGCGGTACCACCCTCGTTAGCGCGGTTTTAAGCCGCACTCACTTGATACTTTTAACGCAGTTATGCGTCAGCGGTTTTGCCGCTGCAACTCTGAGGCGAGTTCGGAAACAGACTTGATTGACTTGCACCGGCCGTCAACTCTCTGATTGCAAAATCTGCTTCTTACTGCTCCTCTTCACTGTTCTTATCGCTACCGTAATCTTACCTGTATTTTATAGAATTCTGTTCATAAGTGCAAGCAGGTTTGTATACAATGGGAATGTACCCAGAACGGGTCATGAGCGGGGATATTATTTTGATGGAGGATTTTTTTGCTGGTGTGGTTTTGCTTCGGCCGAATCACTGTTTTGTTCTCTGACAAAATCAAAGCTCCTGAGAACAGCTTCTCCGCCGTAGCCTGCGATTATGGATAAGATGACGAGTTGAATTCCTGAATCGGGGTCAGCGGATAAGACAAGTAAGATGGAAGCAGCCATTCCGATAAAACCATCTTCCAAAAAACCGAGATAGATAAACCGCTTTGTCATTCTGGGTTTCTCCAGCCTGCCTCTCTTTTTCACATGACCGAGAACCCCCATGATGCCTCCAATTACACAAGCAATTATTACCTGATGCAGCATCTTCATCACCTTCCTAAAGCCCTTATTTAGTAAAGCGACTTCAGGCCATCCAGCCCCCTTACGAATACGATGATATTCGATATCTACATACCGGCGATTGAGCAGGAAAGTAAAAAGCTTGTTTCTTCCATTATATGTGAACACATGATCGGTAAGCTTGATGCATTAGATTCATTTTTCACCCAGTGACAATGACCTAGTCACTTACTTAGCGATGATGTGCCTTCCCCTTATAGATTCAGTGTATATGAGGACAAGCCCGAATGACAAATTGCAAACTCCGGCTGCTTGAATCAGAACATATGTTATGCTACGGTTACTGTAGATTCATTTAAAAAGGGGAGAAACAACGGCTGAAAAAGCGCACAGCTTTACGGCCAAAAGGGGGTTTTACATGGCTGACTCAAATGTATCCGGAAAACTGGAGCAGCTGGAGCTTATCAAAAAGGCGCTTGATCACGCACGCATCGGCGTGGTGATTACAGACCCCTCTCTTGAGGACAATCCCATCATATATACAAATCAGGGATTTATGGATATGACAGGCTATTCTTCAGAAGAGATATTAGGTAAGAACTGCAGATTTCTGCAAGGCAAAGAAACCGACCGTCAACAAGTCGCGAAAATCAGAAAGAGCTTAAACCAGAAAGAAAAGATCACGGTGCGGCTGAAAAACGTCAAAAAAGACGGCACCCCATTTTGGAATGAACTCAACATTGATCCTCTGTATGTTGAAGACAAGCTCTATTTTGTCGGTTTTCAAAAAGACATCACAGAGCAGAAAGAATACGAAAAGCTCCTTGAGGATTCCCTCGCAGAAATCACGACGCTGTCAACGCCGATTGTTCCGATCCGAAACGGCATCTCCGCTTTGCCGTTAGTCGGAAATTTAACGGAAGAACGATTTGATTCAATTGTGACGGCTTTGACAGACATATTAAACGCATCTAAAGATGATTACTTAATTATAGACTTATCAGGTCTGGCCGAGGTAAACGAACAGACCGCAGACCAGATTTTCAAATTGCACCACCTGCTTAAATTGATCGGCACGGAATTGATTATCACCGGGATCAAGCCTTCCCTCGCCATGAGAATGAATCAGCTTGATGCCAGCTTTTCTTCATTAAAGACGTATTTAAACGTTAAGGACGCCGTCAACGTGCTTCCGGTCGTATAAACAAAAAAACCCCGCCGAAACAGCGGGATTTTTTTATGTCGTCATCGCACTTGGACGTTTTGTTTATTAACGGTTTTCAGGCGTTTGTCGTACAGCACCGTCGCTGCGATGCTGACAACAAGAAGCACCATCAGGATCAACAGCAGCACGCTCATTCCGTACTGATCAACCAGCACGCCGCCAAGGAGCGGCCCGATCATTCTGCCGCCCGTCGCCGCACTGTTGACAAATCCTTGGTAAAAACCTTCTTTCCCCTTAGGCGCAAGCTGATTGGCAATGGTAGGCACGGCAGGCCAGACAAGCATTTCTCCGACGGTTAAAATCACCATTGCGGTGAGGTACATCGGAAATTGCTTGGCGCTGAGAAGCACGCCGAACGAGACGATAAAAATACAAAAGCCGATGACCATCTGCGTTTTTAACGCACCGGACCATTTTTTCAGAACAGCTCCTATGAGAGGCTGTCCGGCGACAATTAATATTCCGTTTACGGTCCAAAGCACACTGTATAATGAAAGCGGCATACCGATGCTTTGAGTATGTGACGCAACGGTTGTGGACCACTGCGAATAGGCAATCCACCCGAGAACATACCCGCCGCTCAATATGAGAAGCGCCGTAAATTTCGTTCTGCTGCTGACAGGCTCGTAGTCCAGAACAGAGACCTGGCTCGCATTTCCGGTTTTGATATTTCGAAACCCGAAAAATACGATAAGGAAAAACAGCACATACAGCAAAGCATTGGCTAAAAACACGTACGTAAACGAGTACGCCGCAACCATCCCGCCGAGTGCCGAGCCCACGGCGACACCTGCGTTCTGAGCTACATAAATCGCATTAAAAGCTCTCCGCCCGCCTTCTTTCCATACCGCTCCCGCCATGGCATAACTGGCCGGAAACACGATACCGGAACCGAAGCCGACAATGATGAGCAGCCAAATATAAACGGGCCATTGGTGAAACAGAACGAGTCCGAGAAGACTAGCCAATGTGATTATAATGCCCAGCATAATGGATTTGAATCCGCCGATTTTATCAAACAAAAATCCGCCGCATAAATTCCCCGCCACACTGGCGCCGGAATTCAGCATCAGAACAATCCCCGCAACAGTCAGCGATTTCCCTAAATGATTATGAATATAGATCGTATTCAGCGGCCACAAAAAAGATGCGCCCGTCACATTGATAAACATTCCGATGATTAATATCTTCAAAGCGCGCGGCATACCGATCCCCCCTCTCTCTATAAAAAACCCCATGAAAAAACGGAAACCGCAAACCGCGGCTCCGTATCGAACACGTTATCATAGCACATTCATTCTATCGCCGCGGACGTCTTTTTTCAACATCAGAATCTGAAAAAAATAATGCCGGAATGTTGAAAAAATTACAAATGATTGGATTCACAAAAACAGGCCGGCCTCATGCTCTTTTCCTCAGCAGCCAAAACGGAATATACAGAATGAAAAAGCTCAATATCACCGCCGCTTCCATTGATAGAAGATACCACGGCCAAGGTCCGAAAACGTTCAGAAGCGAAGCGGTCTTCGGTTTTTTCATTAAATATAGGTAATTTGCATTCAGCCTACGATCAATAAAAAAGACACACGCCCCGTACAGATTTACGATCAGCACCGATACCCACAGCCCGCGCGCCGACGGCCTGTACCTTTCTGAAGCGGCCATGAATAGACAGGTAAGAAAAACACAGCCGTGGGAGACGAAAAACACGATGTACCGAAAATGAGGGAAAGAATACGCCCCTAAGTCAGGTGTTGCCATCGCCTGTATGGCGCTGCCCAAACCGGCAAAATAGAGGAAAGCGAACAGTTTTTTGCTTTTTATCATGACCATCAGCATCGCCAAATAGACGGAAAGGTCGCTCAGCTGCAGCGGCAGAGCTGTTTTCAGCGACCAGGCATGATGACAAAGCAGCCATATATGATAGCTGATCTGCGACACGGCAAGGAGAATGAACAGTACATAGCGGAAAACGCAATTCGACCGGCCGTGGTTGAGCTTTTTCCGGAATACGATCACGCCCGCCCCCAGCAATACGATGATCAACAGCGTGAAAATGTGTTCCTTGGAAAAAAGATGAAAGGCCCCTGTTTCAGATTTCAATTGAAAATACTTCTGCATAAGGCTCCCCCGCGCGAAAAAATGACGTATGTCTATTCTTTTAAAAATCGCTTTCTTCTATTCATACAAAAAAAGCCTCCGCTTATGCGGAGGCTCCTCAACTTGTTTTACAAGGCGGATTGAATGACCTTTTTATAGTATAGCACCGACAGCATGCCGAAGATGGAGTACAGCAGCGTATACAGCGCCATGACGATGATCATCGGCGTCCACACTTCCGTTCCGAATAAAAACCATCCTGACTGAACGGCAAAATAGCTGTGGAACAGCCCGAGAACGAGCGGAATCCCGAAATGATACGCCTGCTTCCGGCGGATGCCTTTCAGCAGATCTCCCGTTGTGAAGCCGAGCTTCCGCAATATCGTGTAATCAGCCTTCTCATCCTCACACTCGCCCATTTGTTTAAAATAAAGGATACAGCCTGAGGTGATCAGAAAGGTTAATCCCAAAAAGCCGACAATAAACATGATCAGCCCCATGTTTTTCTTTTGGGTGTCAGCCGTTTCAAATTGCGAAAGCGCGCCATCTGAATAGTGTTGCGCCTGAAACAGGCCATCAGCTTTTTGGATGTCCTCTTCACGTTTGAGTGTAATGCCGAAAAACCGATTTGATTTTCCCTGAATGGACGGGTCGATATCTTTCTCGATCCGATCAAATACCTGCTGCGTGACGATAACGGTCGGCAGCCCTCCGCTTGTAAATGTATATGACAGGAGGAAGTCGTTCTTCAAGCCCTTATACGCCAGCGGTATTTTATCCGTTTTGCCGTTTATATCAATGGAACCTGACGTTTTCAGGTCGAGAAATCTTTTCATCATATCATTATATCCGGTAAACACGGCTTCTCCGTCAGAAAGCTCCGTCCCTTCTGCGTCTTTCTCGCTTATAATCGGCAGCGCCAAGCTGGACGGGTCTTGTTGAAAGCTTTTCATATCGCCGTTTATGATGTTCTTCATATTGACACCGGCTTGAATGGTCTTGATTGTTTTCACTTTGTGTTCAATTCCGTTTTTCTTCAATAGAGCGGTAAATGAGTCAGTCTCCTTTTGGTTATCAAACGCAAAGTCCGCGGCTGTATTTTGCTCAGCCGATTTTTCCGCGGAATAGTACGAAATATAGCTTAAAGACAGCAAACCGATTGCCAGCGCCGAAAGAGTCGTAATAATCGTCAGCAGCACGGCGTTTGACTTCATCCGGAACATGATGGATGACAAAGACAGCACTTCACTGACATTCAGATACCCGCCTTTTGATTTTCGGATGAGATTTGCCAGAAAGCTGACCGAACCTTTATAAAACAGATAAGTTCCGATAATGACCGAGCCGAGAATAAACACCATGGCCGAAAACAGTTCATTCATGCTCGTAAAACTGCCTCCGAATAAATCCGCGGACACGGCATAGCCGGCGATAATGGCCGCAATACCGACAACGCCGATCGACATCTGCACCCAAGAAAGCCGTCTTATGCCGCTTTCTGACGATGACGCGGTTTTAAATAAAGACAAAATGCTTTGCCGTTTAATAAATAAGTAATTCATCAACATAATCAGCAGGTAAATTGCCCCGAACACAATTAACGTCTGAACGAGCGCCTTGCTTGAAAAAAACAGTGAGACAGAGGCTTTCACACCGACTGTATGAAACAGCATCATCATACATAATTTCGAGAGAGAAAAGCCGGCAAAAATACCGATCCAAATCGATCCGAAATACAAAATGAAATTTTCTGTGCTGAGTATGCGGAAAATGTGCATTTTCGTCATGCCGATTAATCGGAATAAGCCGATTTCCCGGCCGCGCCGTTTAATAAAAATGGTGTTGGCGTATAAAAGAAATACCGACACGATCGCCACAAGCAGTACAGAGGCGGCCCGGATTGCCGCCGCTCCTTTTATGGAGCTTTTCATTTCATCAAGCGCCGGATCGTATTGCATCGTGACAAACGCGAAATAAAGGGCGGCGCTGAACACCAGCGCAAAAACGTAAAGGTAATAGTTTTTCATATTCTTTTTCAGGTTCTGGAAGATCAAATGATGAATACTCATGCCTGAACTCCGCCCAATACACTTTGCGTTTTCATAATATCCTGAAAAAAGTCCGGTCTGTCCTGGCCGCCTTTATTCAGCTGTGTATACACACGGCCGTCTTTAATGAAAACCACACGTCCGGAATAGCTGGCGGCAACCGGATCATGCGTCACCATCACAATGGTGGCGCGGCGTTTTTGATTCAGACGGCTGAGTTTATTCAGTAAATCCATGGCAGCCTTTGAATCGAGCGCTCCGGTCGGCTCATCAGCAAAAATAATGCCCGGTTCGTGAATAACAGCTCTTGCGGCAGACGTCCGCTGTTTTTGCCCGCCGGAAATTTCACTCGGATACTTATGTCGCAAATCATAGATCCCAAGCTCCTCTGCCGTCTCGGCAAATCGCAGGTCCGCCTCTTTCTTAGACATTTTCGTAATGGATAACGGCAGGAGTATGTTTTCCTTCACGGTCAGCGTGTCCAATAAATTATAATCCTGAAAAATAAAGCCGAGATGCCGTTTTCTGAATTCGGCAAGCTGTTTTTCTTTCATGGATGTAATCTCCGTCTCATTCAGTTTAATGGTCCCCGCGCTCACTTTATCAATGGAGGAAAGCACATTCAAAAGGGTCGTTTTCCCTGATCCCGACGGGCCCATAATGCTGACGAATTCCCCTTTGTGAATCTGAAGATCAATTCCTTTCAGCACCTCTTGTTTATTCAGTTTGTTTCCGTAGCTTTTTTGGATATTGCCTGCTTCTAAAATCATCGCGTTATGATTCTCCTTTTACATTGGTTATCTTTATTTTAAAAACAGAAGCCGTTTTTTTCGTTTGATTAAGCGAACAAAAGAGAAAAGCATGTGACACTTTTGTCACATGCTGAACATGCTGACGGCATCGTTCTGTTTCGGAAACACCAAGGTAAAAACCGTGCCGCTTTCCGGCTCAGAGCGCACGCTGATCTGGATGAGAAGCGGAGCCGCGGCTTTTTGAGCCAAATACAGACCCATCCCCGTTGACGCGTGATCTCGCCTCATTCGCGTCGAGGTAAATCCCTTTTCAAAAATGCGCGGAAGATCTTTGGGCTCGATGCCGATGCCGCGGTCTTCGATATCCACATGCACCCGGCCGTTTTGTTCATAGCTTTTTACGGTAATGTCATCCGCCTCACTGTATTTGACGGCATTGCTTAACAGCTGCCTGATGATGAAGGAAAGCCATTTTCCGTCACTGTGAACGTCTGATGAATCGAGCTGAATGTCAAACCCGATCCCTTTTTGTATACACCATGATTGCAGATTTTTAATTTCTTTGAAAACGAGCGGTCTGAGCTGAATGCGCTGGAATGATAAATCATTTTCAATAAAGGACAATCGTTTCTGATGAAGCTGCTGGTCCAGGAGATGGTGAATCCGCAGCCATTCATACAGCAAAGGGGCTTTCAGCGGCTGTTCATCAAGGCGCTCAATCATGAGATGCATCGCTGTCAGCGGTGTTTTGACCTCGTGAATCCATGACATCAGATCGTCCTTTTCATGCTCTGACGCCGTCTGAAGATGAAGTGAACTTTTTCTTAACTGCTCTGTCTGCCCTTCAATGCTTTCTTCAACGATAGACTCAAACGGACTTTCAGGCGCTTTAAGATAAGACATGTCTAAATTGGCGTCCCACTCTCTTAAGCTTTTATAATAGGCGGTCTCTTTACGATAGCGGAACAAGAGAAATACAAGAAACACAAGAAGTGACAGGTAAACGAAATACAGCACCGAAAGAAACGGAATAGACGGATCAATATATGCCGCAAAAAGGAGCACAGCCTGCTGAAAAAGATACATCGCAATCCAGCTTTTTCTTTCGAGCAGAAATGATTTAATCATAAAGACCGTCTTCTTCCTTTGCGATGTATCCCTGCCCCACCTTAGTTTCAATCATTTTTCCGATGCCTAATTGATCGAGTTTTTTCCGCAGCCGGTTGACATTCACCGTCAGCGTATTATCACTGACGAAACGCTCATCATTCCATAGGCTTCTGATGAGTTCTTCCCGGCTGACGATTTTATTTTTCTGCTCAGCCAGCAGTTTTAAGATCAGCATTTCGTTTTTGGTCAGCTCGACCGAACCGTTTTTACGGCTGACCGTGTTGGTTTCTGTGTCAATGACCGCCCCGCACCATCTTTTCATCAGCGCCGGTTCTGTGCCGTATTGATGCACACGGCGGAACACCGCCTGTATTTTCGCGATTAACACATCAAAGTGAAAAGGCTTCTGAATAAAATCATCTGCCCCGAGCTGCATCGACATGACCATATCCGCGGGATGATCGCGCGAGGACAAAAAGAGAATCGGCACGTTTGATTGGGAGCGTATCATTCTGCACCAATGAAAGCCGTCAAATTTCGGCAGCTGTACATCAATGATCACCAAATCAGGCTTAATTTCAGTAAACTCCCGTATGACCCGGCTGAAATCCTTTATTCCGTGCACCGCAAATGACCAGCCCGTTAATCTCTCCTTCATCTCGTGAAACAAAGTGTTATCATCTTCTATTAACAAAATGTGAAACATGGTATCCGCCCTTTTCTGATAGATAGAGGAAAAACCGGCTGATGTCCAGCCGGCTTTTTTCCTTTACAGTTCTCTTCTTAATGCGGTCAGAACGTTGGTTTTTGTCGCTTTGCGGGCCGGATTCATACCGGAAATCACCGCGACCCCCGCACAAATGACAACTGCGATCACAACGAGGCTGAGCGGGATGTAGGAGAAGGTATAATGAAGATCTTCAGCTCCGGTATTTCCCCCTACCGCTTTCAAAATAACCGGCACAGCCAGATTGACGGCAAAACTCACTCCGTAAGAAATGATAATCCCGATGACAGAACCTAATATCCCGATATAGGCGCTTTCCATCAGGAACATTCTGCGGATGATGGACGGGCTTGCGCCGATCGCTTTCATAATCCCGATTTCCTGCGTTCGTTCCGTCACCGCCATCGTCATCGTATTGAAAATACCGATGGCTGAAATCACGACGGCGATAAAGCCGACAAAGATCAGACCGATTTTAAAGACGAGGAAAAAGGTGTTGACGCCCTTCAGCTCGGTTGTGACAGATCTGACATAAAAGCCGTCATCTGTGAGGTCATGGGTAAGCTGATCGACATGATCGAATTTGTCCGCATACACATTGATGCTTTTTTCCGCATTTCCATTCTTCAGATCCAAGAATGTCGAGAAGTCTTTCTTGAATTGATCACTCACAAAAATATTTGTATCCTCCATCCAATCTTGGGACGGTTTTTTTGTAATTCCGACTACTTTGAAGTCGTACGTTTTCGTTTTTTCAACGTCTCCGTCTTTGTTTGTTTTGGAGATGCTCAGCTGTATCGTTTTATTAAGCAGGTCTTTCGTATAGCCTTTTGGTTTTTTCACCTCCGACATGTCGCCTTGGTGATCCTTTAACTCTTTGTCGTAAGCGTCAGCCTCTTTTTTCGTCAATAGGTTCTTCGCAAAATCATAGCCGACCACGATTTCATTCTCTGTACGGGCGACTCTTCCCTGATCAAGCTCCATATTGGCTTTGACTTCATCTTTCATGTTTGTCAGCACAATGGCTGAATCTTCATTTGTTCGGTTTCCCAATGACGCTTTGTTCGGTTCATACACTTGTGTTCTCTCAACGACAGACTTGACATTTTTATACTTTTCCAAGTCTGATTTCTTCACGGCTTTTCCGTTCTCTTGGCCGAGCACATTGATTTCCGTAACAATCTGCTGGCTCATCGTAATGTCTGTAATCGTTTTTTGGATGCCGAATCCGACGGAAGCCAGCACCACTAAAAACGCGCACGCCATTGTCGTCGCCAGCACCGTCATGAAAACACGCAGCCGGTTTTTCTTCATATTTCTTCTGATAAAGTGAATCTGATCCTTAAATCTCAACAGTAACGCCCCCTTTTAATACACCGTCATGCAGCTGGAATTTTGAATGCGCGATCGAAGCGACTTCATCGTCATGCGTAATGATGACAAATGTAATCCCGCGCTCCCGGTTCAGCTGCTGAATTAATGCAAGCACCTCAAGTTCCGTTTCTGAATCGAGGCTTCCCGTCGGCTCATCGGCTAAAATAATTGACGGATTTAAAATGAGGGCTCTTGCGATACTGACACGCTGCTGCTGGCCGCCTGACAGCTCATTCGGATAATGATTCGCATGATTCTCAAGTCCGACCCGTTTCAGCATATCTGCGACTTTCTGCTTGCGTTCAGACGGTTTGACGCCTTTTAAGGCAAGCGGCATTTCAACATTTTCATAGGTTGTCAGACTCGGAATGAGCTGAAAGCTTTGAAAAATAAAGCCGAAATGCCCGAGGCGGAACTGCGCCCACTCTTTTTCATTGAAACCCGTCACATCAGTGCCGTTAATGACGATACGGCCCTTTGTCGGCGCTATGTATCCCGAAATTAAATTCAGAAGCGTTGATTTTCCGGAACCGCTCCGCCCGACGATACAGGCAATTTCCCCTTTTTCAACGGTCAAAGAGACATCCTTCAGTACCGGAACCTCACTCTCTCTGCCTTTCCTGCCGATTTTAAATGAATGATCGATATGCTGTACCTCTATCACGTACACCACTCCCCCTTATATCTGTTTCGTTTTTTTATAGATGAAGTAATAATTAATGAAAAACCCGATAACCGCACCGATGAGCATGCCGAATATGTAGCCGGTATACGAACGGTTATAAGCATATCTGCATACCCCCGCACTTCCCAGCATACTGAGCGACATGACGAGCACTTGAATGATGCGTTCAATGTGTTTGCTCAGGATAAAATGTCCGCTTCGTTCATTCGGCATTTTCAGGAAATTCACATAGCCGAATAGATAGAAACAAAATCCCATTAATGCGGAGACGAACAATGCGTGTTTCATGTAATACATCCATGATGTATGGATGTAAGCGGCAGGCATGAAATAGATCAGAAATCCGCTCCAAGGGAAATCAATATCCGGCACAGCCTGCCTGCCAAAAAGGAACTCGGCGTTTAATAGGTAAATCGTCATAACCACGATCGGAAAGACGGAAACCGTGAACGCTGTGATCAGCTGCGCCGCTAAATTGCCCGTTATCGTGCCGGCAGCTGTCACTAATGCGTAAATCATCAAGCTGATGACCAGCATCCCTGCGCTGAATGATTGAAAATGATGGACAGCGTCAGGTTTAAGCGCTAGGAACAATATGTCGGATACTCCGTAAGAAACAAACTGTGAGCCGGCTAACACGGCTGCTCCCAAGAAAAACTTCGTATGAAATATCCGGCTTCTCGAATACGGAAGACTCAGTGTAAACATCCTTTCAGACCGGCTTCCTCTTATCAGAAAAAGCCCCATAACAACCGGCGGAATGAAATGAAGCCCAATCAAATTCCGATAATTGCTGTAATCGATGCTGAATGTACAAACTGACCCCGGGTACAGCTGAAGTGCACGTAAACAATCCTTATAGTGAAAATACTCATTTATAATTGCCAAAGGGCCTAAGATAGATAAGAACCCCGCTGTAAGGAGCAGCAGCGTCTGCCGCTGCTTCCATTCTTTATAAAGCAAACCGCTAATCGGCACCTTGCCTTCCTCCAAACTGCTCATTTTCAAACAGATCTACATATGCTTTGACTTCCTGTAAACCGTAAAATAACTGATGAAAAACCCGATAATCGCGCCGAAGATAATGCCGGCTAAATAGCCGAACATCGTGTCTGTGACCCCATATCCGAAAACGCCGAAACCCATAACAGCAAAGGCAATCACCAATATCTGCACCGGACGGTCCAATTTTCTCCAAAGAAAGAATCTGCCGTTCCGTTCATTCGGATGTTTCAGAAAGCTGACATAACCGATCAGATAAAAGACAAGGCTCATCACAATCGGAATGATTAAAACCAAATCCCTTTCTCTGATCCAGTCGTTAAACACATATCCAATAGGGGTTACAAATATAAAAAGACGGGATTCGATATAACTGCTGATAAAAGAAAATTGATCTCCGACACTAAAATCGAAAACGACCTCCAAATTCGCGGCCGGCAGACCGATGAGTAAAAAGGGCAGAACCGTTACTGTAAACGCCGTTAACAGCTGGGCGAATATCTGTCCCGTTAATGCGCCGGATGCCATTAACAAGGCGTAAGCCATAAAACTGATGACAATCATTCCGATTGAAAAATGATCAAAATCGTACGTATGGCTCGGTTTCAGCAAAGATATCAGCAATGACGCCGCTCCATAGCCTATCGCCTGAGGAACAACAATGACTGCCCCGCCGAGCCAGAATTTCGTCTGAAAGATTTGGCCTCTGCTGTAAGGCATGCTTAACAAGGCATCCATCGTTCCCTTTGTCCGTTCCAAGCCTAATAAGAAGACGGCAATGATGACACTTACAATCCAGCTGAAGGAAAGAGGCGACCCATTCGTATAATTGACAACGAATTCACAGTCTTGAAGAGCTGGGTTATTCAAACATTCTTGATATGTTGAGTAGTTGTTATAAACCATAAAAGGGTTTGCCGCCATTAAAAGAATGCCGCTGCATAAAAACAACCACTGATTTTTTTTCCATTCTGTGTACAACAATCCCCGCGGTATCATTCCGGTCCTCCTCTCTTACACATGCTTCGTTTTTTTATAAATCACAAAATAACTGACCAAAAATCCGATCGCTCCTCCGACCAGCATCCCGGCCACATACCCTGTCATCGTATGTCCCGTCGAGTACCCCGCCAGGCCAAAACCGAGAACGGCGATTATGATCACCACAATCTGAATGGGCCGGTCAAGCTGTCTCCAGAGAAAAAAACGGCCGTTCCGTTCCACCGGCTGCCTGACATAGCAAAAGTACCCGATGGCATAAAATACAATGCTCATCACTGCCGGGATGATTAATATATACTTGCTGGCAGATACCCAGTCCGTATTAACATACATAATCGGAATCAGATATTGAAACGAATCGTTTAGGTAAGCATTGACTGATGGCATCAGCTCATGCATGCCGACCCTGAAGATAACTTCCGCATTTGTCAGCGGCAACGTAATAATCAGGTAAGGCGCTATCGACACGGCAAACGCCGTTAACAGCTGGGCGAACGTATTCCCCGTTAAGCAGCCCGCGCTCGCAACCAATGTAAAAGCCAAAACACTCACAATAATCTCTCCGACGCTGTAATGGTGGAAGAAATATACGCGCTCAGGCTTTAACAGAAGAATGAGCAGTTCAGCCAGCCCGTAGCCGATCACCTGAGCGCCGGTAATGACCGCCGCTCCGAGCCAAAATTTAGTGCGAAACACCTGAGCGCGGGAATAAGGCAGACTGAACAGCGCATCAATCGTTCCTTTCGTACGCTCCAGTCCGAATAAGCAAACCGCTAAGATGACAGCGGGCGCCCAGTTTAAGTTCAGCATTCCGCTCTCCAGAGAATTCACATAAAAGTTACAATATGCTTCCGGGGTGTCCAGACAGCCTTGATAAACCAGATAGGTATTTAACACTTCAAATGGATTGACCGCCGCTAAAAAAATGCCGACCATCACAAGAACAGTTCGATTCTGCACCCATTCCCTGTACAGCAATCCCCTGTCTACCATCTCCGGTTCCCTCCAAACTTCGCGATGAAGACTTCTTCTAAGTTCACAGGAAGTTCGTTCCATACTTTCGGCTGCAGCTCTTGCAGAAAGTTCTTTTTCTTTTCATCGTTCTTTTGAATCAGCACCGTATAAAACACACCGGCATGGTTAAGAATCGGTATGTTTTGTTCTCTGATCTTCAAGGCGACGTTTTCTTCAAATGCCATTTGGATTTTCATGTACTCTTCCTTCATAACATCCAAGTCCATCACATTCGTCAGCTGATTTCCTTCCAAAAACCCGATCCGGTTGCACATTCGCTCAATATCTTCTAAACGGTGTGAGGTAATCAGAATGCTCGTTTCCCGTTCAGCCACTTCATCCACCATAAGCTGCAGCACGTCATGACGCGTTACGGCGTCAATTCCGTCCGTCGGTTCATCCAAAAGAATAAGTGCCGGGCGTGAAGCAAAGGCAAGGACGAGCGCAAGCTGTTTTTTCAGGCCTGTCGATAATTCACGGTATTTCTTCGTTTCCGGAATACCGTACCTGTTCATCAGCTCATTGGCGTAAGTCACATCAAAATTCGGATAGATTCTGCTTACAATCGCAACAAGCTGTTTATATGTATACTTGTCATAAAAAGGATTTTCAACAGGCATATAAATGATGTTCTGTTTTACTTTCGGATGCCGCTTTATTTCCACCTGATTAAATAAAACCGTCCCTTGATCCGGCAGCAGAATCTGCTGAATGAGCCGGAGCAGTGTTGTTTTCCCTGATCCGTTTCGCCCGAGCAGCCCGAAAATCTCCCCTTTTCCGATGGTGAGCGAAATATCCTTGAGCACTTCTTTACCGTCTATCGTTTTTGAGAGATTCCGCAATTCAATCATGATCCTTGCCTCCTTTCACATCAGCGCTGATTTCCTTTATCCATTCCTGCAGCTTCTCCAGCTCAACTCCCGCGTAATGGGCATCGATGATGAGCTGTTTCAATTGCTCTTTTATCATCGTCATCTTCCCTTCAACCAATGTCGTTTTTGCATTCTCCGATATATACGTTCCTCTTCCCCTCAGCGTTTCAATGACACCATCGCGTTCGAGCTCCTTGTACGCTTTGCTGACTGTGTTCGGATTGGCGATAATGATCGTTGCCAATTCCCTGACAGAAGGAAGTTTATCCCCCGGCTTCATGATCCCTTTTAAACAAAGCTCTTTCAGTTGCTGTATGATCTGCTCATAAATCGGAGTTGAGCTTCTCGGATCGATTTGAATCATTTACTTCCCTTCTTTCTTTTACGAGCTGCTCTCTTTCTTTAAATGTTCTGCCATTGAAAACCGATGACGACAAGAACGACAAACAGACTGCTGGCCAAAACCGAGGCGGCGATAATAAGAGGCACATCTTGTTTTACGGATCTTTTGTTTTTCATGAAAGTTCCCCTTCCCTATGCTTAACATTTATATGTCGATTTCATTTTTTGAGTGTTTTATGTGTATTACATCAAGTAGTACACATAATACAATAAACACACTCCGCCCTATTGTCAATTCTTTTTTAAAAAAAATACAAAAAAACCCGCCGGGATTCCGGCAGGTTTGCTGAACCATTTGAAACGGCGCGGTCAGTAATCAAAATTACGCTGCAAAATCATATTGTTTTGCAAGGTCTGCAGCTGCAATCTCATTCGGTAAAGCTGCTCTCTTTGCTGATCATTCGCAGATAATGACAGCTTGTTTAATTCATTCACCGCGTTTTCAAGCATCATTTGCGCTTCACTGTACTCATTATCATTATAATGCTCTTGTTTCGAAGCGGTCATGAATTGCTCATTCGCAAATTCATACGCCTGTTCGCTTCTTTGGAGATGTTCATCTACTGATTGTCTTGTTGCCAACGAAACCCCTCCTCAGTGAATGGGAAATCAAACTTAGTTTGAGCGGACCAAAAATAATAACACCCGAAGGTTGAAGGAAAGAGAACCAAATTTTCCGTGTTTAACTAAAGGAATGAGAATCCTGCCTGCAGTCATAATAAACAAAAGAAAGCCGCATCCTGTTTTCAGATTGTGAACCCCCATCATTCATGCTACAATTTTAGGATGCATCTGATGTGAGGGAGGCTTTTTGAACATTGAACGAGAATAACCCTTTTCCTTATTCAAATACGGAAAAACGGTACCATACATTAAATTATCATCTGCGGGAGCATTTCGGGCATAAAGTATTTAAAGTCGCGCTTGACGGCGGTTTTGACTGCCCGAATCGGGACGGCACGGTTGCACACGGAGGCTGCACATTCTGCAGCGCGGCGGGTTCCGGCGATTTTGCCGGCAATCGGGCCGATGACTTACTCACGCAATTTCACGATATCAAAAACCGCATGCACGAAAAGTGGAAAGACGGTAAATATATCGCATATTTCCAAGCGTTCACGAATACGCATGCCCCGGTAGAGGAGCTGCGTGAAAAATTCGAATCCGTCCTCAAGCTTGACGGCGTTGTCGGCATGTCGATCGCGACCCGTCCGGACTGCCTGCCGGACGATGTCGTGGAATATTTGGCCGAACTGAATGAGCGGACCTATTTGTGGGTTGAACTCGGGCTGCAGACCGTGCATGAGCGGACCGCCCTTCTGATCAACCGCGCCCATGATTTTGACTGCTATGTTGAGGGTGTCAATAAACTGAGAAAACACGGCATCCGCGTTTGTTCCCATATCATTAACGGGCTTCCGCTTGAAAACAGGGACATGATGATGGAGACAGCCAAAGCCGTCGCTGATTTGGATGTACAAGGCATTAAAATTCACCTGCTTCACTTATTAAAAGGCACACCGATGGTGAAGCAATATGAAAAAGGAAAGCTGGAGTTCCTTTCTCAAGAAGAATATGTAAGTCTTGTATGTGATCAGCTCGAAATCATTCCCCCGGAAATGATCGTTCACCGCATTACGGGAGACGGGCCGATCGAATTAATGGTCGGACCGATGTGGAGCGTCAATAAGTGGGAAGTACTGGGCGCCATTCAAAAAGAGCTGGAAACACGGGGAAGCTATCAAGGGAAGCTCTTCAGAAAGATCGGGGAGGAGACCGCCCTATGACCTTAATGCACATCCTCCCTTTCAGTAAAGAATTGCTGAAGTCCGCCGCACAGGAAGGGGATATCACAGTTGACGCGACGATGGGCAACGGACATGATACATATTTCCTGGCCGGCCTTGTCGGTGAGACAGGACATGTCCATGCCTTTGATATTCAAGCGGACGCACTCGCTAAAACGAAGGAGCGGCTCGGTGCCGACTTCTTCCCGCGCGTCACGCTTCACCATAAGAGCCATGATCAAATAAAGGCATCGCTGCCTGAAGATGCGCACGGTCGTGTGGCTTGCGCCGTGTTTAATCTCGGCTATCTGCCCGGCGGCGATAAAAGCATTACGACAAACGGCCACTCAACCATTTCCGCGATCGAACAGCTCCTTGAACTGCTGAAGGAGAACGGGCTGATCGTTCTCGTTGTGTACCACGGGCATCCTGAAGGCAAGACGGAAAAAAGTGCATTACTGGAGTACTGCAGCAATCTTGATCAGGAAAAAGCGCGCGTGCTGAGCTACGGCTTTCTCAACCAGCGAAACGATCCGCCGTTTATTATAGCGATTGAAAAGAAGTCAGCCGGCAAATAAAGAATCGGCCTGTCATAAGCGGGCCGATTCTTTTTGTGTTTACTTTTTCTGAAAAATCAATTACTATGAAATAATGGAAAAAAGTTCATCTTTTAAGTGTAACATCTGGGAGGAGCGGCAGTTTGAATATTCTTCGCATCATATTTTCAAGTGTTCCATATGTGATGTTCGTCATCATTTTATCAAGACATTTAGGATTTGAGTTCGCGAAAACCTATTACTGGTGGTTTGCTGCATTTTTTGTCATCGGGCTGATCGGCAAATTCGCAATGCACCTTGCGGCAAAAAAGAAACCGTTAAAAAAAGAGACAGCGTAAAATGCGCATGTCTCTTTTTATTTACTGTTTTGCAGCACGCCGCGTGTATAAGCCGGATTGTTTGTAAAGACACCATCTGCTTTTTGTTTCAGCATAATAGGCGTCAGCGTATGCTCGTCTTCCTTATCAAAAAACACGTGCACTTTCATCTTATTGTGATGAATGCGCTTCACGACTGCTTCATTTGCCAATTTGGCGTTGAGCCCGACTGTATCAGCATACGTTCTGATGGTTTGCAGCTGCTTATCATTTATCTCCTCAGCCTCGTTATCTTTTAATAATCGAACAAGAGGAACTTTTTTATTCATAGATCGAACTTTCTTTAAGCTCTTCCCGTTAAAAGACTCAATGACTGCTTTATGGCTGGTAATCAGCTTATGTTTTTGTAATATGTCAATCAGTTTCTTTTCCATCACCAGGCTGCCGTTGCTTTCTCTTGTCTCAATATAGTAATTGGCAGTTTGTCCGAATTTCTGTATGATTTCTTCTAATGTTAAAATCTTTTCTCCTTTTCCCGCATTCAGTTTCTTAATCTGAGCCAAAGACAGATCATCTGTCATCCCTTTACCATCTGTTGTCCGATCTACCGTTTTATCGTGAATTGCAATCAGATGGCCGTCCTTTGTCTCCCGTAAGTCTATCTCAATATAATCTGCTTTGTCTTTAATCGCACGCGCATAAGACAAAGCTGTATGTTCCGGCTCAATCGCAGAAGAGCCCCTGTGTGCTATCAAGACAGGATGATAGCCGGCGGAAGCATGGATGACGGAGCAGCCTCCGGAAATGGAAAGTAATGCTATGACCGCTAAATACTTTAATTTTTTCATAAAATTAAAGTATCATATTCTGCAGGCGCAAACAATGTTTCATTCTTCACGTCATAAATAAAAAAACTGCGCCGTCATGATTTACACGAGAGGCGCAGTTCACCCATTACGAACTTTTCGTCCAAGCCATCTTCTGAAATTTGCGGTAGGCTCTTCCGTTAATATAAAAGAAAAATGACGTTTTTCCGCTTGCCCTGATCAGCTTTCGCGCGAGGCGGCCCATTTCTTTTTGGCCGGCGACTTTGTCATCGGATAAATAGACGCCGAGCAGCCCCCTGTTGATCAGCCGGTGAAAATTTTCATGCGGAATGCCTTGCAAATGTTCATCCGCTTTTTCAATAAAATGCTGCAGTCTCTGCATCATTTCTTCATGAGACTGATAATACGTACAGAAATTCAGATCGCCTTCAAGCAGATCCTCTTCCTGGTCAATTAAATAATCGAGCAGTATGTGCAGCCCTTGTATGTACGGAAAATAACTGCTGCGGATTTTCTCAGCGGTATGTTCGTTAAAATCAGGCTGGAATGAGTAAGCAACGAGACAGAAAATGCCTAACGTCGATCCGGCGCAGGCCGAGAACTCAAACCACTCCATTTCCGGAAGCTGTGACCGGTACTGCTCAAACCAGCCTTTAAGCCTCGGCACGCGTTCATGCTCAACGACATGCTTATGAACCTGAAGGTCGCAATAATAATCACACAGCTCAAGCAAATAAGGTTTAATGATACCGTAATGTTCTATTGACCCGAGCACCCGCTGGCATGTTCTCACCAGCTCATGAAGATAACCGCCGTCATCCCGCTCGTCTCTGTACTGATAGTACGGCCGCACCTCGGCGCCGACCGTCAGCGCGTCACGCATGGAGAGATGAAGCATGCGGAAGTCCTCGGGATCAAGCGAGGTGCTGCGGTCGCACAGATTGTCCAGATAATCACTGATTGTCTGATACGCGATGATAAATTGCACGCATTTCTGTTTCTGCTCTCCCGAAAGCAGGGCTAAAATGCCGCCGCCTTCACAATGAAACGATTTATCGCGGATACTTGCGGCCGCCTGCTGTCGCAGTTCGGTATTTTTAATGGAATCTGATTTTTCCCGCCACATGTTCAATTCCTGATGAACGAGCGGAAAAATTTCCCGATACACTTTTGCCATAAGGTTAAAAGGATGTTCCGGTACTGTCAACATATGCACCCCCAGCGAATTCAAATATACTGATCTGTAAAGGCTTTTGCCGCCTTAAACACAGTTTCTCTTTCCGGTTCATTAAAAATTTCATGATAAAGCCCTTCCCATTCCCGGTACGATTTATTATGGGAAGCCACACCGGAAAACCATTTGCGGACCTTCATTTTATCGACGATTTTGTCATCACCGCCCTGCATAAGCAAAAGCGGCACCTTTAAAAACGCATCAGTCGGCACCATAGCGGCATCAATGGTTTTTAAAAGCTCTCTGTACCATCTTACGGATACCTTCGTGACATATAAAGAATCGTTTTGATCCGCTTCAATCATATCCGCATTCCTCGTTGCCATATCAGGTGATAAGCCGGAATCCACTCTGAGGGACGGAGCGAGGACGTTCAGTCCTTTAGACGCAAAATCAAGGACTTTATTGACTTTTATTTGCAGACCCAGACAAGGTGATGATAAAATGAGTGCCGTAATGCGGGGATTTCTCTGCTGCTTAAACCATTCTATCGCAATCAGTCCGCCCATGCTGTGGCCCAAAAGGAAAACGGGCGCTTCAAGCGTTCTCGCTTTATCAATCCATATATCTACTTCATCAATGTATTCTTGGAAAGAGCGAATATGCCCTCTGGCGCGGGTCGACGTTCCCTGACCGGGCAAATCGCCCATCACCACGTTATATCCGGAAGATCTCCACATTTCAACGAGCCATTTATAGCGCCCGTGGTATTCGCTCGCCCCGTGGATAATGACAATGGTACCGACGGGCCTGTCTGCTTTCCAAGTCCACATGCAGTTCACCTCTTACATAAATTTAGAGAAAGAAGGATGAGACATGATAATCTACCCTTATAAACAATTTACGCCTGACATACATCCTGAAGCGTTCATTGCGGATAATGCCGTCATAACGGGCGACGTCGTGATCGGAGAACAATCAAGCATCTGGTTCTCGGCAGTCATCCGGGGGGATGTTGCGCCGACAAGGATCGGAAAAAGAGTCAGCATACAAGACTTGAGCTGTCTGCATCAAAGTCCGAACCGCCCGCTTCTTATTGAAGATGACGTCACGATCGGCCATCAGGTTACACTGCACAGCGCAATCATCAGAAAGAATGCTTTAATCGGTATGGGCTCCGTCATTCTTGACGGGGCGGAAATCGGAGAAGGCGCATTTATCGGCGCCGGAAGTCTCGTTCCTCCGGGCAAAACCATTCCTCCCGGCTGTCTTGCGTTCGGCCGGCCCGCAAAGGTTATCCGCCGGCTGACAGAAGAAGACATACGGGACATGGAAAGAATCAGAACGGAATATGTTGAAAAAGGCCGATACTATAAAACACTGCAAGAGAAATAAAAATAGATCAGCTTTGTTTTACTACTGTACCATTTTTCAAAATATTATTTAAGTAATAACCATTTGCGTTCCGCTGATTGTCAGGAAACAGTAGCAAAATGTTCAGGAATTTGTTTTATTCTTCCCCCGCCGGCCCGATCCTATGAAAAAAAGAGCCCATGTCCCGGGCTCTTTTTTTACGCTTTTTCGGCGAATGTCTGTCCGTTTTCCAGATCTATGTCTTTTCTTTTATGGAAACCTTTCCCGTAATAGGCGGCTAATAATATGCCGAACCAGACAGGACCGATGATGACGGCCACCCGGGTCTCTGCATCAAAAGCCATCAGCACAACGACAAAAGCCAGAAATGCCAGCGAGATATATGAGGAAAAGGGGTATAAAGGCATTTTATATTTCAGTTTTTTCCGTTGTTCCGGCTGTAAGCTTTTACGGTATTTCATTTGAGAAAGCAAAATAATCGACCATGTCCAAATCGCCCCGAACGTCGCAATGCTCGTCACCCACGTAAACACTTTCGCCGGCACCACGTAGTTCAGCAAAACGCCGATGCACAACGCGCCCGCTGAAACCAATACCGCTTTTCCCGGCACACCGCCTTTTGTGACCGTACCGTATGCTTTAGGCGCTTCATTTTGCTCCGCCAGATTGAACAGCATGCGCCCCGTGCTGAAGATCCCGCTGTTGCAGGAAGAAAGAGCCGCCGTCAATACGACAAAATTAATGATTCCGGCTGCAGCGGGTATTCCGATTTTTTCAAATGTCAAAACAAACGGGCTTCCGCCTGAACCGATTTCCTGCCACGGATAAATTGACATAATGACAAACAAAGCTCCGACGTAAAAAATGAGAATGCGCCAAAAAACAGTATCTATGGCCCGCGCCAGTGATTTTTCCGGATTTTTGACCTCACCGGCTGTGACACCGATCAGCTCAATCCCGAGATAGGCAAACATGACCATTTGAAGCGACAGCAGCACCCCTTTAATCCCATTCGGGAAAAAGCCGCCGTGACTCCATAAATTGCTGATTCCGAGCGCAACGCCTCCGTTTCCGAGACCGAATACGATCATCACCAGACCGATCGCGATCATTGACAGAATCGCCAAGACTTTAATGAGCGCAAACCAGAATTCAAGCTCACCGTACGCTTTGACCGCCAGAAAGTTGACAGCCGTCATAATGACGAGTGCACAAAGCGCCCAGATCCATGACGGCACGTCAGGGAACCAGTAGCCCATATAAATGCCGACCGCGGTGATTTCCGCCATGCAGGTAACAACCCATAAAAACCAATAATTCCAGCCTGTTAAAAACCCGGCAAGCGGACCGAGATAATCTCTGGCATACCGGCTGAATGAGCCGGCTACAGGCTTTTGAATCGCCATTTCCCCTAATGCCCGCATAATAAAAAACATAATCAGTCCGCTGCAGGCGTAAGCGGCTAAAATCCCCGGCCCGGCAAGCTTTATGGCAGAAGCCGACCCGAGAAACAGTCCGACTCCTATCGCGGCGCCCAACGACATAAGCGAGATATGCCGCTCTTCCAAGCCGCGGTGAAGCGTTTTTTCTTTGTTTTGCATAACTCTCCCTCCCCCTGATTTTGACAAAGAAACAACAAACCGAGACGAAATAGCCAGAAAACACTTTCCGGAATCTACCCGATTAGTCCTATTATAACCTTTTTCTGAATATTGCGTAATACTTTGTCGAAAACAGAGTGGAATAGACGGTTTACAAAAAACAATAGAAAAAAGGCTTTCGATAATATCGAAAGCCTTTTGGATTAAACGAAAATGACTTCTTTCGGCTGATGATTCAGCTCTTCCGGCACAAGTCTTTTTTCAACATTGATGCTGTGCCAGATCATGAAGATCAGTACGGTCCAGATTTTGCGGCTGTTGTCCGCTCTGTCGGCACAATGATCTTCCAGAAGCTGAAGGACATAATCCTTTTCAATATAAGCATCTGTTTCACTTTCACGAATGATGTTGCGAACCCATTCGTTCATTTCATTTTTCAGCCAGTGGCGGATCGGCACAGGGAAGCCGAGCTTTTTGCGGTTAAGCACATGATCAGGCACTACCCCTTCAGCAGCTTTGCGCAGAAGGTATTTCGTCGTGCCGTTTTTCGTTTTCAGTTCATCCGGAATTTTAGAAGCCACGTCAAACACGACTTTATCAAGGAACGGCACGCGCAGTTCCAAAGAGTTGGCCATCGTCATTTTGTCAGCCTTTAACAGGATGTCGCCGCGCATCCACGTATGGATGTCAACATACTGCATTTTATTAATGTCGCTGTATGAACGGCTTTCCGTAAAGTACGGCTTCGTGACATCACGGTATGAAAGCTCTGGATTGTAATGTTTGAGCAGCTGTTTTTTCACGGGCTCTTCAAAAATCTTCGCATTACCGATATAACGCTCCTCAAGCGGTGTGCAGCCGCGGACTAAGAGGCTTTTCCCTCTCATTCCTTCAGGCATGACGGACGCCACATGAAGAAGCATTTTTTTCAGACCGGACGGAATGCGTTCAAACGGTTTAAGCGAAAGCGGTTCGCGGTAAATATTGTACCCGCCGAACAGCTCGTCCGCGCCTTCCCCGGATAACGCGACCGTTACATGTTTTTTCGCTTCTTTCGCGACAAAGTACAAAGGAATCGCCGCCGGATCTGCAAGCGGGTCATCAAAGTGCCAGACGATTTTCGGAAGCTCGTTCATATACTCCTCGGGAGAAATGACTTTGCTGATGTTTTCAATCCCGAGCGCGGCAGCCGTTTCCTTCGCTACGTCAACCTCACTGAAGCCCTGCTGCTCAAAACCGACGGAAAATGTTTTAAGGCTCGGGTGAAATTCTTTCGCAACTGAGACGATAAAAGAAGAGTCGATACCGCCGGATAGAAACGAACCGACAGGCACGTCACTTCTCATGTGGACTTTGACAGAGTCAAAGATTGCGTCTCTGACTTCTTTCACCAATTTATCTTCATCAGACTGAACAGGCTTAAAGTTCGCTTTGAAATATGTTTTAAACGCGATATCGCCTTCCGGACGGATCGTAAACTGGCTGCCCGGCTCGACTTTTTTCACTTCAGCGTCAAGCGTGCTCGGTTCAGGAACGAATTGGAAAGACATATATTGCTGTAAAGAAGCTGTATCAAGATCAATGCCATTTTGAGCGGCCATTAAACTTTTTCTTTCAGATGCAAAATATACTTTGTCCCCGATGGTTGTGTAATACAGCGGTTTAATGCCGAACGGGTCTCTCGCGCCGTACATGACGCGGTCAGCTTTGTTCCAGATTAAAAACGCAAACATTCCGCGAAGCTTTGAAGCAGCTTCTTCTTTATAATGACGGTATGTCGCAAGGAGCACTTCGGTATCGGAATCTGTATTGAAAGTGTAGCCTTTCGCTTCAAGCTCTTCTCTCAATTCAATGTAGTTATAGATTTCGCCGTTAAAAATGATCCAATATTTTTCGTCTTCATATGATAAAGGCTGTCCGCCGTTTTCTACGTCAATAATACTGAGCCGTCTGAAGCCGAATCCGACGTGCTCGTCATGATAATACCCATCGCTGTCAGGACCGCGGTGAACGATCATTTGGTTCATTTGTTTGATTAGCTCTTCTTGATCTGCGGTTTGAGTTAATGGATGCTTATTAAAAACACCGACAAATCCACACATAGTATAGCCTCCATAAGTGTAATTTTCTAATTGGACCCCCTTTTTATAGACGCTTTGTTACGCCATTGGTTTCACGCTATGTAAAAAATAAGCATGGCAGCATCTACAAAAAGGGAAAGCCGCTTAAGTAAGCGGCTATAAAATTATTCTCCTAGTGCTTCTTTGCGAAGCGCATCCGCCTTGTCAGTACGCTCCCAAGGAAGATCCACATCATGACGTCCGAAGTGGCCGTAAGCAGCTGTCTGCTTATAGATCGGGCGGCGCAGATCAAGCATTTTAATAATGCCGGCAGGTCTCAGGTCGAAGTTATTCCGTACGACTTCGATCAGTTTTTCTTCAGAAGCTTTTCCTGTATCAAATGTATTGATGGAAATAGAAACAGGCTGTGCCACGCCGATTGCGTATGCAAGCTGCACTTCACAAGAATCAGCAAGACCTGCTGCCACGATGTTTTTCGCTACGTATCTCGCAGCGTATGCCGCAGAACGGTCTACCTTCGTCGCATCCTTACCGGAGAATGCGCCGCCGCCGTGGCGTGCATATCCGCCGTATGTGTCTACGATGATTTTACGGCCGGTCAGACCCGCATCACCTTGAGGTCCGCCGATTACGAAACGTCCCGTAGGGTTGATGAAGTATTTTGTCTCTTCATCGATCAGTTCCTCAGGCACGACAGGGTTAATGACATGCTCTTTCAGATTGCGCTGAATCTGCTCAAGCGTAATTTCCGGGTGGTGCTGAGTTGAAATAACGATCGCGTCAATGCGGACGGGCTTGTTGTTTTCATCATATTCAACGGTAACTTGCGTTTTGCCGTCAGGGCGAAGGTACGGAAGAATGTCTTCTTTGCGGACTTCGCTCAAACGGCGGGCTAATTTATGCGCCAAAGAGATCGGAAGCGGCATAAGCTCTTTCGTTTCGTTACACGCATAACCGAACATCAGGCCTTGGTCTCCAGCTCCGATTGCTTCGATTTCAGCATCGCTCATTGTGCCTTCACGCGCTTCAAGAGCCTGATCGACACCCATTGCGATATCCGCAGACTGTTCATCAATTGATGTTAAAACAGCGCAAGTCTCCGCATCAAATCCATATTTGGCGCGTGTGTAGCCGATTTCTTTAATCGTTTCACGGACTGTTTTCGGAATGTCAACGTATGTTGATGTAGTAATCTCTCCGCTTACCAGCACAAGTCCTGTCGTTACAGATGTTTCGCAGGCCACGCGCGCGTTCGGGTCATTTTTTAAAATCTCATCTAAGATACTGTCAGAAATTTGGTCACAGATTTTGTCCGGATGACCCTCAGTAACAGATTCAGATGTAAATAGTCGACGGTTTTTACTCATTCACTTTTCCTCCTGAAAAAAGATCTTTTACAAGACCTTCTCATATGATACGGAACTCGCTCCCTCTTAATACAATGTCATACTATATCAGAGAATGTTAATTGGCATATTTTATGAAATAAAAAAACCTTTTCCACTCGAGGAAAGGGTTTGGTCTGTGTGCCTTTCACTCTTATCGCTCAAGGAAAATATTAAACCTTGCATCAGGTTAGCACCTTGGTTTCCCACAGTGTTTTCACCTGCTTTTTTACAGAGAAACCGGTTGCTGGGCTTCATCGGGCCTGTCCCTCCGCCAGCTCGGGATAAGAGTATCCGCTCAATGAAATATCTTATCGTAAAAGGGCGGAAAGTGTCAATATGAATTAAAGCGATTACGCGCCTTTATTTCGGGAAGCAATGGAAAAACACAAACAAAAAACCTCAAATAGTATAGACTATTTTCAGATATATGTTATACTAATTCCACATTCAGCGAAATACAAATAAACCGGCAAAGGAAGGTTTTTATGAAATTAGTTGATTTAACCGCAGATCTTCAAGCATTACTTGCAAGTCCGAATGTGCATCATAATTTATCGGCTCCAAAACTTACCGAAAAAGTGATCAGCCGAAATGAAGGAACGCTGACATCAACGGGCGCCGTACGCGCCACCACCGGCGCATATACAGGCCGGTCACCTAAAGATAAATTTATCGTCCGTGAACAAAGCACAGAAAATCAAATTGATTGGGGCGCGGTGAATCAGCCCATTTCTGAAGAGGCTTTTGAAAAGCTGTACGCCAAAGTCGTCAGCTACTTAAAACAGCGGGATGAACTGTTTGTTTTTGAAGGATTCGCGGGAGCGGATGAAAAATACAGACTGCCGATTACGGTCGTAAATGAATTTGCGTGGCACAATTTATTCGCGCGCCAGCTGTTTATCAGACCGGAGACGGATGAAAGAGATCCGCAAGCGCAGCCTTTCACCATTCTCTCAGCCCCGCATTTTAAAGCAGATCCGGAGACGGACGGCACGCATTCGGAAACATTTATCATTGTCTCTTTCGAAAAACGCGTCATTTTAATCGGCGGCACCGAATACGCCGGAGAAATGAAAAAATCAATATTCTCCATTATGAACTTCCTGCTTCCGCAGCAGGATATACTGCCGATGCATTGCTCAGCCAACGTCGGTGAAAAAGGCGATGTCGCCCTGTTTTTCGGCCTTTCCGGCACAGGGAAAACGACGCTTTCAGCCGATGCGGACCGCAAACTGATCGGCGATGACGAGCACGGCTGGTCAGATTCCGGCGTTTTCAACATTGAAGGCGGATGTTACGCTAAATGTATCAATCTGAGCGAGGAAAAAGAACCGCAGATTTTTCGTGCGATCCGCTTCGGGTCTGTTCTTGAGAATGTCGTGCTTGATGAAAAAACGGGTGAAGCGGATTACGACAATTCCTTCTACACGGAAAACACAAGAGCCGCATATCCGATTGAGATGATCGGCAATATCGTGCAGCCGAGCATTGCCGGCCATCCGCAGGCGATCGTCTTTTTAACGGCGGACGCATTCGGCGTGCTTCCTCCGATCAGCAAACTGACGAAGGAACAGGCGATGTATCATTTCTTAAGCGGGTACACCAGTAAACTCGCGGGAACCGAACGCGGCGTGACATCTCCGCAAACGACTTTCTCGACGTGCTTCGGTTCACCGTTCCTTCCGCTTCCGGCACATGTATATGCCGAAATGCTCGGACATAAAATCGACGAACACGGCGTTCAAGTCTTTCTGGTCAACACAGGCTGGACCGGCGGAGGGTACGGAGTCGGAGAACGGATGAAACTTTCGTATACAAGAGCGATGGTCAAGGCCGCTATTGAAGGCAGACTGAACCAGACTGACATGACGGCAGACAGCATTTTCGGCCTGCGCAGCCCCGTTCATGTTCCAGGCGTTCCGAATGAAGTTCTTCAGCCTGAAAACACATGGAGCGATAAACAAGCATACAACGAAAAAGCGCTGTTTTTAGCCAATGAGTTTAAAGAAAACTTTAAAAAGTTTTCCCATGCAGACTCGATTGCCAAAGCCGGCGGACCTCTCGTGTAATCAAAAAAGCCAAGGGCGTTTATGCCCTCGGCTTTTGTTTTTTCAGTTTGTCGAATGAAGCGACGTGAGTCTGTATGTAATGCTTGTCCGGCCGTTCGCCCATTCGAGCTTTTGGACCTCGCCGGTGCCGGATTTCTCGCCGGTTTTCGTTTTGCGCACGTCCATCGGAATATCAAGAGGATAGACGCGGTAGCCCTCTTTCTCCAATAAAAAGATATTTTCCTCTATCCGTTTTTCATTGCCTTTTGTCACAATCATGGTATTAAATTCAACAGGCATTCCCAAAATGAAAATCCCCTTTCATTCTCTTATTCTTTATTATCATATCATAAATCAGGCATCTTACCGTGTCTTCATCCATTCCGCCAGCCGCCGGACAATGCGTCTGTTTTCCTGCGGCGGAAAATAATGCGTAAAACCGCTGTAATACCAAGTTTCCACCGGTTTCCCCGCCTCTTTCAGCTTGTCCTCGATCATTCGGGCGTGTTCGATCGAAACATTCTCATCATTCTCTCCATGGATGAGCAGCACAGGGGCCTGAATGCGGTCTGCTTTTTCAAACGGCGAACGCCATCTGTATTCATCCGGCACCTTTTTCGGCGTGCCGCCGATCACCCGCTTCATCATCCGCCGCATATCCTTCCGCTCTTCATAAGTAAGCACCATATCGCTCACACCGCCCCATGATACGAGCGAAGCCGCTTGATGCCCCATTTCAATCGCTGTTAAAAGCCCCATGATTCCGCCCCGGGAAAAACCGAAAATATGCACCCGCCCTTCCCTGACGTTCGGATGCTCCCGAAGCAGGCGAAAAGCGGAAAACGCATCCTCTCTGTCCTCTCCCGCAAAATCTTCATTTCCCTCGCCGCCCTGGTTGCCTCTGTAATAAGGCGCAAACACGACAAAGCCTTGGGAAGCGAATTGAACGATTCTTCCGGGGCGTACCATGCCGACATTTTTTATGCCGCCGCGCAAATATAAAAAACCGTCATATGTGCCCGGCTCAGCAGGCTCGGCAAGGAGCCCCTTTACCTTCAGTCCTTCTGACTCATAGCAAACCTCAAAGAGGCGGACATGCGGACTCGGAGACGGGAACCTTTTCTTTTCTGACAGCAAAACAATGCGCCTCCTTATATCATCAGTTTTTTTATTCTTTCCCAACGTGAATATGGGCACTCACACATTTTTTATACCCATCATACGATATGTAAAGCAGAAAAGGTTATTTTAACGCTTAAAACAAGGAGGTTACACCGTGAACAAATGGCTCAAAGCGGGCTGCGTTTTTGTCATATGCGCCTTTTTCCTGCTCATTCTTCCGGCCTGCAGACAGGAAGAAAGTCTGACGAAGGTAAAGGTGGCGGAAGTCACACACTCCATCTTCTATACGCCTATGTATGTCGCTGAAGCAAAAGGTTTCTTTAAAAAAGAAGGGCTCCAAGTGTCACTTCAAACAACATGGGGCGGAGACAAAACGATGACATCGCTTTTGTCAAACGGGTCTGATATCGCGCTGGTCGGTTCTGAAACATCCATTTACGTGGAGGCGCAGGGAGCAAAAGATCCGGTCATCAACTTCGCGCAGCTGACACAGACGGACGGCACATTTCTCGTGTCGCGGAAGGATGAGAAATCATTCAAATGGAGCGATTTAAAAGGAAAAACATTTCTCGGCCAGCGAAAAGGCGGCATGCCCCAAATGGCCGGTGAGTACGTCCTGAAAAAGAATCACATAGAGCCGAAAAAAGACATTAACCTCGTTCAAAACATTGATTTCGCCAATATTTCCAACGCATTCGCATCCGGAACGGGTGATTATGTGCAGCTGTTTGAACCGACGGCATCCCAATTTGAAAAAGAAGGCATCGGCCATATCGTCGCATCCTTCGGAGAAGCTTCCGGCCAAGTGCCATACACAACCTTTATGGCAAAAGAAAGTTATTTGAAAACCAATGAAAAGACGGCGGAAAAATTCACCCGCGCCATCTATCGCGCCCAGCAATGGGTGGAAAGCCATCCGGCCAAAGACATCGCAAAAACGATTCAGAAGGAATTTGCCGATACCGATCCGGCCATAATCGAAACATCAATAGAGCGCTATAAAAAACAAAAATCATTCTCTGCAGACCCAGTTCTGCAAAAGGATGAATGGGAACAGCTTCAATCTATTATGGATGAAGCAGGAGAGCTCCCGAAACATATTCCGTACAGCAAACTCGTCAACACAAAAATCGCCAAAAAAGTCACCTCAGGACAATAGGAGGAACATGAATGTCTTTTTTACATGTCGATCATGTAACACATACTTATTTCTCGCTGAAAGAAAGAACAACCGCCGTGAAAGATATACATTTCCAGATTGAAAAAGGGGATTTCATCTCCTTTCTCGGGCCGAGCGGATGCGGAAAAACAACACTCCTGTCCATTCTGGCCGGCCTTATCACCCCTGCGCAAGGCCGGGTGCTGATTGAAGGAAGCGTGCCGAACCATAAAGAACACCAAATCGGTTATATGCTTCAGCAGGATTATTTATTTCCTTGGAAATCAATTGAGGAAAACGTGCTGCTCGGTTTACACATTTCAAAAACATTAACAGAAGAAAAAAGAGCTGAAGTTCTCAGCCTTCTGCCTAAGCTCGGATTAATCGGCGTTGAAAAGAAATACCCGAAAGAGCTGTCAGGCGGAATGCGGCAGCGGGCGGCACTTGCCAGAACTCTTGCGCCGGACCCGGGCCTGCTGCTCCTTGATGAACCGTTTTCCGCGCTGGACTTTCAAACGAAGCTTTCTTTGGAAAACCTTGTCTTCAGAACATTAAAGGATTTTCAAAAAACCGCCGTGCTCGTCACCCACGATATCGGTGAAGCCATCGCCATGAGCGATACGATCTATTTATTTTCGAATCAGCCGGGCACCATCCACCAAATATTCACCGTGCCTAAGGAGCTCGCGGCTTTAGATCCGTTTGACGCGCGTCAGGATCCGGCCTTTCAGCCGCTGTTTCAAACCATATGGAAGGAGCTGAATTCCCTTGAAAAACAGCAGCGGCACGATTGAACAGCTTCATCAGCAGTTTAAGAAAAGACACCAAAAAGAAAAGCTCCGGATCCGTGCGTATCAGGCCGCCATTTTCATCGTATTTTTTGCCGGCTGGGAAATATCGAGCAGGGCGGGCTGGATCGATCCGTTAATCTTCAGCTCACCCTCCGCCGTTTGCAGGCTTTTAGCTGAAAAGATTGCGGACGCCTCCCTTGCGGCGCACATCGGCGTAACCTTAGGAGAAACCGTTCTCGGCTTTTTGCTCGGCACGCTCCTCGGCACATGCCTCGCCGCTCTGTTATGGTGGTCAAACAGGCTCGCCCGGGTTTTAGACCCGTACCTCGTCATTTTAAACGCGATGCCGAAGGTCGCACTCGGACCGATTCTCATCGTGGCACTCGGACCGAATTTCACAAGCATTGTCGCCATGGGAGCAGTCATCAGTGTCATTATCACGACAATCGTCGTCTTTACAGCTTTTCAGGAAGTGGATGAAAACTATATTAAGGTGATGAAAACCTTCGGAGCGAAAAGACGCATCATGTTTAAAGAAGTCATTCTGCCGGCATGCGCCCCCGCGATCATTTCCGCGCTTAAAGTGAACGTCGGTTTATCCTGGGTCGGTGTCATCGTCGGCGAGTTTCTCGTTTCCGAAAAAGGTCTGGGCTACATGATCATTTACGGATTCCAGGTCTTCAATTTCACTCTTGTGTTCTTAAGCCTTCTGATCATCGCGATTTTTGCGACATTGATGTATCAGGGAGTCGAACTGTTAGAAAGAAAATGGACGAAAGGAAAAATATAAAAAAGACCCGTGCGTAAGCGCCGGGTCTCCGTTTTTTATGATTGAAATACGCCGTCCTCTTTCAGCTTTTTCAGACTGATCGGAAGCACCGAATCTTTCATAATGAAACTGAATTTTTTATTTCGGGGGAGATTCTCCGGCAGTTCGCTGAACAGCACCGGCCCCTTTGTTTCAAAATAGTCAGCCTGTTTTTCAAGCTTTTCAATATCGGCAAAATAAATATTCTTCACGATTACCTTTTCCCTGCCGAGAACTTTATACTGTCCGACGTACTTCAGATGTCTTACCGCGGCACCGGTTTCTTCTTTCACCTCGCGCAGGGCCGCTTCCTCCGCACATTCCATCGGCTCCACTTTTCCGCCCGGAAATTCAAACCCCCTGTCTTCGTGCTCAGTCAAAAGCCACTTATCTCCGTATCGGCATATGACCCATACGTGCTTCGGGCTGTCTGAAAAAGGCTGGTGTTCAAAGGAGAGCTGAACAGTGTTCTGATAATAGTCTTTAAACTCGTACATGTTTATCCCTCTAATCCGTTCCTTCATATCTTCCATACATCATACCACAGTTGCGTTTGTTCGGAAGCCCTTTATCAAAAATTCAGAGGAAAACCATCATACCCGCTAGTATAGCCTCCTTTGAAGCAAATGTTACGGTTTGCGCTTGAATTTATTTTTCAGGGTATCCAATAGATCGACGAGCACCTGCGGAACCGGTATGCCCAGCGAGCTTGCCGTAATCACGATCTGAACCGATTCGTATAAGATATAAAACATGATAGCCAAATTACGGATGGCGCCTTCGGTATGAAGCAGCTGGTCAAAAAAATGGCAAACTGAGACTAATGCCAGGGTCACGATTTTTTTGACCAGCCGCGCAAAAAGCTTTCTTGCGCTCAGCTGCTGCAAAAGAGATTCTTTTAAGCTTGTACTGATAAACTCAATCGCCATGACCGATAGCAAAATCAGAAACGAATACTGAAAACCGCCAAAGAAAAAACCCGCTGCCGACACGATCACTGCAAAAAACGAAAAGATGCCAAAGTCTTTGCCCACTTGATCCAACATCCTTTCACAGAAACGGCCTTACATTATTCTATGAAAAGTGAATGGAACGGACTGGATTTTTCAGAAAAATGGACAACACCTCTTCGGCAGCCAAATAAAAGACCGAGTGCTTTACAGCCCCGGTCTTCCCTTGTTGATTATCCCAAATACGCTTTCAGCATCCAGTTATGTTTTTCGATATTCTGGTGAATAGCAAGCAGCATATCACCGGTCGTTTCGTCTCCGACCTCATCTGCGAGGTCCATGCCGCTTTTCAGCTCTTCCGCAATGACAGTGAAATCATCATAAATGTTCTGTACCATTTGTTCTGCGCTCTCATTGCCTTCCGCTTCTTTTACAGAGGCTGTCTTCAATGATTCCGTCATTGTGCCGATCGGCTTGCCGTTTAATGCCAGCAGACGTTCTGCCAGATCATCAATATATGTAGCCGTTTCGTTATACAGCTCCTCGAACTTTTCATGCAATGTGAAAAAGTCCTTCCCTTTGACGTACCAATGATAGTTATGTAATTTCACATACATGACCGTCCAGTTTGCAACTTGCTTATTGACTGCATCCAATAGTTTTTCTGACATGCCTATCTTCCTCCTTTGGTTTACTATTGATATACCCTATATATCGTGTGTTAAAACATAAATTTTTAGCCCTTGATTTCACGAATGGAAAATATGTTATGATTTGTTAAAAAGGAGGGATTTCATGCTGCTTCTTCTGAGCTTCGGCTTTCTTATCGTGCTCGCCGTGCTGCTTTTATCCATCTGGTCGACTGTAAGAGCTTATAATGTAAAACATACGATTGACCCGCCGGAGGACGCATCAAAAGGCTTGACGGATAAAAAAAATCCTTAATGATGATGCGTCTGTTCCTCATGGCCGGAGGAATCATCGGCAGCCTTAGCATCCCCGACACGCACTTTTACAGTCGGCATATTATGCTGCTGTTTTGCCGTTACGTGGGATTGAACGGTATACACACCCTCTTCATCAAATTCAGTCCGCAGGTGATACGCCCCTTTTTCCTCCTTGGCCTTGCTTGTTTTGCTGCTGCCTTTTTTTCCTTCTTTCCATACTTCAAACATGACTTCATCCGCATCCGTGACACGCTTGCCGCCGTAAAAAACCTCCGCCTTGTATTCCGCTTTTTCATGCGGTGCTGCCGTTTCCGGTCCTGTAAGCTTGACCTCAAGCGCTTTAGGCTCTTCATCCGCGGAGGTTTTGTCCGAATTGCCCCCGCAGGAAGATAATAGAAATACCATACTGCACATACCTGCCAATACAGCCCGTTTCATCCCATCACTCCTTCATGTTTGCTTCTATTTTAGCAAACGCTTACACATAAGGTGTGACATTTTTTAGAAATATGTAAAAAAGCCTTTTTGCATGTCAGCAAAAAGGCCTGTTTTTTATCCGAACACTTTCAGCAAATCTTCTTTATCTTGTGACAGCCAGAAACGCATCAGACGTTTCGCGCCTTCTAAATCATGAAGTTTCGCCTGGCCGCACTGTTTTTCGTTGGCCGCCGGAATCTCCGTAATATCGATGGCTTCTTTCAGCGTAGCGTCAAGCAGGTCTACAATTTCTTCCGCTGTCGGCTCGCCGCTGACAACAAGATAATAGCCTGTCTGGCAGCCCATCGGTGAGATATCTATGATGTCGAAGTGATCGTATTTCTCAGAATGTGTGCGAATCGTAAACGCAAGCAAGTGCTCAAGCGTATGAATCGTATCCGGCTTCATCGCCTGTTTGTTCGGCTGGCAGAAGCGAATGTCAAACTTATTCACGACGCCGTCTGTTCCGACTTTATGCACTCCGCAATGTCTTACATACGGAGCCACAACCGCATTATGGTCAAGCTCAAAACTTTCTACTGAAGGCATAATGGCACTCCCTTTTTTTCAGAATATGCATCCATTATAACACAGTTTTCCGATAAGAATTGTAGCGGAAGCTTTTCAATCTGAAATTTTTTTTCTATACTAGCATCAGAAAGGTGGTTTTTTGATGAAAACCATAATGATTGCTTTAATCCGCGGATACCAGAAGTTCATCTCTCCGCTGACGCCGCCGTCATGCCGCTTTTATCCGACGTGTTCGCAGTACGGAATCGAAGCCGTCAAGACTCACGGCGCATTAAAAGGCGGATGGCTGACACTGAAGCGGATTTTAAAGTGCCACCCTTTTCATCCGGGCGGTGTTGATCCCGTACCGGACAAAAAAGAAAAACATTAGTCCATATGCTGGTAGCCGTCGATCACCAGATCAAGTTTACCGGTTTCAGGATCAATCACCAGACCGTGCACCGGCACATTGTCAGGGAATAGCGGATGGTGTTTAATGACGTTTACGCTGTCTGTAACACTCGCTTCTACTGAATCAAAACTTTTCAGCCATTGATCAAGATCAACTCCTGAGTGCTTCAGCATGTCAATCCGCTCTTTCGGAATACCGCGGTCGATAATTTTATCGAGCATATCCTCGCTGTTGATTTTGCTCATGCCGCAATCATGGTGGCCGATAACGCAGACTTCATCGGCGTTTAATTCGTATACGGCCACTAAAAGGCTGCGCATGATACTTCCGAACGGGTGGGCGACAAGCGCGCCGGCACTTTTAATAATTTTCACATCGCCGTTTCGCATGTTCATCGCATGCGGAAGCAATTCTACAAGACGTGTGTCCATACAGGACAAAATCGCCATCTTTTTATCCGGGAATTTAGATGTTTGGTATTTTTCATAATCTTTGTTTTTAGTGAACTGCTCATTAAATTGCATGATATCGTTTAGAAGACTCATCTTGGTGTTTCCTTTCTGCTTTTTTATTCACAATATAACATAAGACGGGTCATTTCGTCACTCCCGCACGGGTGACAAAGTGCTCAATAAATAAGACAAACCCCATTGGGCTTGTCTTATTTCCCCATATTGTATTTTTTGTTGAACTGTTCGACTCTCCCGCCTTTTTCGTTGAATTTTTGGCGGCCTGTATAAAATGGATGCGTATCTGAGCTGACCTCTACTTTAATCAGCGGGTATGTCTTTCCGTCTTCCCACTCTGCCGTTTCCTCTGATTTTTTCGTAGAATGGCTTAAAAAGCGATAGCCGCTGTTCACATCTTGAAAAATCACCTGATGGTTATCCGGATGAATATCTTTTTTCATGCTGATCTCCCTTTCTCAAATCGTAATAATTACGTTTTATTTTAAACCTTAAATAACCGCTTGTCAATCATATATGCCCTGATCCCTTGATTTCTAAACCCTGCACATATATGGAATCGGAAGAATAATCTAATCGCTTCAGCAAATAATATAACCACATTACATAAAACGGTAATTTAGAAAGGCGGTTTATGATCGTGGATGATTTAGTGTTAGCCAGAAGCCTGTTCGGGACAACCATGGGCTTTCATATTATTTTTGCGACGCTTGGTGTCGGCTTGCCTCTGATGATTTTAATGGCTGAATTGATTTATCAAAAAACAAAAGATCCGCATTATGCCATTATGGCGAAAAGGTGGACGAAGGCGCAGGCTGTTCTGCTCGGCGTGGCGATACCGACCGGAACGATCGCGGGTACACAGCTTGCCCTTTTGTGGCCCGGATTCATGGAAGTCATCGGCAGGGTGATGTCCCTTCCGTTTCAGATTGAAATTTATGCTTTCTTTATCGAAGCGCTGTTTATGTCCATTTATGTCTACGCCGCTGACCGGCTGACTCCGGCGATGCGTATCATTGCCGTTATTTTTGTTTTGATCGGCGCCGCGGCATCCGCCGTCTTAATCACAAATGTTCACGCATTTGAAGGAACGCCGGCCGGCTTTAAAATTTTAAACGGCAAAATCACTGACGTCGAACCTTGGGCAGCGTTTTTTAATCCAAGCTTTTTCACCACCGCGGGCCATGTCGTACTGACGGCTTTCATGACCGGTGCATTTATCGTCGCGTCTGTTGCGGCTTATAAAATGCTGAGAACGAGAAAACAGGAGCAGGTATACCGCTTTCACCGAAAAGCGCTGCTGCTCGCCTTAACGATCGGCGGGATATTCTCCATTATTGCCTCTTTAAACGGTCACGAGTCAGCCCAGCTTCTTTACGAATACCAGCCTGAGAAGCTTGCGGGCGCAGAAGGGCTTTTTGAAACGAGATCTCACGCTCCGCTTGCGATCGGGGGTTTTACTGATGCAAAAGAAGAAAAAGTAAAATGGGCGATAGAAGTGCCGTGGGCTTTAAGCTTTTTGGCTGCAAACAGCTTTGATACCGTCGTCAAAGGATTGAACGCGTTTCCGAAAGACGAGTGGCCGCCTTTATTCATCCATACACTGTTTAACGGAATGGTCGGCATCGGAATGCTGCTCATTTTGTACTCAATCATCGGCATCGTGTGGAGAAAAATTTTAAAGAAAGACAGCTTTCCGACTTGGCTTTTGATTTTATTTTTAACCGCAGGACCCCTCAGTCTGATCGGAATTGAATTCGGGTGGATATTCGCTTGTACAGGACGGCAGCCATGGGTGATTTATCATCTCTTGAAAACGTCAGATGTCGTCACGACAACCGGTTCAATCGGTTTGCTGTTCATCCTGTTTACAGTGGTTTACGCCATTTTGGCAGCCGCAGTCATTTATGTGCTGCTTTATTATTTCCGCAAACATCCCGTTGAGGAGGATGTAAAAGCGGCGGAATCCTAACAATAGAAAGGGCTGAATTGAAATGGACATTACCATGGATGCTCTCATTGCGATATCAATCGTATGGGGCTTCGTGTTTATCTACGCGGTCATGGCAACGATGGACTTCGGAGCCGGCTTTTGGTCGATGATTTATTTAAATAGAGAACAAACAAAGGCGACAAACATCGCCAACCGTTATTTGTCCCCGACATGGGAAGTGACCAACGTCTTTATCGTCGCAATCGTTGTCGCCCTATTCAGCTTCTTTCCAGGGGCAACCTTCGTGCTGGGAACCGTTTTATTGATCCCGGGGAGTATTATTTTACTGCTTTTAGCCATCCGCAGCGGCTTTCTCGTCTTCTCCAATACGGCGAAGGAAAGAAAAATCATGAGATATATCTCCGGAATTTCGGGCTTCATTATTCCCGCTGTGCTGATTTTGGTCCTTCCGGTCACACACGGAGGATTTATTGATAAGACGGGCGGCGTGTATCACCTGAATTTGGCAAATGTCTTTACAAGCCTTAATGCGTATGCGTTTATCGGCTTTGCCATTTTAAGCACTTTATTTTTATCTTCACTGCTTCTGGCCGATTTTTCAAATGTTGCGGAAGAGGAGCATGCGTACCGCATCTACAGACGGAGCTCTTTAATAACAGGGCCGCTGTCGCTTCTTTTTGCCTTCTTCATTATGCTGACACTACGCTCTGAAGCCGGCTGGCTGTATACGGGCATGATGAAAGACAAGACATGGCTCATTCTGTCTGTCATTACATTTATCATTGCCGGCGCGGCCCTGTTTTTGCCGAATAAACGCTTCGGCCGCAACCTCGGCAAACCGAGAATCGCCATGATCGCCATTGCGCTTCAATACTTTCTGGCAAGCTATGCATACGGACGGGCGCATCTTCCTTATATGATTTATCCTGATATTACGGTCATGTCAGGATTTACGGAGCCGGCAACCTTCAGGGCGCTGTTTATGACGTATATCGTCGCTTTCATCATTTTGTTTCCCGGGTTTTATTTCTTCTGGAAGCTCTTTATGAAAGACAGACGTTATATCCGCCAGGAGGAATAACAAAAATCAGGGCGGCTCATACTAATGGCGTACCTTTTATCTTGGAGGGGAGCCAGCATGGACCAAAAAATTCTGTGTGAAGTCAATAACTGTTCATATTGGGGCAGAGGAAACAAATGCACGGCCGACGCTATTTATGTGGTCAGCCATACAGGCGAAACCGCTGAAAAAAGTGAAGAAACGGATTGCAAAACCTTTAAACCGCATGATTTATAAAAGTAAAGAGCTGTTTTATACAGCTCTTTTTCATTTCCGCGCCGCAAGCCTTTTTGAAATCAGCCCCTGAGCCGGAGAAAACCGCGCGGATGAGAAGCATGGCAGAAAGGCGGTTCGCCGGCAAATATAGGCGGCGGCAGACGGTACAATCAGTATCGCATTCATGACAAGCACAGAATTTTTTATCAAGATGTACATCTTTGCCCCAGCCAGAAAGCAACACCTGCGATGTAAAGCCGACACTGTTTGAAGAATAAAAAAATCATCGCATTCGGCTATTAAAAAAACCGGCTGATACAGCCGGTTCAAACTGGGGAAGGGGTGATGATGAACAGTTTCAATATAACAGCAGCATACAGGCAGCTCAACTCGCTGAAATGTCTTTTTATCAGTTGTTTGTCGTAAAAACGTCCATTTGGGTGACGTATTTTCTCATTATTTCCTGATTGACTCCGACACCCAGTCCGGGACCGTCCGGAACAGAGATGAACCCCTCTTCGATACGGATATCAGGAGTGACAATATCCTCCTCCCAGTATCGGTCTGATGAGGAAATGTCACCCGGTATCGTAAATTGCGGCAGCGAAGCGAGCGCGACTGTCTGCGCTCTCGAAATGCCGGTTTCAAACATTCCGCCGCACCAAACCGGCATGTGATGCTCTCTGCATAAGTCATGTATTTTTAAAGCCTCTGTCAGGCCTCCTACACGCGCCGGTTTTATGTTAATGATTTTACAGCTCCCAAGCTCAATCGCCCGCCTCGCGTCATCATATGAGCAAATGCTTTCATCAAGGCATACCGCGGTTCTCAAGTGTTTCTGCAGGTGGCGGTGATCGACAATATCATCTGCCTGAAGCGGCTGTTCTATCATCATGAGCTGGAATTCATCCAACTCTTTCAGCCTGCTGATGTCTTTCAGTTCATATGCCGAGTTGGCATCCGCCATCAGCGGTACGTTCGGAAAACGGCTGCGGATGGCTCTGATCAGATCAACGTCATGGCCGGGCTGAATTTTTATTTTTATACGTTGATAACCTTCTTTTACGTATAGCTCAATTTCCCGAAGCATCTCATCAGCCGAAGCCAGACCCACCGCCACGCCGGCGGGCACTTTATCTCTTTTGCCCCCTAAGGCTTCTGCGAGAGATATCCCCTTTTTCTTGGCATATAGATCCCACACGGCTGATTCAAGCCCCGCTTTTGCCATGCGGTTTCCTTTGAAACGCGCGAGACTGTCAGGCACTTCTGACGGATGGAAAAACTCGCGGCCTACGATATTCGGGATGAAAAAATCTCTCAGCATATGCGCGCATGTCTGAATCGTTTCTTCTGTATACCACGGAGAAGAAAACGCCGATACCTCCCCCCAGCCGGTTCTCCCGGTTTCATCGATCGCTTCCACGATCAAAAATTTACGGTCCTGCAGCGTTTCAATACTTGTTTTAAACGGTTTTTTCAGCCTCATACTTACATGATAAAGGGTGATTTTTTCAATCTTAATCATGACAATTCTCCTTTACGAAGCTCATTCAGCCGATGCCTCATCAGTTTATTGGACGCGTTCCGCGGGAGCCCGTCAACCTCGAAAAAAGCAGCCGGTATTTTATATTTTGCAAGCCGCTCACGGCAAAAGGCGGTCAACTCCTCAGAACTGACAGAAGAAGTCAGCACGAGAAAAGCATGCGGCACTTTCCCCCACTTCGGGTCTTCGGCTCCCGAAACACCGGCCTCCGCTACAGCCGGATGGGCAAGCAGCGCCGCTTCCACTTCTGCCGGGTAGATGTTCTCTCCGCCTGAAATAATGAGGTCCGACCGCCTGTCCAGCACGTATAAAAACCCTTCATCATCCAAATAGCCAAGATCGCCCGTTTTAAACCATCCATTATGAAAAGCGGCCTGGTTTGCGTCATCACGATGGTAATACCCTTTCATTACATTCGGGCCTTTCACCGTAATTTCACCGTGTTCAAACGGCGCACAAGGGTTTCCGTCTTTTTCAATTCTAATTTCGCATGAAAACAGCGGTTTACCGGCCGAGCCGAGCTTGTCCATACTGAATTCCGGAGAAAGCGTGACAATCTGTGAGCAGGTTTCAGTCAAGCCGTAAGATTGGAATACCGGAAATTGTTTCCTGCGGCATTCTTCAAGGAGCGGCAGCGGTGCAGGACCCCCGCCAAGCAAAATGCAGCGCAGTGATTCAGGACATTGTTCACTTTCCGCAAGCAGGCCCGAAAGCATGGTCTGCACCGCTGAAATGATCGTGACCTGATGGGAGCTGATGCTGTCAAGCACATCAGTGACAGAAAATTTTTGATGAAGCACGACAGGCATGCCGTAAATGACCGACTTAAACAGCGCAGACAGACCGCTGATATGAAACAGCGGCAGCGCAATAAGCCAGCGGTCCCGCTCCGTGACCCCCAGATTCAGCGCAGACGATACAGCGCTGGAATAATGATTACCGAAAGTCTGCTGCACCCCCTTCGGCCTTCCCGTTGTTCCTGATGTATACATAAGAGTCGCCGTATCATCAAGCGTTACATAAGCTTCCGGCTCCATGTCTTCAGCGGCTTTGGCCTGCAGCTCGTCCACGTCCGCGGTGGCGACAGCAGATTCATATTCTTTGCGGCAAAAACCGTCCTCTGTCAATAAAAGCTTTGCCTGTGAATCTTCCAGCTGAAACAACCGTTCCTGTTTTGAGAGCTTCGTATTCAACAGCACAGCTTCCGCCCCTAATAAGAAGCAGGCGTGAACGGCATAAACCATTTCCGGTCTGTTAGAAAGCAAAATCGCAGCGCGGTCTCCTTTTTTAAGCGAGCAGTATTTGGACAGCCGCGCGGCCATTTGTTTAGAAGCATGATATAATTCTCTGAATGTCATCTGTTTGTTTTCAAATATGAGAGCGATTCTCTCTGGTGTCAGCTGAGCCCTTTGAATGAGCCAATTCGGCTGTTCTGTCAGCATGTTATCATCTCCGAGGTAAAAGTACTTTTTTTGAAAAGAAAACAGCTTGGACCAGAGCGGCTCAAGCTGTTTCGTAGTGTCATCTGATCACGGAAAACGAGGGAACTGACCGAAATCGGGACTGCGTTTCTCTTTAAAGGAATCGCGGCCCTCTTTCGCTTCGTCAGTCGTGTAATAAAGAAGCGTTGCATCTCCTGCAAATTGCTGAATTCCAGCGAGGCCGTCTGTATCAGCGTTAAATGCCGCTTTAAGGAAACGAAGGGCTGTAGGGCTTTTCTCAAGCATTTCTTCACACCATTTAATTGTTTCCTCTTCAAGTTTCTCTAATGGGACAACTGTATTGACAAGCCCCATGTCGAGCGCTTCCTGCGCGTTGTATTGACGGCATAGGTACCAGATTTCACGGGCTTTCTTATGTCCGACGATACGCGCCAAGTAACCTGAGCCGTAACCGGCATCAAAGCTTCCCACTTTCGGTCCGGTTTGGCCGAAAATCGCGTTATCGGCCGCAATCGTTAAATCACAGACGATATGAAGCACATGTCCTCCGCCGATGGCATAGCCTGATACCATCGCTACGACCGGTTTAGGAATAACACGGATCAAACGCTGAAGATCAAGCACATTCAGACGAGGGATCTGATCGTCTCCGACATATCCGCCGTGACCGCGGACTTTTTGGTCTCCGCCTGAACAGAATGCTTTATCTCCCGCTCCCGCAAGAACGATGACACCAATATTGGAGTCATCACGCGCACGAGCAAACGCGTCAATCATTTCTGATACCGTCTTAGGAGTAAATGCGTTATGTACCTCCGGGCGGTTAATTGTTATTTTTGCAATACCGTTATACGTCTCGTACAGGATTTCATCGTACTGACGTTCACTTTTCCATTCTGCAGCCATTGATATGACCTCCTTCATTTTTGCCTGAGTCCGGCCGAAAAGCTATTTTTTTATGCTTTATAAGCCGTATAAAAACTCACTTACTATCTTACCAAAAATTCGCGGCTGTTCCACATGTACCGTGTGCCCCGCCTGTTTGACAACCTCTATTTTACTTGATGGGAGCAGGTTATGCACCTTTTGATTAATAGCGCAAAACTTTTCATCCCATTCACCGCATATGAGCAGGACGGGCGCCTTGATGCGGTGTAATGCCTCCCACCAGGAAGGCTGTGAGCCCGTCCCCATTCCGAGCAGGCTTCCTGCAAGTCCGGACGGATTATTTTTCAGCCTGCCGGCACGGATGGACGCCTTTACGCTGTCCGGCAGAGAAAGCTGCGAGGCAAACAACGGAATGCCCTCCCAATAATCGACAAACGATGTTATACCTTCCCGCAATATAAAGTCAGCAAGCTTCCGGTCTGACTGAATCCGCTTTTTGCGTTCCTGAAGCGTGCTCAGGCCCGGGGTTGTACTTTCCAAAACAAACGCTGACACCCGATGCGGAAATGCCTGTGCAAAGGAATACGCAAGTCTTCCCCCCATAGAATAACCAATAAGTTTCACTTTGTGAAGTTTTAATTGATCAAAAACGGCGGCAAGGTCCGCAACCTGCCGGCTCGCACTGTACCTTGCCGCTTGCACAGGCGCGTCTGTCTCCCCGTGACCAAGGCAGTCAATCATCACCATTCGTTCGCCGGGAAACATGCCGCGTAAAAACATCCATGATTCTTTGCTGCCCGTAAATCCATGCAGACAAACAATAGCTTCAGATGATTCGTGACCGCTATCAGCAACCCGATAGCACACGCCGTCGGCCGTTTTAACAGTTACAGTTTCCATTCTTTTTTCACTTCCCGCACTGCGGCCTGCAGCAGATCGCGATGGAATTGAACTCTTGATGTCCGATCTGTTTTCAGCTCGATTATATGAAGTCCGGGCTTGTCCGCCTGCGGCTGATACGCATCCTTAAATGCTTCCCATGTCTCAGGGCAAGTATACGTCCCGCCGTACAGTGCGGCGGCATGCCGGAAATCAAGGCCCGTCGGCGTACCGAACAGTTCTTCAAAATGAGTCTTATCAGATGCCTGCGGCAAAAACGAGAAAATCCCGCCGCCATCATTGTTTATTAAAATAACCGTAAGCGGAATTCCAAGTTTTTTAGCCGCTAACAGCCCGTTTAAATCATGGTAAAACGATAAATCTCCAATTACAAGCGTGACAGGAGCTTTTGTACCTTCACACAGTCCCATAGCCGAGGAGACAACCCCGTCAATGCCGTTAGCGCCGCGGTTGGCATAAACACGGAAGGAACGATCTTGTTTTTCAAAGAACGTATCCACGTCGCGAATCGGCATGCTGTTTCCGACAAAAATCGAACTGCCTTCAGGGACAAGGTGCTGAAGCTGACGATATACATTTCCTTCAAAAGATAAATCATCCATGCTCGCGGCCTGTAAATGACTCCGGAACCGCTCATTGACAAACTGCCATTTCTCAAGCCATCCGGACGGCCGTTTTCCGGTTTCAGCTGAACGGACCGCTTCCAAAAACACAGACGGATGGCAATGAATCATATGCGCGCAGGCCTGGGTGGGATCTCTCCATCCTCCGTCTTCATCGACGATAAACTGCTCAATGGCAGGATCATCTCTGAGCCATAAAAAGAGCGGTTTGGAAACCGGCATCGGGCCGAAGCGGATCACAGCGTCCGGACGCAGCGCCTCTTTTATTTCTTCATCTTTTAAAAACGAGTCATAAGCATCAATAATCAGCGTCTTATCATGCTCCCCGTTTCGGAGGTTTGAAAGCGGGTCAGCTAAAATCGGGAACTGAAGCATCTCGGCAAGCGCGATGATTTGCTGCTTTTCTGCTTCACCGTGAATTTCGCCGCAGACAATCATACCTCTTTCGGTTCCCGCAAGACGCTCTGTAATATGACAGAGAGAATCTTGATCAGCTGACTGAATCCCTGTTGTGACTGAGACGTGCCGCCCCTTTCTCATTCTTTCAAAAGGTCCGGCTGATAAATCCGGCATCAAAGGCTCTCTGAGCGGCACATTGATATGGACTGGCCCCATCGGGCGCTTCCCGGCTTCACTTACGGCTCTGCCGGCCAATGTTCTGATATAGCTCAGCATTTGAGGATTTTCTTCAGGCAGAGCCGAGTCTGTGAAAAACTTAACAAAGTTACCGAACAGAAAATGCTGGTTAATCGCCTGAGGCGCCCCCACTTCCCTCAATTCATGAGGCCGATCAGCAGTCAGGACAATAAGAGGCACTCTTGAATAATGAGCTTCAATCACGGCCGGATAGAAGTTAGCCGCTGCCGTTCCTGACGTACAAATCAGCATGACCGGACGCTGGCGGGCTTTTGCAAGACCGAGCGCGAAAAAACCTGCGGATCGTTCATCAATCTGTATATGGACTTGAATATCCGGGTGGGCCGCCGCCAAAACCGCCAAGGGAGTTGACCTCGATCCCGGGCAAACAACTGCGTCGGTGACACCCGATAGAGCGAATTCATCAATAAAGCTTCCGATATAATGTGTAATCGGGTTTGTCAAAGCCTTTCACCTCCTAAAGCAGAGATCATCGGCTTTAGTTTAATTTGTGTTTCTTCATATTCTGATTGCGGATCTGAATCTTCAACAATGCCGCAGCCTGCGAAAAGCCGCGCATTTTTGCCTTCAATCAGCCCTGATCGGATAGCCACGACAAATTCTCCGTTTTCCCTGCCGTCCATCCAGCCGATTGGAGCCGCGTACCATCCGCGTGTCATCGGTTCAATATCAGCGATAACTTCAACAGCTTTCTGCTGGGGAGATCCGCCCAATGCCGGTGTGGGATGCAGCTTTTCAATTAAATCAAACAGCGAAGCGGACGTTTTAAGATGGCCTGTGATCGGTGTATATAGATGCTGAACACTTTTTGTTTTATATAATTGCGGACCTGCAGGCTTTTTCACATCGCTGCAGCTCGACAAGAAAGAATCGTGTATCATCTGAACCACAAAATCATGTTCCGCGAGATTTTTTTCGTCATGCAGCAGCTCTTTGCCGAGGCGGTCATCTTCTTGTTGATTTTCTCCGCGCTTAATTGAACCTGCCAGACAGGTGGACATAACGTCTTTGCCGGATTTTTTGATCAGCCGTTCCGGTGAAGCGCCGACAAAGCATTTATCTCCCTGCTCAATCGCAAAAACATAGCTTGTCGTTTGGTCCGTCAAAAGCTTGCGGACAACGCTCTCTGTCGGAATAGGCCCATCATATGACAAAACGACTTCCCTTGCCAGCACGACTTTATCATATTGATTTGCTTTCATATCATTTGTTGCTGTTTTAATGGCTTCAAGCCAGTTTTCCACATCAAGTTCTTCCGCTTTTGTTAAAACAGGATATTCTTCATACTCGATTGAAGAAACTGAAAAAGCTTCCGAAAAAGATTTCAGACGTTTCAGCGTATCTTCTGCCTGATTACCGTCTGCCGCCCATTGATTGACGGTTAAATAATCACCATCTGCCGTCTTTGTCAGCATGATTGAGGGGATAAAGAACAGTCCTTCTTCGAACCCGTTCCATTCGTCTCCTCTCTCTTCAGCGGGATTAAATGAAAAACCGCCGAATAAGACAGGGCCGACCGCGGTATGCGCCGCCTCTTCTTCATGAATATGAAAAGCCGTCTTTTTAAAGCGCTCCCATTGTTCAAAAACGTCGTGATAACGCTTTCCATTTTTTTCATTCGATTGGAACAGCGCTTCTGTGCCAAGACCGACTATTGTTAATTCACTACCGGGTTCTGACCAAAAAAATCGTTTGCCTTTATATTTTTTTGCTCCGTCTTTGAAAAATGATAGAGGGTCTAAAGACGCAATACGTCTTGAATAGCTCAATAAGACAGCATGGTTGACTTGTTTGGCTTTATGTAATGCATGATCTGCTTCCTCTCGGAACGTATGCTGCACCGTTGTCACCATGAGACATTCCTCCATAATCCGTTAAATGCTTTTAATACAATACACCTGTGATGACTTTGTGTCAAACACACAGATTTGAGCACGACAAAATGCCTGCATTTCTTATTATAAACCTTTTTGCGCAAATGAATAAAGAAACAAACTTGAATTTTCTTTCCCCACTCTCGGCAATCACTGTATTCTTTTACTTCCTCATGGGAAAATGACTATTTTTATCCACCATTTTTCTGCGCAAAAGCGTTCATACTAACAGTAAGCATCACATAGAAACGAGGGATTGATGTGCTTACAAACGAACAGATCACACACTTAAAAAAAGAATTGGAAGAAGCCAGACATGATATTTTGAGCCGCTTTAAAGAAAATGATCAATTTCAGTTAACTGATGAATTCCCGTATCAGTCATCCGGCGAATTGTCTTCCTATGACAATCATCCCGGCGATCAGGCGACCGAATTATACGAGCGGGAAAAAGACCTGGCTCTGCTCGACCATGAACGGGAGCACCTTCGCGACATTGATTACTCTCTGAAACAAATTGAAAACGGCACATACGGCACATGTGAAGTCAGCGGCAAGGACATTCCTTATGACAGACTCGAAGCTCTGCCGACGGCTACGACATTGGCGGAATATTCCTCGCAGGATGCCGTTTCCAAAGACAGGCCTATTGAAGAGGAAACACCGTTCGGACAGTTTGAATTTGATGATGATGAATCAATCCGGGCGGCTTACGATAGTGAAGATGCTTATCAGGATGTTGAGGAATACGGAAACTCAGAAACGCCTCAGGATTTAGAGGATCCTCCGCTCAGCTATGGGGATATGACAATGAACTCCGAAGAAAACATCGGCTATGCTGAGGATTATGAAAACTTTATCGCGACAGATATTACCGGAAAAAACATTTCCGTGTATCCAAGCAAAGCACACGAAAAATATGAACAGGAACTGGACGAAGAAGGAATAATGACGCCCTTTGGCGATCTTCATGCTGATTAAAACCCCGGCCTGCCGGGGTTTTTGAATACAAATAAATGGTTTGCTGCATTTTCACACTGAAAACTCATACACTTAATGGTGCATGAACCTTTTAAAAGGTTTAATATTCCCAAAAAGGGAACTAATGTATTGACATTGAATGACGGAGGGAACAAATGAAAAAGAAGTATATCGGTGCGATTATTGTATTTATCATTACATATGTCTTGTTTTCTTTAGCGGGGTTTCTCTTTCCCATCGACCGGGAATGGTACGACGCGCTGCAAAAACCTGACTGGACGCCGAGCAGATCAGTGATCGGCATCATATGGGCGGTTTTGTTTGCGCTTATTTCGCTCTCAGCAGCCTTGATATACGCAAAGTTTTCATGTAAAGAATCCAAAGCTTTTTGGGTGATGCTTCTCATCAATTATATCGTGAATCAAGGGTTCAGCTATTTTCAATTCACACAGAAAAATTTGCTTGCTGCATCTATCGATTGCCTGCTTGTGGCGGTGACAACACTCATTCTGTTGCTCATTGCCGGTAAATACAGTAAAGCTTCAGCCTGGCTTCTGGTTCCTTATTTATTATGGAGCGCTTTTGCCACATACCTGTCTTTTACCATTTACGCTATGAACGCATAATAAAAAACCTTGCATACTATGCAAGGTTTTTTTAATGACCCGTACGGGATTCGAACCCGTGTTACCGCCGTGAAAGGGCGGTGTCTTAACCGCTTGACCAACGGGCCTTATGGCGGAGAAGGAGGGATTTGAACCCTCGCGCCGCTTACACGACCTACACCCTTAGCAGGGGCGCCTCTTCAGCCACTTGAGTACTTCTCCATATGGCTCCACAGGCAGGATTCGAACCTGCGACCGATCGGTTAACAGCCGATAGCTCTACCACTGAGCTACTGTGGAAAAATCATCATGGTGGGCCTGAGTGGACTCGAACCACCGACCTCACGCTTATCAGGCGTGCGCTCTAACCAGCTGAGCTACAGGCCCATGACAATATAAAAATGGAGCGGGTGATGGGAATCGAACCCACGACATCAGCTTGGAAGGCTGAGGTTTTACCACTAAACTACACCCGCATGTTGTTTGGGGCGATTGATGGGAATCGAACCCACGAGTGCCAGAGCCACAATCTGGTGCGTTAACCACTTCGCCACAACCGCCAAAACAATATTAAATTAAATGGTGGCTCGGGACGGAATCGAACCGCCGACACACGGATTTTCAGTCCGTTGCTCTACCAACTGAGCTACCGAGCCTTGTTATAAATGGCGGTCCGGACGGGACTCGAACCCGCGACCTCCTGCGTGACAGGCAGGCATTCTAACCAACTGAACTACCGGACCATTTTTTGGTTGCGGGGGCAGGATTTGAACCTGCGACCTTCGGGTTATGAGCCCGACGAGCTACCGAACTGCTCCACCCCGCGATGATAATTAAATTAGATATGGCGGAGGAAGAGGGATTCGAACCCCCGCGGGCTTTGACACCCCTGTCGGTTTTCAAGACCGATCCCTTCAGCCAGACTTGGGTATTCCT